>JAFYYS010000023.1 GCA_017546025.1 Lachnospiraceae bacterium | reverse complement strand
TTCCAAACTCTGCGCGAATCTTATCCGCTGTACCGCTGTTTTCCATTTCCTCAGCAAATCTCCTTGCCGAACCATTTTCCCCTGTATAGAACAGATGTACAATAATCATAGCAGTTCTTACCCCGACTAGCCAAAATATTGCGAGATAGTTACCCAACAGAACGTTTCATCACATATTCGGTCAATATACGGTAGAAGCAGTATACAAACCAGATGATCCAGGTCCACTGCCATTTGCCGGTCAGCAGGCTCACTGTCAGATACAAAACAGCAACCGTGATAGCGATAATCCAGTTATATCGTTTTTTCTTTCTCTCTTGTTCCTTTACAGACAAATCGACCATGTCTTTCAGCAACATTTCTGTGTGTTCCGACTCCGGCTGTACCCTCTCTTCCCCGGACAGCACTTCGGAAACAGATATTTCCAAAACAGATGCAAGAGGCTCTATCAGGGATATATCCGGGAAGCCCTTCCCCGTTTCCCATTTTGAAACAGTCGCATTGGAAACTCCCAACTTATCTGCCAGATCTTTTTGGGTCAGCTGCTTTTCTTTCCTCTTTTTGGCAATCAATATGCCGGTCTTTACGTTGTCCATAATCCTTGCCTTTCGTTTTTCTTTTATGAAAACACCGAAAGATACTTTATTTCAATCAACGCTTCGTTGAATTCTCCTCAACTTGCGCTGTTCTGGTCAGCATGTTATCTTGCGAGTTAAAAGGCTATGTTCCTCCTGTATCTTTCCTTTAAGAACCTAGTTTTTCAATAACCCTAAGCGCGATATCAAGCTTTGCCAGACTATGGTTTGCCACATTGAGATCTTTAATCTCATACCCACTTTCTTCAAGCACATCTCCTGCCTCAAGGAAATCGAATAGTTCAAGCCCATAGAAATCGCAAAGTGCTTCCACACCGGCGACTTCCATCTCAACAGCTATGCAGCCTTCATCCTTTCTCTTGTTTACCAGCCCCACAGTCTCACGAAGCATGGAATCCGTTGTCCACACACGGCCTTTTACGTATGGCACTCCAAGTTCTTCAAATATCTCCGCCAACCTATCTGCTTTTTTTATAATTATATAGTCTGAAGGCGGCGCATAATAATATGATGCACCATCCCCTCTATAGGCTTCAGTAGGGACTACATATCTTCCTTTTGTCTTCTCCCTATCCAAACTCCCACAAGATCCAAACATGACAAACTTTGTTGCGCCCGTCTGCCAATGTACTTCGTAACAGGTTCCCGACGCCATTGCAGAACCTATTCCGGTCAGATAAAAAGCAATTCTCTCTCCTTTATGTTCAAAACTATAAATTGGTATTTCACCGTTACATGCGTTACAACTACCAATTTGAGTACATTCATTTTCATTTAAAAGGAAATCATAGATTTCTTTAGAAAAGATGATCATACATTTCTCAACAACCTTTTTTGATTTTCCATAAAAGCTCTCAATATCAACAATAGGCTTTGTAACACTATCAAAATCATCAATCACCATAATTGTCTTCTCCCTGATACGTTTATCTATCACCCCAAATTGCCTGGAAAGCTATGTTAAAAGTCATTTAAAACCATATTTCTCTACTTCTTTTTCTTCGGCGCCGGAAGTTCGGTATACATACCGCCCAGAAGTTCCTGAATAAGCTCCTTATCTTCAAATCTATCAAATACATGCATCAGTGTCTTTGAACCTTCATACGGGTAACGTAGTTCGGAATCTGCAAGTAGTCTGTCCGATGTCGGCGTTCTCTTCATAAACAGTTCATTATCGCAAATGTCACCTATCAGCTTCCCATTGAGATATACAAGATATCCTCCCATCATAGATTTTATGACAATATCACCCGCCGCAGAAAAAACCTCACGAACATATTCGTTATATTCGTTCACCATGACTCCTCCATCAATCCTCAATTTGTCTTAGCACATAAAATTAAAAGATAATCGCCCTACTAACCCGAATATATCGCTCGAGCACTTTTGTCTATCATACCATAAACAAAGCTTTCGAAACAAGCATTTCTGAAACAAAACAATGGAAAGTCACATGGTTTTTTTGAATCGCATTTTGCTTCACTCAGCTCGATTCCGCTGCGCTTCATCTCGCTGTCTGTTGTCGCCAAGCACAAGGGAATCAATGAGGGAATCACTTCGTGACTCTTTCGCACAAAAATATAAGGCGGGTTATGAATGCAAGCATTCACTCCCGCCTTCCATTTTTCTGCGAAACCGCTGCGCGGTTTTCCTCATCAATTCCCTTGTGCTTGGCTCGTTATCACTCATACTCAATCGTCCCCGGCGGTTTGCTCGTCAGGTCATAGAATACGCGGTTGACGCCGCGGACTTCCTTGATGATGCGGTTCATGACAGTGTCCAAAACCTCGTAAGGAATGCGCGCGGAATCCGCGGTCATGAAGTCGGTCGTGCGGACGGCGCGAAGCGCAACCGCATAATCGTAGGTACGCTCGTCGCCCATGACGCCGACGGAGCGGACGTTGGTGAGCGCCGCATAATACTGGTCGGGCTTCCACGAAGCAACCTCTCCGGTCATCTTCTTATATTCCGAAAGTGCTTTATCTACTTCCTCGCGGAAAATGTAATCGCTGTCCTGTACGATGCGGATCTTGTCCTCGGTGATGTCACCGATGATGCGGATGCCGAGTCCCGGGCCGGGAAACGGCTGACGCATGACAAGCTTCTCGGGAATTCCGAGCTCAAGTCCTGCCTTACGGACCTCATCCTTGAAGAGATACCGGAGCGGTTCAACAATTTCCTTGAACTGCACGTAGGAAGGAAGTCCTCCGACATTGTGGTGGGACTTGATGACAGCAGATTCTCCGCCGAGACCGGATTCCACGACGTCCGGATAGATGGTGCCCTGTGCGAGGAAATCTACGGCTCCGATTTTCTTCGCCTCTTCCTCAAACACACGGATGAATTCTTCCCCGATAATCTTACGCTTTGTCTCCGGGTCGGTCACACCGGCAAGCTTTACATAAAAACGGTGCTGCGCATTCACACGGACGAAATTCAAATCGAAGCTGCCGTTCTTACCGAATACGGCTTCTACCTCGTCGCCTTCGTTCTTACGAAGCAAACCGTGGTCGACAAATACGCAGGTCAGCTGCTTTCCGATGGCGCGGGCAAGAAGTCCTGCTGCCACCGAGCTGTCAACACCGCCGGACAGTCCGAGAAGCACACGGCCGCTACCGATCTTCTCGCGGAGCTCGCCGATTGTCTTCTCGACAAAAGCGTCCATCCGCCACGAACCGTCGCATCCGCAAACGTTGCGGACAAAGTTATAAATCATCTTCGTTCCTTCCGGCGTGTGAAGCACTTCGGGATGGAACTGAATGCCGAAAAGATTTCTCGAAAGATCCTGGCAGGCAGCCACCGGACAATCCTTGGAATGTGCCACGGAAGTAAAGCCTTCCGCCATTCTACTAATGTAGTCAAAATGGCTCATCCAGCAAACCGTCTTCGCCGGAACACCGGTAAAGAGCGGGGAATTTCCGTCCGTTTCAATCTCCGTGCGGCCGTATTCCTGAACGCTTGCGCGCTCCACCCTGCCGCCGAGCACCTGCTGCATCAGCTGTGCTCCGTAGCAAAGACCGAGCACCGGAATGCCGAACTCAAACAGTTCCTTCGAACACGTCGGCGCACCTGCTTCATAGCAGCTGTTCGGACCGCCGGTCAGAATGATGCCCTTCGGTTTCATCTCGCGGACGACATCAAGCGCGGTGCGGTAGGAATAGATTTCGCAGTATACATTGCATTCGCGGACACGGCGTGCAACAAGCTGGTTGTACTGTCCGCCGAAATCTATGACCAGAACTCTGTCCATATATATGCATCCTTTCTCAATGAACCGTCCCTGCTTCAGCAACTGACTCTGCCAATTAAAAACTACGCTTTTACCGGCATCGGAACTTGTTGCCGCAACGGTTCACCACAGTAACTCTTATTACACGTTTATCTGTGCCGTAATTCCCAGGCAATCCTTATTCGCCTCAAGAATCGGGGCTACGATATTCTTAAGGAACGCCTCAGTCTGCTCAACGGAGCGGCCGACATAGTTTGCGGGAACCATATATGCCTCGAGCTCTTCAAGTGTTACGTCAAATGCCTCGGACTCGGCAATCAGCTCAAGCAGGTTGTTTTCAAGACCTTTCTGCTTAACGGTTGCGCCGGCTTCCATCGAAAGCTTGCGGATCTCCTCATGAAGCTCCTGACGGTTTCCTCCCTGCTTCACGGCGTCCATCATGATATTTTCCGTAGCCATGAAAGGAAGTTCGCTTCTGAGACGCTTCTCGATGACCTTCTCGTTGACCACAAGGCCGTCCGATACATTGAGACAAAGGTCAAGGATTCCGTCGATGGCAAGGAAGCCTTCGGAGATGGCAACACGCTTGTTGGCGGAGTCGTCGAGCGTTCTCTCAAACCACTGCGTGGCGGACGTAATGGCCGGATTGAGTGCGTCGATGATGACGTAGCGGGACAGCGAAGCAATACGCTCGGAACGCATCGGGTTACGCTTATAGGCCATTGCGGACGAACCGATCTGGTTCTTCTCGAAGGGTTCTTCCACTTCCTTCAGATGCTGCAGAAGGCGGATGTCGTTGCTCATCTTGTGTGCGCTTGCGGCGATGCCTGCGATGACATTCATCACTCTCGTGTCAACCTTACGGGAATAGGTCTGGCCGGATACCGGATAGCATCCGTCAAAGCCCATCTTCGCGGCAATCATCGGATCCAGGCTGTCAAGCTTCTGCTGGTCGTTGTTGAACAGCTCCTTGAACGAAGCCTGCGTACCGGTCGTACCCTTGCAGCCGAGAAGTTTCAGGGTGGAAATCACGTAATCCACATCGGCAAGGTCCATGCAGAACTCCTGCATCCAAAGCGTCGCACGCTTTCCGACGGTCGTCGGCTGAGCGGGCTGGAAATGGGTAAATGCAAGCGTCGGGAGAGCCTTATACTTATCTGCAAAGCGGGATAGCTTCTCAATCACGTTGACAAGCTTTCTGCGCACGAGCATCAGGGCATCGCGCATCACAATGATGTCGGTGTTGTCGCCGACATAGCAGCTCGTTGCGCCGAGATGGATGATGCCGGCCGCCTTCGGGCACTGCAGTCCGTAAGCGTATACATGGCTCATGACATCGTGTCTGACAAGCTTCTCACGCTCCTTGGCCACATCGTAGTTGATGTCATCGATGTGGGCTTTCATTTCGTCAATCATCTCCTGCGTGATGACCGGCTTTCCGTCCTGCGAGAGTCCGAGCTCCATCTCGGTCTCCGCAAGGGCAATCCAAAGCTTTCTCCAGGTGGAGAACTTCTTGTCCTGGCTGAATATATACTGCATCTCCGCGGAAGCGTAACGCTCCGAGAAAGGGCTGACATAACGGTCCGTATTGCTCATGGCTGATCTCCTTTGTTTCTCTTGAGGAAAATGTGAAAGAGGACTCCTTACGGAACCCTCATTTCATATCTGTCTGTTAAACCAGTTTCTTTCCGGTCAGCTTCTCATAGCCTTCCAGGTAGATGGCGATGGTCTTGTCCACAACGTCCTGCGGAAGCGTCCAGTCGTCATGCGGGTTGGCCTTAAGCCAATCGCGGGCAAACTGCTTATCGTAGGAAGGCTCTGCATGGCCTACTTCGTAGCTTGCAAGAGGCCAGAAACGGGACGAATCGGGCGTCAGCATCTCGTCGCCGACAACAATCTCGCCGTTCTCATCAAGACCGAACTCAAACTTCGTATCGGCAATGATGATGCCCTTGGTCAGTGCGTAATCTGCACATTTCTTATAAATCGCAATCGTGTAGTCACGAAGCTTGGTCGCATATTCAAGTCCCTTTCCGGGGAAGCGGGCCTCGAGGTAATCAATCGACTGCTCGAAGGAAATGTTCTCGTCATGGTCGCCGATCTCAGCCTTCGTGGAAGGCGTATAGATGGGCTCAGGCAGCTTCTCGGATTCCTGAAGACCCTCGGGAAGCTTGATGCCGCAAACGGTACCGTTCTCCTGGTAGCTCTTCCAGCCTGAACCGGTAATATAACCGCGCACGATGCACTCAACGGGAAGCATTGTCAGCTTCTTAACGAGCATGCTGTTACCGTCGAACTTAGGCTGACGGAAGAACTCCGGCATATCGTTAACGTCAACGGAAATCATATGGTTCTTCACAACATCCTTCGTGAAATCGAACCAGAACTTCGACATCTGCGTAAGCACGGTGCCCTTCTTCGTTACGATGTTGTTCAGGATGACATCAAAACAGCTGATGCGGTCCGTTGCAACGAGGATCATGTTCTCGCCGACATCATAAATTTCTCTTACCTTGCCTTCCTTGACGGGAAAATACTCTTTCATTTCGTTCTCCTTCCAAAGCCCCTTAGGGAGCATACTAAACTCTTTCGATATAAGCGTCACGCTCGGGTCCTACCGAAACGTAGCGGATCCTGCAGCCGATTGCCTTTTCGACGTACTCGACATACTTCTGCGCATTCACCGGAAGGTCCTCCCACTTACGGGCACCGCTGATGTCGCACTTCCATCCGTCCATATACTCAATGACGGGCTTGCAGTCGTAAAGTGCTGCCGGGAACGGGAAGTCATCAATGATCTCGCCGTTCAGTTCATAATGCGCACAGATCGGAATGCGGTCCATGTAGCTCATGACGTCCATCTTGGTAAGCGCGATGTCGGTTGCACCCTGGCACTCCACGCCGTAGCGGGTTGCCACGATATCAATCGGACCGACTCTTCTCGGACGGCCGGTCTTGGCACCGTACTCTCCGCCTGCCTCACGAAGCTTCTCAGCCTCTTCGCCGAACCATTCGCATACGAACGGACCCTCGCCGACGCAGGTGGAATATGCCTTTACGACGCCGACAACCTTGTCAATCTTCGCGGACGGAAGTCCCGAACCGACAGGGGCATATGCCGCGATGGCGTTGGACGAAGTCGTGTACGGATGAATGCCGTAATCAAGGTCACGAAGGGAGCCAAGCTGCGCCTCAAAGAGGATGCTCTTGCCTTCCTTGCTTGCCTTCTTCAAAAGCTTTCCGGTATCGCATACGAAAGGCTTGAAGAACTCGCCGTACTTGTCAAACCATGCAATCAGGTTCTCAAGCTTTGCGGGCTCTGCGCCGTAAACGCCGGTCAGCGTCAGATTCTTCCAATCGAGTAAATCCTTCAGGTGCTCCTTTAAGTGCTCGGGATAGAACAACTCACCTGCAAGAATGGTTTTCTTTTGGTATTTGTCAGAGTAAAACGGAGCGATTCCCTGCTTCGTGGAGCCGAATTTCTTATCGGCAAGACGAGCCTCCTCGAGTCCGTCCAGTTCTCTGTGCCACGGCAGAAGGAGCGATGCACGGTCGCTGATTCTCAGGTTCTCAGGCGTAATCGCAACACCCTGCGCGATGACCGTCTGCATCTCCTGATACAGGTTCTCGAGGTCAAGCGCCACGCCGTTTCCGAGGATGTTCATGACTCCCTTCCGGAAGATTCCGGACGGAAGAAGGTGAAGAGCGAACTTGCCGTATTCATTGACTACGGTGTGGCCGGCATTTCCGCCGCCCTGATACCGAATGACATAGTCATAACGCTCGGTCAGAAGATCGACCATACGGCCTTTGCCTTCGTCGCCCCAGTTGATTCCTACAATTGCACAGTTACTCATCGTATTCGTTTCTCCAATGGGTACAGATTTCCATATCAACCCAGAATATAATATACAATAAAACCATAAAATAATACAACACAAAATGTCGCAAATCTCACACTTTTTTTTGGGGAAAATGCCATGGCTTCCCTTCCCGGTAAAACGAAAAAGGCCCCGCCGCGATTGCGGCAGGACCTCTTCCGTGCGTGGTGAGCGCAGTTTTATTTATGCGAGACGAGTCAGCGAATGTAATCCCAGACGTAAGGAAGCACTCTCTTACGGCCGGTCACGATTTTGGCCCTGCAGAAAAGTCCGCTTCGAAGGGGCACCTCATCGTTCTTTTTATCAACTAACGTGGTTGCGTCGAATTCAATCCATACCGGAAAATACGACGTCTCCGTCTGCTGATCGTATTGGGCTTCGTCCATGATTTTGGCGATACGCCCGGTAATGGTTCCGTATTCGGAGGACGGAAAAGCCTCTACCTCGATCCGGACCTGCTGTCCTTCCCGAATGCCTCCGATATCGTTTGCGTTGACAACAACCTGGGCCTGGAACGTCTTCTGCGGCTTTTGGAAGAGGTAGCCGACATTGCTGCCGATCTGCAGAATGGAGCCGACCTCTGCCTCATTGGTGCCGAAGAAGTAGCCGTCCTCCTTTGCGCGAATGACCGGCTGTCCGTTCACGAGATCCTCATTTTCCTTGTCCTTATCCTTGTCGTCCTTCGAGTCCGTCGTATCACCAAGAGACTTCAGCTCGAACAGGATGGTGCCTTCCGTCACGTACTGTCCGTCCGCGACGTTACGGCTGACGATTCTGGCTTCGTAATTGCAAGTCACATACGAAATATCGTTTGTGTAGTATATGATGCCGTTGGCTTCCGTGACGATGTCCATCTTGGAACATGCCATCCACGGAATTCCGATCAGCATGATGCCGAGCAGTATATAGATAAACCCCACAATTGCCGGATTCGGCTTCTTTTCATAGATTTCGGTGCTTTCCGAAAGCTCTTTCATTTTGATGATAATCGGTTTCATGACGTTGCCACCTCCGTATCACACTCGCCCAGAGACTGCTGCTTAACTAACTCGGCGTATCGGCCGTTCATGGCAATCAGCTCCTTGTGCGTTCCCTGTTCGACGATTTTGCCCTTATGCATGACGAAAATCCTGTCGCAGTTTTTGATTGTGCTGAGCCGGTGCGCAATGAAGATAGTCGTAACTTCTTTAGCGTACTCATGAATCGTTTTATCAAGAGCCCGTTCCGTAATCGAATCGAGGTTACTGGTTGCCTCGTCGAGAATCAGAATATCCGGCTTTTTGAGCATGGCTCTTGCGATGGCAAGGCGCTGCCTCTGTCCTCCGGAAAGGTTCGCGCCGTTCTCCTCAAGAAGCGAGTCATACCTAAGCGGAAGCTCGTTGATGAACTCATGTGCCTGCGCCAGCTTGGCCGCCTCCACGACATCGTCCATCGTCACGTCGTCCATGCCGAGGGTCAGGTTGTCGTAAACACTGCCGCTGAACAGGAAGGTCTCCTGCGGAATATAGGCGATTCGGTCACGGAGCGCCTCAATTTTGATGTCTTCGATGCTCCGGTCACCGATTAGAATCTCACCCTTCTCGGGTGTATACATATGCATCAAAAGCTTGGACAGCGTCGTCTTTCCGGAACCGCTTTCTCCGACAAATGCGACGTTGCTCCCTTTCGGAATCTGAAGCGTGATGCCCTCCAAAACGAGCTGTCTCGTGCCGTAACGGAAATCCAGATTGCGGATGGAAATGTCATCCTTAAGATCCTTCGGCGTAACCTTATGAAGCTCTCTCTCCGTCTTCTCGGCCTCGAGGTCGAGAATCTCACCCAATCGGTCTGCTGCCACAACAGCCGTCTGCATTTCCGGCTGCAGGTTAATCAGGTTCTTAATCGGGTCCAAAAAGTAGACGAGCAAAGCATTGAATGTAATCAGGCCGCCGGCCGTCATCTTTCCGTTGATGACGCTGACCGCGCCGATCCAAAGAATAACGACGCCGCCGACAAGCTCCACACTCGTTTTCAGTCCTTCCTGGACATTGCTCACCCAGGAAAGCTTAAAGATGCTCTTTAAAAGCTTTACAAATTTCTTCTCCGTGTCGTGCTTCGTTCTGCGCTCCGCGTTGTAAGCCTTTACCGTCTGGATACCGTTCAGGGATTCCACCATGTACGAGGTCAGCTGCGCGTTGTTCTCCATCACATGCTCATTAAGCTTACGGTACGGCTCCTTGAAGGCCAGTACGATGATTGCATACAGAATCACGATGACAACCGTAACCAGGAAAAGCGTCGGATTCTGCACGCACAGAATGATGGCGCCGCCGATTGCCATCAGCGTGTCAATCATGATGGTCAGCGTTGCCCCGGAAATGGCATCCCGGACGCTTCCCGCATCAGAAAATCGGGAGATGATCTCACCGACTCTTCTCGTTCCGAAGAAGTTCATCGGAAGGTCCATGACGTGGCGGTAGTACCCGAGAAGCAGCGAAATGTCAAGCTTCTGGCTGAGGTACAGCATCATATGCGCCCTTATCATACCGAGCGCGATTCTGAAAAAGCTCAGAAGAATCATGCCGACCGACAGTGTGGTCAGCATCTTCGTCAGTCCGCAAGGCAGAACCTTATCGATTAACGCCTTAAAGTAGAACGCGCCCAGCATGCCGAAAAGCGTATAAATTAATGACGCAAAGAAGATGTGCAGAACAAGGTTCTTCTGCGGAATCAGGAGGTGGAAAAACCTTTTGAACAGACCCGTGGTCTCCACGCCCTTTTTAAACGTCGCATTTTTCGTCAGCAGGATCAGCACGCCGGTCCATCTGTACGCCGGCGGATTGTCCTCCGTGGCATTTTCCCCGAAGAAATCCTCGGGCTTAACCTTTACGACCCCTTTCGCGGGATCGGCGATTACGATTTCCTTTTTCGTAATCTTTTGCACCACGACGTAATGCCATACGCTCTCGTCGGCGATTACATGTGCAATGCACGGCAACGGAAAATCTGTAAAAAGGTCCTCTTTCTCACCTTTTACGCACTTTGCGGTGAACCCAAGCTGCTCGGCGGCCTTGACCATGCCGACAGCATTGGTGCCCTGCGTATCCGTCCCTGCAACTTCGCGGATTTTCGTGATTCCGATTTTATACCCGTTCTGCTTGCAGATCGTAGCAAGACATGCCGCACCGCAGTCCGTCATATCGTACTGTTTCACGCAATAATATTTCATATACCAACTCCGTATCTCGCATAAATTTGAATTACTTCTTTTCCTTAATCGCGGGCCGAGCCGTCGAAAAACCCGGCCCGCTCAAGTTTTACCCCGAAACCGTCATTCTCTCAGGGTGATTTACTGTAAAAAAACTATCCGATAACAACCTTGATTTCCTTAACAATCTGAGTTCTGGAATCGTCGCTGGATACCTGCACAAGCTTGATAAACTTCTTGGGGTCTCTTCCGTAAACATACCCGTGCAAATAGTAAACCTTCTGCTCATAATAAGGGATGTACTTGAAACCACCGTTAACGTTCATCATTTCTTTCTGATTCAAAGTCTTAAACATAGTATTTTTCTCCTTTTCTTTTGGTTTTCATATGTTGTTTCATACATCACAGATGAAACATGTTTTCTATGCCATTATGAAAAATGATTCACATAGTGGTAGCCGCTGATAATTCTTGTTCTGGAGTCAGTACTGGCCACTTGTTCCAGATGACCTGTAAAGTATAAGTCGTTTGTATATACAACTCTCACAACGCTGCCATTTTTAATGTATCTGTGAACGACACGCTGATAAACAGGGATGTACTTGAATCCGCCGTTTACATTCATCATTTCTCTCTGATTCAATGCTCTAAGCATGGTTTTTCTCCTTTGAATTTCACTTATTATTTGGCTCAATGGATTAGATAACCCGCCCTCAGATTTTATACGTAGAGATCCTTAGTGTAGCGCTTAACAATCTCGGTTCTGGGATCGCTGCTGGCTACGCACTCAAGTCTAAGGTAAGTCTTCGGTCCATAGTAAGTGCTGATAATCTTCCCGCCTTTGTGAACTATGTAATAAGTAAGGGAGTATACCGGAATATACTTCACACCGCCGTTAACCTTCAGCATCTCGTTCTGATTTAAACTCTTAAACATAGTATTCTCTCCTTTAAATAGTTTTTGTTGCCATGACGGCTATTATAGCCTCATGGATAATCAATGATTGTCAGATGACGGAACCCATCTCAGATATATATAATGATCTGCGTTCTGCGGTCATTGCTGGCTACCTGCTCTAACCTGATAAACTTCTTAGGTCCATAGTAGTATCTCCCATTAATGAAGTAACGCTCGACTTCATATACGGGAATGTACTTGAATCCACCGTTCACCTGCATCATCTCATTCAGATTCAGTGTCTTAAACATAATTTGCTTTCTCCTTCAACCGACTGTATCATTTATCGCCATATCGGTCCCCGGGACCTGCATGACTGGTTAAGGTAAATTTACAGGCAATTATGCATAGATGTACTTGGTATAAGTATGAACGATTTCCGATCTGGGATCGTTATTGGCAACCTGCTGCGTTCCGGCATACTGCTTTCCGCTGGAGGTTACGCTAATAAGCTGACCGTGAAGATAAGTTCTGGTGATGTAAACGTTGTAAACCGGGATGTACTTGAAACCGCCGTTTACGTTCATCATTTCATTTTTGCTCAGTGACTTAAACATAATACTCTCTCCTTTTATGTATAATGGTTTTTTGGCTGCCGCGCATTGACATGTCGGGTGTTCGCGGCAAATACAACGTTGCGATTTAATTATTCAATCCCCTACGGCAAAATTTCAACAATTCGTTGATGAACGACATATTTTGTTGATGAACGACATATTTTGTGAAAAAAGTGTGATATTTTCGTGAGTAAAATGTGACCGGAAGACATCAGTAAAGATGTCCCCCGGTCAAATGGTCGAGCCAAAATCCACTTTCTTACGGTGGAAAAAGACCCACACAGATAAAAAAACATGGCGGGACTAATCCCGCCATATTGAAGTTGTGTCAGATTAATCGTTTCACGTTTCTATTGGAGTTGGTTATCGTTTCTTCATCAAATAGATTAATAAAATAACCGTCCCCAGCAAACCAAACCCAACAGCTCCGATTAAAAACGCCTTGGCCAAATAACGTCCCCACGTCAAAACAAAGGCTATGGGTAAAACAATACCCATAGCCCACACTCATGACTTGCCTGCAGCAAGTAACTTCTGAATAAACCGACCGATGCATAGCCCGATGATTAATCCCAACATATTCAAAACCACATCATCGATATCCGGACTTCGACCGACAAAGTATTGCACTATTTCGACAGCTAGGCATAAAACCAATCCATTTAAGAACAGTTTTCTGATAATCCTTTCCTTTTCTCCGAATGCAAGAACCCCTATGACTCCAAAAGGACAATATAAAAGGGCATTACCTATAAGATTCATCACCCCTGCCGACCTGAAATTGTCAACACGTGCATCATTTCCAAATAAGAACTGCCGAATCGAATGAAACGGAATGAGGTTAATATGTGGCTTCTCCAGCGAAGTAAAAACATATAAACGAGTAACCCCATTAGAATCCGGCAAGAACTTCCAGGATGGGACAATCGTAATACTCAAGAGCATCAAAACGTACATCGCAAATGCAAACCATAATGCCTCTTTTCGCCACGATGGTTTCACTTCCCAGTGTCTCCGTCTGATTGTTCGGAACACTAAATATGCAATTGCTCCCAAGACAATTACAGGGAAACCATTTCCTATTGCTACGCGGATGGTATTCATCCTGCTCCCTCGCTAAAGCAGTGTTTAGTTGGTCGGAATTCCCAGGATATGACGAAGCCATTCCCAGAAGTCATAATCATAAAGAATAAACCCCTTATCGTTCAATTTCTGCATACCTCCTTTTTTTGTTTTCATTATGGGAATAAAAGGGGCGAAAATTCAATTATTTTTGGATGAACGACATATTTTTTTGATGAACGACATATTTTGTGAAAAAAGTGTGATTTTTCCGTGATAGAAATGTGACCGGAGCAGCCCTGTTCCAGAGCGCTCCGGTCACCATAAATCATCGTCATTTTCCAAATCTACCCAAAATAGAACAGGTTCTCAAACTTAACTTCAAGAGCAATGCATAAAATCAGGGCCAGCTTCGCTGTCGGATTGAACTGTCCGGTCTCAATCGAACTGATGGTATTCCTGGACACACCGACAATCTCGGCGAGTTGTGCCTGAGACAGACCTGCCTTTTTCCGGTATTCCTGCAAATTGTTCTTCAGTATCAATAAATCTTCTTTCATTTCTGAATCCCCAATACAATCATTCCGACAAAGCAGCCAAGTCCGCATACGATGCCGATGATTGCCTGCACCAAAGCCGTTCTCTCTTTAGTCTTCAGGAACTGATAGAGACGTCGGCTTCCAAACATCGCGAAATAAACTGACCAGGCTGCCAACCCGAGGATCGGAATCTCCCTGATCCTGGAAAATATCACGATGATTACCGCCAGGACTCCGCCGACGGCCATACCGACCTTCGAGGCATCCGCGAAAACCTGCAGTTCCCTCTCGTCACTCTTCCCTACACTCTCTTTCCGGTTCTTTGCTAAGATTTCTTCTCTGTTCATGTAAACCTCCCATCCGGCGTTTGCCAAGTTTTATTGTCATTATTATACACGTGCCAAGTTTACTTGTCAATACCCATTTGCAAAGTTTTCTTTGCATTTCCCATCGACTGCATAATGTGGCGGGAGTGGCAACAGTTACACGGCATAAAAAAGCCGCCTGTCTTCATTAACAGGCGGCAAACAAAACTATCGGTTTCTGTCAATCGTAACACTCTTTATAAATGCAAAATACGCTTCCTTTACGGGAAATACATACTTCCTTCCGACCGGGACAACGGCGCCGTTGGTCATCTGCAGCGTTGCGCCGTTCATCTTCGCGACATGCTGGAGGTTGGCCAGATAGGACTTGTGTGTACGAATCACCGTCGTTCCGTCGGTCTGCTCCTCAATGTCCTTGATGCTGCTGAAACCCGAGATTTCCTCTGTCTCGCAACTGATGGAAACATAGTTCCCCTTAGCCTGAACCAGCACAATCCGGTCAAGCGGGATGTAACCGGTTCCGTCAATCGTCTTATAGACTATTTCGATATTCTCTTTTTCTTCCCGGACCACGGTCTTCAGACAGGTCTCTATCCCGACCCTGTCTAACGGTTTCTCCAAAAATGCCAGCGTTTTCAGGTCAACCGTCTCCCACTTAAGCTCCTTGTGGCTTGTCACAAAAACGATCCGCCAAATCTTCTCGTTCTTCCGCACCTTCGAAAGAACCTCGAGCCCGTTCGCCCCGGGCATTTCAATATCAAGAAACAGCAGGTGAATCTTCTCTCCCTGGTAATCCAGCACTTCCCCGCCGGACCTGAACTCGACAAACTCGCACCGCTGATCCTGAGCATTCAAATAAGCGCTGCAGATTGCTTTAATCTGCCCGCGGTAAGTAGTTTCATCATCACAAATGCCAATCCGTATCATGGTCTCCCCTCCGAGCTTCGAATGCTATGTCATTTTCCGTTTCCATTATGAAAATATCGTGTGAAAAATGCAATCACTTTTGGATGAACGACATATTTTTTTGATGAACGACATAAAATCGGCCTCAAATTATGATTTCGACGCTGAAAAGGCCCTGTTCCTCCGCAATCTGAATCTCCCCGTTTGCCTTCGCAACCGTGTTCCGGATGTTCAGCAAACCGAACCCGTGGTTCTGATAATCGCTTTTTGTGGTGCCATGCCGCCCGGTCTCAGGATTGTTCCGGCATGTATTGGAAACGCGGATGCAGATTCTGTCGCGGAACGAACCGCAGGAAACATGAATCTTCCGCTCGGCTCCTTCCTCCACCTGTTCTGCGGCTTCCACGGCATTGCTTAAGAGATTGGAAAATAACACGCAAAGGTCATACGCATCCGTTCCCGTCTGTCCTAACAGACCGCCGTCCCATTCCCATTCAATATTCTCGCTGACGGCTTTTTGGTACCACTCGCTGATGATGGCGTCCACAACGCCGATACCGGTGAATTTCTGCACCTCGAGCTTGCTCGTCTCCGCGCGCATCCGCTCCAAATACGATTTCAGCTGCGGCATGTCATTGGCCTGAATGCACTGCTCGATCGCCGTCAGATGCGCGTTGATATCATGCCGGAACCGGCGGATCTTCTGGTCGTTCTCCACAATCTCACGGATATGGGCTTCCTGCCGCTTCAGGCAAAGCTGGTAATAATCATTCTCCATCTTGTAACGGAATGCTTTCTTGCCGATACTCGATTGCCATAAAACCAGGGCGATGAAAACAATTCCGACGATAGCAAGGCACAGTGTCAGCGGGCTGGTCCAGTCCGCGAACTCCGTCTCGCCCTTCATCACACCCTGCGCCACGCCGATTATAATAAAAAGACTGCCGGAACCCAAAAGGGCAATCATATACTGGGGGATGCTGAACACAACCGACTCCCGTTCCTCATGCAGCTTTTTGAAAAACAAAACGAACGCAAGAAACACAAGCGGGAACACGGCTTCCGCCGCAACTGCCCGCCACCTGACAGCCGTAAAGTCCGAATACGAAGTTTTGGTGATAAATGCCAAAAGATATATGACCAGAATCGAGATGGTTCCGGACGCAAAGAAAACGATCGGAAAGACAAGCGCAACCTTGAGACGCTCTCTCTCGGCCAGAATCAGAAGCGCAGCCAGCGATGCAATCGCAGTGACATATCCTTCATAGCCGAGCACATTATAATGGCACAGTACCATGACAAACGGGCACAAAGCACCCGCCGTCACAATATACCAAAGAACCTTTTTTCGAAAAGGCAGAAAAAGAATCCATCTGTAAACAACAAAATAACAAATCAGATTAATCAGAAAATCCGCACCCCAGTATAACATGTTCGCCCTCGCTCAGTGTCCGCAACCACAAAACAGAGAGAACAATGCATCCCACATTGTCTCGCATACAACAGTACTCACCACAAAAAATTATTGCACATTTTTCGACATACGTCAATAAAATCGTCACCGTTTCCGAACGGAATTCCGATCCTATTCAATATTGTATTCCACCTTCTTCTCTTCGCTGAGAACGGCATTCGGGAACTGCCGTTTTGCCTCTTCAAGAAGAGCACGATAATCCTTATATTGCGTAAGCCGGATGCTTCGTCCGTTAATCAAAAGAAACGCTTTCTGTTTGGAAAGATATGTTCCGGCATCGTCCACATATGCGAGCTGTCCGAAGCTTACCGCATCAACGAGGCTCACCGTATAACCGTCACAAAGCGCGATGCGCTCTCCGTCCTCAATCATATACCGAAGTGCCATGGGCACCTCGAGGCTGTTTACGCATTTTCCGCTTGCAATTTCATACACTCTCACATGGCAGTCATCTCCCTGAAGGAAAATGTAACGCGAATCCTTTGTGAAGCTCAGGAAACAAACGGAATGAACCGCCATGGGAACCGTAAGAACGGTCTTGCCGTCAGCAGGCGTGAGAACGCGGACGTTCCCGTCTTCGCATGCCATCGCGACATATCTTCCGTTTTCATCACAGACAAGGTAAGGAAGCGAGCTGCAGTCGTTGACCTGGCGGAGCGAATCATCCGCAATCTCGGTCACTATCCCCTGCTCCAGATCAATCACAAACGAATTGACTCTGGCTCTGGCAACGATGATCTGATCCCTGTTTCCGCAGAAGGTAAGCGCTCCGATCGAAGGCATCTTGGAATCTGAGAAGACGTGGGTTTCGTTTTCAAGATCAAAGACATCGACGCCACTGCCATTCCAAAGCGCAAGATACCGTCCGTCGCCGCGGATTGCCGCGCTGACATAGTATTCTCCTCCCCCGAGGTCTTTATATACAAGCTTCTTCTCGGTTCCCGTAACCGGATTCACCCGGTATACGGCATCACTCCACGCGAGAATGCACTCATTCCCGCAGAAACCGATCTTTTTGGCACTGAGATTTTTTTCAATGGAGTATAACAGTTCTCCGTTTCCGTCATAGAAACGATAGGTGTTCGTCATCCCGGAATCCAGCAGAACATAGTAATCCGAAGTCGGCGCGACCGCAACACACTGCATCGCGTTCGGAAGGTCGGGAAGCGCCGTGATGTCAGCCGTGGTATGGTATTTGAGCACCGTAAGATTTCCGGAACGCTGCTCACGGATTACGATTCCGTCATATACGTTAAGCATGTCTACCATCGAGGTGGCATTTGTCATTACCGTGCTGCCCGTATAAATCCGTCCGTCATTCGTGCTCAAGCCGATGAAACCACCGTCACAGCCGCCGATGAACGCCGTTGAAGAATTCTCATACAAATCAAGCGTAACCGCCTGGTCTGACAACGGCACATGTGCCTTCATCTCTCCTGTTGCTTCGTCAAACGAATATACATCGGTATCGTAGACAATCACGATATCGCTCTTGTCCTCATACGAATGCGAACCAATCAGCGTGGAGAAGGACGCGTTGTTGCGAATGGTGTTCGGGAGGTCCCTGCTGTAGATCAGCGCTCCGCCCTCCGCACGGAAAACATCAAGCTTTAAGGCAAGTACTTCCAACATGAAATCGTCATTTCCGCTGACAACGGCAACATTGGCATTTTCCGTCACCGTCAGATTGAAGATATAGGCCTCCGATAGCGGAGCCGTGACAGTCGAGTAATCCTTCAGATTGACAATCGAGACGCAGCATTTCCCGTCAGTCCCTGCTGTATGGCCGATTGCAAACCAGCTTCCGTCCGGCGAAAGACTTGCCTTTGCCGTAAAAGAATACGGTGTATCATTGACAATCTCCGCATCGGATTTGAGCGTGGAAAGCGAAACGGCAGTTATCTTTTTCGTTCCGATGCAAAATGCCGTATCGGCTTTCTCACCGAAGAAGCACCACGAAATTGTGTCGTCGAGATCATACCTTGC
Organism: Lachnospiraceae bacterium; assembly: GCA_017546025.1. Lineage (GTDB taxonomy): Bacteria > Bacillota > Clostridia > Lachnospirales > Lachnospiraceae > ISDg. The sequence continues at coordinate 57,217 of JAFYYS010000023.1, read as the reverse complement.
CTGTTCTGCCCCTGAAAAGTCATATCGCACAAGGCGATTGCGGTATGCTGCATACAGACCGTTTTCATTCGCGAACGCCGCAAGGACTTCCTCATGATAGTTACCGGATGTCACGGTCGGCTTAAGCTTCAAAAGAAGCTCCCAGGTCTCACAGTCCCAGACATAAACCGTTTTCCCGTGGTCAACAGAGGTCAGATATCTCCCTTTCCGGTCCGTAACCATATCCTTTACGTTGAAATCATGTGCCAGCAGACGGTCCGCGGAAAGGCTGTGTCCGCTGTCATAAGCGTGAAGTGCGGCTGCAAGCGCATACTCTGCCTCCGCGACGAACGGGCGGTCATCGTCGGCAGACGGAAGGCCTTCCGATGCGACAAGCACCGCGTCCTCACGGTTTCCTGCTTCGAGCAGCATCATTGCCTTCTCGGCATAAAACCGGGACTGGTTCTCCTGCTTTTCACGGTACTCGGCAAGTATCCTGTCCGCCAATACGGTTTTCTCCTCTGCGAGCCGGCTCTTCTCATCGGCAAGCTTCGTCTTGTCGTCCGCGAGGGCAGACTTCTCCTCCGCAAGGACAGCCTTTTCATCGGCCAGCTTCTTCATGCGGCGTGCCACGTTCGCGTTATAAACACCGAATGCCGCGCCGGCAACCGCGACGATGCCTGCCGCTATCGATGCAATCATGATATTTCTCTTCAGGATTCTCTCACGGTGACGCTGCCTTAAGTCATCATAGGTACAGCCGAGAATCGGCGCCGCAAGACGCAAAAGCTCGGTCTTCAGCTTTTTGTTCCGCTCCGAGGCATCCGCGCCGCGCACATCTGCCGCGAGAGGCTCCACGGGATTGCCGTTCTCGTCACAAAGAAGCTGCGGCGGAAAACTCTGATCCGGCTCTCCGTCAACCAAAACCGCGAGCACGTGATGTCTGTCATGCATCTCGATAAAGGTGTCAATCTCCTTCGAAACCCAGTACGATCCGGGCGTCTCCGGAGAACAGATGACAATGAGGTACTCCGACTCACGGAGTGCTGCGGAAATGTTATCGTTCAGATCACTTCCAATCGGCAGCTCCTCCTGGTCACGGAACACCCGGTTGATTTTCTTCTTACCTGTCTTCTTCTGCACCGCCGAAGGCACACGGAACATCTCCAGTCCCGAATGGACCTTCTTTGCAATTTCCATGTCTAACGGAGCATGGCGGTAACTGATAAATGCGTCGTAAATCATCGTCTTTCTGTCCTCTTTAAATGATGCCGTATCTTACGCTTCAAACGGCTCGTAGGTCTTAAGGAATATCTCCCTCTCAATCACATAGATGTCGGAAACATCGTCCGCACGTACGGCCAGATAGTCACCCGGCCGTCCGAGATAGTATTTTTCACGGTCCCACATGGTGAATATCTTCACCCGCCCGGTCAGTTCTTTGGCATAGATGCCGTCGCCTCCGACGGAAATGCAGCTTTTTGCGTACGGCAGAAGCGGAAGCCGCTCGCCGACGGCGTTGTTGATCACGTTGGGCGGGTACTCGCCCGGATAGACGTATTCCGCGTCGGATTCGCGGTAGGAACGCTCGAATTTGGCGCGGCTGATCGGATAAATCTCGCCGTTCACGTTAATCATGATGTAAACATCTTCCGTGACGGTCACATCCACATCGCCCTCAAGCGTCCGGATGGCAATCTCGCTTCCCGGCTCCGCCAGGTCCTTCGCCTGCACATATCCGAGGTCGAACTCTTTCTTCCGATAGCGGGCAAACTCGGAAAGGTCCGCGCGGTACTCTCCCGCATGGATAATCGTCGAGGTATCAAAGTATTCATTCATCCGTCCCGTGATGAAACGGCTGATGGCTTCTTTCTCATAGGCGATGCCGGCCTTCACAATCAGATCCTTCTTCAAAAAGCCGCCGGCCTTCACCAGATGGCCGCCGCCACCGCCGAGGTGCTCCGCGACAAAGCCTGCCAGCTCGCATGCCTTGACCTCTTTCACGCAGCTTCTCACCGAGAATTTGATGCCGGACGGCAGGATATTGTAAACGATGCACGATGAAACGCCGTCCACTTCGAGAAACATGTCGCTGATGATGCCGAGAATGTTGGAATCGCAAAGTCCGGCCTCGACAATGCCGTAGCACCGCTTCTCATCGACGGTCGTGTTTCGGAGCGCTTCACCCGCAATCCGAAGCTCGTCGATGGAAAGGTTGGAATTCCGAAAAAGCGTGACCATCGATTTGTTGAAAACCGCAATGTCACGCAAATCTTTATCGCTCGGGTAAGAAATCTCCGTAAAATCGCCGGTGTCGGTCATCAGGCCGTAATACAGTGCCGTCGCGATGTTGCGGTTCTCGTTGATGTCAATCCCCTCATCCCGAAGCATCTCATACAAAACGGTCGAACACGATCCGTAGTTGCTCCTAACCTCACTCAGCTCGGGAAGCTCGCCGGAAACACGGTGATGGTCAATCACCGCCACATGCGCCGCCGGAAAAGCCGTCACGTTGCTCTCGCCGTACTGGCAGTCCACCGTGATCAGAAGCTCGGGCGCCGCAAGGCTCTTTATATGCTCACAGCCGATTTCAAGGTTCTCATTCATCAAAACGAGGTTGCTCTTTTGTATCTCCTGCCCGCCTCCGTACACGAAGCGTGCCTCTTTTCCCTGCCGTGAAAAATACCATCTGAGCGCAAATCCGCTCGCTAACGCGTCAGCATCCGGATTATCATGGCACTGAATGACAATCTCATTGAACCGGCACAGTTCTGATAACTTTAAAGACATTGCACGACCTCCCTTCTGCTTAGCGGCTTACTTTTCCTCGCACACCTGGAAGATGTAAAACTTTAAGTAATACGACTCGTCGGCGCTCCACAGAATCGGATGGTCCGGTGCCTGCGTGCGGAACTCAATCTGGCGGAGGCGCTTGTGAACGCTCTGCGCCGCCTGCGCGATGGTTTCGCGAAGAAGTTCCTGCGTCATGAAATGCGAGCACGAGCAGGTCGCGAAATATCCGCCGTCTTTTACAAGACGGAGGCCTTTCATATTGATCTCACGGTAGCCCTTGATGGCATTTTTCGTCGCCTCGCGGGACTTCGTAAATGCGGGCGGGTCAAGGATGACCACATCGTATTTCCGCCCCTCCTCGGCAAGCTTCGGAAGAAGATCCAGTACATCGGCGACCATGAAGTGCACCCTGTCGGAAAGCCCGTTCAACGCGGCATTCCGCTCCGCCTGCTTAACCGCAAGCTCCGAAGCGTCCACGCCGAGTACCTCGGTGGCTCCCGCGTAGCCTGCATTCAAGGCAAATGAGCCGGTATGCGTGAAGCAGTCGAGCACCGTTGCGCCTTTGCAGAGTCCCTGCATCGCCTTACGGTTATATTTCTGGTCAAGGAAGAAGCCTGTCTTCTGTCCGTTGGCCACATCAACCTCATATTTCACACCGTTCTCGGTAATCTGCACAATCGGGTCAAAGGGCTCGGAAAGAAAGCCCTTCACGCGTTCCATTCCCTCCAGCTCGCGAACCTTGGCATCACTCCGCTCGTAAATGCCCCGGATTTTGATGCCGTCCTTTGCCAGTTCTTCGCAAAGAAGATCCAGCACGAGCTTTTTCATACGGTCCATGCCAAGCGCCAAAGACTCCACAACGAGGACGTCTTCGTATTTGTCAACGGTAAGGCCCGGAAGCCAGTCCGCCTCGCCGAAGATCAGTCGGCAGCTCGAGGTGTCGACAACCTTCTTGCGGTACTCCCACGCGGCGCGGACACGCATCCGAAGAAACTCCTCGTTGACCTCGGTGTCCTTCCTTCTCGTGAGCATGCGGACGCGGATTTTTGAGTTGTCGTTGATAAATCCGACGCCCATCGGGTAACCGTCGAAATCGTTCACGCGGACAAGACAGCCGTTGTCGCCTGTCCCGATCACCGATGCGATTTCATTGTCATAAACCCAGAGACCGCCGGCCTTTAATGAGCGGCCTTCTCCCTTCTTCAGTACGACAGTTCTGCCGATTTCAAACATTTTCTTCCTCCATCTGCGCCGTCTCTTCCTGCTCTTCTTTCTTCTTCCGGAACACGAACAGTTTGCTCAGGACATAGTTCAGGATGATTACTACAATGCCGGTAATTGCCTTGGCCCAGAAGCCCTCAAAAGACAGGAGCGAACCGTCGATTCCGATGGCAACAAGACCGGACGGAAGCAGCATCTCGATGATGCCGGTGAAGATTCGCGAACCGACGAATTTGGCGGCTTCCTCAGCGATTGCCCCGAAGCCCTTTGCTTTGCTTTCGAATACGTAAAGATGGCTTGTCACATAGGCAAATGCGACCGCGCATACCCATGCAATCGAGTTCGCGATAATGAATTCGATGCCCTCACCGGAGAGACCGAGCCCCTTCTGCAGAATGAACGTCACGACGAAATTCACGAGTGTCGTGAGGCCGCCGAAGATAGCGTACAGAATGATTTCCTTGTGTTTCAAATAGAGTTCTTTGATTTTGTTCATTTTCGTTTCCTTTTCCGAAACCGATTTTTTGTTTGCGTGAAAAAAGGACCGTCGCGCGGTCCTTTTCCTCATCCTTTTCAGAAATACTTGCCGGAGCCCCAAAGGTTCCGCTTCTTCAACTCCAGATAATCGTTATAAGCTTTTTCAAGAATCTGTTTTTCGTTGGAGAACTTCAGCAAATGATATGCTTCATGGTATTTGTAATACCCGGAGTCCGCAAAGTATTCCTCGCGTTGTGGTTTGCTATAATAGTTGTCCGACATCATAAGGTACCAATGAACGTCCTTCATTACGGTATCTTCGGGCGTGGTAAAGCTATACTGACTCTTCCCGACGTATTGAATGATTCTGGCGCTCACCCCGGACTCCTCACGAACCTCGCGCAAAGCGGTCGTCTTGAAGTCCTCACCTTCTTCTACTGTACCCTTCGGCAGAACCCAGCCCTCATACTTGTGCTTGTAGTTCTTGTACAGCAGCAATATCTTTCCTCTGAAAATAACAACACCACCGCAGCTAGTAGCCTCTGTCATAGAAAGACCCCCTGTCATTGGTGTGTCACATATTGGGAACATTATACCCGAAAACGGAAGTAAGTGCAAGAAAAAGTTGTGTTCCCTCTCCAAAGGAAAATGTGAGCCTTCCATGCCATGTTGACCGGAAGGCTCTTTGTATCAGAATCCGCCTAAAATGTCCGAAAGCAGCGGTCCGAAGGCCTTGAAGCCGATGACATTGCCGGGAACCTCGATGCGTCCCCGGTAAGGCTTCAGCGTGAGTGTACGCTCTGCTGTATTGCCGGAAGGATTCGAGAGCCGGAACGAAATCCGGTACTCCTCTCCCGACACGATTTCAAGTTCACCCGTGCCTGCCGAACCGATGTAAATCTGCAGCCCGGACGACGTGATGCGCATCTCCTCGTCCTCGGTCTGCTTGATGTCTCCGAGATAGTTGTCGTAAACGTAAAGGAGCACCGATTTGTTTACGGTCTTCGCGCCGGACAGCAACAGCTTCGCCTTCCATTCGGCGAGCCCGGCCTGTTTGAGGGCTTCCGTGAGCTCCTTGTCATTTTCCTTCAAAAGACGCCGTTCATATTCCTTCCACTGGATGGACTTGATCATGTTCTTAATCGGCGGTACCCAGTCGCGGTCCATTGTCTTCTCGGCTTCCTTAAGGACCGTGAACACTTCGCCGGCCGTGATCGGTCGCACGAACCGGTCGCCGAGATCCTGAAATTCCTTCCAGTCGAAATTCTTCGCAAGGACATCGGAGTAGATGGCGAACAGCGACTGCAGATCAAGCACGTTCCGTCGGAACTCTGCGGGCTCCGGAATGACAATCCAGCCCTCCTTCGGGATGCCGAGCGCGTCGGGATTTTCGCCGAAATAGCGAAGTGTGTCGCCGATGTTCAGGTATACTTTGCCGTCGATGAACCGAATCATCTCGACGTCGCTGTAGACGCGGTAGAACGGGCTCTTTCCGACAAATGCGATGGAAAGATTTCCGAACTGGTCCTTCGTGATGGTGAAGCAGTTGTCGTGCTCGCCGAAGGTCTCCTTATACTCCATCGTATACGCGCTCATCCTGCCGAGCTCAGGAAAAGCTTCGTCCCAGACAACACGCGGGGTAGGCGTGGGGGTAGGACTGGGCGTCGGTGTCGGCGTCGGACTCGGCGTAGGCGTCGGCGAAGGGCTCGGGGACGGAGTCGGCGTCGGGGTATGAGACGGAATTTCTCTTTCGATGCCGCGGCGCGGACGGGGCTCGTCCTCCTCGCGGTTCAGTCCCCAAAGGGTAAGTCCGACCGTGAGCAGCACGAGTAACGCAACAATTGTCGAAATGATAATCGCTCTTTTCATGGTAACTCCATTGCCTTTCGGGACTGTACGGCCCCTATCGGTAATCCGTCATGCGTTTGGGGCTATTCGACGCCCCTCACCCAGCTTCCGCGGGTCGTGTCCGCGCTTTGCGGAACGCTCCCGCCGTTTTTTACAAGTTCATAATCCTGCAGAACTGCCGCTGTTTCTGCAGCAGATTCCAACGTAAAATCAATCCGGTATCCGGATACGTTACAGCCCTCAACCTCGCTCCATCTCGGGAAGAGGGAATACACTCTTGAGTGATACAAAAGGCTGTGGCAATACCGGCAGACCGGAACAACCGGGAAGGTCTCTCCTTCCGCGTCGCCTAAAAATCCGCTCTCCTTCGCTGCCTTTCCGGGACAGAGACCGGTCGTCCTTCTCGGACACTGCTCCGAAACCATCGCCAGTGACCGCCCGTAAACGGTAAGAAGCGTTCCCTCACGGTCCGGCAGCTCATTCTTTCTCAGTTCCTCGGCAAGCGTCACAGCCGAGGCTCCTTTTTCGAGGAAATATTCTACAGCTGTAGTATTCTCGCAATATAACGTTCTGTCCGCTTCCCAGACAAATCCGTTTCGAATTGCCCACGGAATCTGGTCCGGATGTCTTGTAACAACGCCTGCAAGCCGGTAATCCGACATGATCCGTTCCGCTTCCGCGAGTGCCTTCTCGCGCTTCTCCCCCTTTAACGTGCGTGGCAGAAGAAGAAATGCCTTGCGGTTCTTCAGCGCCTGAAGACATGCTTCATATTCGCCTTCCATGTCAATATAGAAATCCGCTTCGGTCTTTGCGGCAATGACTGTGCGTAACTGCTCCGCTTTCATGACCGAAATGACGGTGCGACCGGGTACGGCGCCTGCTGCCATGTCCTTTTCCACGGGACGGATTCCCGCAGGCCTTTTATATCCGGCAAGCACCTCGTTCTCGTACGCTTTGATGCCGTCTCTTCGAAGGTTGTTCAGCACCGATGCCGGCAGGAATAATCCGTCGTCAACAGAAACGGTAAGCGTCTCCATGCCGTAGCCGCTTCCGCCGGTTCTTGAAAGCTTCTCGCGTACGGTCTCCCCGCTCGTGCCTTCCTTCTGCGCACGTTCAGGCACGGGGCCGCTGACCGTTACCGAAACACCGGACTGTACGCCGGTAAGCGTAAGCCTCATGGGCTCGCCTGCCTTAGCGGTGAACGCTCCGTTAAGAAGCACCGGCTTTTTATTCTTTTCAAACTGCTCCGTCAAAGCATTCAGGAGCGGTTCCTTACGCATCCGGAAAATGTTCACGCGAAGCTTCGCGGGCATTGCGCCGTATTCTCGCTTCCAAAGGACCGGAATCGCCGGAATCCGGTAATCCCTGATATCCTTCGGCGTCGTCCACTCGCCGATGACATACTTTTCATCCCTGGTCCGAAGCTCGAGCACCTCACCGGGTCCGATCTGCTTCGTAAACGCCGGCACTGCAACCGTCTTCGTGCCTTCCCGTTTCACATTTGCCGTTCCGACAGGGGTTCCGGTATGATTCGGCCGGTCCTTGGCCATCATGTTCGGTCCCTTCTCGTCAAACACATATCCGTCCGAGAAACCGCCACGGTTATACAGGTCGGAAAGCGTCTCGATATCTGCTGCCATCTCCGCACCGTGCGCCTTCAGGTACTCCCGGTACTTACGGTCACCGAGTTCATAATAGCGGTCAATCCATTTGCGGTACACAGACGTCACGCCCGCGGCATACGCCGTGCTCTTCATGCGCCCTTCAATCTTTAAGGAATGCACGCCGATTGCCAAAAGTTCGTGAAGCTTCGGCAACAGGCACTGGTCCTTCGGGCTTAACAGATACCCGTCAAAGCTCTGCCCGCCCTCTTCGTAGCGGTACTGCTTCCTGCACGGCTGTGCGCACCGTCCGCGGTTTCCGCTCCGGCCGCCGATCAGCGACGAAAGCAGGCACTGCCCCGAGTAACAATAGCATAACGCGCCGTGCACGAAAATTTCAAGCTCTTTCCCGGTGCTGCGTCGCATTTTCCTGATTTCCGAAAGCGTCAGCTCTCTCGCCGGAACAATCCGGGTCACGCCCTCGTCGAACAGCTCCGCCGCCTCAGCGTCGGTCACTGTCATCTGCGTGCTGATGTGCACCGCCATCTTTGGAAAATGTGAACGCAAAAAGGACAGAACACCGAAATCCTGTACGATGACGGCATCCAGTCCCGCTTGATAATATGGATTCAGATACTCATATAATTCGGACATCTCCCGGTCTGTCAGAATCGTGTTCACGGTCAGATAGACCTTTGCGCCCCGAAGATGGGCATAGTCGATGGCCGAAAGAAGTACGTCCTCCTCCGGATTGTCTGCATAGGCACGGGCGCCGAATCTCGTTCCGCCGATATAGACGGCGTCGGCCCCCGCCTCAATGACGGCCTTCAGGGTCTCCACGGACCCCGCCGGCGCCAGCAGCTCAACTTCAGTTGTATTTCTTTCGATATCCATTCAGTTCGGTCTCCAGACGCACGCTCTTCTTCTGCTCGTCCATATTGGCCTGCTGAAGCTTCTCTAACTTGCGCTGCAGTTCCTGAGCCTCTCCCTGGGCGGCAATCAAATCATGCTTCAGGCGGTAAATCTCGTTGTCCCGCTCCTCGGCCTCTTCGCTTACCTGCGCAAGTTTGCTCTTCATCTTGAAATAGTCGTCTGCGATGTTGATCTGCAGTACAACCTCGCGCATATCCGGGCTGACTTCCTTGAACCACTTCTGGGCCCGGATTTCGGAGTACTTGCTGTTGATATAGGACGCCACCTTCTGCAGGTATTCCTCACTCTCACAGCCGATGATGCTGTACTGCTTTCCGTTGATGATAACCTCCGCTTGCGTTCGATTGTTCATAACAGCCTCCCGTAGATTTACTTCTTATCGGAAAATGGAATTCCCAAATGTTCATAAGCAGTCTTCGAGCAAACACGCCCTCTCGGCGTACGGAGGATGAATCCGATCTGTACCAGATACGGTTCGTAAACATCCTCAATGGTTCCCTGGTCCTCCCCTATGGTAGTCGCGACTGCAGCCGTCCCCACAGGGCCGCCGTCGAATTTTTCAATCATCGTGCGAAGGATGGCACGGTCGATATGGTCAAGACCGATGCTGTCGACCTCCAAGAGGTCAAGTGCTTCCTTCGCAAGCTTTTCGGTAATCTTTCCGTCTCCTCCGACCTGCGCAAAATCACGCACGCGCTTTAAGAAGCGGTTCGCAAGTCTCGGCGTTCCGCGGGAGCGTCTCGCAAGCTCGAGTGCGCCCTCATCCTCAATCGGGACGCGGAGTGCTTTAGCGGAATTGCGTATGATGGTCGTCAGTTCGTCAACGTTATAAAACTCCATCCGGCTCACCACACCGAAACGGTCTCGAAGCGGCGCGGTCAGCATGCCGGCTCTTGTCGTGGCTCCGATCAGGGTGAACTTCGGAAGTTTGATGTGCATTGACTTGGCATTTGTCCCGCCGGTTCCGATGACAACGTCGATGAAGAAATCCTCCATTGCGGAATACAGGATTTCCTCGACCTGACGGTTCAGTCTGTGAATCTCGTCGATGAAAAGGATGTCGCCCTCGCGTAGTCCCTTGATGACTGCCACGATATCGCCCGGTTTCTCGATTGCCGGTCCCGAGGTCGTCTTGATGTCAACGCCCATCTCGTTGGCGATGATATGCGCAAGCGTCGTCTTGCCGAGTCCGGGAGGTCCGAACAGCAGCACATGGTCGAGCGGCTCGCCTCTCTTCTTCGCGGCCTCAATGTATACGGACAGCGTCGATTTCAGTTTCTCCTGTCCGATATAATCCGCCAGATAGCTCGGTCTTAAGGAAGATTCAATCTTCACATCCTCGCTGATCTTCTCGGTTGTGATAATTCTTCGTGCCATGTTCCAATCCTAAACTTTACAGATATGCAAATGCGGCGTTCAAAATCTGCTCCGCCGTCATATCGGGCTTCGCGGCCTTTCTTGCTGCCTTCTCGGCATCCTTCCTGCTGTAGCCTAGCATGACCAGACCGTCGATTGCACCGGCCAGCTCCTGACTGTCCGCAGCCTCCGTCTTCTCGGGCACTGTCTCGGGTGCAATCTCGCTCGGGAATACCTTGTCCTTCAGCTCGAGGATGATCTTGCTCGCCAGCTTGTTGCCGACGCCCGGCGCCTTCGAAATGGCCTTCGCGTTGTCGGTCACAATCGCGTAACCAAGCTCCTTCGACGGAAGCGTTCCGAGAATGCCGACAGCCACCTTCGGGCCGACGCCGCTCACCGTAATCAGTTGTTTAAACATCGCCAGGTCTTCCCGCTCCAGAAAGCCGAACAGGTTGACACCGGTGTTCTCATTCACGTTCATATAGGTGTGGATGATGACGTTCTCCCCCGGGTCCGGCAGATTCTCCAAATCGTTTCCGGACATCGTCACTTCATACCCGACACCGTTGCATTCCACGATTGCCGAATTGTCCGTCGTCCCGTATAATTCTCCGCGCAAAAATGCAATCATGGCGTCTCCTTTTCCATCTGTATCCACATTCTTCGGAAAATGCGGATGTAGTATCCCGGTCGCAGGGCATAATACTATATATAGCGTTATTGTAACACATTTTCCGCGGAAATACACTAAAAATCTTCACTTTTTTTCAAAAAAATGGTATAATTCGGGGCAGAAACGGCAATCCGCCTTACGCCGGGTTTTTTATGGCACTGAAGGCCTTGTTTTTTCATGTTTCGTACCACCGGCAGAAGGCCCGTGGTACTGATTGTATGGCGTTTCGGTCTTTAGTACCAAGCGAATGCGCGGGCATGGTACTGGCCGTGTGTTTCTTCGGTCTCCGGTACCATGCAACGGTGCGGGAATGGTACTATTCTTCCGCAAAACCGGTTTTCAGTACCAAGCGCCAGCAAAACCTTGGTACTGGTTTCCCGAAAAACTGACTTTCAGTCCCAAATGGTAATTTGGTCTTGGTACTAGTCTTCAAAAAAACCGGTTTTCAGTACCAAGCACCAGCAAAACCTTGGTACTGGTTTCCCGAAAAACGACTAGCAGTACCAAGTGCCAACAAACCCGTGGTACTGTAATCCCCTTAACTTTTCTTTTCGTACCACCGCCTCGTATTCGGTGGTATAGCTTTTCCAATTATCGTACTATAAGACTCAACACTCCCGGAGGCAGCATGAAAGCGGTCGATGAAATCATAACCGACATTCGAATTCCCGAGGCGTTAAGCCTTCTTTCAGGGGAAACCGCAGCCCGCAGACCGCTCTTTTTTGATATCGAGACGACCGGGCTGAATGCGCTTGCCTGCTACATCTATCTGATCGGCTGCCTGAGCGAAACGCCGGACGGTCTCCGCTTCCGCCAGTGGTTTGCGGAAAATGCGGACGAAGAGCCGGAAATCATCCGCTGCTTCTTAGAAACCGTCAAAAATGACACGGTGCTCGTGCACTATAACGGCAACACCTTTGACATCCCGTTTTTAAAGGAACGCGTGCGGCATCACAGAATGCCCCTGCCGGTTCCGAACAAGGAAGAGACGCTTGACCTTTACCGGCACCTGTCCCGCAGTCAGAAGCTTCTGGGGCTTCCCAACCGGAAGCAGCCGAGCCTCGAAAAGGCCGTCGGATACAACCGCACCGACCCGTATGACGGCGGCACGCTCATCGCCTTTTATTCCGAATATGTCGGACGCTGCCGCTTTGACAGGGCACGCGCCGAGGAACTGCTCGCAGCGCTTTTACTGCATAACCGCGACGACATTCTCGGCCTGTCGCAGATCCCGGCGCTTCTGCCGTACTGCATCTTTTCGGACCTTCCGCTTACCGACGCAAGGCAGTCCGTAACAGACGGCACGGTCACCTACACGGCGACGCTTCCGTGCACCCTTCCGAAGCCCTTCCGGAAGATCCTTCCGCTCCCTGAAATCCCCGCGTCATGCCGGATTCAGCCGATGGCACATACCACCGGGACGGCAATCCAACCGATGGTAAATGCCACCGGGACGGCAATCTCCGGTGCTCCGGGCGGCATTCCCGATGCTGCCGGTAACACCCCATCGAATCCCGGCGATGTTCCCTCCGAGAACCTCTTTGCCGACCTGTTGCTTTCCGGGCAGACCGTCCGCCTTCAGGTTCCGGTTTACGAAATGGCGCCTTACTACTTCTTTGAAGACTATAAGAACTATTATTACCTTCCCGTTGAGGATAAGGCCATCCACAAGAGTCTGGCCTCGTTTGTCGCGAAGGAATACCGCAAGCCCGCGACGCGCGAGACCGCAAGGCAGCAAAAAAGCGGCAGTTTCCTGCCGCAGATTACCGAACAGATCGGGCCTGTGTTCCGGTTCCGTCATAACGATGAGTTGTGCTTCTTCGAACGGACCGACCTTGATGCCGCCGACATTCGGGATTACATTCTGAACTGGTTCCGTTTTCTGACCGAACAGTAACGAAGCAATACACCTGCAAAACCAATTTCAATCGAGATTATATCGCGACAAAAAAGAAGGGCTTGAGCCCTTCTTTTTTCAATCCTTAGGATTTGGAACTTCAATACTGCTGCACTCAGTTTACCGAAGCACCTTATAACGCCGCAAAGATATCCATGTTGCGGATGTTTCCGTCAGCAATGCGGTCGTTCACGGAGAACGCGTGCTTCTGCAAATCGGCGCATACCGCATCGGTGAGGTTCTGCTCTTGCAGCTCGCAGATGATGCGTGCGGCCACATCCTCGATGGTCTCCAGCTTCTCCGCTGCCCTCTGCGGGTCGTTGCCTGTGGAAATCAGACCGTACAGCCGCCCGGAAAGCTCGGGCAGCACCTTAAGGTCGGCAAATGCCCGATACGCCCACTTATAGTACGGCATATACGCGCCGTTAATCAGAAACGCCGCGTGTCTTGCCTGCTTCTCAAACTCAATCAGGCACAGCTGCGCGCCGCGCTCGTCCCCGCGCTCTGTCAGTCTTTTATAGTTATACTGCCCCGTCTGCGACATCATCAACAGGCAGGCGCTAAGCTTTTTAAGCCGGATCGGTTCCGGCATTCTTCCAAGCCTCTCGCGAAGCGCCGTAAATGTGCCGTCGCCGTCATGAAACAGCTCTCCGTCACAAACCTCAATAATGGATTGCTCCGGAATCGAGAACCAGTCCCGAACGGTCAGATTGCCGTCCGGCCTTCCGATTGTCTTCATCAAAAACTCCGAAAGTCTCGTCACGCCGTGGCGCGGTCCGCCGGCAGGCTTGAGCCCGCTTCTTCCGTATCCGTCAAACTCCTTCGGAAGCCTTCCGTAAGCGCGCTCCAGCAAAAACTCCGCACGCCGGTCCACGACATCTTCCCCGGGCAGAAAGATGGTAAATCCCGGCTCAAAATCATGGTCCTGCGAGAGCTCATCGTCAAAACCCATACACTCCGAGCCCTGCCCGACAAGCCCGACCGCGATATGCGGCAAGATGTCGGCAAACTGCTCCGTAAGCATCGGTCTTCCGCACGCCTCAAAAAACTTCCTTGACAGATCAAGCCCCTTCATCACTGTCCTCCGCATCTTCCCGGTCTTCGTTCTTCACGGCACCGAGCCGCTCATAAATCTCCTCCGCCTGCTTCTGCAGTTCGTTCCTTGCCATAAACCATCCGTAGTACCCGAAGGTCGGTGCACATTTGTCATAGACAAATGCCAGGTAGCCCTCCTCGGTACCGGCCGCGGCCGCTCCCAGCTTCTCCCACGCTTTCGTAAGGCAACGTTCGATATCGGACTCCGCCTTCTCCATTCCGTCACGCTTTTCGTACATGGCGGTCATATTGAGATAGGTGATGGCTTCCTCAGCCTCATTTCCGCTCGTCTTTCCGAGAATGGCAAGTGCTTTTTCACAAAGCTCCAGCGCCTCGTCAAGCCTTCCGACATCGGAAAGCGCGGAGCTCATATTGTTGTAAAGCCCCGCAAGCCGTCTGTCGTCAGGCGGGAGCAGTTCTTCATAAACGAATGCCGCCTCTTCAAAGAACGGGAGGCCTTCCTCACTCATTTCAAACGCCTTATAAACCGTCCCGGCGTTCAGAAGCGCCGTTGCACCTTCTAATGTCATGCGGCGGCCGGTACGGTCGAGATAGCGTTGCATTTTCCATACGGCCGACAGCGCATCGTCCTTGCGGCCGAGCTTGCGGTAAAGCCCCATCTGCTCGTTCACCGCGAGGTAGTAAACCTTGTCATCGCCGGACCGCTCGCCCTCTGCTTCCCAATAGCGAAGAAGCCTCTCCGCTTCCGCATATTCCCTGCGGGCGAACAGGCTGTCCAGCTTATCGAGAATTCTTCTGACATCGGCGCTCATGAAACCTCCCGTGCGGTTCTCCTAAACAAGCGAATCGAGCATATCCTGCGGATTATCCGCGGCCTTAACTTTATCAAACGCCCTGATGATTATGCCCTCTTCATCAATCAGGTAGGTTGTGCGGACAACGCCCATCGTAACCTTGCCGTAATTGTTCTTCTCTTTCCAGACATCATAAGCCTTGATAGCCGTAAGCTCGGTGTCCGAAAGCAGTGTGAACGGAAGGCCGTAGCGCTCCTCGAATTTCTTGTGGGAAGCGACGGAATCCTTACTCACACCGAGGACAACGGCTCCTTTCTCCAGAAAATGAGGATACCGCTCGGCAAAGCCGCAGGCCTGCTTGGTGCAGCCCGAAGTATTGTCCTTCGGATAGAAATATAAAACCACCTTCCGCCCCTTGTATTCGGACAGCTTGTGCATCTTCCCGTTCTGATCCGGCAATGTAAAATCCGGCGCCTTAATTCCTGCTGTAAGCATCTCAATACCTCCCCAAAAGACTATACCATCACTCTACCAAAAATACGTGGAAAATACAAGGACGGCCGCCGTCTCGGCATAAAAAAACCGCCGGTACAAACCGACGGTTTTCAAATTCGTTTCGATTAAGCTTCCTGCGGGATAATCTCTTTCTTGTTGTAGCTTCCGCAAGCCTTGCAAACTCTGTGAGGCATCATCAACGCACCGCACTTGCTGCACTTAACGAGGTTCGGAGCGGTCATCTTCCAGTTCGCTCTTCTGCTGTCTCTTCTAGCTTTCGAATGTTTATTCTTCGGACAAATAGCACCCATGACTATTACACCTCCCTCATGTCTATTCGTTCGGACCGTCTCGTCCGAAACGCGCATAGTGAAATTATAGCGATTTGATGTTTGTTTGTCAACATCTTTTTCAGGATTTCGAAAGAAATATCTTCTGATATTCCAATTCTATCTCACTGACCGTGTTCTCGCCGTCCTTTTCGGTGACTCTCGTCACATTTCCGTTCTCATCATAGGTGAATTGTCTGGTCTCTTCGTCTCCGTTCCATATCTCCGCGATTCTCCCCTTCTCATCGTAGAAGTACTTTTTCGCAACCTGCTCTGCTCCCATTGCGCGGTTCCGAAGAATCATTTGTGCCACTCCCTTTTTCTCGTCATAAGAGACGGTGTACTCCAAATTTCCAAGTGACTCAAATGTCGGTGAAGTGGTTTTCTCCTCTCCCACAATACCTGTGTAACTATCGGGCATCTTAAATATCCAGCCGATTTTCCGGGTCGCCTCCTCCGGATCATTCTGACTGTAATCAGTTACAAAAAGCGTTCCGCCTTCGAAATAATCCCATCTGGTCACAGTCACCGCCTCTCCGTCGACGTATCTGGTCTCTGTCTTCCAACCGTCACCGTATTCATACACATATTCGCCGGGACTCGGATAGGACATGATCAAATTTAACAGCTTCACTTCAACCCGGCTGATTCTTCCCTGTTCATCATACGCATAGGTACATGCGTTCTGGGCGGTTTCTTCGGGCTGAAAATCCGAGACCATCTTCCAGTCAGTATAGCCTGCCATCCTTCCCGCATCGTCATACACAAAATCACGTCCGTAAACGGTAACCAGCCTGTTCTCGGTAATCTTATAAACGACACGCTTCCAATAGCCCTGCTCGTCGCGCTCCAGTTCATATTCTCCTGTCTTGACACGGAAAGAACTCTCCCCGGTCAGCTGTTCATAAAGGTCCCGAAAAAAATACACTTCTTTCTCGCCGTCCTCGTCGACGACTGTCATAATCACGCCGCTCTGCTCATAGGTAAGCGTGTACTCCATGCTCAGCTCGCCCGAGGCCCCCGTAATGTGTTTGATGCGCCCCTGATTGTCATATTCGATTGTCAGATCCTCCGTCAGATTGCCGTACAGCGTCTCCCGATATTTCACCGGTCTCCATACATACGCTTTCTTTTCATGTTCTGTCTGCTCCCCGGCTTCCCCGGTTACCGTTGGTTCATTCTTCCCGTTCTTCGGGCTCTTCTTTTTGGAAAATGTGACCGCTAAGAGCACAACCTCCGCAATCACCAGGGCGCCGCACAGCGAGAGAAGCGCGATGATGAAATGCTTTCGCTTCAGTCCGAAAAGTTTCTTCTTTTTCTGATTCATCTACCCTCCCCTCTCCTTTCTCTGTTTCACCGCACGCCGGCGGCAGCCGTTTGTATCTCTACTGCACCGTGCCGGGAACGGTAATCCATTCAATCGTCACTTCGGACACAGGTTGCTCTCCGTCGGATGTGTAAATCAAAATACTGTCGACATCACCGAACGCATCATAGTGATAATGATACTCTGTCGTATATTCGAGTATGTCACTATAGGTCAACACATCTATGTAAAAAGTATCCAGTCTCCCGTTTTCCCCATAAGAATACCGAAATCGTCGGTAATAGTTTCCTGTCGTAACACCTTCATCACGGGCTGTAATGACACGGTTTTCGCTGTCATATTCCGGGTTCACCATCGTGACTTCCTCTTCTTCGTGCCGCTGCCTCACGCAACAGAGCTGATGATACGGTGTTCCGAATTCGGTCCGGGCAAGTTTCCCGAATTCCGGAATAATCAGGTACTCATATTCCAGCACATCCCCTTCAGGATACGTGAATTTGCAAGACGAAAGCGCCCCGTTCAGATATACATTCTCATTAATCACCCCGTTCCGATTGACTGTCTCCGTCCTCCGGTTACCGTCATAGGTGATTTCCGCTGTGTACGGTTTGCCTTCTTCTTTTCCGTTCTCCGTCCTATATTCCCGGACCGCACAAACCCGGCCCGATTCATCATAATCATATTCCCTGCGCGCCGTCTGTCCGTCACCCTTCGTCACGGTTCTCTCGGTGACGACATCGCCCGAATACTTCCACGAAATAGAATCATTGCGAAAGGTATTATTGCGTGCGACGGAAAACACAATTTCGACCAGATGTCCGTCATCATCGAACTGTTCCGAGGTCACGATGCTGTCCATTGCATATTCCTGAAGCACATCTCCGAAGTCGTCCATGAAAACCACCGAGCTCAGTGTAAGCTCTCCTGCATTCACCTCATCAGACTCAGCAACTCTCAGCGTCTCCCTTTTACTGCCGGTATTGTAGTAAGAGGTCATTTCCACTGTTCTCAGTTCACCGTTGATGTATATCTCGGCCATGGTTTCCCGTCCGAGTTCATCATAAGTAAACACCTTGCAGCTCGTATATCCGTCCGGACGGATCTCCCGGAAATCAACCCTGGCCACCTTCCTGACATCCTGCGGAACAGGCGAAGGGGTGGCCTCTTTGGTCGATGTCCCCTTAGGTGTCTTCTTCGATGATTTCTTTCCGGCAAATGTTTTCGCCAAAAGCACTGTCTCCGCGATGACCACAACCGCGAGCAGCGCCGAAAGGATGATGAAAAACTGTTTTCTTGTCAGTCTGAACTGCTTTTTCTTCACTGAGTATTGCCCTCACACTTCCGTTGAAACGGTCTCATTTTCCTTCTTCTTAAGTTCCTCATACAACTGTGCGTATACCGTATTCGTATACGGGAATACGAACAGGGCAAGACAGACTACGCTGAACAGAACGGTAACCGTCTCATTGAAGTACCATGAGACAGCAACATAAAGCGGGATGAACGGAATCGCAAGCCACAAATAGGAAAGGCCGAGTAAAAACGCGCGGCCGCGGTTGCCTTTCATCATCTCGGTACTCTTTTGGAAGGTTTCCTTAGCCGTAAATCTCGGGTTATCCCGTAAGATGTAAGGAACCATGAGGTAATCCAGATCCTTAAGGATACCCGGGACAATCAGAAGAAGACTCCAAAGGAACACTTTGATGTGGGCCAAAAGATAGATTCCGATTCCTCTTCCGTCATAAGTCAGGTCCTCAGCGGAGGACCACATGCTCTGTTCGTCTCTTCGTACAACCCCAAGGTAAAACCAGTCTTTTCCGAGTCCGACAATCAAGACCAGAACAAGGAAAAGAAGGCGAAGAAGCAGTTTCCCGATCTCGCCGACAATGCTTCTGTTAATGGGAATCATTCTCCAGATTATCGTTTTCGGGAAGCCTTTCCGGTAGGATGACGAGAGTTCATAATTCTGTTCGATGTATTCGTCTCTGTCATCCCGCGTAAAGTATTCGATTTCGGCTTCGTGCTTAAACCGTTTCTCTTTCAGCTTTGTGAGCTTACTGCCCAATTCAGAAGGTTCGTACTCAAACCCCTCTTCCACGTAGATTCGCTGGCAGTTCTCCCTGCAGTCCAATATGTATAAGTCATACGCCAGATTCTTCTGTTTTACGCCATCCGTTTTGAAGATGAACATAATCCCGTTCGGCTGTTCTGTTATATCATGTGTAACCGCAGTGAAAAATTTCACGATATTCATAAATGCCAGAAAGACAAATGCGACACAAACAGCAGACACAAACTTGTTCCATACGGTTTTTCTTGTTTCTTTACGAATTGTACGAATCTTCCACATTGCTTTTTCCCCCAAAAAAAGTTTTAAAAAAGCGGCAGGATTCTTCAGAACCCTGCCGCATATTGTTCCCTGAAACTACTTGCAAAGCGCAACCGTTTCGCGGCAGATGGCAAGCTCTTCGTTGGTCGGGATTACGAGAACCTTAACCTTGCTGTCGGGCGTCGAAATGATGACTTCCTCACCGCGGATGCTGTTCTTCTCGTCATCAATTTTGATGCCGAGGAATCCGAAGTGCTCACAGATTGCCTTACGAACCTTCTTGTCGTTCTCACCTACGCCTGCGGTAAATGCGATCGCATCCACACCGTTCATGGCAGCCGCATAAGCACCTACATACTTGGCAACGCGGTAAACGAAACCGTTTACGGCGTTCTTTGCAAGCTCGTTGCCTTCGTTGGCAGCAGCATCAAGGTCACGGAAGTCGGACGAAACACCGGACATGCCGAATACGCCGGACTTCTTGTTGAGAACGTTCATAACGCCTGCAAGATCAAGCTTTTCCTTGCCTGCGATAAATTCCATGATGGCCGGATCGATATCACCGGAACGGGTACCCATGATCAGACCTTCAAGAGGGGTAAGACCCATGGAGGTATCAACAGACTTGCCGTTCAATACCGCGCTGATGGAAGCGCCGTTTCCGAGGTGGCATACGATAACCTTGCTGTTATTCGGATCAAGCTTCGCAATATCGATTGCACGCTTACTAACGTAGCTGTGGCTGGTGCCGTGGAAACCGTAACGGCGAACCTTGTACTTCTCATAATACTCATAAGGAATGCCGTAAAGGTAAGCTTCCTTCGGCATCGTCTGATGGAATGCGGTATCGAATACGGCAACCTCCGGAACGCCGGGCATAAGCTTCATGCAGGCGTCGATACCGATCAGGTTTGCAGGGTTGTGAAGCGGTGCGAGGTCGCTGCACTCCTTGATGCCTTCGATGACTTCGTCATTGATGATTACGGACTTCGTGAACTTCTCACCGCCGTGTACGACACGGTGACCTACGGCACCGATCTCGGAGAGATCCTTGATGACACCGTACTCGGGATTCGTGAGAGCTGCCAGCACGTTCTTGATGGCTACTTCGTGATTCGGAAGCGGATCCTCAAGCGTAACCTTCTCGCCGCCGGCGGGGGTGTGCTTCAGACGTCCGTCAATGCCGATACGCTCGCAAAGACCAACGGCCAGAGCCTGCTCGGTCTCGGAGTCAATCAGCTGATACTTTAAGGAACTGCTGCCGCAGTTGATGACCAATACTTTCATGTTTCCTCCTAAAAAATCAAACGGCAGGCGGCTAAGGTCGCCCGCCGTTATGTATTCACTGAATTACTTGCCGATGGCCTGAACAGCCGTGATGGCAACTACACCAACGATATCCTCGGCGATGCAGCCGCGGGACAGGTCGTTGATCGGAGCAGCGATACCCTGGGTGATAGGGCCGTAAGCTTCTGCCTTTGCAAGTCTCTGAACGAGCTTGTAACCGATGTTACCGGCATCAAGGTCGGGGAATACGAGAACGTTAGCCTGACCTGCTACGTTGCTGCCCGGAGCCTTGGAAGCGCCTACGGAAGGAACCATAGCGGCATCAGCCTGAAGCTCGCCGTCCAAAAGGATGTCAGGACGAAGTTCCTTTGCAATAGCGGTAGCGGCAAGAACCTTGTCAACATCGGCATGCTTTGCGCTGCCCTTGGTGGAATGGCTGAGCATGGCAACCTTAGCCTGCTTCTCAACAAGAAGCTCGAAGGACTCTGCGGAGCTGATGGCGATAGCGGCCAGCTTCTCCGGATCGGGATTCTGCTCAAGACCGGAATCGGCAAACAGGAACGTGCCGTCTGCACCGTACTCGCAGTTCGGAACGATCATCATGAAGAAAGCGGATACAAGCTTCGTGCCGGGCTTCGTCTTGATGATCTGAAGAGACGGACGAAGGGTGTTAGCGGTCGAATGGCAGGCACCGGATACAACGCCGTCTGCCGCACCCATCTTAACCATCATGCATGCATAGTACATATAGTCGGTCGTAAGGAGCTTCTTAGCTTCCTCGGGGGTCATGCCCTTTGCCTGACGAAGCTCAACAAGCTTGTCGATATAAGCCTGAAGCTCGGGAGCGGTATGAGGATCGATTACCGTAGCGCCGGCAACATCAAGACCCTTGCTGTTCTCTGCGCACTCCTCGGGAGTACCGAGAACGATGATATTCGCAATGCCTTCCTTCAGGATGATTTCCACTGCTTCCCATGTTCTTCTGTCCATGGACTCGGGCAGAACAATCGTCTTCTTGTCCTGCTTTGCTCTTTCTTTGATTCTGTCAATAAATCCCATGATTCTTGACTCCTTTCATATCTTTTCATGCCGATAAACGGTCATTTGTTTCCAACTTTATAATATATCACTTATCGACAGTTCATACAAGTGATTTCTTCGAAAAGAACGTCACATTTTCCTATGGCAAATGCCATAAAAAACCCGCACCGGACAGCGCCGGCGCGGGTTTTCGTTTAGTATTCGTCAGAGCGATGATCGACGAGGGATACCTCGTACCCGACACCGCCGATAGCATCTGCTGTTTTCTTCAGCAAAACGATTTCAATAACGGAAAATACAAAGGCAACCACATACGCTGCCAGTTCCACCTTGTAGGCATTCATGTAACCTTCCAAGGAATCACCGTTTTTGGCAATCGCTACCAGCGTTTCCGCAACGGTTTTGAAAAGGCAGATCAGGATTACCCCCTTCCCCATAAGCGACCATTTATTCGACAGAGAAGGAAGATCTTCCTCCGTAAGGCTCTGCAGGGCTCCGTACAGGCAAACCATATACACCAGCTGCGCCAGTCCGCTGAAAATCTGGTATACTGCTCCCTCACCGAAAATGCCGCCGATAATCGCGATGACAATATAATTTACTCGTTTCTGCCTTTTTCTTTTAATAGTAAACAGTCCAACGATATAACTCATCATCAAAAAAGAACCTGGCATTTTCCTCTGCCATTTCTTTCGTAATCTCTGTTTCGGTGTACTTCCATTCGTATCTGCCGTAATTCGATAGTGCTATACGATTGCCGTATTCGTCGTATTCCGTTGAGGTTTGAATTCTCACACTTCCGTCATCAAATCGCTGCTCAGTCCGAATGATTCGTCCCGAATCATCTTTAACCGCGTATTCAGAGTATATTCGGTCGCTTTCATGCCTGTATACTACATTTCCGTCAAGATCATATTCCGTTTCAGTAGTCCTAAAAGGTCCGTCAGGAAAATCCTCGTATGTTTCAATCATCTTATATCCGTTTTCTGTCTTCTGATACTCGTATGAAAGAACTCTGCCGATTTCTCCTTCTGTATACATCGTATGTCTGATTAAGTTACCCTTACTGTCATATTGGTACTCACGGTTCTTTTGACCGTCATATGCAAAACATGTTTCCACGCGGCGGCCGTCATCGAAGTAATTGACTTCATCGGTCAATTGTCCGTCATCATCAAATTTTCGGAGCAGTCTTCCGCTTGAATCCAGTTCCACATGTTCTTTTTCCGTAACAGTCTCTTGTCCGTCTCTGTATTTTTTGATGATATAAGAAATACGGTATCCGTTTTTATCATACTTGCTCTCGTATGAGGTCTCCACACTTCCGTCAGGATAATAATTCTCTTCCAGAATTCGATTTCCTCTTTCATCAAACACAAGGTCCCGCATATGATAATCACTGCCATCGGGGAAGAAAACGGCCACCCCCGGGTCATCTCTATAGACAGCATACTCCTCCTGTTTAAGCAGATTGCCTTTGGAATTGTATTCCCTTACAATCTTTTGTTTTTCTTCATTTTTTGTGACACGGGTGATTGGCTCTCCATCCTGATAGATATATTCAAAACCGTATACGACATCTGCTTCTGCATAGATTGCTTTCACAACCCTGCCCTGGGCATCCGTCTCAAAAGAAATTCCCTTTTCCCCGTTATAATACAGTTCGCTCAACGCCCACACTTTCATTTTCTGCGGGGACGCTTCCCTGTCGTCTTTCTTCTTTGCATCCGCGTCTGTTTTGTTCTTCTTTCCTCCGAGAACAGTAACCATCAAAAAGCCCCATGCTATCACTGCACAGACGCACATTACAAGTATGATAATCACACGCTTATTCTTCATCCGTTTTCTCCTTGATGTCACCGGTTACCGGAGCTGAAAATGGAGTCTCCCATCAGGAAATACTCCTTCTGGGATGCAGCAAAGTTCTGGCTTGCCTGGGAGTTCGCGTTATACATGCGGAAATACATGTAGCTGAACCGGGAGTTACGGTCATGCTGATCCGCGCCGCCCGTGAAATCATGCGCGTGTCCGGAATCGTACAGTTCTCCCCAGGTCAGGTCCTTCGCAAGAATCTGCTTTGCAGCCTTGTTGGCGCTGACAATGCGCTTTTCGTACCAGCCGCCCTTTTCGTAGGTGTTGTTGATCCAGTTATAGTATGCCTTGGAGAAAGCACAGGGCGCATTCCTCGGATATGTCACGGAAAACTGGCTCGTGGCATAGATGACGTCGTACATGGATTTGCCGCTTTGGTACATGCGGTTCTTGACGACCTGGCCGGTGCATAACTGGTCGATGAACCAGTCATCCGACTCGGAGAAGATCAGTGCCGTCAGCAAAGCCTCTTCACTCGCATCCCGCGGCACCATCGAGCTCTCTCCCGTCGTCAGATAGTCGCAGAAGCAATATCCGATGCCACCGTTATAATCGACGCGGTACCAGTTGGCTTCGTTGCATTTGCCGGTGACATGTACCGTCGCACCGGTCTGGAACTGCCCGATGACTTTACCGTTGTTTGAGTTCGGCAGGTCACGCACGTTAACCGTGGAGACGACTGTCATCGTCTTGTCCATATCGGTAAATGTGTACGTCGTCGGCGCCGTGGTAGGCGTCGCTGTCGGCTTTTGTGTCGGCGTTGCTTCTGCAGTCGGAGTCGGCGTGGAAGTGGGCTTTTGCGTCGGTGTTGCTACCGCAGTCGGAGTCGCAGCCGCTTCCGTTGTGGGCGTCGGCACTGCGGTCGGCTTCGGTATCGGTGTCGCCGTCGGTTTCGGCGTAGGCTTCGGTGTCGGCGTCGCAGTAGGTTTAGGGGTCGGTTTGGGAGTTGCCGTCGGCTTGGACGTCGGCTTCGGCGTCGGAGTGGGCGTTGCCGTCGGTTCCGGAGTCGGCGTTTCCGTCGGTTCTTCGGTCGGCTCGGGCGTCGGTTCCTCGGTCGGTTCGGGTGTCGGCCAAATGTTTGCGGCAGCAATCACAGCACCGATTCCCGCTGCGAACGCAATCGCAAATAAAGTTTTTGACTTGGTTTTACTCATACAAAAAACGGATTATTCCTCTTTCGGCAATTCGGATGTGCAGTGAGGGCAACGGGTTGCTTCAATGCTGATCTCGGACTTACAGAAAGGACAAACCTTCGTGGTCGGAGCGGCAGGAGCCTCTTCCTTCTTCGTAAGGCTCTGTGCCTTGTTGAATGCCTTTACAACGAAGAACAGGCAAAGTGCAACGAGCAGGAAGCTGATGATGGCGGTAACAAATGCGCCGTATCCGAGGCAGATGTAGCCTGCGCCCTGGTAGTTCTCAAGTGTCATGACGGACTTGTCAAAGCCATCCGGAATGGTTGCGGGCTCTTTCAAAATGCAGAAAGCATCGGTGAAGTTTGCCTTCCCACCGGTCAGTGCGCCGATTACCGGCATCAGCACGTTGTTAACAAGCGCGGTGATGATTGCACTGAAAGAAGCGCCGATGATCATACCTACGGCAAGATCAATCATGTTACCACGCATAATGAACTTCTTGAATTCCTTGAACATAACTAAAACACTTCTCCTTTCGATTCTAGGAACGGCTCAGCCCGGTCAGACCGGTGCGGACCAGCTCCAGTATTTTGAAATCCGAGAACCCGGCGATGAAATCATCGAGTTTTGCAGGTTCTCCCGTAAGACGGAGCATCATGTTTTCAGGAGACACGTCAACGACCTTGGCATCGGTCCTCTCCGCTATCGCAAGCGCTTCCTTCCGCTTATCCGCATCCGCGGTATCCACCTTAAGAAGCAACAGCTCGCAGCAGACCGAATGCTCCGGCTCCAGTTCCCGAACGGAAATGACGTCCTCTAATTTCATAAGCTGCTTGACAATCTGGCTGAGCGTTTCCTCTTCTCCGCTTGCAACAACCGTCATGCGGCTGATGCTCGGGTCCTCCGTCTCGCCTACCGAAAGGCTGGCGATGTTATACCCGCGGCGGGAGAAAAGCCCGGAAGTCCGCGCAAGAACGCCGGCGGTGTTCTCCACCAGAATGGACAGGACAATCTTCCTCATAGAGCCTCCTAAAAGCATACTGCATCCTCTTGTTACTGTATCACATCACCATATGAAATTCAATATTTCAAAGGAAAATGTCACACTCTCTCCACAAAAAAAGAAACCCCGCTGCCTTCCAATCGGAAAGTAACGGAGCCTCTTTATAAACGTTTTGGAAATTACAGCTCGATCTTGCCGGTGATGTCGCCGTTTACTACATAGTAAGCAGCGTTGTCTTCGGGCTTAACATAGAGCGTGATGTCCTTGATGGCAGCCTTGTTCTCAGCGGCATAAGCCTTCTTTGCAGCCTCAAGTACGTCCTTCATGGCAACTTCCTTGCCTGCGAACTGAAGAACTACGTTAGCAGCAGCTTCCTTCTTAACAGCCTTTGCAACGGTCTTCTTGGCATCGTCAGCAGCCTTCTTAACAGCCTTGGCAGCCGGCTCAGCAGCCTTCTTGGCAGCCTTAACGGCAGGCTCTGCAGTCTTCTTAACAGCCTTAACAGCGGGCTCTGCAGTCTTCTTAACAGCCTTAACAGCGGGCTCTGCAGCCTTCTTAACAGCCTTAACAGCCGGCTCAGCAGCCTTCTCAACGTTCTTCTTTACGGCAGCAGCCTTCTTAGCGGTCTCTGCTGCAGCAACCTTTACTTCTTCAGCAACCTTCTTGGTATTCATGATGAACTCCTCCGTATATGTTTTGAGCCGCCTATTACGCTTGCCCGGCTCTGTCCTTTGTTTCATCTGCAATCATATACTGAAAATACAGCAAATACAAGGCTTTTCGACAAATTTCTCCCTTTTGCCGAAGAATGACGGGGACGATTTAGCGTTCTGTGCAAACTTGTCCAAAAAGGGCTTTTGTTTCATGCCGTTTTTAGACTTTTTGTCAACAATCGGGCTTTTTTTGAAAAAAAACTTGACAGCAAAAAGAAGATGCATTATAGTTTTGACAAATGCAACGACCGGGAACCAGTACGAAACAAGTTTTCCCTCCCAGCGAGCCGGGTTTGGTGTAAGCCGGCATCGAAGACCTTCCGAATTCCTCCCGAGAGCAGCGTGTTGAACAGTCTTACTAAGTAGGCATCGCCGGGTGCGTCCGTTATCGCGATAGGGTATATTTTCCGTACCCGAAAGAGGGTATGCCTGGCATACTGAATTGAGGTGGTACCACGGGTCAATCGCTCGTCCTCTATGAAGAGGATGGGCTATTTTTTTACTCATCCTCAGGGAAAAAATCATTTTATTACCCGGGAGGTTATTATGAGACAGGAGAAAATCCACAAAATCTGGAGCCCCGCCATCGAGTGCATGGACCGCGCAAAACTTCGTGAGCTCCAAAACGAACGCCTCCGTGCCACGGTAAAGCTTGAGTATGAGAACGTACCGCTTTATCGCAAGCGCATGGATGAAATGGGTGTTAAGCCCGAAGACATTCAGACCATTGACGATTTAAAGAAGCTGCCCTTCACCGAAAAGACCGACCTTCGTGACGAGTTCCCTTACGGACTGCTTGCCGCGAAACTCACCGATATCGTACGCATCCAGGGTTCCTCGGGAACAACCGGAAAGCCGATTGTTACCGGTTATACCCAGAATGATATTGATGTATGGACCGAAATGGTTGCCCGTTCCCTTACGGCAGCCGGCGGCGATGCGGACGATGTCATCCAGGTCTGCTACGGCTACGGCCTGTTCACCGGCGGTCTCGGCGCACATTACGGCGCTTCCGCAATCGGTGCCACCGTTATCCCGATGTCTGCCGGAAACACGCAGCGTCAGATGATGATGATGACCGAGCTCGGCGCAACGATGCTTTGCTGCACCCCTTCCTATGCAACCTATCTCGGCGAGACCTTAAAGGAAGCAGGACTTCTTGACAAAGTAAAGCTGAAGTCCGGTGTGTTCGGTGCAGAACCCTGGACTGAGGAAATGCGTCAGCACCTCGAGGAGCTCTTCGATTTCGATGCATGCGACATCTACGGCCTGACCGAAATCGGCGGCCCCGGCGTTGCCTTTGAGTGCCTTGAGAAGCACGGCATGCACGTTAATGAAGACCATGTCATCGTGGAAATCATCGATCCCGAAACCGGCGAGCCTCTTCCGAACGGACAAAAAGGCGAGTTGGTATTTACCACAATCACCAAGACCGGAATGCCGATGCTCCGTTACCGGACACACGATATCTGCTCCATCATCGAAGAGCCCTGTGCCTGCGGACGTACGTTCCACCGGATCAGCCGTCTGACCGGCCGTACCGATGACATGCTCGTCATCCGCGGTGTCAATGTATTCCCGAGCCAGATTGAGACCTGTCTTGTCGGCCTTGAGGGCGTTGCTCCGTTCTACTGCCTGATTGTTGACCGTGTGAACTCCACCGATAAGCTCGAGGTTCAGGTTGAGCTTTCCGAGGAGATGTTCACCGATAAGGTCAGCGATATTGAGGACCTCAAGAACACAATTGCAGAGCGGATTAAGTCCGTTGTCGGCATTGCCGCCAAGATTACGCTTGTTGCACCGAAGTCGCTGCCCCGTTCCGAGGGCAAGGCAAAGCGTGTCATCGACCGCAGAAACCTGACCAACGCATAAACATAAAGGAGGTTACCCATGTATATTCATCAGATCACCGTATTTCTTGAGAATATGAAAGGAACGCTTTCCAAGCTGACCACGCTCCTTGCCGATAACGGCATCGACATTCTCGCGATGTCCATCGCGGATACTTCGGGCTTCGGTTTGGTACGTTTTATCGTCCGGGAAAAGGACAACGACGCATGCCTCGCGCTTCTGAAAGCCAACGGGTATTCCGCCAGAAAGAACCACGTCATCTGTGCACGCGTTCCCAATGAGGCCGGCGGACTGAACAAGATTCTCTGCCTCCTTGACGCAGCCGGAATTTCCATCGAGTACCTGTACTCCTTCAACTACAGCGAAGGCAGCAACGCTCTGATCATCTTCCGTCTGTCCGACCGTGAGGCCGGTCTTAAGATTTTCTCGGAGAACGGCATTTCCGTATTCTCCCAGACCGAGATCAATTCCATTCAGTAGGATAAAAACCGAAAAGGTCTTCCCCTCAACACAGGGGAAGACCTTTTTTTCTGTCTGTCTCTTTTATTTCTTTTTCTTCTCGCGGAGCCGGTCGCCGATTTTTCGGACGAGTGTGATTGCAGGCCCGAGGAACAGCGCCATTAAAATGATGCCGATGATCGGGGTACCGCCGAATACCGTTCCGACGGCAATCGCAAAGCCGTCCCACGCAATTCTGATGACCATCGGCGGAATTTTCGGCGCACGCGCCGTAATCTTCTCCGTCAGGATGATCGGAAGCCCGTCATACGGCGAAACGCCCATGTCCGCATTGATATAAATGGCCGCGCTCAGGATGAAGCCGAACAGCGTCACACCGAAGATACACCATCTCGGCAGCGGATCGGTAAAGGCTTCCGCAGGAATGGTCTTTCGGAAAAGCCAGCAGAAGAAATCCGCGTAATACCCAATCAGCACCATGTTGAACACCGTGCCGAAGCCGATCAGCGAACGCTTCAAAAGAATCACAATCGAAAGCATCACGATATTGATGATCAGCTGCCAGTTTCCGAAGCTCATGCCGATAAAGTCCGCAACGGAGCGGTTCATAAAGGTTGCCGGGTCGGTTCCGAGGTTACAAAGGATGAGAAAGGAAAGGAAAAATCCCATCCCGAATACCGCCAGAAAGCAGATCAGCACTTCTTTTTTCTTCCATCGAAAGCTCATGGTTCTCCTTAAAAGACGGCGCCCGCAGGCGCCGTCCGCAAATCATATTCCGGGAAACTTAATTCTTCTTGGCATTTTCCACAAGAAGCTCTAATGCCAGGTCGTTCAGGATGCAGTAGTTCAGGTACTCGTTCGAGTACTCCTCGATGAATGCCTCCTTGTCGGTCATGGAAGCGCTTGCCATATAGCCTTCCACTCTCTCGTTAAAGATTTCGGGGGTAACGGTGATGCCTTCCTTCGCCGCAATTGCCTCAAGCACCATGTATTCCTTTACATACTGTACGGCGTCATCATGGCACTTCGCAAGGAATGCGTCATAGCTGGAGAAACCGACTTCCGTTACGAACTCCTTAACGTCCATGCCGTAGTATGCCGCATAGGACTCATAGTAGGCCTTCATATCATTCTCATAGAACGCAACGTCCTCGTCAAGAATGGTCTTAAATTCCGAATTCTCAATCATATCCTTGAGGACTTCTTCATAAAGATTATCCTCATATTCCTTCTTCGCAGACTCCTCCATCATGCTCCGGAGTTCTTTCTTGTAGTCTTCTCCGGACTGATAGGTGCCTCTGCTCAGGCGGCGGATATACTCGTCGTCAGCCTCGTCCTTCTTCTGGCCGACATAGTTAATCGTGATGGTAAATGTGACGGCCTTGCCGGCAAGGTCCTCGCTGTGATAGTCATCGGGAAACTTGCAGTCAACGTCTACCGTGGTGCCGACCGTTTTGCCGATCAGACCGTTCTCGAAGTCCTCAATGAAAGTACCCGAACCGATTTCCAGGTCAAACTCTTCGTCGCTGCCGCCGGCAAACGCTTCGCCGTCAAGCTTTCCGACATAGTCGATGTTAACCACGTCGCCTTCCTTGATTTCCGTACCGTCACGGCTCTCGTCGCGGACATAGTTCGGATAATCAGCCAAAGCCTCGGCAATCTGTGACAGATACTCTTTCTCAAGCTCTTCATCGCTGACACCGGGATACTCGGCAGGCTTCGTCAGCTTGGAATAATCGCAGAGCACAACCTCGCCGCCGCAATCATGATAAAGGTCGCTGCCTTTTTTCGGCTCCGTAGTCGGTGTCGTCTCGGCACCATTCGTTGCCTGGTTAAAGTTGTTGCCTTTTTTCTCGCCGCAGGCGGTCAGGCACGTAAGTACCAGGGCCACAACCAGAATCGGATACAAAAATTTCTTCATTGGGTTCTCCTTATAAAACGGAACGAAAAGGCACCGGGCAGATGTCCGATGCCTCTTTTCCGGAAAATACAACTATTACAGACGGGCTACGCCGGTTTCTCTTGCAGCCTTGGCAACTGCCTTTGCAACAGCCTGTGCAACGGTCTTGTCAAGAGCGCTCGGGATGATGTAGTCAGCGGAAAGCTTGTCGTCGGTAACGAAGCTTGCGATAGCCTTTGCAGCTGCAATCTTCATCTCGTCGTTGATGTCCTTCGCACGAACGTCCAAAGCACCGCGGAAGATGCCCGGGAATGCAAGTACGTTGTTGATCTGGTTCGGGAAATCGCTGCGGCCGGTTCCGACTACTGCAGCACCTGCTGCCTTAGCTTCGTCGGGCATGATTTCGGGAGTCGGGTTAGCCATCGGGAAGAGGATCGGATCCTTTGCCATGCTCTTAACCATCTCAGGGGTTACGCAGCCCGGAGCGGATACGCCGATGAATACGTCAGCACCCTTGATAACGTCCTCAAGGCTGCCCTTACGCATCTGCTGGTTGGTCATCTCGGCGATGATCTCCTTCTCGGCATTCAGACCGTCACGGCCCTTATAGATAGCGCCCTTACGGTCGCACATAACAACGTCCTTAAGACCCATCGAGATGAGGAGCTTGATGATGGCGATACCGGCAGCACCTGCACCGCTCGTTACAACGCGGATCTCATCAATCTTCTTGTTAACAACCTTCAATGCGTTCAGCATAGCGGCAAGGCAAACAACAGCGGTACCGTGCTGGTCGTCATGGAAGATCGGGATGTCACAGCACTCCTTCAGCTTTCTCTCGATTTCGAAGCAGCGGGGTGCGGAAATATCTTCAAGGTTTACGCCGCCGAAAGAACCTGCAAGAAGCTTAACGGTATTAACGATATCATCAACTTCCTTGCTGCGGATGCAAAGCGGAATCGCATCTACATCGCCGAAAGCCTTGAACAGTGCGCACTTACCTTCCATAACAGGCATGCCGGCTTCGGGACCGATATCACCGAGACCGAGTACTGCGGTACCGTCGGTAACAACAGCAACCAGGTTGGAACGGCGGGTCAGATCATAGCTGAGGTCAACGTTCTTCTGGATTTCAAGGCAGGGCTGTGCAACACCGGGGGTGTATGCAAGAGAAAGGTCTTCCTTCGTCTCCAGGGGAGCACGAACGATCATCTCAACCTTTCCTTTCCACTCATAATGCTTCTTCAGGGATTCTTCTGCGTAATTCATAGTTTTATTCCTTTCTTTCTAAGCAAGCACCTTGCTTTAATGTACTTTTTCTTTGTGAACGTTCCGTGTTCAAATCATGTTTTCGGGATGAAACACACGGTCGAACTCTTCTTCGCTCAAAAAACCGAGCGAAACACAGGCTTCCTTTAAGGAGATATTCTCCGCAAAGGCTTTCTTCGCGGTCTTCGCGGCGTTCTCATATCCGATGTACGGATTGAGCGCGGTCACGAGCATCAGCGAATTGTAAAGGTTGTCATGCATCTTCTCACGGTTCGCAGTAATGCCGGTCACACAGTTTTTGGTAAATGACACCGCCGCCTCCGCAAGCAGTCTCACCGACTGTAAGAAGTTGTATGCAATCACGGGCATGAACACGTTCAGTTCGAAGTTGCCCTGGCTCGCCGCCATGCCGATTGCGGTATCGTTTCCGATGACCTGAACGGCAACCATCGTCACAGCCTCACACTGCGTCGGATTGACCTTACCGGGCATAATCGAGGAACCGGGTTCGTTCGCGGGAATCGTAATCTCTCCGAGCCCGTCACGCGGTCCGCTCGCCAGCCAGCGGATGTCGTTTGCAATTTTCATCATGTCGGCTGCAAGTGCCTTCACGGCGCCGTGCACGGCCACGATTTCGTCCTTCGAGGTGAGCGCGTGGAATTTGTTCTCCGCGGTCACATAGGCGGTTCCGGTAATCTTACTAACTTCCTCCGCAACCGCTTCGGCAAAGCCCTTCGGCGCGTTAAGTCCCGTTCCGACAGCCGTTCCGCCGAGCGCCAGCGTCTTCAGTGACTGCAGCAGAAGCTTAATCATCTCGCAGTCACGCTCAAGGCTTGATCGCCAGCCGCTGATTTCCTGGGAAAATGCGATCGGGACGGCATCCTGCAAATGCGTCCGTCCGCTCTTCACGATTCCCTCGTTCTCCTTTTCGAGACGGCGGAATACGGCAACCAGCTCATCAATGGCCGGGAACAGCTTCGTTTCGATTGCGGTCACAGCCGCGATATGCATCGCCGTCGGGAACGTGTCGTTGCTCGACTGCGACATGTTGACGTCGTCATTCGGGTGAAGCAGCTTCTCTCCCGCAATTTCGTTTCCGCGGTTTGCAATCACTTCGTTCACATTCATGTTCGACTGCGTGCCGCTTCCGGTCTGCCAAACGACAAGCGGAAAATGTGAATCAAGCTTTCCGGCGAGAATTTCATCGCATGCCTTCGCGATGGCGTCGCATTTGCCATCGGTCATGCGCGCGGGCTGCAACGTTTTGTTGGCTGCGGCCGCTGCCTTCTTCAATACGGCAAATGCCCGGACGATTTCGGCAGGCATTGTTTCAATCCCCGCTCCAATCAGAAAGTTTCTGCGGCTCCGCTCCGTCTGGGCACCCCAGTAGCAATCTGCGGGAACCTGCATCTCTCCCATGGAATCATGTTCAATTCTGTAATCCATAGTATTCCCTTATTCGCTTTTCAAAATAGAAAGGAGGCGGCTGTGCCGTCTCCTCGCTGATGTATGGAAGGCACAGCCGGCGCCTTCCGGATAACCTGTATTCGATTATGCGAGATCGATGTTGCGGATAACTTCTTTCAGGTTGTCCGCGCTCTTACGAAGCAGCGCGATCTCTTCGTCGTTAAGAGGGGTTTCAACGTTGCCTACGATACCGTTCTTACCGACAATGGCAAGCGTGGAAAGGCATACATCGTCGATGCCGTACTCACCGTGCATCATGGTGGAAACCGTCATCGTGGTATCCATGCCGGAGATGATGGTCTTAACGATGAATGCTACGGAAACCGCAATTGCGTAGTAGGTTGCACCCTTACGGCTGATTACGATTCCGCCGGACTTCTTAACAAAATCCTCAACCTCTTCGCGGTTCAGCTTCGGGAAGCCTTTCACGGAGTTGTGGATGCGCTCCTTATACTGATCAATCGGAACGTTGGAAATGTTGGCCAGAGACCAGGTTACGAAAGAGGAATCGCCGTGCTCACCGAATACGTAAGCATGTACGTTGCTCTGGCTGATATCGTAGATCTCGGAAAGTCTTGCACGAAGACGGGAGGTATCCAGAATGGTACCGGAACCGATGATCTGGTTCTCCGGAATGCCGGAAAACTTGTGGAATGCGTACGTCATGATATCAACCGGATTGCTTACGATGATGTATACAGCCTTAGGCGCATACTTCGTAATCTTGGAAGCGATATCCTTCATGATGTTGACATTGGTCTGAGCGAGCTCCAGTCTGGACTGGCCTGCTCTTCTCGGGATACCCGAAGTAATGATTACGATGTCGGAATCCGCTGCATCCGGATAATCTCCGGCAATGATGGACATGGAGCCGAAGAACGGGCTTCCCTGAAGGATGTCCATGGCTTCGCCCTTGGCCTTCTCCTCGTTTACGTCGATCAAAACGATGTCAGAAGATGTTCCGGTGGTTGCAAGCGTAAAAGCGATTGTAGAACCTACGCTGCCGGCGCCGATGATAGTAACTTTCATAGTTCCTCCGATCCGATTTCTAAATGCATCTTCATAGTGTGAGAGTGACACGGGACCGATTGTATACAATCCCAGTCAAAAACAATCTTACCATATACTTTTTTTCAGTGCAATCTGACAAAATGACAAAAAATCGGCTCGTTTCGAATGGCTAATTATTCATTTTCACGTATTTTTCACATATCGGAAAAATCCTACGCCGCGAAGGTACTTTTTTGCGAAAAATACTACCGGTAATCTTCCTCTTCGGCGCCCTCTTCGGCGCTGTGTTTCACATTTTCCTCATGTGCCTTTTCGCGCAGTCTTCTGTTCCTGTCTTTGCGCCGTTTCAAGCGGGTAAGCTTCAGCAAAAGAATGCCCAGGAAATACAGCACGATCAGTCCGACAATCACGCCGATGATTGTATAAACGGTTCTCCGTAATTCGTCCTTTGCCTTCTGCTCTCGGGCAAGGTCCTCCGCCGCAAAGCGCTCCTCTTCTTCCTGCTGCTCCTGACGGCGCTTCTTCTCGGCCGCTTCCTCCGCGGCCCTCGTCAGTTCTGCCTGCTTTGAAAGCTCCGCTTCTTTGGTCAGCTCGGCGTAATATTCTTCTCTTTCCTGCTTCACGGCCTGCTCGTCGTAGGTCAGGACATGCTCGAACATGTCACCGCCGATGTTCTTGCCGACGGTCGTGCGGAAAAGCCCGAAATCAGCGCAGCTGTAGTCCTGGTTTGCCGGGTCGTTGCTGTCCGAAACGTAGAACCACAGATGCTGCTGCGAGACATGTTTTTCGTATGCCTGGCGCAGGGTATTGAGAATCGTTTTGTTATTCAGTTTTGCTTCCCTGATACGGAGGTTCATGCGGATCGTATTGTCCCCGTACAGGTGAATGTAAGTCTTCGGAACGTCCCAGGTGCCGTACTTCGAAGCGGAATCGGGATCATAATCCTCAAGCATCGTCTTCTGCACGGCTTCCGTAACTGCCCTGTGTAAAATGACATGCGCATCGTTTCCGTATTCTCCGCCCTCGTCATGTGTAATGACGACAAGCGGCTTAAATCTGCGGATCTGTTCGGTAACCGCAAGGCATAAGCCTTCATACGAAATGCCGGCCATGTCCTGCTCCGTTGGGCCCGCCGTCGAGATCTGCAGGCGGTCAGCGGCAATGTTAACCGGATAAGTATGAATGCCCATCGCCCACAGGCAGTCGAGCTTTTCGTGCTCACGCGCACTGCCCGCGATATCAGAGCCGGTATAGTCGGTCAGGTAAACAACCTGCACGCGCTTGTTAAGAACGGCGCCGTAAAGTGTCAGCGGGCCGCCGAAATAGAGTGATTCGTCACTTGCATGCGCGGCAAACACGAGCATATCCGCATTCTCATAAGGCGCGTTCCAAACCTGAACGGAATCGGGCAGACGTCCTTCGGAATATGCATATAAATCGCATAAAATACATTCTTCGTGAATCGTGACCGTACACTCCTTCACCGGAGTCTCAAATGCCACGTAATCATGTAAAAAACCATCGGCCCCACAGGTGATTTCCTGCTCTCCGGCCTTAACGGTATAACCCGGCGTCTTGTTGCCCCAGATCAGATAGATGCCGGCCATCTCCTTTTCCGCGGTAACGGTAATGCTGTTTCCTTCGGAATAGGCAAGTCCGGTGTTGCGGTCTCTGTCCGAAATGGCAGATACATCCCGCTCGCTGCTGTCTGTTGCCGTATATGTAACGGCGGTTGCTTTTTCTTCCGGGTCGCTTTGTTCTACAGTTGTAGTATAGCTCATATCCCGGTAGGCTTCGCGGACCTCCGCTTCGGTGTCCGTATTGAACAGCATAACCGAGGTGCTGACCTTTCCGTGATAATTGCCGAAACCGTCAAACTGGTCGTCCGAATGATAGACATATGCGGTAACGATGACCGGGCTTAACACCTGTGCGATTTCGGTGCCTGCCGTAAGCTTTACGGACGCGGGAATGCCGACATTCTTAAAGGTCTTAATCTCCCTGCCCTGCAAATCATAAAGATTAACACCGATGTAATTCTTAATCTCAGCGGCATCCTCCGAGGTTTTGATCAGCCCGTTGAAGTATACGCCGTCCTTCGTCTCTATCTGCACCCGGTATGCAATCATGCATGTATCGCTGCCGGGGTTTTGATTCCACAAATCGCTGAATATCTGTTCAAAGCTTCTTCCGTCGTCGGCGATTTCGGCTTCCGTGCCCGCAAGGCACTCAATCCGTGTAATCTCGCTTCCGGCTACCCACCGGTCGCGGAATGTTTCGTCAAAGCGGCGGCGAAGCTTCTCATCCGTTCTGTTTTTGTAAAATGCTATAGCTGCCGGCCCGATCTGCGGCTCCGGCGTGGGTGTCGGCACAACCGTCGGCACAGCCGTCGGCGTGGGGGTTGCGGTCGGAACAGGCGTCGGAGACGGTTCGGGCTTTTTGCCGCATGCCGATAAGGCCGTCATCAGGACGACCAGAAGCAGTGCCGTTATTCTCCGTTTCGCTTCTTTCATCAGTTTCCCGTACGATGCCCGTAAAACGGCAGTCATACCTCCTCCTTTTTAAGGCGGCAGAGACGAAAAGTCCCGCTCCGCCGTGCAAATCATATCACATTTTCCTCTTACACGCAAGAAAAGGCTCCGGGCGATGCCCGAAGCCTTTGGTTTCTCTTGGTTCGCGCGAACTTACTTCGCGCCCTCTTCTACTGCGTCTTTAATGTCCAGATAGCTCTTGCCGTTCTCCTTCTCATAGTTGTCAGCACAGGTCTTGCAGACGTCGTTGCAGCCGTGGTTGATAGCTTCTTCAACGGTGCCCTCGGTCTTGGTGTCACTGGTGTTGATGTGCTGGCAATTATCATAGAGATGATACTTCTTACCAAACTGGGTGTAATAAACGCTGTTCTGGTACTTAACCTGCTCGGTCTTGGCTTCCTCAGAAATCGGATGCCAGTCAATGCTGAACAGAACGCCGATAACGATAGCGATTGCTGCTGCAATACCGGCAATCTTCTTCATCTTGGGATCCTTGTTCTCCTTGTCGGTCAGGATCATGATGATGAAAGGAAGGAATGCAATGATGCAGGCGATAACGCCCATGTTGTTCCACAGGAAGAACTTAACTTTGTTCTTCTCGGATGCGGGATCGATGTGGTTGGCTTTCTTCCAAAGCATCGAGCCTACAATAACAAGGATCAGGTCAATAACCAGGAGCGCAACAAGCGCTACGAGGGTGTTCATGAACGTGATTTCAATCTTGCCGGAATACAGGCAGATTGCTACGATTTCACAGGCAATTGCTGCCAGCCAGCAGATAACGGCGCCGATTCTTCTCTCGGTAGCTCCGGCGGTGCTGTACGGCTTCTCGGAAGCGGGCTTCTTTGCAGCTGCTTTTTCTTTTGTTTCCTTTTTCTCGGCCATATGATTCACTCCTTATCGCGGTATTTTGAAAAACCATGACGGAAAACCCGCCATATCGTTGTTCATGTGGTTATTATATACCATATTTATTGCATTTTCAATGAAAATGAAGAGAATTTATTGACTTTTTTTCCGTTTCGGTTGATAATGTTAAGTAGTCAGTAAAATCTTACAAAGGAGACGAATTATATGGATATTTCCGCTTTATTAGGCAGCCTGATTTCCGATAAAACCGTGACTGAAGTCAGCAAGAAATCCGGCGCTTCCAAGAAAGATGTTTCGAGTGTATTAACAACCGCTCTTCCGCTTCTTATGGCTTCCGGCAACAACACGACCGCCGCTCAGGTTTCCGAGCAAAGCGGCGTAAGCCAGAATACGACTTCCAATGTACTCGGAGCCGCAGCTCCTTTGTTGCTCGGTTCTCTCGGCGGAGGCAATCAGCAGTCTGCCGGCAATGCCGCACTGCTTACCGCCCTTCTCGGTAAGGTTGATCTCGGAAAGCTTACGTCCGGCCTGATGGGACTTGTTTCCACCAACACCGCAAACGAAGCAAAGGAAGAGAAAGAAGAAAAGCCCGCTTCCGGCAAGAAGAAACCCGCCGCTAAGAAGCCCGCATCCGGTAAGAAGAAAGAGTCCGGAAAGACCTCTTCCGCTAAGAAACCTGCTTCCGGCAAGACTTCTTCCGCCAAAAAGCCTGCTTCCGGCAAAAAGACTTCTTCCGCCAAGAAGGAAGAAACCGCTTCTTCAAGCAGCCCGCTTGATGCCGTAACCGGTCTTCTCGGAAACCTTCTGAAGTAGTTGCATTTTTCAGGAAACACAAAGAGTGTCGACAGTGTCGGCACTCTTTTTTTTATTCTTCGGTTGTTTCGTCCGCAGGCGGATGCGGCGTATAAGTTTTCTCTGGTATGTCAAATTCCGAAAGAAGCAGCGCCTCTTCCTCGTTTGAAAGCTCCGCGGCGCGTCTGTCGAGGTCGGTCGCAGCCTCCCGCATATCGGCGGAAATCTGCAACAGCCTTTCCCCGATCTCGTCGGAATAGCGCTTCAGATTCTGCACGTCGTTTCCCGTCTTGACCGGATTCTGTGTCCTTCCGTCACCGCACTCGCGCAGAAATGTTTCGAGCGCCTTGCGAAGGTTCGCCTCAATGGCCGGCAGTTCCTCCGCGCCGAACGAAAGCTTTGACCTTCTTAAGAGATATACCATATCCTTTATATCCTGTCGAAGCCCTTCCTCGTGGCGGGCAAGCGCCGCCTGCACGAGCTTCGCGATGCCCCAGAGCTGATGCCAGTATCCGGAGGTTATAAGTTCCATGGCATTTAACAGTTTCGGAATCGGCTCCGAAAGAGCTGCCGCCTCCCGGATGGCTGCGCTGCAATATGCCGTTGCCTCCTCGATGGCCTTCTTCTGCTCGACGGAAAGCTTCCTTTCATCGGCAATCGCGCGCATTCTGTCTGCCTGAGGACCCGGGGATGCTTTCAGGCGTCCGGCGGTACGGATGTAGCAGTCGCTGTATTCTTCTCTTGCGTTCTTCCGCTCTTCGATGGCAATGTCGGCCTTCTCAAGCTCTGCGAGCACACGCTCGTACTCGGCGCCGGTGGCAGCGTAAATCTGCTCCGCCTCCTCGGCCTCTTCCATCTCCTTTAAAAACTGTTTTTTGTTAAACCAGCTGTATATCGAAGACGAGCTCATCTTCTGAGACATGCTGTCCCGCTCGCCCGTTTCCTTCATCAGCTTCTGCAAAAGCTCAGGCTGCTTCTCCTGAAGCCCCTTTAAGTAACGGAGACAGTCCTCCCTGCGTGCGGACAGTCTGTTGAGTTCGTCGCACTTCTGTTTCAGCCGGATCAATTCCGAATTATCGAACCGCACGTTTTCGTTCCTTTCCGTCAAGAATTCCCATTCATTATACCCGTTCCGCCCGAAAGCCGCAAGTGTGAAAACGGCCCGAAAAGGAGGTTGAAAAAAAGCCCAAAAAACCTGTTGACAAATCCGGGTTTATCGTGTATATTAATCCTTGCGTCACGGCTGACGCACCATAATTGCACGAGTGGCTCAGTGGTGGAGTATCGCCTTGCCAAGGCGAGGGTCGCGGGTTCGAATCCCGTCTCGTGCTCTTTTGCAGGAATCAAACGATTCCTGCTTTTTTTGTGTCTTCATGTTCTTCCGCAAAAAGAGGAAGAGCGTAATCCGCTTTCGGATTACGCTCCGCCGTCAGGTGAATCATATTGGACTTTACTCTCCCACACAAGCTGCGAATCGGAATCAGGGAACTTACCTTGTTCCTGCAACCTTGTCTGTATTGTACACGAACAATGTTACAGAATTGGTCTCCTATTCGTTAAAAGAATGTTACAGTTTATTACGAAAATATTACAGGGAGAGCCCCGACAAATTGGGGGTCGTATTTTCCTATATACAATATAATGGGCACATATAAAAACGTGCAGAAAGCCCGTGAAAAATGTTACAGCTTGTCGTCACTCTTCAGTTTTCGCGCCCCGGAAAGCCTTGCCATAGCACGCGCCATCGAAGCGCTGGAGAGGTTGTATTCAATCAGGCTCTGCTTCTGCTGCAGCTGCTCGCGGGCGATTTCAAGCTCGCGTTCCGCTGCCTTGATGTCGATCTCGTCCGGCCGTTCCGCGGAAAATGCCAGGATGTCGACACGGTTATTCTCGACGTTCATCATGCCGTCGCTGACGATGACATGGCGTTCCTCGCCGTCCGGCAGACGGAACTTAATCTCACCGTTCTCCACGGCCGTTGCCATGGGCTGGTGATGAGCCATGACGCCAAGGCTGCCGTCAACGCCGGGGAAGGACAGATAGACGCACTCTCCCTCGTAAAAGACGCGGTCACAGGCTGTGATTTTTAACGTAAATGTGTTCATGGCTGCCGGCTTTCTGTTGCTTCATGCTGCCTTGCGGCGTTAAGACTGCTCTGCCGCTTCGGCCTTCTTCTGTTCTTCCTTCTTCATGTTCTCCGCTTTCTTCTTCACGTCCTCAATCGTACCGACGTTGAAGAATGCGGCCTCCGGATATTCGTCCATCTCACCGGAAAGAATTGCCTTAAATCCCTTAACCGTCTCCGCAAGCGGAACAAACACGCCGGGCACGCCCGTAAAGGTTTCCGCCACATGGAACGGCTGGGAAAGGAAACGCTGCGCTTTTCTGGCGCGGTACACAAGCTGCTTATCCTCTTCCGCAAGTTCATCCATGCCGAGGATGGCGATGATGTCCTGCAGTTCGTTATAGCGCTGTAACATTTCCTGCACGCGTCTTGCAACGGTGTAATGCTCCTCGCCGACAATCTCGGCTTCAAGAATGCGGGAACCCGATGCAAGCGGGTCAACAGCCGGGTAGATACCCTGTTCCACAATCTTTCTCGAAAGCACCGTCGTGGCATCGAGGTGGGAGAACGTCGTTGCAGGAGCCGGGTCAGTCAGGTCATCCGCAGGCACGTAAACGGCCTGTACGGAAGTAACGGAACCCTTCGTCGTCGAGGCGATTCTCTCCTCGAGCTCACCGAGCTCGGTTGCAAGCGTGGGCTGATATCCGACTGCGGACGGCATGCGTCCGAGAAGTGCGGAAACCTCGGAGCCCGCCTGGACAAATCGGAAAATATTATCAATGAACAGCAAAACGTCGCGGTTCATTTCGTCACGGAAGTATTCTGCCATCGTAAGTCCGGTTTCGGCAACGCGCATACGCACGCCCGGAGACTCGTTCATCTGTCCGAATACAAGCGCCGTCTTCGCAAGAACGCCGGATTCCTTCATTTCCATCCAAAGGTCATTACCCTCACGGGAACGCTCTCCGACACCCGTGAAGATGGAGTATCCGCCGTGCTCCGTCGCAATGTTTCGGATCAGTTCCTGAATCAGTACGGTTTTGCCGACACCGGCGCCGCCGAACAGACCGATCTTACCGCCCTTTGCATAAGGCGCGAGCAGGTCGATAACTTTAATACCGGTTTCCAAAACCTCGGCAACGGGGCTCTGTTCCCCGAGTGCCGGCGGTTCCTGATGAATGCACCGGAAAGGAACTTTCTCCTCGCTGAGCGGCTCACCGCCGTCAAGCGGCTGACCGAGCGCATCGAATACACGCCCGAGAACCTTCTCGCCTACGGGCACCCGAAGGCCTTCTCCGGTCGCAATGACGGGAAGATCGCGGCAAAGCCCCTCGCTCGGTCCGAGCGTGATGCACCGGACCAGACCGTCCCCGATATGCTGTGCGACCTCCAGTACGAGCGTGACGCCGTCATGCTCTACCTTCAGCGCCTCCCTGATAGCGGGAAGATGTCTGTCGGCAAATGCCACGTCGATTACAGGTCCCGAGACCTGCACAATATATCCGGTTTCGTTCATGCCTCTTCTGCCTTCTTCCTGTTCTTCTTACGGCGAAGCGCCTTCGCGCCGCCGATGACTTCGGTAATTTCCTGGGTAATGGCTGCCTGCCGCATCCGGTTATACTGAACGGACAGGTCCTGCATAATCTTGTCTCCGTTGTCGGTCGCCGTCTGCATGGCGAACATTCTCGCGCTTTCCTCGGAAGCAAAGCTTTCCGTCAAAGCGCCGTATAAATAGCCGGTCACGTAGTTTTTCGTGAGTGATCCGAGAACCTGCTCGGGGGAAGGATAAATCAGATAGTCGCCGTCCTTGGCCATATCGCCCTTCTCCTTCATCGAAGCCCGAAGGAACGAGCTTGTGCGAAGCGGGAGCAATTGCTCCGTCACGACCTCCTCCGTCAGCGTATTCACCATTCGCGTATAGATGATATGAACCTCATCCAGCTCCTCGCGGTCGTACATTTCAAGCAGGTACTCCATCAATACTCTCGCGCGGTAAACGGACGGATTGTAGGCCGTCGCATGGAAATCCTCGACGATATGGTCTGCCATATC
Source organism: Lachnospiraceae bacterium (assembly GCA_017546025.1). Lineage (GTDB taxonomy): Bacteria > Bacillota > Clostridia > Lachnospirales > Lachnospiraceae > ISDg. Next base: position 14,793 of record JAFYYS010000023.1, on the reverse strand, counting down.
CGAGAACGCATGCCTTCCGTATTCCCCGATGAAGAAAAGCTTGAAGTCCTCGGCGTTTCCGATTTCCTCTCTGGCTTTCTTTAAGACGTTGATGTTGTAAGCGCCCGCCATGCCCTTATCACCGGTTACGATGAGGAAACCCTTCTTCTTGACGGTTTCCATCATATCCTTCGAACGGTTATCGAAATACAGATGGCGGATTTCCGGAAAATGCAACAGAATGTCGGCAATCTGCCGTTTCAGCCCGTCGAAATACGGGGCCGTCTCGGCGAGCTTGCTCTTCGCCTTCTGCACCTTCATCGAAGAAACCATATACATGGCCTTCGTGATTTTCATCGTGTCACGGATGCTCTTTATACGGTTTTGGATTTCTCTTGTCTGCGCCATTTAAAAAACTCCTCAGCAGCCTTTTCGAGGCTCTCACGCAGGTCATCCGACATCTTTCCGGATGTCTCTAAAAGATTCAAAAGGTCGCCGTGATACTGCTCCATATATTCGAGATAAGCGGTCTTCGCCGGCCGTACTTCAGACGGCGGAAGCTCCGCAAACAGATGCCTGCCGGATGCCACCAAAAGGGCAATCTGACACGGTACGGAAAGCGGGCTCGTAAGCGGCTGCTTCAAAAGCTCCATCAGGGATTTGCCGTGCGCCAGCTGCTTCTTGGTCTCGCTGTCGAGATCCGACGAGAACTGCGTGAACACTTCCATCTCGCGGTACTGTGCAAGGTCGATTCGGATTGTGCCCGCAGCCTTCTTCATGGCCTTGGTCTGCGCGGCGCCGCCGACACGTGAAACAGAAAGCCCCACATTTACCGCGGGTCTCTGTCCCGCATGGAACAGCTCGCTCTCGAGGAAAATCTGACCGTCCGTAATCGAGATGACATTGGTCGGAATGTAAGCGGAAACGTCACCCGCCTGGGTTTCGATGATCGGAAGCGCGGTAATCGAACCGCCGCCGAGTTCTTCGGAAAGTCTCGCGGACCGCTCAAGCAGTCTCGAATGAAGGTAAAAAACGTCGCCGGGGTATGCCTCACGGCCGGGCGAACGCTCCAGCAAAAGCGAGATGGCACGGTATGCAACGGCATGCTTCGAAAGATCGTCATAGACAATCAGAACGTCCTTGCCCTGCTGCATGAAGTATTCCGCAAGCGCCGTTCCGCAATACGGAGCGGCATACTGTAAGGGTGCCGGATCGGAAGCGGTTGAAGCCACGATGCAGGTGTAATCCATCGCGTCGTGCTTGCGAAGCGTTTCCGTCAGTCTGGCGATTGTGGACGCCTTCTGGCCGATGGCGACATAGACGCAGATGACATCCTTACCCTTTTGGTTAATGATTGTATCAATGGCAATCGAAGTCTTGCCGGTCTGGCGGTCGCCGATGATCAGCTCACGCTGTCCGCGGCCGATCGGGAACATCGAATCGATTGCGAGAATGCCGGTTTCAAGAGGCTTCGATACGGGCTGACGGTCCTTGATGGTCGGCGCGGGCCGTTCCATCGGGAGGAAGTATTCGGAGGTAATCTCCTCCTCGCCGTCCAGAGGATTTCCGAGGGCGTCAACCACACGGCCGAGATAGCCTTCGCCGACGGAGATGCCGGCCATCTTACCGGTGCGGACAACGCTGCTGCCTGCCCCGACTTTGGTATCCCTGCCGAACAAAACCGCGCAGACCTCGTCCGCACGGATATCGAGAATCATGCCCTTAACGCCGCAGTCAAATACAACGATTTCGCCGTACTGCACATGGTTGATTCCGCTGATGAATGCGATGCCGTCCCCGACGCGGTCAACGGTTCCCGCTTCGCGCGCAAATGCCTCGAGTTTGAATTCATCAATGTTTGCGCGAAGACCGGAAAGCACGTCGGCGGGCTTACGGAGTTCCTTTTCCGCACCGCCGAGCCCCTTGCCGAGCTTCTCCTTAAACTGGGCGAGACGTCCTCTCTCACTCCAGTCGTATTCCTTCGTATCGAACCGAAGAATGAAACCGCTTCCGAGCGTTTCGTCAAGCAAAACGTCGATTACGGCTTCGCTGTCTCCGCTCTCGCGCATGACGAAGGTCTTAAAGCCATCTAACTGGGCTTCGGTCGGAGGCGTTACGCAAATGAGTTTTGCCTTCATTTCGTTTCCTCCACTTTGCTCAGGAATTCGTCATACAACGCATGGTCCACGCGGGCACCGCCGCCGTCGCCCATGTTCTTCTCGGTTGCGAGGGCAATCATGTCGGCAATCTCCTGCTCCGCATCGGCAAGAATACGCTCCTTGCTTCTGGCAGCGTCCTCCGTTGCGTCCGCCTCAATCTTGCGTGCGGTCGTGCGGGCATTGCTGACAATCTTCTTATATTCGTCATCCGCCTGCTTTCTGGCCTTTTGAAGAATCTGCCGGCGCTCCTCCTCGGTGTCCGCGAGACACTTCTCATAGCGGGCCTTTGCGGCGTCTGCTTCCTGCGATTTCACACGCAGCAAAGCAGCCTCGCGGTCAGCTTCCGCGCGGCGTGCATCGAGGATCTTACGGACGGGCTTAAACAGAAAATGCCACATGGCCGCCGAAAGAATCAGCAGGTTGATGATGGTAAATACTAAGTTCCAATCCAGTTTCAGCATTACACAATCCCCTTCCGAAAAGGAATCCGGTTATTTCAGCATGATGATGATCAGGAAGGCAATTACGAAGCCGTAAATAGCCGTTGCCTCGGCAAGTGCGCAGCCGAGAATCAGAGCCTTGTTGATCTTGCCGTCTGCTTCGGGCTGTCTGGCAATGGCTTCCGTTGCCTTACCGGTTGCAATGCCGATACCGATGCCGGCACCGAGTGCGGAAAGAACGGCAATGCCTGCGCCGATTGCAATAAGAGTTGTGTTCATAGGTGGTACCTCCGTGATTTATTCTATTTCTTCTCGAATGTAAAGACTTGTCAGAAAGACGAATACATAAGCCTGCAAGAGCCCGTCGAACAGGTCGAAATACAGGCAGAAAACGGCGGGAAGCAAAATGTTATGGGTAATCGTTTTGATTAACTCCATGATGACAAATGCCCCGAGCACGTTACCGAACAGTCGCATGCATAAAGAAAGCGGTCTCGTGAAGACCTCGAGAATGTTGATTGGCGTCACGACCGCAATCGGTTCGGTGAACTTCTTCAGCCACTTCCGCATGCCGAGATAGTAGATGCCGGCCGCCTCGACGAGAACGATGCTCATCAGCGCAAGCGCCGCGGTGACATTCAGATCCTTCGTCGGTGATTTGAATCCGAAGATGCCGATGATGTTGGCGAGACCGACATATAACAGAACCGTAATCAGATAAGGGATGAAAGCCCGTCCCTTCTCTCCTACCATGCCCTCCACCAGATCGGAAAGCTTGGTCACGATCCATTCGACGAAGGCCTGGCGACGGGAAATGTTATGAAGTTTTAAGTTTCTGGTCAGCAAAAACGCCCCGAGTATCATGACCGCCATGATGATCCACGTCACCACGACAGACTCCGAAACAGGGATTCCCCCGAATATCGGAATTCGGAAAACCGTCTTTACCTGCAGCTCTTCGTTGATGATTTCGGAAAGCTGATCCATCGCATGCCCTCCTTCCCGTTTTCTTCACAAAAAAGGGTGCGGAGGAACTCCGCACCCCTTACAGGTCAGTATATCACGATTTAAGGTCAAATTCAATCCTTGAAGTACGCCACACCGCTCTCAAATACGAGCTGATTCTGGTCTCCGCTGATGTTCATGGCGACACCGGTTCCGCGGCGTTCGGAGTGTGCCATTTTCCCGAGCACACGGCCGTCGGGAGAGGTGATTCCTTCGATTGCCCAGTAGGAACCGTTCGGATTGAACTGCTCGACCATCGTCGGGTTGCCGTTCTCATCTACGTACTGCGTAGCAATCTGGCCGTTCGCAAGAAGCTTGGCGAGCCACTCGTCATTTGCCACGAAGCGTCCTTCTCCGTGCGAAGCGGGGATGCTGTATACACCGCCGAGCTGCGCCTTAGAAAGCCACGGGCTCAGGTTGCTGACAACCTTCGTGTAAACGCTCTTACTGATATGACGGCCGATGTTGTTCATCGCAAGCGTCGGGCTGTCTGCGGTCTGCGGAACGATCTCGCCGTACGGTACAAGACCGAGCTTGATCAGTGCCTGGAAACCGTTACAGATACCGAGTGCCAGACCGTCACGCTCTTTAAGGAGCCTGTTAACGGCGTCGCTGATCTTCGGGTTACGGAAGGCAGTCGCGATGAATTTGCCGGAGCCGTCCGGTTCGTCACCTGCGGAGAAGCCGCCGGGGAACATCAGAATCTGCGCATCGTTGATGGCCTTTACGAAATCATCGACGGAATCGGTGATGTTCTGTGCGGTCATGTTACGGAACACAACGGTCTCAACCTCAGCGCCTGCGCGCTCGAAGGCAAGCTTCGTGTCGTATTCGCAGTTCGTGCCCGGGAATACCGGAATGAATACCTTCGGCTTTGCGATGCGGTTCTTTGCGATGTAAACGGTCTTTGCTTCATAAACCGGAGCCGGAACCTTCGTGCCTTCAATCGCATCGGCCATCGAGGAACGAGTCGGGAATACCTTCTCGAGCGTGCCGTTATAAGCGGCAAGTGCTTCCGCAAGCGTAATCTCCATGAACTCGTCGTCGCATGCATTGCCCGTGCAGCAGCCGGGCTTCAACTTCCAGCGGAACGTGCCGGAATCGGTAACCTTACCGACCTTTCTGTAGGTAAGACCGGCCTCATCAAGAAGCGCGATGTCGTTCTCGTCGATTTCAGCAAGAATGCTGCCGTAAGCCGGGGCAAATGCCTCCTCGTAGCTTACCTTGCCGCACAGACGGATGCCGAAGCCGTTACCGAATGCCATCTTGCTCATTGCCTCGGCGATACCGCATTTGCCGAGTGCGTACATCGAACGGAACACGCCCTTGCCGGACAGTTCGTGAATCTTATCGTACATCGCCATGGCCTTCTCATAATCCGGAAGGTCATAAGCGTCTCTTGCCATGTCAAATACGACGACCTTGCTGCCTGCCTGCTTGAACTCGTCGGTTACGATATCCGAGAGCTTCGCAACGTCAACGGCAAATGACACAAGGGTCGGAGGAACGTCGATATCGTTGAAAGAACCGGACATCGAGTCCTTACCGCCGATAGACGGAAGTCCGAGCTTCACCTGTGCGTCATAAGCACCGAGCAGTGCGGCAAGAGGCTCGCCCCAGCGCTTCGGGTCGTTTCCGAGACGGCGGAAGTACTCCTGGAAGGTGAAACGAATCTTCTTGTAATCACCGCCGGAAGCAACAATCTTCGCAACGGAACTGATGACTGCATAAGCGGAACCGTGGAACGGGCTCCAGGAGGAAAGGTACGGATCGAAGCCGTAGCTCATCATCGTAACGGTATCGCATGCGCCGTCAAGCACCGGAAGCTTGGCAATCATCGTCTGCGTCGGAGTGCTCTCGTAAACGCCGCCGTAAGGCATCGTCACGGTTGCGGCACCGATGGAGGAGTCGAACATCTCGACAAGACCCTTCTTCGAGCAGACATTGAGGTCGGAAAGCATGGTAAGCCATGCAGCCTTTCTGCCCGCTGCATCGTCTGCGCCGGCAGCACCGAAGCCGCCCTTCTTATCAACGCTGTGTGCCTTATAGGCGTTAGTCTTACAGAAGAAGGAATCCTTCTTGGACGGAGTCTGTACTACAGCTGTAGTCTCCTGATGTGCTCCGTTTGTATCGAGGAATGCTCTGCTGATGTTTACAATCTCCTTACCTCTCCAGACAAGCACCAGACGGGGTTCCTTCGTAACCTCTGCCACAACAACCGCCTCGAGGTTCTCCTCTTCGGCAAATGCAAGCATCTTGTCGGCATCCTTACGGTCGACAACGATGGCCATACGCTCCTGGGATTCGGAAATCGCTAGCTCGGTTCCGTCAAGGCCGGCATACTTCTTCGGCACCTTGTCAAGGTCAACGCGAAGGCCTGCTGCCAGCTCACCGATGGCAACGGAAACACCGCCTGCACCGAAGTCGTTACATTTCTTAATCAGATGGCTGACCTCGCCTCTTCTGAACAGTCTCTGCAGCTTACGCTCGGTCGGGGCATTACCCTTCTGAACCTCAGCACCGCAGGTATTGATGGACTCGGTCGTATGCTTTTTGGAGGAACCGGTTGCACCGCCGCAGCCGTCACGGCCGGTTCGGCCGCCCATCAGGATGATGACGTCGCCGGGATCCGAGGTCTCACGGATGACATTTGCCCTCGGCGCGGCACCCATGACGGCACCGATTTCCATACGCTTTGCAACATAATTGGGATGATAGATTTCGTCAACAAGGCCGGTGGCAAGACCGATCTGGTTACCGTAAGAGCTGTAGCCCTTCGCGGCACCGGTCGTCAGCTTTCTCTGCGGAAGCTTGCCGGCGAGCGTATCCTTAAGGGATGCGGTCGGGTCGGCAGCACCGGTCACACGCATTGCCTGATATACATAGCCGCGGCCGGAAAGCGGATCGCGGATGGCACCGCCGAGACAGGTGGCAGCGCCGCCGAACGGCTCGATTTCGGTCGGATGGTTGTGCGTCTCGTTTTTGAAAAATACGAGCCACTCCTCCGTTATCGGTCCCTCTTCCTTTTCAATCGTAACCGGAACAACGATGGAGCAGGCATTAATTTCGTCGGATACTTCCATATCCTGCAGCTTGCCCTCGGCACGAAGCTTCTTCATCGCAAGAAGGGCAACGTCCATGAGGCAGATGAATTTGTCATTACGGTCCTTATAAAGAACGGTACGCTCTGCCTTGTAATCCTCGTAAGCCTTGCGGATCGGCTCAGCGTAATCGCCGTCCTCAATCTTAACGTCGGTAAGCTCGGTCTGGAACGTCGTGTGACGGCAATGGTCGGACCAGTAGGTGTCGAGCACGCGGATTTCGGTCATCGACGGATCACGCTTCTCTTCGCCCTTAAAGTATTCCTGAATGAACTTGAAATCGTTGAAGGTCATGGCCAGATTCAAAGAGTCGTAAAGGCTCTTAAGCTCTGCCTCCGGCATCGTCGTGAAACCGTCGAAGATGGCTACATCTGCCGGAACGGCGAACTCGGTTACCAACGTCTCGGGAACGGTCTCGTCCGTTCTTCTCGAATCAACGGGGTTAATGCAGTAGTTGACAATGCCTTCGAACTCGGCATCGCTGATCTCACCGGTCAGAACGTAGGTCGTTGCGGAACGGATGATCGGCTCCTCCGTCTCCTTAAGAAGCTTTACGCACTGCTCGGCGGAGTCGGCTCTCTGGTCGAACTGTCCCGGCAGGTACTCTACGGAGAAAACTCTCTCACCGCCCTTAAGAGGCAGCTTCTCTTCATAAATATCGTCAATCGGCGGCTCGGAGAAAACCGTTACCAGAGCCTTCCGATAGGTGTCCTCGCTTACACCCTCCACATCGTAACGTACGAATACACGCACCTCCTCAAGGCCTGTCAGACCGAGATAATCCTTGATCTCGCCCTTCAGTTCCTTTGCGCGGACCGCAAACGGTGCTTTCTTCTCGACATAAAGTCTTCTTACCTGACCCATCGTATATCCTCCTTTTATCCGGCAACGCGCCGGTTTACTGCTGTTTCATTCCGGACATTACAAACAGTCCCGGACGTTTTCTTTTCGTTCAGTATACCATTCCTTCATTTATAAATGAAATTAATAAAAGTCATTCCATTTATAAGATTTGCTTATGAAAAATGCTTGCCTTTTTTCGTGTTTTGCGGTACAATGTGCGGGAAGGTCCGGGCAGGAAAATGCCCGGCAAAGGAGGACCCTTTTCATGCTGTTCAAACTTCTCGGAATAAACCCCCGGAATTACAACTATTTTCCTGTATATCTGGCCATCGGATCCGTCGGGTTTATCCTTACCGCCCTGCTTTTACGCCTTTTGAAAGGCTATCTTCCCGCTGACGGCGGACGGGCATTTGCCGTTAACGGAGAAAAGTCGAAGGGCAAGCCCCGCGGAGCCGGCATCATCTTCATTCTCGTGTTCGCCGTTCTCTCCGCACTCTTCCTTCGTGTCAAGGCCGAAGACCTTCTGTACCTCGCCGCGATTGTTCTCGGCATGCTGAGCGGCTTTTTGGACGACGCAAGTGAAAAGCCCTGGAACGAATACAAAAAGGGACTCCTCGATTTCGTGATTGCCATCGGCGTTACCGCCACTTATATATGGAGCAACGGCCCTGTCATAAACCTGATGCTGATCCGTGACGAAAACGGCCCGACGCAGGTTGAGATTCCGGTTTGGGCATTTGCCGTTCTTTCCGTCATCCTCGTCTGGGTGGCCATCAACGTTGTAAACTGCACGGACGGCGTCGACGCCTTAAGCGGCAGCCTCTGTGTCATCACGACAGGCTCGTTCCTGTTCTCGCTTCAGTTCCTCCGTCCGGCCATCACGACGGAGCGTCCGATCGGGCTTTGCGTCATCCTAATCAGCTGTCTGCTCGCCTACCTTTGGTATAACTGCCCGCCGAGCGTTTTGATGATGGGCGATGCCGGCTCGCGTGCACTCGGCCTGTTCCTTGCGATTCTCGCGCTTCGTACCGATCCGTTCCTGTTCATCCCGTTCTGCCTCATCTTCCTTCTTGACGGCGGACTCGGACTCATCAAGGTTTCGCTGAAGCGCTTCCTGAAGATTTCCATCATGAAGAACATCCGCACGCCCCTGCACGACCACGCCCGCAAAAAGGCCGGCTGGTCGGACACGCAGACCGTGTACCGTTTCATTCTTTTACAGGTCATTGTTTCGGGCTTTGTCTTCATGATTGCTTACTGGGTCAGATAAATGCCATGACGAATCCGCGAAAGGAGCGACTTCATGGATATCAACTACGAATTGTATAAAGTCTTCTATCACGTCGCGAAGAGCCTCAGCTTTTCCGAAGCCGCTTCCGGTCTGTACATCTCGCAGTCCGCGGTCAGCCAGTCGGTCAAGCTTCTCGAAAAGCGGCTCGGACAGAAGCTTTTTGTGAGAAATACGAAACGCGTTTCCCTTACTCCCGAGGGCGAGATGTTACTGAAGCATATCGAGCCTGCGGTGCAGCTCATCATGCGCGGCGAGAACCAGCTTTCCCGTGACGCCTCCGAGGGCGGCATGCAGCTTCGCATTGCCGCAAGCGACACGATCTGCCGCTACGTGCTCGTGCCCTACTTCAAGGAACTGCACGAGCGTTTCCCTGAGGTGCACATCAACATCTTAAACGGGACAAGCCTGCACTGCGCCGAAATGCTTGAAAAGGGACAGGTCGATCTGATTGTCGCCAACTCCCCGAACGAGGCGCTGACCGGCAACATGCAGGTCCGTGACATCCGTGAATTTTCGGACGTCTTCGTCGGCAACCCTGCCCACTACCCGCAGTGCTTCACGGCTAAGGACGGTAACGCGCGCACGCTATCGTTAAAGGAGCTTCTGACGTACCCGATCCTGATGCTTTCAAAGCGTTCCGCAACGAGCTTCTTCCTGCACGAGCAGTTCCAAAAGCACTCCTTAGAGCTCGTTCCGTCGATTGAGCTGAACAGCAATGACCTGCTTTTAGACCTCGCCCGAATCGGCCTCGGCATCGCCTGCGTTCCGGATTTCTGCGTGCCGCAGTCCGACGAAACGCTGGTACGGCTTTCGATTAAGGAGTCGCTTCCGAAACGTAAGCTCGTCATCGCTTACGACGAAAAATGGCCCCTCTCCCTTCCCGCGCGTGCCCTTGTCACCGCGCTGTCGGAGCAGCAGGCCTGATTAACGAAATTCCTTCCATGAAAAATGCCACGCAACCGCGTGGCATTTCTGTTTTGGTTTCACATTTTCCTAAGTCTGATTCTTACTTGGTTACGATGGCATATTCACCGTATTTGATGCTGTCCCAGGCCTCGGTCCTGGCGAAATCGTATTTGCTGTTGATGTTGTCGAAGAGGCCGGAAAGACCGGTATTCGTGGCTGTCTCGATGGCTGCCGCAACAGCCTCCTCATAACCCTGATACTGCGTGTTGTCCTCAAGGGTGATGACATAGTAGCTGGCGTCACGTTCAAACAGCGTCGTTTCGCCCTTCTTAAGCTTCATGGCTGCCTGATTGTAATCAGGGTCGCTGTCGATATTCAGTGCGGTAAATTCGCTGATTCCGCCGTACATGATGTCTTTATAAGACTCATAAACCGATTCCATGGATTCGCCGTTCTTCGTTCTCTTGTAAGCGTCCATGATGGCGTTCTTTCTTCTTTCCTGCTCTTCGGGAGAGAACTCAACCTTCTTATAACTCTCGTCACGGTCGTATTTGGCAATGGACAGGTACCGGGTTCTGTACGTCCGGTAGTCTTCCTTGTTCACCGTCTTGCGGATGGCCTCCTCGTCAATGGTGAAGGTCTGCTTCAGAATCGTTTCATACTGGTCGGCAAGGAATACAACCTCATAGTTGGAACGGATGCACTCCTCCGTCATGCCGCACTTTGCGCGTTCAGCGGGCGTAAAGTTGTTCATGAAGTTCTGCGTCGCCGATGCCAGGTTCTTCCGGTGTGCCTCATCGAGCTCAAGCCCGGCCGCCTTGGCCTCATAGTAGAGTGAGTAGGCATAAACGGCCGTCTTAAAAGCATCCTCCTTGTATCCGTCACGGACCGTCGTTCCGTTCGAATCCTTCAGCCCCCAGAAATCGTAATTCTCGCCGTACATTGAGACGAAGTAATCGTTCTGCTCATTCTTGTACTGAAGTGCGGAATGCTCATTCAAAGCAAGCACGTAAACGAGATCATACTCCGTGATCTCATGCGTCTGTCCGGCAACCGTCACGCGAAGAAGAACGTTCTTCTTGTTGCGCTCCGCCTGCTTCTGCGCCAGCTCCTCATACTGCTTATCCGTCAAAGCTCTCTTTCTGCAGCCGCCGATACAGAATAATGCTGCAAAAACAAGCACCAATGCCGTGACTGTACGTAACTTTCTCACTGTCTGACTCCGTTTCCGTCATGCCTGCCCGAACGGGATGACCGCAATCACGATGCCCGCGATTACGACAAAAGCACAACAAAGTTTGTATTTGATATGTTTTTCGCGGAAGAACAATCTGCCTCCGATAATCGTGCAGATTACTCCCGATTGTTTCAAAAGCGTCATGACCGTTACCCGGCTCGCCGGATCGCGGTTTGCGATGAAAAGCGCGCGGTCGGCGATGATAAATGCCACGCTCAACATCCACACATACTTGTTCGTGAACATGCCCTTAAGCCGGATCTTCGTGCCCGTCATCAGGATGTACACGAGATATAGCAGAACAAGGAAAAGCATATACCAGAACTGCATCTGGCTCTCGTTCATGCCCTTCATCAAAACCTTGTCCATCGTGCCGCTGACGGCATTCAAAAAGCTTGACATGAAGGCGAGGATGACAACACCGGCCGTTACGGATGTAAGCCGGTTCCAGAAGCGCTGCTCCCTGGTAAGAGGGGGCTCTTCAGGCTTTTCAGAGGCGGTTTGTGTCTCCGTTTCTCCGGGCGTTTCGGGCGTGTTCACGGCTGAAATCCGGTCCGTTTCGGGCGCGGTCGCATTTTCCTGTACTACAGTTGTAGTACGTTCTGCTTCCTCCCGGTTCTTCAGCCCGCGGAGCGCATAAAGACCGGCGCACACGAGGACAAATCCGATCAGTCCCGGCAAATCCATCTTCTCTCTGATGACAATGATTCCGAGAAGCGTCGAGAACACGACGCGGGACATGTCGAGAATTCCGTACAGGCTTACCGGCATGCAGGACAGCGCATGAAAGCTGCAAAGCCATGCCACGAAAATGATGAACGACTTCGCAAACACGGCGGCATATTCCGGTGCGCGAAGCCCTCCGGCTTTCGGCGCCGTCGGCAGCAGAATCAGAAACGAAAGAAGCGTATACATCAAAAGCACTTCCATGACCGTATTCCGGCCGAGCGCCTTCTTCTTAAGAATCTCTCTGACTCCCTTCAAAATCCCGTAAAGCGTCACGAGACCGACCCAGACCATATGACTCTCCCGTCCTCCGGCTCACCCCATATTCCGTCCCATATACCGTTTCAGTATACCACATTCCATGCTGAATTCAAGAAAAAACACAATTTCAACACGCATCCCCGCGGAAAATGCGACCCTTCTCCACACGTAAACGGTTTCATTTGACGAAAAAGCGGCGTTTAGGGTATTATAGATTCAGAAAACGAAAGGGACCGTTGTCCCGCGGAATCCAATCAGCGAAAAAGGAGGCAGTCATGGCGGAAAAGGAACGCTATACCGTCGTATTTTCCAACAGAAAGACAGTCGGGCTCGGCATCTCGAAAGACGGCCGGCTTACCGTCCGTGCGCCCTACGGCACCTCCCGGCTGACGATTGAACGGATTCTTCGCGAGAAGGAGGACTGGATCCGCAAATCGATGGAGCGTGTCATCGCGGAAGCGCGGCAGAACAACGCGCCCTCGGACCGATACTTTGACGGGGCGCTCTTCCCGCTTCACGGCGGGGCGGCTGAGCTGATGCTTCGCGAAGTGCCGGATGCGGACGGCATCGTCGTGGCTCTCCGTCCGGACGAGCGCGGCACCCTTCTCTCCGTTCGCGGCAGCAATCTGACGCCCGAGCGCGTGCAGGAAGCCGTCGACATGTGGGGCCGCAAATATGCGAAGGCCTACCTCGAGGCGCGCGTGCGCCAGTACGCCGAAAAGCTCGGCGTCGAGATCGGCCGCATCACCATCCGCGAGACGAAAACCCGCTGGGGCAGCTGTACCTCTGACGGCAACCTGAATTTCCACTGGAAGCTCATCCTGCTGCCGAAAAGCATATGCGACTACGTGATTGTCCACGAACTCTGCCACCGCTTCGAAATGAACCACAGCAAAGCTTTTTGGGCTAACGTTGCAAGAATCTTCCCTGACTACAGGGAGCGCCGCCAAAAGCTCAAGGAAGTCGAGAAGCGAATCCTGAACTGGTAAATGAATGAAAACTGCCTCCTTCCCGAATACTCGGAAAGGAGGCAGTTCTTTTCAGCCTTTCATTTCTCCGCAAGACAGGGGTGCCCTTCAGATAATAAATTTAGTAGCCTGCCCCGAATCGTCACATTCGCGGGCGCACCATAATATAGAGAAAGCAGCCGCGCCCGGAAGATGTCTCGGAAGGATAATCCTCCTTCCGAGACATCTTGCCGCAGGCAGGCTGCTTCTGTATTATCGATTAATCCGGTGCGCCCGCGTCAGTTACTCCAGGCAGGCTGCTTTAGTATTCTCTGTGAGCACCCCGTCCCTTACACCTGAATCAGTGGTGGAACAGTCTGATACCGGTAAATGCCATGTACAATCCGTGGTCGTCGGCCGCCTTGATAACAAGGTCGTCACGAACGGAACCGCCCGGCTCGGCGATGTATTTCACGCCGCTTCTGAAAGCGCGCTCGATGTTATCGCTGAACGGGAAGAATGCATCGGAACCGAGTGCTACGTCAGTGTTCTTATCAAGCCATGCACGCTTCTTCTCAGCCGTAAATACTTCGGGCTTTGTCTTGAAGATGTTCTGCCATTTGCCTTCGGCCAGAACGTCCATGTAATCCTCACCGATGTAAAGATCGATTGCGTTGTCGCGGTCTGCACGTCCGATTGTGTCAAGGAAAGGAAGGTTCAGAACCTCCGGAGACTGACGGAGCCACCAGTTGTCGGCCTTGGATCCGGCAAGACGCGTGCAGTGGATACGGGACTGCTGTCCTGCACCGATACCGATTGCCTGGCCGCCCTTACAGTAGCATACGGAGTTGGACTGCGTATACTTCAGCGTGATCAGGGAGATGATCAGGTCAATCTTTGCAAGCTCGGGAAGCTCTTTGTTCTTAGTCGGAACATTTGCGAAAAGGTTGTCGTCAATCTTCAGCTCGTTACGTCCCTGCTCGAAGGTAATGCCGTAAACCTGCTTACGCTCAAGAGCCTCGGGAATATAATTCTCATCAATCTGAATGACGTTGTAGTTGCCCTTCTTCTTGGTCTTTAAAATCTCAAGTGCCTCGGGCTCGTAACCGGGAGCGATGACACCGTCGCTTACTTCTCTCTTGATCATGTTGGCGGTCGAAACATCACACACATCGGACAGAGCGATGAAATCGCCGAAGGAACTCATGCGGTCAGCGCCTCTGGCTCTTGCGTAAGCGCAGGCAAGCGGGGAAAGCTCGCCGAGATCGTCAACCCAGTAAATCTTACGAAGCGTATCGGTCAAAGGAAGACCGACCGCAGCTCCTGCAGGGCTTACGTGCTTGAAGGAGGTGGCTGCCGGAAGACCGGTCGCCTTCTTCAGTTCCTTTACAAGCTGCCAGCCGTTGAAGGCATCCATGAAATTGATATAGCCCGGCTTGCCGTTCAAAACCGTAATCGGAAGGTCCTCTCCGTTCGCCATGAAGATGCGGGAAGGCTTCTGGTTCGGGTTACAGCCGTACTTCAGTTCAAGTTCGTTCATAGTTTCGTCCTCCGGAATTATTGATTCTTATTCACGATCCGGCTCTCAAAAGCGCCGGTCTCAATGTCGATGAAGCGTACGAACAGGGACACCTTGTTGTCCTCGTTCAGGCTGTTCCAAACCGTATCGGTAAACGCATCGATATCGCCGACGATATCCACCTGCGTAGGCTCGCCCTCAAAGCTCGGAAGCGGGTTTCCGTCACCCATGTAAGTGTGGATAAAGCGTCCCTCACCTGCCTTCGGATTGGTGTAGGCAAATGTGAAACGGTTGCAGGAGGAAGGATCCCCGTTGTTGCTCTTCAGAATCGAAAGAGCATAATTATACGCGCCGTTCTCCACATGCATGATGCCGCTGA
>JAFYYS010000022.1 GCA_017546025.1 Lachnospiraceae bacterium | reverse complement strand
AGTCATCCGGCTTTTTCGGCGGACGGTTTCACATTTGTCACACTCGGCTTTGATGATTACAAAACCATATATAAACTGCAGCAGAAAGAGCCTTATCTTCTTCCTGCGCGGATTAAGAATCTTTCGGAGACGGAGCTTTACGAGCGGTATCAAAACGAGCACGAATTCGGGCGTTTGCATCCTTTGCTTCATCCGTACGGAATTGCCGGTGCGGACGGTTCGCTGATTGGCTATGTTGCCGTCGAGCAGTCCGACCTGCTTTCCGAGGCAATGAACCTCTCCTATTACATCGTCCCGCAAAAAAGGGGGATCGGCTTCGGGCAGAAAGCGGTTGCCGCTTTTTTGAATATGCAGGCTGAGGCAATCGGCGACACGATGCTTCTTGCGGTCATTGAACGAAGCAACACTGCTTCCGTAAGGCTTGCAGCGGCATGCGGTTTCCGGTTCATCAAAGAGGACCATCCGCTTTACAAACTGAGCCGCGGTGATTACCGGATCATGCAGTACAAACCTTAACATTTTGAAAAACCTTCCCCGAAACAGGGAAGGTTTTTTGATGCTTATTCGTTCGCCGCTGTCAGGCGTTTACATAACCGTAATAGATAAAGAACAACGAAATGGCACATACGATGCCGTTCACGATGGCAAACTCTCTCATGCCGCGCTGGTAACCGCGGAATCCGGCATAGCCGCTCAGTACAACGGCGCATACCTGGAAGATTTCATACTTCGCATAGAATACGCCGAGAATGGCAAATGCCAGACCGATTAACGTAATCAGCGGAATCGGATTGAAACTGCTCTTTGTATGCGGCAGCATCGAGGTATCCATGACCTTGACAAGGTCGTTTTCATAATCCTGCTTCGTTTTCTCGATGGCGGGCTTATCGCTGATGACGGAATCCATCCATTCCACAAGCTCGCCCTTTAAAATCTTGCGAAGAAGCTTCTCCTCGTCGGGCGTCATGTTCTCGACATTCTTCACCATCATGATGATGCGGATCGGAGTCTCCTTCGCGGAGGTTCCTTCCTCCCACTGCGAAACGTGTCCGTAGGAAACATAAATATCATGGTTTCCGGTATGGGTCCACTTAATCTGATCCTGCAGCGCATCGCTCATCCGCTGGTTCAGCTCGTCGATATACTTCGTTGCCGTAATATCGTAAAGTGTGTTATTCAGGTCCTTAAAAGTCTGTACCTCGCCGTCCTTCAATGCGGCAATATGAAACTGCATCGCGCCGTTCTTCTTGGAAGCGGGAGAAATGACAATATGGTACGCGGAGTTTCCGATAAAAACCTCCTCCGGTTTCCACATCCTGGCTTGATACATGTCCTTCGGCATCACGCTGTGCTTGATGACTGAATTAACGGCCATGGCTTAAACCTCCCAATACCACATTTTGTATTTTCTTATACCAAAATAAACTATATCATACTTTTTTCGGTTTGTCATTTGCTTTTTTCCCGGAAAATGAAATTCTGTGTATTTTGCCCAAAAATCGCCTGTTATTTTCTATTTCTTCGCCCTTTCGAAACGGCATTTTCGGTTGACATCCCACTGTGATTTTTCTATAATAAACTCTGTATGCAATAATCCAATGATACAAGGAGGATTTTCATGATCACTTTGCAGGAAAACGGTGTCATTTACCAGAACGGAGTTCCCGTTCCGGCCACCGGATGTGATAAGGCGGAAGCCCGAAAGAAAACCATCGCCTATTCGATTCTTCAGAAACACAATACTTCCGGAAATCCGGACAAGTTAAAGATACGTTTTGATGCCATGGTCAGCCATGACATTACTTATGTCGGCATCATTCAGACCGCACGTGCAAGCGGACTTAACGAGTTCCCGCTTCCGTATGCGATGACGAACTGCCACAACTCTCTTTGCGCGGTCGGCGGCACCATCAACGAGGATGACCATGTATTCGGTCTTTCCGCCGCGAAGAAGTTCGGCGGCATCTATGTTCCCGCCAACCAGAGCGTCATTCACTCCTATGCCCGTGAAGAGCTCTCCGCCTGCGGCAATATGATTCTCGGTTCCGATTCCCACACCCGTTACGGTGCGCTCGGCACGATGGGTGTCGGCGAGGGCGGCCCCGAGCTTGTTAAACAGCTTCTTAAGAACACCTGGGATCTCGATCTTCCCGAGGTTGTTCTCGTTTATGTAACCGGCACCCCGAAGCGCGGCATCGGTCCGCACGACATCGCTCTCGCGCTCGTTAAGGCAACGTTTGCAAGCGGCTTCGTAAAGAACCGCGTGCTGGAGTTTGTCGGCCCCGGCATCAAGAACCTTCCGATTGATTTCCGTAACGGCGTTGACGTCATGACGACCGAAACAACCTGTCTCTCTTCCGTTTGGGAGACCGACGAAATCACCGAGGGCTTCTACAAGGCGCACGGCCGTGCGGAATGCTATAAGAAGCTCGCTCCCGAAGACGGTGCTTACTATGACCGCCTGATTACGATTGACCTTTCTAAGGCCGAATCGATGATTGCGCTTCCGTTCCACCCGAGCAATGCCTACACGATTCACGAGTTCGTGGCAAATGCCAAAGAGATTCTTGAAGGTGTCGAGAAGGAAGCCGCAACGAAGTTTAAGAATGTTTCCTACCATCTGACCGATAAGGTTAAGGACGGCAAGGTTTATGCCGACCAGGGTGTCATCGCAGGCTGCGCAGGCGGTCTGTTCGATAACATCGACGAAGCTGCCGCGATTCTTAAAAATCAGAGCTGCGGCAACGGTTACTTCTCTTTGAATGTATATCCGACCAGCGTTCCGGTAAGCCTTGAGCTCACCAAGGTCGGTGCCACGTCCGAGCTTTTGAAGGCCGGCGCTGTCATCAAGCCTTCGTTCTGCGGTCCGTGCTTCGGCGCAGGCGATGTTCCGGCTAACGACGGTCTCTCGCTCCGTCATACGACCCGTAACTTCCCGAACCGAGAAGGCAGTAAGCCCGGCGAAGGTCAGATCTGCGGCGTGGCTTTGATGGATGCACGAAGCATTGCTGCTACCGCTTTAAACGGCGGCGTCATCACCGCTGCAACCGATATTGAGTACGAAGTACCGAATCATCCTTATCATTTCGATAAGACCGTATATCAGAACAGACTTTACTACGGTTACGGCAAGGCCGATCCGAGCGTCGAGCTGATTCTCGGACCGAACATCACCGACTGGCCTAAGATGGAGGCGCTTACCGACAACATGCTCGTGAAGCTTGCCGCCGTCATCCGCGATCCGGTTACGACGACCGATGAACTGATTCCTTCCGGTGAGACCAGCTCCTACCGTTCGAATCCTCTTCGTCTTTCCGAGTTTGCCTTGTCCCGCCGCGTTCCCGAGTATGTCGGCCGCAGCAAGGCAATCCATGCGGTTGACCTGGAGCGCCGTGACGGCAAGACGCCTGCTGAACTTGTTTCCGTACTCTCCCGCTTCGGCGATGCCGAGAAGCTCCTTAAGAACACGCAGTTCGGTTCCTGTGTCTTTGCTAACCGTCCCGGTGACGGTTCTGCACGTGAGCAGGCTGCAAGCTGCCAGAAGGTACTCGGCGGTTACGCTAACATCTGCTACGAATATGCTACCAAGCGTTACAGAAGCAACTGCATCAACTGGGGCATTCTTCCGTTTACCTTGCCTGAAGGCGCTGATTTCCCGTATGAGGAAGGCGACTACGTCTTCATTCCGGGCGTTCGCGAAGGCATCAAGAACGGCGCCGAGAACTTCACCGCAAAGGTATTGAAGAAGGACGGCACGGTTGATGAAATCACCCTTTGCATTAAGGGTCTCACGAACGATGAAAAGACCATCATCCTCGACGGCTGCCTGATCAATTATTATGCACAGCAGCACTGAGACGGTGTAACATTTTCCAATAAAAAAAGCGGCAGTGCCGCACAGGAGGTTTCCATGAGCAAGATTCAGATGACCACTCCCCTCGTCGAGATGGACGGCGACGAAATGACACGCATCCTCTGGCAGATGATCAAGGACGAACTGATTCTTCCCTTTGTAGATTTGAAGACAGAATACTACGATCTCGGTCTGCCGGAGCGTGAGCGCACGCAGGACCAGATTACGTGGGACGCAAGCTATGCCGCAAAGAAGTACGGTGTCGCTGTCAAATGTGCCACCATCACGCCGAACGCACAGCGTGTTACCGAATACAGCCTTACGAAGATGTGGAAGAGTCCGAACGGCACAATCCGTTCCGTACTGGACGGCACCGTATTCCGTGCTCCGATCATGATTGACTCGATCAAACCCAACGTTCGCACGTGGGAGAAGCCGATCACGATTGCCCGTCACGCTTACGGCGATGTTTATAAGAACACCGAATTCCGTATTCCCGGCAAAGGGAAAGCCGAGCTTGTCTTCACCGGCGAGGACGGCACCGAGATGCGTGAGACGATTTACGATTTCGAGTGTCCCGGTGTTCTGCAGGGCATGTACAACAAGGATACCTCGATTGAGTCGTTTGCGAGAAGCTGCTTTGAGTATGCGCTTTCCGTAAAGCAGGACCTCTGGTTCTCCACAAAGGATACAATCAGTAAAAAATACGACCACCGCTTCAAGGATCTGTTCCAGGAAATCTACGACAACGATTACAAGGAACGCTTTGAGGCCGCCGGCATCACTTACTTCTACACTCTGATTGACGATGCCGTTGCCCGTGTCATTCGTTCTAAGGGCGGTTTCATCTGGGCCTGCAAGAACTACGACGGTGACGTCATGAGCGATATGGTTTCCACCGCTTTCGGTTCCCTCGCGATGATGACCAGCGTTCTCGTAAGCCCCGACGGCAATTTCGAGTACGAAGCCGCACACGGCACCGTTACCCGTCACTATTACCGTTACCTCAAGGGCGAGGAAACCTCGACCAACCCGGTTGCGACTATCTTCGCATGGTCCGGTGCTCTTCGTAAGCGCGGTGAGAAGGACGGCCTTGCCGACCTGATGGACTTTGCTGACAAGCTCGAAGGCGCGGTTATCAAGACTCTGAATGACGGCATTATGACGAAGGACCTTTCCGGTCTTGTAAGCCCCGGCTTCAAGAGCACTGCTGTTAATTCCCTGGATTTCATCAAGGCAATCAGGGAAAGACTCGAAGCCAGTTTATAGTTTCAGGCCGATACACGGGACTAAACAACGTATCTTAGTTTCAGGCCGATACACGGTATTAAGCAACATATCTTAGTTTCAGGCCGATACACGGTACTAAGCAACATATCTTAGTTTCAAGCCGATACACGGTACTAAGCAACATAATAGCAGCCTGCCTACGGCAGCAGATGCGAACCGGGCGAAAATGCCCTCTCGCACCTGCTCCGTGGCGCGGCTGCTTTAGTTTTTAGTTTCAGACCGGTACACGGGACGAAACAACATAATTAGTTTCAGGCCGATACACGGTACGAAACAACGTAACAGCAGCCTGCCTACGGCAGCAGATGCGAACCGGGCGATCAAGCCCTCTCGCATCTGCTCCGTGGCGCGGCTGCTTTAGTTTTTTATACTGTTATCGTGGGAAACAAGTATATATGGTTTTTGGTTTTCGGCATGGAATTAGCTCTGTTCCCACCTTTCTTTTTTTGTTTTACGATTCAGGTACGGACTTTGCTCCTGAGAATATCTGTAAGTCCGTACTGATTCTTGTCTCGGAGGTGCCCCTGTTACTTCATTTACGGACCGGGAAGAATTATTTCCGATTTAGTCCGTACTTTTCAAGAAATTGAAAGATGATTTAGCTTCTTTCTTACGGACTAAATTGATTCTGAACTTATTTAGTCCGTACTTTTCAGGGGAATGCAGGATGTCAGTGATTCAGGTCTACGGACCTGGATGATGCAGGTCGGAATCAGTCCGTACTTTTCTCTTCTCGATAAAAAACACTACGGACCGGAGGGCATAAAAATGTCTCCGGTCCGTATTATTTGAAATCAGGTTATCACAAAAGAAATGGGAAGCTTATACGAAACCGCAAACCGATGAAAACGGTCACGTTTCCGATATTCCTAGCGGTCCTGGCCGACGACGTCCCAATCGGTGATGGGTTTGCTCTCGTGGACCATGCGCCAGTTGATGCTTCGCTGCAGGTAGTCGACATATTCGGGATTCTTGCAAAGGCCTTTGCCCTCGGTGTCGGAAATCTTGGCGACATCGTTGCCGTTGCAGGCGGTCGTCTTCATGACGATGTTAAGCGGCGGCACATCGGTATCGTTTGCAATATAGGTACCGATTCCGAATGCGACCTTTGCTTTGCCGTTGAAGTAACGGAATAGCTTGTCGGCGCGCTCGAAATCAAGGCTGTCGCTGAACAGAAGGGTCTTCTGGCTTCCGTCGATGCCGATCTTCTTGTAATGCTCAAGCATCTTGTCACCCCAGGCGAACGGATCGCCGCTGTCGTGGCGCACACCGCTGAACAGCGTTGCATAAGTCAGGTTAAAGTCACGGAGGAAGCAGTCGGTCGTGATGGCATCCGTCAATGCGGTACCGTTCAATACGCCGTACTCCTTTACCCACGCATCCAAAGCGTAATGGTTCGAGTATGCGGGGTTATGTCTGTGGTTGCCCTGGCCGACGCACATGATCCACTCATGCGCCATCGTACCGACCGGCATCAGATGATACTTCTTTGCAAGGTAAACGTTCGAGGTTCCGACAAAGTGGGACTTCTCAGACTTAACCTTAGCGAGTCTCTTAACCGCCAGCTCCTGTGCCTCGGCGGAAAGTCTTCTTCGAAGACCGAACTCGGAATAGTTGCCGAGGATGTATTTGCCGCTTTCCACCCAGCCGGCCTTCTCCTCAAGGCGCTTCTTAAAGCTTCTCATAAGCTTCTTGTAATCATATGCCATCCGGAAGTATACTTCGTTGACAATCGCGAGCGTCGGAATCTCATACATCGAAGTGTTGAGCCACGTTCCTCTCGTTTCGATGGCAAGTCCGCACTCTGCCTGATCGGTAATCTCGAAATCTTCGAAATTCGGTCTCCAAAGACGAAGGAAATCCACATAGGAGCCCTTCAGCCAGCGGATGTTGTGCAGGTACTCAAGCTCGTCCTCATTGAAGCGCAGGTCGCAGTACGCAAGAATCTGCTCCTTAATCTCCTGCACCATCTCGGGCGTGAAATGCACATCCGTATTTCTGCATTTGAAGGACCAGGTCGTCTTATAATCGCTGAACTGATGGTAGATCGCCTGCCCCATCGAGAATTTGTAAAGGTCGGTCTCCAGTAAGGAATTCACGATTCTCTCAAGTTTCATAACAGTATTCTCCTTTTAACTCAAATGATATTCACCTGAAATGTTTTCATTGCGTCGATTGCCGTCTGATGCGTTTCGGGCGTAAGACATGCACACAAATCCGCGACCACGTTTACGTCGGTCTCCGGATTGAACGCGCGGATGATTACGGCATTGCTGATGACGCAGATGCCTGTGCAGACGCCGATCAGCGTCACATCGTCATAGCCGTTCTCCCTTACGAAAAGGCCGAGCTCCTCGGCGCCGAAAACGGGCTTATCGATATAAGCACGTCCGCCGTTTGCAATAATCCGGTCTGCAAAGGGCTTCAGCTCGGGAATCACTTCATGTCCCTCGGTTCCCTTCACGCAGTGCGTAACGGGCAGTTTCCTGCCTTCGAGCGTTTCCATATATTCTTCGGTGTGGGTGTCTCTGGTAAATACGACGTCGTCCTTCCAGGCACCGATGAATTCCTTCATTGCAGGAACGATCGCCTTGGCGTTTTCATTGGCCAGAGCGCCGTCCACAAAATCGTTCTGCATATCCACAACAACAAGCAGTTTCTTCATAAGAGCACCTCCTATTGTTCTTTATACCGGTATACCTGAGCCACACGGTTTCCGGAAATCGGTTTCGCCACGTAATGAAGCGGTTCAATCTTCGATGCCATCTTATCCCGGAAGTTGGCTTTGTAAAGCTCGGTCCCGAGGATGACCTCGTAAGCCTTCTGCAGGTCCGGAAGCGTGAATTCCTTCGGGACCAGGTTAAACGCGCAATCGGAAAGCAGCACCTTGTTTCGAAGCTTCATCAACCCCTCGAGAACAATCTCGGAATGGTCAAACGCAAGACTTTCTTCCCCGACCGCCTCCGGCACGTAATTGCGAACCGCAATGATGCCGTTTTTAAATGACTTCTCGGAAAGCTTATATTCGATTCTTACATCTTTTTCTGCCTGTGACAGAACAATCCGGTCATTCGTGAACTGAATGTCGAACCATCCCGCATCCTCGGCGTCGTCTCCGGCCGTTGCTTCCGTCTGTTCGTCATACGGAATCAGCCCGGTATAGGCGATGTCGATGACGCGCATTCTCGGATCGCGGTCCGGCTGGTTCATCGTATACAACTGTTCCAGATAGATCCCGTCGATTCCGGTTTCTTCTTTCAGTTCACGGCAAGCTGACTCGTAGGCTGATTCCTTCATTTCAATGAACCCGCCAGGCAGTGCCCAGCAGCCCAGATACGGATGATTCCTTCGCCGAATCAAAAGCGTCTGCAGGCATGACAGATCGTCTTTCATCCGAAGGAGCAGCACATCTACCGTTACGGACGGCCGTTCATAATCCCCCGGCCGGTAAGCCTTCAAAAACTCGGCTTCGGTCAAACCGTCTGCATTTCTCTTCTCCTTCATAGGCCGCCTCCTTTCATAGTAGTTTTTTACTACTATCATTACTATACACCGCGTTGCCGGTTCTGTCAAGCGGAAAATGTGACATTTTCCACGAAAAAAACGTCCCGGCTTAACCGGGACGCTTTCTTGCTAAATATCGTATTTGGCCAGGATTTCCGCAGGTGTCTTACGAAGCACCTTTCGAACGGAAATCGTTCCGCTGAACAGACATACCGCGAACAGGAATACAAGCACCAGAAGCTTCATCCAAAGCGGATAATAGAAATACTGCGCCGCGGATTTACTGGAGCTTACGATGTACGAAATGGCAACCGTCGCAATCAGATAGCCGACAAAGACGGTAAGCATCGTTGTAACGGCGGTCTCCACGAAGCTGCGGTACATCAGGTTCTTCTTCGAAACACCGATGGCACGGTAGATTCCGAACTCCTTCATGCGATTCATGTAAACGGACTTCATGATGAAGTACATGCAAAGGCTCAGGATGCCGATCATGACGAGAATCGAAATCATGCTGCTGTAAAGGGCTGCATTGGCCTCGAGAATATCCTCCTTGCAAAGGTCCTCCCAGTCTCTGATATCCCCTACATAATGTGCCTGCATATACGCCTTCGTCTTCGCAACATCATTGGAATAAACCACACATGACATGAACGGAATATAGGGATCACCGTCAGCGTTATCTCTTTTGTAGTTTGACATCGTAATGACGGAATACGGATTGAAGAAGGACTCATCCACATAGACAACATATTCATCCGTATCGATGATGCCGGCTACCCGGAAGACCTTTTCGGATTTATCATATCCCTGTCCGTAGCTGTCGTAATAATCGTCGTAATACGCATCGTCATAATACGGATCGTATTCATCCTGATCAGGATCCACGTCCTCGTCGGAATCCTTTTTCTTCTCTGCCTCTTCCTTCTCCTTCAGGGCACGCTCATAATTGTCCTTCGCGTAAACCAGACTGCCGTCACAGATCATGCCGAGCAGATCTTCGTAGTCGTTAATGAAATCATAAGGCGGCGACTTCAGCAGATTGTCTGCAGCCGTAGCGGACAGGAAAATGTCATATACGTTCTCTCCGTCGCCGAGTTTGCACAGAAGCTTCCCTTTTGCGTCCTCCTTCGGACGTACGTTAACATCCAGGGAAAGATTGGAACCGTTAGAACTCAGAAGGCTTAAACGATAAGTCTCAAAGGAACCGATGGCAAAGTTGAAGCGAACCCGGCCGTAATTGGTGTATTTGTTCAGCGTGACACGCTCTGCGCCGCTTTCCGGCACATTGGGCAGATTTATCAGCTCTTCTGCAGTCTTTTCATCAACGTTTCCGTGCGTGAAAATTGCGAGAACCGCCTTCTGATTGTACTCGTTCTTTAATTCCTTCAGTCTGCGGATCGGAGACCCGGAATAAGCAATGTAGAACACAACGACGATTGCGAAAAATACCATGACTCTGCGCAGCCGTTTTGCACTCTTCTTATTCTTGAAGCGGTCCGTAATCTGCCGGAAGCCGGATTTGATGCCGTCCTTTAAAGAGAACAGCTTGCCGTAATTGCTTCCTTCAACGGGCGGAAGCTGACTAAGGTCGAGTGCCATTTTGACCTCATCCGGATTGACAACCGTTCCTGCCTCGAAAACGCCCTCTTCAATGTGCACCTCGCTGGACTCGTCAAGCACATGCACGCCGGGAGAATCAACCTTCAGATACATCACGCCATTACGGTTAATCAGGCGAACCTTCACGGGCTCGGAAGGCTTCTCGCCGTAATAGTCGATGGCTACGGCATCGCTGTTAATCTCGCTTCTTTCGTACTCGCCGAGATAGATGGTATTCTTATCCTTTGCGCGGTATCCGGAAGCGTCTTCATTGTTTCTTGTTCCGACAATCTGTCCGTCGGAAAGCTCGATGACGGAATCGCAGTAGTAATCAACCAGATTGGCTTCATGCGTAACCAGAAGAACAAGGTGATCTTTGGAAATATCCTTTAAGATGTTCATGATGGTTACGGTATTGGCCTCGTCGAGGTTACCGGTAGGCTCATCGGCCAGAATGATCTGCGGATTCTTCACGATTGCTCTTGCAATGGCAATACGCTGCTGCTGACCGCCGGAAAGAGAGTTCGGCGTCCGCTTGAAATACGTCTGCATGCCGACTGCCGTAAGCGCAGTCATGACGCGTCTTTTTATCTCCTCCTCGTCACGCATGCCGCAAAGCCGGAGCGATGCCGCAACGTTATCGAAGCAGGTATCGTTCATGCTCAGGCAGTAATTCTGGAAAATGTAACCGATATACTTGTTACGGAGTTCATCCTTTTTGGCGCTCATCTCCTGTCCTTCGATAAAGACGGAGCCGCCGTTTGCTTTGTCTAAACCGCCGATGACGTTAAGAAGCGTCGTCTTACCGCAGCCGCTTCTTCCGAACAGGGCAATCATGCCGTGGTCCGGAAAATCAATCGAGATGTCGTTGATGACATGAATCTCGTTGGACTTGTTCTTGTTGAAAAACTTGTCAAGATGATTGAGCTTAATCATGCTTCCGCACCTCCCCTCAACGTCTTCTTTACGCTTTCATTGAAGAGGCGTTTAATCTGCTTTCTCGTAACAAGCGTCGTAATCAGAAGAATGCCGATGACCACGATGGCATAATCGCGGAAATGCAGGTAACGGACAAAATTATTGTAGTTCGGCGAATGATAAACCAGCAAACCGAGAACCAACGTAATCAGAAACGCCGGAATGACGGAAATATACATCCGGATGAACATGCTGATTTTGATGACCTTCACCGAAATGCCCATCGAACGGAATATCGTCAGGTCTCCCTTCACAACATCCAACGAACGGTGCGTGCAAAGGTTTACGAAAAATGTCAGGAATATAATCGATCCGACCCACATCAGGAAGGAAAAACCGCCGACAAAGATACGGATTGCAATATCGAGAAGGTCGGGATGATAGGTTTCCTTCGAGGTACAGGCAAGATAGCCGTCCTTCGTCAGCTTTTCCACAGCCTTCCTGGCATCGCTTTCCGACTTAAAAATCAGGGATGCCTGGTTATATACGCCGTCGTCAGGATGCAGCAGGTTGTTGAAGGAATCGAGTACCATGAAGAAGCTGCCGATATCGTTATTCTGAAGGCTTCTCACTTCATTCCAGTGCTTGCTGACTGCCTCCGCAAGCCTGTCGTAACCCTTTTCCGTAAGTACCAGTTTCGCCGGCTTCGTGTTATCAAGGAAGAACCGGATTCCGACGATTTCATAACGGTAATTTTCGCTGTTAAATACCCTGATTGGATTCATATCCATGCCGACACTGTTCAGCTGACGGTTGATCTGTCCGTCCTGAATATAGTAATTCTTATAGCAAAGCGGAACATATAAGAGAGCCTCGTCTTCCGCTTCGGGATACCGGCCGTACTGTGCCGGACCTACAGCTTCCTTCGTAGCGCCGATTTTCACCGTAACCCAGTCAAAGGATTCCATGAAAAAGCGGTCGTAGGTGATTTGGAAATCATGCTCCGTAACCACGTCAGCGTCAAGAATCGCATCATAACGGTAATAAGTTGACGCGCCGTATTTCTTGGAAAGCTCTTCAAGCTCTGCTTCCGTGAAGTCCCTTGCAATGCGGTTACTGAGGATGACACGGCCTTTTTGCTGCTTGAACATGTAAAACTTTCCGAACATGGCGAAGGCATCGCCGATGAAGCCGGAAATGAGTACCGCGCCGAGCGTGCCGATCAACAGAATCAGGCACAAAAAAGCAGTAAGCTTCGGTCTTGCAAGAAACGAAGCCCATCCGAGGTGCAGACCGTTTCTGACATCCCTGGAAAGCTCCCTGGCTGCCTTCTCAACAGGCTTTTCTTCTTCTGCAGGAGCCGATGCAGTGATTTCCGCAGAAGCTTCGGACGGTGTGGCATTTGCCGAAACAGGTACCGTCTCAACCAACTTTCTGTCAGACTCGATGGCGCCGTCGAAGACGCGGACATGTCTTGTCGCATAGTTCTCAACTTCTTCGAAGTTGTGGGTGACGACAATCAGAAGCTTGTCCTTAGAGACTTCGCGGAGTAACTCGATGATTTCCTTTGATGACTGCGCGTCGAGGTTACCGGTCGGTTCATCGGCAAGGATGATCGGGCTGTCCTTGGCAAGCGCACGCGCAATGACGCAGCGCTGCTTCTGGCCGCCAGAAAGCCTGCTTCCCTTCTGGCGCAGATGCTTCTCAAGACCTACTCTTTTTAAGAGTTCCATTGCCCTGCGGCGTCTCTCAAGCGGGTTTTTGATGCTCATCAAAGAAAGCTCTACGTTTTGCAGAACGGTAAAGCTGTCGATGATGTTGTAATCCTGGAAGATGAAGGAAATATACTTTTCCCTGTATTCTTCCCAGTCCGACTGCACATAATGCGAAGTCGGATTCCCTTCGATCAGAAGTTCTCCCTCCTCGTACGTATCCATACCGCTGATGACGTTCAAAAGCGTGGATTTACCGGAACCGGATGCTCCGGTGATGGCTACAAACTCCCCCGGGTCAAAGGAAAGATTGACATTTCGGATGCCGACCGCAACGGCACCGTCGGAAACATAGATTTTTCCGATGTTCTTCAATTGCATGAAAGCCATATGAATACAATCTCCTTTTCGTGTTATTTATCTTCAGCCGGAATAACCGGCAGGCGGATCACTCCGTCGTCTCCGACATTGCCGCCTTTCGGCACTTTCGTCGGAGCAACAGTCAGTGTCGGCGTAACACTCTTTGTCGGAATGTTCGTCGGCTTCGGGGTCGGCTTCTCGCCGCCCGACGGCGTCGGCGTCGCTTTTCCGGAAGGAACAGGCTCCTCCGTCGGTTCAGACGTCGGCGTATCTATGACAACGGGAGGAAGGTCGTTCTCTCCCGTCTTAACGGTCGGTGTAGGTTTTACGGTAGGTGTCGGAGTCAAAGAAGGCGTTACGGTGCCGGTAACGCCTTCCCCGGTTACAGCCGGTGTCACACCAACGGCGCCGGTAACCGGCGTACCGGTGGCTGTCGGCGCATTCGTCACGGCAGGTGTGCCGTTAAGACTCGGGCCGGCATTTACGGTCGGTGTCGCCGCAGGGGTATCCCGTAACTCGATTTTCGCAGGTGATTTTCGGTTGCCCATGCTGTAAACAACATACAGGCACAGTCCGAGAATCAATAGAACAGCAATGCTGCAGACTGTTTTCTTCTTCATGTTTTCTCCGAATTATCTCCCCAACGTACAGAAGTACGGCTCTAACGTATTGGCAATCGTTTCGGCGGCTTTTTCATGGCAGCGCTTTCCGGGATGCCATCTCGCACCGAACGAATCTCCCGATGCCTCGGGCAGGTCAATATAGCGTACCGCCGCATCGTTCGTAAAGCCGCGGTAAGTCTTTAAAGCTTCCATAATCACGGGCTTCATCGGATTTCCGAGCATCCCGTAGCACCAGCAGATCTCAGCGGCCGGATAGGCACAGCGGATATCCGACAAAAAGGCAACCGCCTTCTCGATGAAGCGTCTCTTCGATGCCTCGGAAAGCAGCTCCTTCTCTCCGGCCTCCATCTTGAACGTTTCTCCGGTAGCCGGGCTCGTAAACGCAGGCATAGTAAGGCCGTTTCCGTCATTCGTTCCGAGATTCAGAATAACGACGTCGGGAATGAACCGTGAAAAATCATACGGCTGCTCCGCTCCCCTGACCTCCCTTTTTGCGCCGTCGCCGTACGCAATCGAGCAGACTTCTTTGAAGGTATCGGGCATATTGTGGCGCAAATCGTTATCGTAGCCGCACAAAAGCCCCCAGCCGCTCTGGCTGAGGCTCTGATAATCCGCGCCGAGGCGTTCCGCCGTCATATAGGCATAATTGTCCACGGCCGAAAACAGCGCCGGAACCCAGTCCTCTTCTGTTCTCGCACCCTTTGCGCCCTCGCCGGACGTAATCGAATCGCCGATGAAAAGAAGCTTTCTTTTCTTTTCGGGAACGGCCTCAATCGTGCCGTCCGTCATGATATCCGTAAGCTCGATATACGGCTCACCGTCCCCGGGCATCACGGGCGATTCCTTGATGATGCGGATGTTATGCAATGTTTCGGGGTTGCGGTTTCGTAAAATCTGTATGACATTTTCCCCTTGGCATAAAGGCATGCGGATCAGCGGAACGCCGTCATACAAAACGGTAATCCACTGCTCGAACGTCGAAAAGGAAGCCTTGAGCACAACCGAAAGATTCGCTGCCTTCGCACCGAATTCGTAGCGGCTTCCGGTCCAGAACAGGACGTACGGATTCTCTTTTGATGTTCTTCCGAGCACTTTGATTGCCGGAAACTGTTCTTTGATGCTTTTCATGAAAACCTCAGGTAAAATATACCGTCTTCTCGGCAGGCTCCTCGGCCGGCTCGAAGCGTGTTGCGTATAAAACAGGGCCCTTGCCCTTGTATTCCTTCTGGTACTCAACCTTAACCGTCGCGGTTACATAAACCCATGCGCGGTTTTTCAGGAGTTTTGCGTCCACAACGGCAGGCGCCTTCGTCAGCATGCCGATGAAAGCGATATCCTGCACGCAGCATGTCATCGCCATGCGGCCCGGAACGCAGTAGCCCTTCGGGAATTTTGATGAAAAATACAACATTCCCAAAAAGTGCACGGTTTTTCCTTCATAGTTCTTCGGATTGTCCATGCAGTCCATATAAAAGATGCCGTAATCCTCGTCGGTAATCTCGAGATAATCGCTGCTCATGTCGTAAGGCAGCTCGACCTCATCGGGCCCGGGATCCTTGCCGTCGGCACGCTCGTAGATGATCTGTGCCTTCCGGTTAACCGGCTTGATGCTTCTTCGGATCAGCGTTTTGTCCGTATTGTCGTCGCAGCGGTTTACGATGATGATGTCGGAATACCGGATCAGGTCGAGAACCATCTTCTTCATATTGGTCAGATAGCTCTGAACCGTGCTTCCGTCCACCATCGAAATGATCTGGGACGGAACCCATTCGTCCGGATAATCGAGCTCCATCATCTCATCCATGTTCCACATGCCGTTCATCTCAATAAGAATCATGTTGGGATTGTAATAAAGCTCGAGTCCGTTTAAGAATTCTCCGGTCAGCTGCGACTGTTCCTCGACGGAGATGATGCTCACGCCGAGTTTTGAAAGCGCAACCTCGTCAAGCTCCTCCTCACCCTCTTCGCACTGGATAATCAGAAGCTTTCCGCCGGAAAGAAACTGGGGATCTCTCAGTGTTTCTTTGATGAAGGTTGTCTTACCGCTGTCCAGAAATCCGTTTATGATAAAAACAGGCTTTTCCATGTCATACCTCAAAAAGACTTGCGATATCGTCCTCTTTTAACTTGCTTCCGATGACGCAAAGGCGGCCGGTGATGTCCGCAGCACCTTCACGGATTTCATATTCGCCGGGCGTCAGATCAAAGTGGTACCATTTGCCGTCAGTGCCGGGAACGATGCCCTTGGCACGAAGGATGATGCCGTAATCCTCGGAGTCGGAAAGCTTCTCAAGAATGTCGGTAAGAACATCCTTATCGAACTTCTTGGGCGTCTCACGGCCCCAGCTTGTGAATACCTCATCGGCGTGATGATGGTGATGATGTCCGTGCTCATGATGATGGTCATGGCAGTGGCACTCCTCGCCGTCCTCATGGTGGTGATGATGTTCATGTTCGTCGTCATCGTCATCATCGTCATCATGATGGTGATGGCAGCACTCGTGATCATCGTCATCGTCGTGGTGATGGTGATGATGCTCATGCTCGTCGTCATCATCATGATGGTGATGGCAGCACTCGTGATCATCATCGTCATCATCGTCGTGGTGATGATGCCCGTGCTCACATTCCTCATCCTCATCATGGTGATGTCCGCAGTGCGGGCAGATATCCTCTTCCTCGAAAAGCTCAGCGGCAAGGTCTCTCTTCGTCTCCATCGCGGCAAGAATCTGTGCGCCGGTCAGCTCATCCCAGGGCGTCGTCACGATGGCAGCGTCCTTGTTCTTCTCACGAAGCATAGCGACACATGCCTGAAGCTTTTCCTCGCTGACGTTCTGGGAACGGCTCAGAAGAATCGTATGCGCATATTCCACCTGGTTGTTGAAGAACTCACCGAAATTCTTCATGTAAATACGGCATTTGCCGGCATCCACAACCGTGGTAAGTCCCGTAATGAAAAAGTCGGGATCGTTGATGTTGAGAACCGCCTTCTCCACGTCGGAAAGCTTGCCGACACCGGAGGGCTCGATGATGATACGGTCCGGATGAAACTGTTCCTTAACCTTGACAAGCGCTTCGCCGAAGTCGCCGACAAGCGAGCAGCAGATGCAGCCCGAATTCATCTCGGTAATCTCAATGCCGGCCTCCTTCAAAAAGCCGCCGTCGATACCGATTTCACCGAATTCGTTCTCAATCAGAACAACCTTCTCGCCGCAGTAACCGTTCGCAAGCAGTTTCTTGATGAGGGTCGTCTTTCCGGCACCCAAAAAGCCGGAGAAAATATCAATCTTAATCATGTCTTTCCTTCTTTCCGTTCTTTAGTTTTTACCGGTCGTCCCGAAACCGCCTCGGGTCTTTCCGGATAAATGTTCCGTTTCTTCAAAACAAAGCGCCGGCTGATTTTCCATGATCCGGAACTGGCAGATCCGGTCGTTCACCGAAATGTGCGTATCCCTTACCGCCATGACCGGAACCATCCATTCGTCATCGTCGCCGCAATAGCTGTTGTCGACAACGCCCATGTGGTTGGTCTGAATCAGTCCGAAGTTCCGAAACGTGCTGCTTCTCGGAACGATGTGCGCTTCATAGCCCTTCGGAAGCTCAACCGCGATGCCTAGCCTGATCAGGCGGCTCTCTCCCGCCTTCAGATCGACATCCTCGGCACTTCGAAGGTCAATCCAGTCGGATTTACCGTCGATGTAGCGGAGCTTCTCGATTTCCTTGCTGATATAGCGAACCTTGATTGTTACCATATCATTCTCCTACATGCCTTTGTAAAATGCCAGATAGCCCTGCAGTGCCTCATAAAGATCGGCCTTGCTGATAACCTCCCACGGCGCGTGCATGTTCTGCACCGCAACGCCGCTGTCGATGACGTTCATGCCGTAGTTGCCCATGATGTAGGCAATCGTTCCGCCGCCGCCCGCATCAACCTTGCCGAGCTCTGCCGTCTGGAACGTAACACCCGCATCGTCGAAAACCTTGCGGATCTTAGCGAAGTACTCGGGAGCGGAATCGTTCGAGCCGGATTTGCCGCGGGCACCCGTATATTTGTTAAATACGACGCCGCGTCCGAGGAATGCGGTATTTCTCGTCTGGCTCACGCTTGCATAAAGCGGGTCGTAAGCCGCGCTCACATCGGACGAAAGCATGACGGAATTCTGCAAAGCGCGGCGAACCTTCAGCTCGCTGTAATCGCCCATGCGGTCCATCAGCTCCGCAACGGTGTTTTCAAAGAATCTTGACTGCATGCCGGTCGCGCCGACGCTGCCGATTTCCTCCTTGTCAACCAAAAGGCAGACAGCCGTGCGGTCCGTCGATTCCAGTCTGAAGATAGCCTCCGCCGACGGAAAGGCACATACGCGGTCGTCATGACCGTAGCCCATGATCATCGAACTGTCGATGCCCATGTCTCTTGCTTCGCCTGCCGGAACGATCTCGATTTCCGCCGACATGAAATCGGCTTCCTCAACGCCGTATTTCTTCGAAAGCAGCTTCAGTGCCTGCGCCTTAACGGCCTTTTTCTTCTCGCCCTTAAGCGGCATGGAGGCAAATGTGACATCCAGCTTCTCGCCTTCCACAATCTTCGCGCCGGTCTTATTCATCTGCTCGGAAGCAAGATGCGGCAGCAGATCGCTGATGCCGAAAACCGGATCTCCGGGCTCGTCACCGATGGAAACCTTTACAACCGTGCCGTCCTTCTTGCAGATGACGCCGTGCATGGCCATCGGAAGCGTTACCCACTGGTATTTCTTGATGCCTCCGTAATAATGCGTATCTAAAAGGGCAAGGTCCGCATCGGTGCCGTCGTTACTGATGCCCTCATAAAGCGGTTCCTGCTTCAGATCAAGTCTCGGGGAATCGATATGAGCGCCGAGAATCTTCATGCCCTCTGAAAGCGGCTCGGTTCCGACCAGGAACAGGGCAACCGTCTTGCCCATCAAAGAAGCGTACAGACGGTCACCCGCCTTCGCCTTCTTCACCTTCGTAATATCCTTGAAGCCGAGCTTCTGCGCCTTGGCGATAATGCTCTGTGCACACGCCCGCTCCGTCTTATTCTTACTGATGAACTGCCGGTATTCCTCCGCAAAATCCATCACTTCCTTCATGGCTTTTTTGTCATACTTGAGCCATGCGTTCTTCGTCCCCATATCTGTCCTCCTTAACGCTGCATATCCTTAAGCTCTTCCGCGGAAAATGTGTATTTCTTTCCGCAGAACCTGCATACGACTTCAATGTCCTCCCCGCCTGCAATCAGGGAATCGAGATCCTTTTTGCCGAGACTCATGATGCCTTTGGCATAACGCTCCTTCGAGCAGTTGCAAAGATACTTCGGCGTCAGCGTGTCGGTAATTTCGGGATTCAGTCCGTCAAGCGTCCTGTTCAGGATGTCCTCAGGGCTCATGCCCGAGGAAAGCATATCCGTGACGCTCGGAATGTCCTTGATGTTCTTCTCAATTGTCGCAATCACTTCCTCCGGACAGTCCGGCATCAATTGCAGGATAAAGCCGCCCGCGCAGGCGACCGTGTTGTCTTTGTTCATCAGAACGCCGAGCCCGACAACGGACGGCGTCTGTTCGCTCGACGCGAAATAGTAGGTCAAATCTTCCGCGATTTCGCCTGTCTGCAGCTCTACCTCTCCGACATACGGGTCTTTAAGTCCGAGGTCGCGGATAACGGAAAGAATGCCCTTTCCGAGAGCCCCGCCGACATCAAAATGATGGTTCGGCTTGGCGGGAAGCATGACCAGAGGCTCGTTCACGTAGCCTTTTACATTGCCTTCGGCATCTGCCGTCACGCAAAGCCCGCCGATCGGTCCTTCACAGCGGATTAAAAGCGTCATGATATCGGCCTTACTCTTCATCATCGAGCCCATCATGGAGCCCGCCGTTAAAAGCCTTCCGAGTGCGGCCGTGCAGACCGGACTCGTGCCGTGTGCCTTTTTGGCAAATGCGACGATTTCTTTTGTGGATGCGGCAAACGCCCGGACAAATCCGTCCGCGGCATATGCCCGAATCAAAGTATCACTCATATAACCTGTCTCTTATTGTGCTTCGTAGCATTTTCCGGGTTGAAAGCCTTCCCTTGCGGCGAACATCATGCGTTTTGTTTCTTTCGTGACCGGAAGTCCGGTTTCCACATCCCAAACCGAAAGGAATTCCATTCCTGCTTCCGTAAGAAGCCGTTTCACCTGTTCGACCGTGTAGGCCTGCTGTACGTGGATTTCGGATGATTTGCGGTACAAATCGCCGTGCTCGCGAAGAAACATCGTCACCCGGTACGTATTCTGTTTCTTGCGCTTTTTGTAGGAATTCTCCCAGATGACGGCGGCGCCGTTAAAGTTCTCGGCGCGTGTCTCGTCGCCCATCTCGAGGTAACAGGCATCGGTCTTCATGTCAAACAGGAAGATGCCGTTTCGGTCGAGATAATTGTTGACCAGGCGGAATACCGTCAGAAGATCCTGCTCGGTGAGCATGTAATTCATGCTGTCGCATACACTGACAAATGCCCTGACAGTCCCGTAAAGCTCAAATTCACGCATATCCTGCAGAAGGTAGAGAATGTCACGACTTTCCTCTTCCGCGCGCTCATAGAGCTTTTCACGCGCTTCCATGAGCATATCCTCGGAAGCGTCGACGCCGATCATGTCGTAGCCGAGGTCGGAAAGACGTTCCGTCATCTCACCGGTGCCGCAGCCGAGCTCGCAGACGAGTCCGTCGGCAATGCCGTATTCCGTCAGACGGTCACGGATTGCCTGTGCCCAGTCGTCGTACGGAACCGCATCCATGCACAGATCGTATACCGATGCAAAATCGGTGTAGGCATCCATCTTTCATCCTCCTGAGGCTTACTTAAAAACGCCAGAAAGCGAACCCCGTATCACGGGGTCCGCCGGCTTGTTGTCTTATTTGTTTAATTCTGCCATTGCCTTAAAGGACGGCACCAGTGCGGGATACAGACCGCGGAAAATCTGATAACGCTTCTCATATTCCGCAACAATAGCAGGATCCTGGTCAATCGTATCAACGACGCGGATCAGCTTGCCTGCAGCCTCTTCAACGCTTGCGTACTCGCCGCAGCCGACTGCCGCAAGAATTGCAGCGCCGTAGCCGGGGCCTTCTTCACAGTTGATCTTGTCAACCTTAACGTTCATGATGTTCGCGAGAACCTTGCACCAGAGCGGGCTCTTTGCGCCGCCGCCGATGGCACGGATACGCTCGATCTTAACGCCGAAGCTGCGGGCAATCTCAAGTGCATCGCGGAGTGCGTAGGTAACGCCTTCCATAACAGCGAGGGTCATGTCCTCACGCTTCGTATCCATCGAAAGGCCGATGAAGCAGCCTCTTGCGTCGGGGTTGTTATGAGGGGTACGCTCGCCCATCAGATAAGGCAGATAGTAAACGTTGTTCTTGCCGATTTCCTTAATGCCCTTCTGCTCAGCGGCATAATCCTTCGTACCGATGATGTCATCCATCCACCACTTATTGGAGGAAGCAGCGGAAAGCATGCAGCCGAGGAAATGATAGCGTCCGTTCGCATGTGCGAAGGAGTGCATTGCGTTGGCGTCGTCAACCGCGAACTCGTCGGTCGAGATGAATACGGTACCGCTCGTTCCGAGGGATACGCTGCACATGCCGTGCTCAAGCGTTCCGGTTCCGACAGCGCCTGCGGCATTGTCGCCGGCACCTGCGATGATCTTAACGGTCTTCGGAAGGCCGAGCTCCTCGGCAACCTCGGGAAGAATCGTTCCGACAACTTCGTAGCTTTCGAAAATCTTGGCAAGCTGGCTTTCCTTGATGCCGACGATGTCGATCATCTCCTTACTCCAGCACTTGTTCTTAACGTCAAACAGGAGCATTCCGGAAGCATCCGAAACATCCGTGCAGTGTACACCGGAAAGAAGGTAAGCGATGTAGTCCTTCGGGAGCATGATCTTGCAGATCTTAGAAAAGATTTCGGGCTCATGCTTCTTCACCCACAGAAGCTTCGGTGCGGTGAAACCGGTCAGTGCCATGTTCGCGGTGTAAGCGGAAATCTTCTCACGTCCGATGACGTTGTTCAGGTAATCGCATTCCTCCTGGGTACGTCCGTCATTCCACAAAATTGCGGGACGAAGCACATTGTCGTTCTCATCGAGAATGACAAGACCGTGCATCTGTCCGCCGAAGCTGATGCCGGCAACCTGACTTGCGTCAAAGCCCTTCACGAGTTCCTTAACGCCTGCCTTCATCTGCGTCCACCAGTCCTCAGGCTTCTGCTCGGACCAGCCGGTCTTCGGGAAGAACAGCGGATACTCCTTCGAAACGATATTCTTGATCTCGCCCTTTTCATCCATCATCAGAAGCTTTACGGATGACGTTCCCAGATCCACACCGATATAATACATAGTCTACCTCCAAAAGTTTTATTTGATATTCCGGCGTTCCCCTCGTTTTACGATGCTGCCGGAATTCGGGTACTTGTTACCAGGCCTTGTCGGCCCCTTCCCAAAGACCGATTAAAGTCTTCGGAATCATGAAATCAACAGCGCGGTAACGGATGGAAATATCCGCCACCTTACATTCCCCGCCGAACTCTCCGTCAAGCGTATAGGAAACAGGCTTATCGCATTCGAACCGGACATGCTTGACTCTTGCATGCAAAAGGTTCGGATTGGAATAATCCGCGCGCCGGATGCTGTTGATGATATCCGGCAGTTCGAAGGCTTTAAATTCCCTCACAAGAAGCATTTCGTAATAACCGTCGTTTAAGGAGACATCTTTGCCGGTGATGCCCTTGAAGCCGCCGATGGACTCGGAATTCACGACCATCCCGTAAACGAAGGTTCCTTCCGTATAACGGTCGTCATACGAAATCTTCATGTTGTATTTGTCAATATGCGTTAAGGACGCGGCACCGTTTAACACGTATGCCATATGACCGAACACGTTCTTCATGCTCTGCTTCGTTTCGTACGAAACCTTCGTGAACATGCCGAACGCGGCCGTGTAAACGAAATACTCCGTATTGAACAATGCCATGTCGCACGGATAACACATGCCTTCCCTGCCGAGCTTGGCGATTTCCACCATGTCCTTCGGAAGCTTTAAGGACTTTCCGAAGTCGTTGGTGCTGCCGGCCGGAATATATAAAAGAGGCACTCTGCGGTCCGTCTGCTCACAGGAAAGCATGCCGTTGATGACTTCATGAAGCGTGCCGTCGCCGCCGGAACAGATGATCCGTTTCAGCATGCCTTCACGCAAATAAGTCATCACGGTCTCCTTCGCGTCGCCGTGCTTTTTCGTAGGGCTCAAAACAAGGTCGCAGTTGTCCTCGACCAGCTCACGGACGATGTCGTTTAACTTGACGCTGATCTTCTTTTTGCCGGCATTCGGATTGTAAACAAATATAATCTTCTCCCGCATGATTTCTCTCCTCATCCTCCGTCCGGGACGGAAGGGCACATAACCGCATATATTATACTACAACGGCACGGATTTTTGAAGAGCAAAACTGTAAATCACACATTCTTTTACATTTTTTCCGGTTCCGCGGGTGATTGCGTCCGCGTAATAGCGAAGCTGAATCCCGTAACGGGCCCGAAGAACCTCTTCTCCGTCTTCCGCTCCGACCCGGTCGGTCTTGTAATCGACCAATGTGATGCCGCCCTCTTCCTCGAAGAAGGCATCGATGATTCCCTGAATCAGAACCGTTTCCGAAGCGGGATAAGCTGCATCAATCGTATCGGCCGGAACGCCCATGACAAATGCCTGCTCTCTCTTCAAGGTGCCCAAAAGAGCTGCCTGTTTCATCCGCTGTCCGATGTCGGAACGGCAGAACGTCTCAAGCTTTTTGAAATCGATTGCGGTAATGGTTTCCTTCGGCACAAGACCGCCGCTCACCATTTCTTTCACTTCGGACTTCCAGTCATCTGCAGAACCGTCCCTGTTATAATCGTGCAGCTCGAGAATTCTGTGATACCATGTTCCGCGCATTGCACCGCGCATATCCTCGCTTGTTTCCGAAGGCGCAATGAACTTCGGAACAGGCGGAAGTTTCTCCGGCTCATGTTCAATATGGGCCTCGGGAAGGTCGCGCACAACGGCTTCCTCTTCCATATGGCTCTTCTTCAAAGCGGAAACCGAAAGCTTCACCGGCGCGCCGCCGTTTTGGTGCGGGTACCGGTAGGCAAAGAATTCCCGCATCACGTCCGAAACCGGTTCGGGGGACTCTGCGATGCCGACCGGGGACGTACGTTTCAGCGTCGCATTTGCCAGGGTTTCGTCCGAAACGGTTCGGATGACCCAGTTCGCTGTATGAAGTTCGGAAAAACCGGCCCAGATATCCTTTCCGATCGGCTCGGTGCGGTCCCGCTCCTCCTTCGGAACACCCGAAAGGATGCACGGAAGAATCAAATCCTGATAAGACCCGGCCCGTTCGATATCGGTATATGCCATCGGCTCTCCTTCGGGCGGAAGGCTCGCCAGATATTTACTCCATCGGGATGCTTTTCCGTAACCGGTAAGGATGAGCTTTTCCTTTGCTCTTGTCATGCCGACATACAAAAGCCTGATTGCCTCGCCGACCTCGTCGCGGTGCCGCTTTCTGGAAACGGCCTGCTTTAAGTACGTGTCCGTCATGCGGCGTTCGTCCGGGAAGAATGCCGTCGGCCCGATGCCGAGTCCCGCATGGAACAGCATGACCGGATTCTCACCCGAATAATAGGTGTCGCGTTCGCAGTCCATCAAAAAGACAATCGGAAACTCGAGACCCTTGCTTTTATGAATGGACATGACGCGGACCGAATCGGACGTATCGAGGAAGCCGGACTCCGGATTCACGTCATAGCGGATCATATCGTCGATGTAGCGGACAAAGTCCGAAAGTCCCGTGAAGACACCCTTCTCGAAGTCCTTCGCCTTCTCAACAAGCGTCAGCAGGTTTCTTTCCTTCTCGGAACCGCCGTCCGTCACCGAAACCATCGAAGCATAGCCGGTCAGCCGGTAGATTTCGCCGAGCAGTTCGGAAACCGACAGGCAGATGCGCTTCTCGCGCAGTTCATCGTAAAGCGCAAGGAATGCCCCGGCTTTTCTTCTGACCTCCGTAAACCGGCTGCTCAGGTATTCCGCATTGCAGATTGCCCGCAGCGTTTCATAAAGGTATCCGACTTTTCCGTCGGTATTTCTTTCCTTCTCCCAGATTCTGATCAGCGCCAGTTCTTCATAGCCGAATCCGCCCATGGGCGACTTTAACACGCCTGCGAACGGAATATCCGCAAACGGGTTGTCGAGTATTTTCAGAAAATGCAATACATTGCGCACTTCTGCCGCATCAAAGTAGCCCTTGGCATCGGCCAGATAGGCGGGAATGCCGGCCTTCTTAAACGCCGCAAGAAGCTCGGGAATGCCTTTGGTCTTCGTCTTCGCGAGGATGACGATATCCCCGAACCGGGCAATTCTTGCCGGCCGGTTCTTCGGGCTGACATAAAGTCCCTTCACCGGGTCCGTCAGCGTCAGAATCCGGTCGATGATGCTCGCATAAACGGCAGCATTCTTATCGGCGGTTTCCTCACATTTGACAAGGAGGTATTCGTTTCTTCCTTCCTCCTCGGTATAGGTGTACGGATACTTCGCGCCGTTGATCAGCTCGGCAGACTTATCATAATCGACGCCGCCGAGATCCTTCATCATGATCTTTCGGAAAATGTCATTGATTCCGTCCACAACCTGCTTGCGGCTTCGGAAGTTTTCGTTTAAAAGGATGCGCCGGTAAGAGCTGTCGGGATCATCCGAGTAGGTGTTGTATTTTCCTGCGAAAAGGTCCGGGCAGGCCATGCGGAACAGGTAGATGCTCTGCTTGATGTCGCCGACCGTGAACACATTCGGCTTTCCGTCGCTGATGCCGGAAACGGCGTTTAAGAACATTTCCTGCACCATGTTGGAGTCCTGATACTCGTCAATCATAATCTCGTGAAATACGCGGCGGTACTGCTTCGCAGCCTCGGTATAAACGAGCTCTCCGTCCTTCTCCGTCACGAAAAGCGACAGCGTCAGGTGCGCGATGGTGCTGAAGTCGTAGGCATTCTCCTCGTCCATCAGCTCGCGGAAATGCTTCGAAGCATCCTTTGTGAATCTGCAGAGCGTCTCGATGGCGCCGGCGCAGTTTTGAATCTCCGAAGCATAACGGGTTAACGCGTCGCCCGCGAACGTTTTCTGCATCTCAGTCCATGTCTTCTTCCGGTCATTCCGCTGGGACGAAACCAGATTCTTCTTCTGTTCGTTCTGCGGGTTGCGGCACGGCTTGAAGCCTCCGGGAAGCCATGCTGCCGCAGCCTTTTGAAACGCTTCGGGCGTTTGTGCGGCAAGAACAGTTCGGATGTTCGAAAGATCCTCATTAAGAGTCGGAATATAGACCGCCGGACCGTCCGGGTCATTACAGATTGCTAAAAGCTTCGTTAACAGCTTCTCGTCCGAGCGGAGCAGACATTGAAAATGCTGCATGTCGGATGCAAAGGCTTCGGATTTGATCAGGCTTTCCGCGGAATCAATCTTCGAGACATCCACAGCCGCCTTCGTGATCCACGCATCCGGAAACGGCGCGCTGTCCGCGAACCGCTTTAAATCGCTGACTGTCTTATAAAAGCCTTCCTCGTTCTCGCTTCCGGCGTAACGGTCCAACATATCAAAGAATTCAGGCGTTCCTTCGGTCAGATACCGCTCGTACGTTTCCTCAAGCGCGCGGCTCCACAAAAGGCCTGTCTCCGCCTCGTCCATCGTCCGGAACGACGGATCGATGTTAAGCATATGGAAATACCGCTGCACGGCGCTTCGGCAGAAACCGTCAATCGTCGTAATCTGCGCGAACTGCAGCCGCTCGCTTTCGCGGATCAGCCGCTCGTTGTCGGGTTCATCGGCGAGTCTGTCATCAAGCGCGGAACGGATTCTGTCCTTCATCTGCGTGGCCGCTTCGTTGGTAAATGTGACGACCAGTATCCGGTCGATGTCAACCGGATTCACGGGGTCGGTAATCATGCGCATGATCCGTTCGACGAGAACAGAGGTCTTACCGGAACCGGCCGCAGCGGAAACAAGAATGTTGGCGGTCGGAGCATCGATGACGCTTTGCTGGTTTGGCGTATAAGTAATGCTCATGTTTCCTCCTCCCTGATTGCCGCAAAGAACAGTTCTTTGTCCATCGGTTCGCTCTTTCGCATCTGCTCGCCGTCATGCTCTCCGAAATCCTTGCAAAGCCCCGCGAAGGCGCAGTACGTGCAGGAGGTCGACTGTCCGGTGCGAATCGGGGTTCTTCTGATGTTGCCCTGCAGGATTTCCGCGGCACCGTCCGCCATCTTCTTTTCGGCATGGTTCATCAGATCCCGCATTTCCTCTTCGGTTGCAATGCCGGAAACGTATCCGCCATCCTTTTTGACGGGAATTAAATCAGACGTCAGCTTTTCCGCGGTCAGAAAGCGGTTGTCAAGTCCCGTGATGATCTCCTCGCGGTCAAGCACCAGGCCGTCTGGGCGAAGCGCTTCGATGCGCTTACGCTCGGCTTCATCCGCGTCAGAAGCCTTTACATAAGAATCTCCGACCTTTTCATAAAACATG
Source organism: Lachnospiraceae bacterium (assembly GCA_017546025.1). GTDB lineage: Bacteria > Bacillota > Clostridia > Lachnospirales > Lachnospiraceae > ISDg. The sequence continues at coordinate 134,414 of JAFYYS010000022.1, read as the reverse complement.
GCAGCCGGAACGTTGTTGTCAGGGTCGCGGTCCGTCATGGCCTTCATGTAAACCGGAAGCTGCAAAAGCCTTCCGTCATAAATCTTACGATAATCAAAGCCCGAGCTTCCGGACTTGTAATCGACAATCTTCAGGTAATTCCGGTCGTCCTCATACACATCGACACGGTCAATCTTGCCGTTCACGTCCATATGCTCCGTCGTGAAACGGAACTTTTCCTCAAAGTATTTCGGCTCAAAGCGTCCGGACTGCAGCTGCCTGCGGATGATTTCGGTCATATGCATCAGCGTTCTTTTCAGGCAGTGGCGGACATAACTGTAGCGCTCTCCGACACGGAAGATGTCAGGGCTGTCCTTTTCCATCACGTAATCCACGGCTTCCGCCATGAATGTGCGGGCTTCCTCCTCTGTTACGGTGCGGAACGTCTTTCCTGCCTCACGGATGCTTTCGGAATACCGCTCCAAAGCATTATGGTAAATGGTACCGAAGTCTCTCTGATCCGGTGAATATCCGGGGATTTCTTCAAGCTTCAGGCCTCTTCTAAGGAACGTAATGAAGGCGCATTTGGCGTACTCTTCAAGCATTGTTACACCGCCCTTTAAGCACTGCCCGTAAAGTTCCTTCGCGACACTTTCGGGGATGCTTTCGGGAACCTGTTCGCCTTCTTTGGACGCAAGCAAAAGCTCGCGGTCAACCGGCAGGAACGGCAGTCCTTCCTCAGACATAAACCACTCGGTGACCTCCTTCTCGTAAGGGTATCCGAGCGGTTCCTTTCTGAGCGCGGAAAGGAACAGTCTTTTCCCGCCGTCCGAGGAAACGGCATCAAACAGAGACGAACGGTCCAGTTCGTCCTCAATCTTAAGTTTCGGAAACATATTGAGAATGCGGTAGATGACAAAGGAGGGCTTAATCTCCTTACCGCCCTTTCCGATCAGACTGTACGAAAGCGTCAGACTGTCAGAAGGCTTCGCGCAGGCGAGGTAAATGTAAAACTCTTCCGTTGAAATGCTGTCCTGCGGAAGCTCGGAAAGCTCAAGCTTCCGTTCGGCAAGGTCCTCGCGTTCCTTCTCGGTAAGAATCGAGGAACCGTGGCCGAAGCCCGGTACCGAGCCGTCATTGACACCGACGAAGAACAGATGGCGGATTCCTTCAAGACGCGAACGCTTGATGTCTCCGACCGTGATGCAGTCCTGTTCGGGCGGAATGAGTCCGATGGCAATTTCATGAAAGCCTGCGTCCAAAACCTCGGTGAACTCGCCGGGCGTCAGCCTAACAGGTCCCAAAAGACCGTTCAGATCGTCTAAAAGATTCAAAACAGTGCCGTAAATCATACGAAGCTCCGCACTCTTTCGAAGCGCTCTTGCATCGTTCGATTCGGCAAGCTGACCGGCAAGTTCTTCCGTCTTTTCAAAGCACGAATGGGCAAGCAGGAAATCATATAAAACGCGGACCGTTTCAGAAGTATCCGTGGCATTTTTCAATCCCGTCCTGAGCGTTCCGAGATCCGCCGCAAGCTGTTCGCGAGTCCGGTTCACCTCCGTCAGGCAGTCGCCGTGAACGGAACGGAAACGGTATGTGAACGGCTTCTGATAGGCAGAGAAGCCGCGGATTCCCTTTGCCGAAAGATAGTTTTCAAACAAAGCGGCATCCGTAAAAGCATAACCGGCCATAGGGTTCTTCAGATAAGAGGAAACCTTGTCGGCGCGGAAATCGGTAATCACGGTCACTAAAGCGGTCCGGACGAAATCGACAAGCGGATTATTGAGGACATCGGATTTGTAATCAATGAAGCACGGAATCCCGGCCGTTTTCGCGGCATCGGAAAGAAGGGGCGCGTAGCTTTCCACATCCCCTAAGATTACACCGATTTCCTTATAGCGGCAGCCTTCAAGCCGGACAAGCCGTTCGATGTCCGTTACCAGCTCGCGGACCTCTTCCTTGGCGGTCTTGGCGCTGCGGATGCGGACATGCTTCACCTCATCCGCGTATTTCAGGCCCTTTCTTCGGAACAGATTGGTTTTCAAAAAGCCGAGGTCGGATTCGTCTCTGTCGTCCGGTAAAAGAACAGGTGTCAGCACCTCAATATGCTCTTCGTCGGCGATTCGTCCGAGCTTGGCAATCGTTTCGGCTGTCATATGAAAGATGGAATAACCGGGAATCGTCTTTCCGAACAGCTCGGCATCCATCGTAAGCGCAACCGTCATCCCGCTGCAGACGGAAAGCAGGCTTCTTAAAAGCAGAAACTGCGAAGGCGTAAAGCCGGTGAAACCGTTCAGATAGATTCTGGCGCCGCGAAGCTTTTTGCTTTTTAATACGGCATCGCACATGGCCGAATAAATATCCTCTTCCGTCAGGTAACGGTCGCCGAGCGCATCGTGGAAGCCGGACAGAATGATGCTGAGATCATGCAGTTTATGCCCGAGCATCGGGTCCTCGGAATCCTTCGACAGCTCCGAAAGACGGTCGGCATCAATCAGATAGCGCATCAGCTCGGAAAGCATCGATTTCATCTCGGAAACAAAGCCGGGCTTTCTGTGCTTGTTGCCGTAAAGCGTAAGCTCCCCGTCACAGCCGAGAAGCACCTTTTTCACAAGCATGCCCTTGCCGATGTCGGTCAGAACCTCCGGGAAGCAGTCTCCGAGTTCTTCGGAAAGCCGGTATTTCAGGCGGCTTAAGCTTAAGATGTCAATGTTCATCACGCAGCCGTTTTCGTGAAGCTTTACAAGCTCCCGCTGCGCCGTCAGTGTGGCCTGGTCCGGAACAAAATAAAAGACGGGGACATCCGGCTCAGTCGTGCTGAGTCTCAGCATCTCGCGATACAGAAAGTCCGTCTTCCTGCTTCCTTCACTTCCGATTACATACCGAAGAGACATCGTAACCTCCATGTTTCTGTAAGAATAGCGTTTCGCAAGCGAAACGCTCGCGCCGAGCGCGGTTGCCGCAGGCAACAATTTCCTCTCGCGCGAGTGCGCATCCCGCCCGGAGGGCTTTTTGCTTTATGGGAATCCCGGAGGGATTTCCATAAAGTGAAAAAGGCTTCGCATTTCTGCGAAGCCATTAAGCTCTTATCATTCCCGGAATGCCGTTTCCTGCTTCTTGACTCCTAGCCAATGCTAGGTGGGCGACCGCAAGTAAGCATACTGCCATCCACTCGAAGGAGGCCCGACATCCGCTTACCGATATAGGAATCCCTTTTTAAAGTTGTAGGTTCAAAAACACAGGAGTTGTCGAACACCCCAGGAATCTTTCTTTTGTTTATTATACCACAGAAAAAGCAGGTTGTCATCCCATTTCGTGCAGAATGCGTACCAATTTGTGCAATCCGCGGAAAGTGACTTGATTTTTGGAAAATGATATGATTTAGTTAGACTGACAGACAGATTAGTCAGAAAATGTGTGGGAAAGGAGAAATCGATGAGAGTAAAGCTTGATGTGTCGAAAGACCGGAAAGAGCAGCTTGAAAAAGAGCTTACCGCACTCGGCATCACGATTGATGACAATGCGGAACTGACGCTCTCCGATTCTTCTTTCAAATCCGACAGTTCTTTTCTTTCTGCCCGGGATGAAAACGGTGCGGTCATAAGAATTCCCGACGATGATATCATTTTCATTGAAAGCTACGGACACGATGTCATCATTCACTGCACAGAGGGGCGCTGCTATGCAGGACGGGAACCGCTCTACCGGATCATCCAGCTTCTCAATCCGTTCCAATTCTTACGTGTCAGCAATTCGGCTATCATCCAGAGAAAGCATGTAAAACGGATCCGGTCCTCATTTTCCATGAAATTCGTTTTGACGATGTCGGATGATACCCTTGTTGACGTAACAAGAAGTTACTACTACGCTTTTAAAGACTTTTTCAAGTTCTAGAAAGGAGGAACCATGACATCTCAGTTTTGCATTCAAAAACGCCTTTTATCTTCCTTTCTGACGGAAACGACAGAATTTGTTTCTTCTGAAGGAAGAATCTCCAAGCTGATGGTAAATGTATGGATTTTGCTGCTGTGCTCCGTAGTCTTCCTGATTCTTGCCGTTCTGATTATCCGCAAGCTGTTTGACCGTTATCTCACCAAACAGATTCAGCGGTTTGAGCCCGATATGAGTTTCTCCGAGCAGCCGATTATGATGCCCGATTCTCAAAACAAAACAGCCAACAGGGGGTACGCCATGAAAAACTCACAAGTACATTCGAGATATCCGGATCCCGGAAATGTCAGATTCTGGCTTTCCGCAATTGTGCTCGGCGTAATGCTCTTTCTATTGATTTCCAACATCAAATCTTTGACGGACGAGATTGAACAACTGAGGTTCACCGTTGATCAGATGGGGCGCTCGATTTCCTCAGAAATATACGATATCAGATGGGAAATGCGCCACCCTGATAATAACGAATCGGATTCTTACAACCGGGATTCTGTTGAACCGACTCCCGAAAGCAAACCGACTGTGCCGATTCTTGTCAGTACAACGTTCCGTATGCGTCCTGACGAGTATTCTTTCGAATCAGCTGCTTTCCCCGCTTGGCTCGATGTAGCCTTCGATCTTATTGACGGAATATGTCCGGACCGTGTGTACTTCAGCATCAATGATGAAAACAATAACCTTATTGCTTTTTACCAGATGACCATGTTTGAGAAAAATGCCGAGAAATGCTTTTTCGAGACTCCGATTGAAGTTGTGGAATCCTTTAACTCCTATCGACTCAACGTCGTTGCCTGGACCGGTTCAAAGGCAACTACCATCCGGCTGAGCGGACAAAACACAACCTTACCGGGCGAATTATTCGGGGACTCCTCCCTGTATCTTTCTTCCGATAACGCAACCGAAAAGACATCTTTTTCATTTTCCTGGGAGAAGGAATTTTCCGCATCGGAAAAAATATCGGCTTCTTCCCTGGTCATCAAAAAGGGGTATGATACGGTTTATACCCTTGATCTCGGCGACTCAATCGCCGGCAAGACTGCGTATCAGGATATTGAAATTCCGTTTATCAGAGAAGAAGAACTTCCCGAACTCACTGCGGAGATTTCGCTTTCCTATCAATCCGGAATCACTCTTTACGCCGCACCGACTCAATGCTATTACAAGACATCTTTCTACAGTCGGGTGATTCCCGGCGTATCACAGGGCGGGTTCCGAATTGCCGATGCAAACGGAAACATCCTGTCCTTCCAAATCAACTGACAGCATGAAAGAAGGGAGCCGAAACCGGCTCCCTTCTCTTTACTGTTTCATTCTTAATTGGCTTTCTCAACCTCGACAATGGCGGATTTCTTCATCGGAATTCTGCAGTTCTTGTTATTGCCGAACTCAACAACAACGATGTTCTGCTCTTCCACCATATCGATTACGACACCGTAGAAGCCGGCCGTCGTAACGACGCTGTCACCGATTGCAACGGAATCCGTAATGGCCTTTCTTCTGGCCTCTTCCTTCTTCGAGGGCTTAACTGCCAGGAAGTAGAATGCGAGGATGATGGCTACCAGGAAAAGGGCATAGAAAAGAATGACCTGCCAACCGCCTTCTCCCTGTCCGTTAGCGGCTGCTTCGCCGAATAAGTACAACAAGTTCATATATAAACTCCTTTCAAAGGCCTTAGGCTTCCCCTTCGGCAAAACCGTCAAGCCGCATCTTTTTATATTCCGAAAAGCGGTCTTCTTCTATCGCCGTTCGAATTTCCTCCATCATTCTATTATAAAACCTGAGATTATGCAAGACCATTAATCGAAGGCCGAGCATCTCACCGGAAACAAGCAGATGGCGGATATAGGCACGGGAATGATTCCGGCACGCCGGACAGTCACAGCCCTCTTCGATCGGACGCATGTCGGTTTTATACCGTTCATTTTTCAGATTCAGGCGGCCGTGGTTTGTGTAGGCATGTCCGTGCCGTCCGTTTCTGGTCGGGTAGACGCAGTCGAAGAAATCGACGCCGCGCGCAACGCCCTCAAGGATGTTCGCAGGCGTTCCGACACCCATCAGATAAACCGGCTTGTCCTTCGGAAGCTCGGGAACGGTACAGTCAAGAATCCGGTACATTTCCTCATGGCTCTCTCCTACGGCAAGACCGCCGATGGCATAACCGTCGAGATCCATGTCGCGAATCGTCCTGGCATGCTGAATCCGGATGTCATCGCAGACACCGCCCTGGTTGATGCCGAACAGCATCTGATGCGGGTTAATCGTCTCCGGAAGTGAGTTCAGCCGGTCCATCTCCTTTTTGCAGCGCTCGAGCCAGCGTGTCGTCCGGTCAACGGACTGCTGAATGTAGGAACGCTCGGCAACGCTTGACGGACATTCGTCAAATGCCATTGCCACTGTCGAAGCAAGATGCGACTGAATCTGCATGCTTTCTTCCGGTCCCATGAAAATGAGGCGGCCGTCAACATGCGAATGAAATGTGACGCCCTCTTCCTTAATCTTGCGAAGTTCCGCAAGCGAGAACACCTGAAAACCGCCGGAATCGGTCAAAGTCGGCCCGTCCCAGTGCATGAACGGATTCAGACCGCCCATCTGCGCAATCAGGCCGTCTCCGGGGCGCACATGAAGATGATATGTGTTGCAAAGCTCAATCTGCGTGCCGATGGATTTAAGGTCCACCGACGAAACACCGCCCTTAATGGCCGCAACGGTTCCGACATTCATGAATACCGGCGTCTGCACGGTTCCGTGCACCGTTGTAAACTCTGCCCGCTTCGCTAAGCCGTCCGTATGAAGAAGCTTATACATGCTCCCTTTCCTCGCTTAAATCGTGGTATGCATTCAGAATCCGTTCCCGAATCATTGCTTCCATGAAACGGGTCTCCCCGAGAGTCTTTCTCTGATCGGGATACACCAGACCACCGGCCATGGACATATGACCGCCGCCGTTTCCGATGCCTTTAAGTGCTATGTGCAAAAGCTTTCCGGCATTCAGCTCCGGTACCTCGGAACGGACCGAGAACTTTAATCCGCCGTTTCTTTCCGCATAGACGACTGCCATCTGCACCGAACTAAGTGACAGGATGAATTCGCAGACAGAAGCTATCAAACCGTCCGGACACGAAAACGGAATATAGGAAAATCCCACGTTGTCGTAGATGGAAATGCTCTCAATGGCAGCTCCGTACGCCCGAAGGTCCGAAAGCTCTAAAACGCTGTTATCCAGGTGGCTGATCTGCCCGATATCCGCAATTCCGTTTAAGAAATCAAATGCGGTAATATCGTAATGGGTTACGCCGGCACTGAAATTCCGCGTATCCATCTTAATGCCGTACAGAAGAAGTGTCGCCAATTCTTTCGAAACAGGCATATGCTCTTCCATGATCCAGTGCGTGATAATCGAAGCGCAGGCTCCGGTAATCTCATGCCGGATGAAGGCATATGGATGGTCCGTAACAAACGGATGGTGGTCTATGCAGGCCACCTCGTTTCCAATCAGATTTGTAAAATTGGAGTTGTTCTTCTGACCGTCAACGGTCACGACATAGTCGTCTGCGGAAAGGTCTTTCTGCTCTTTCGCATCCTTGACGTCCAAATCGAACATATCAAGAATCATCTTGATGTTAATCTTCTCAATCTTTCCGAAATACATCACTTCAGACGGAATGCCTTTATAGGAAAGCAGTTCCTTTAAGGCACATGCCGAGGCAATGGCATCGGGATCGGGAAAATCATGCGTCTGAATAATGACACGGTGCCCGCGGAGCAGGTCCGCAAGGGCCTGAAAGCTATCCTTCTTTATTTCCACACGCAAATCCTAGTCTTTCGTAATATTTCTGGACAGAAAGTCAAGACCGATTCCGAGGAGGGCGAAAAGAATACCGCCCACATAAAGCGAAGAATACTCCTCGTTTTTGCTTACGGCAGCAAGAATAATCATGCCGATGCCGACAATAATCAGTCCGTAACACAATACAACGCGGTAAACGCTGTCCACGCCTTTACGCCCGGTCTTTGTGGAATGCTTCGATACAAATTCCTTGGTCGCCGATACATCGCGAATCAGCTGTACGGATTCATCCACTTCCGGTTTCTTCTCTTCTTCTGCAATCGGGTCGTAACCTTCAACGTACTCTTTCATAAGTGCCTCCTCTCCTATTTTCAACAAAAAGTCTTAAGGTTCAATCTTTACGGTACCGACATCCTGTTTTCTGACAATGCAGATCCAGGTCTTACCGGTATTCAGCTGAATCTCCTCGCCGTTCTGATAATAGAAACGGGTCGGATCATAATCGCCGTTCTTCTTCCATGTAATCGGAACAGCCTTGCCGTTTGTGATGAAGTAACCGTTACCCGTGCCGTGGATGGTGAAAACTTTATGCCCCTTATCATCGACGACTTCGGAAGCACAGTACTGCAGAATGACATTCTTACAGGTAATCTGCTTGTTGTCGACATTGTCGATTTGCTCCTTGCCATACTGGAAACGGTAGTATAACCCGTCATCGGCGTTATACTGGAACCAAGGAGTATTCTCCTGATAGCCGGGACGTACGATTCTCGCATCCTGCCCGTCGGAAAGCAGGGTCGGGGTGTCATCGGGAGCAAACTTAAAGTGGTCCCTCACATAATGATCCGCGTGCTCCAAAGAATACTTCTTATGCTCTACCCCCCACAAGATGCCCTCTGCATTTGCATAGGCATTGTGCGGTGCCACCCGGTCCGTGGAACGGTAGTATACTTTTCCTTCATACTGCATACCGTCGAGATTCAAAACGTCGGCACGGTTCAGGAAGGGCTGTGCAACATTTGAGCTTCCGAAATGCAGGTAGATGGGATCCCATTCCATCTGCAGGAAGACATACGTCTTTCTCGCGCTTCGAACGGAACCGATCTTATCAAGTCCCTTCCAGTCCTCAATGATGGCAAGAAGACGGGTGATGTTGCCTTCTACCTTGAGCTCGTAAACGACACCTGCCTTATTGATGCTGCTCTGGGGGGTTCCCGGAAGCAGGTTGTTCATCATGACGGCAATCGGTCTTGTTTCGTCGATTTCCTTCGAAATCCACTCATTCGTAAGGGCGCTTCTTACCATGCCCGCATGCGGGTCGGGAGTAGGTGTCGGGGTTTCCGTGGGAAGCTCCGGCGTAGGGGTGTCCGTAGGCGCATCCGTGGGCGCATCCGTGGGCTTACTTGCCACGGCGGCAGACGGCGTTACAGCCTGCGTGTTGTTAATATCTGCAGGGGTATTCTTGTTTTTATCCTTCTTCATGCCCGCTACGACAAGGACGACAGCAAGGGCACAAACCACTCCGATTCCGATGCAAACCGGAAGAAAATGGTTACTGATAAACTGTTTCATAGGTATTCCTCCTTTGTGCACACGCACATAGTTATTTTACCACGGTTTCAGCGGAAATACAATCAATTACCCCCTTTAGACACAAAAAAACCGCAAATCCGAAGATTTGCGGTTTACAGGGGCAGTAGGATTCGAACCCACGACCTGCGGTTTTGGAGACCGTTATTCTACCAGCTGAACTATACCCCTAGGCATTTTCACAACGCTTCCATATCTTACAACAGATACCCTGAATTGTCAACATAAAAATGCATTATGAAAAATGTGACGCCTCTGCCTTTGTTAAGCAGTCTCAATCTTATTGGCCTGATGCAGGTTATGCCGCTCAACGGCTTCCTCACGCATCTTATATTTCAGAATCTTTCCGGCAGCGTTCATCGGGAAGCTGTCCATGAAATCCACGTAACGCGGAACCTTATGCTTGGCCATATTGGCTTTTACATAATCCTTGATTTCCTCTTCGGTCGCTTCCTCGCCGGGCTTTAAGATGACGCAGGCCATGATTTCCTCGCCGTAATCCTTATCCGGCACACCGATGACCTGAACATCGTTAATCTTCGGATGCGTATAAAGGAAGTCTTCAATCTCCTTCGGGTAGATATTCTCTCCGCCGCGGATAATCATATCCTTGATACGTCCGGTAATCTTATAGTTGCCGTCCGGAAGACGTCTTGCAAGGTCTCCGGTATGAAGCCAGCCCTTCTCGTCGATGGCGGCTGCGGTAGCCTCGGGCATCTTATAGTAGCCCTTCATGATGTTATAACCGCGCGCCACGAACTCACCGTCCACATTGTCCGGAAGATCCTCTCCGGTCTCGGGATCGACAATCTTACATTCCACGCCGTAAATCGGTCCGCCGACCGTATTCACACGGGTTTCAATCGTATCGGTCGTCTTGCTCATCGTTGTAGCAGGCGAAGCCTCGGTCTGGCCGTACGTAATGCAGATTTCAGGCATATGCATCTTCTCGATGACATCCTGCATCGCCTTAATCGGGCAGGGGCTTCCTGCCATGATGCCGGTACGCATATGGCTGAAGTCGGTCGTAGCGAAGTTCTCGTGTCCGAGCATTGCGATGAACATCGTCGGAACACCGTGGAAGCACGTAATCTTCTCCTGATTGATGCAATTGAGTCCTTTTCTCGGGGAAAATGCCGGGATCGGGCTCATCGTAACACCGTGCGTGATGGAAGCGGTCATGGCAAGCACCATGCCGAAGCAATGGAACATCGGAACCTGAATCATCATGCGGTCTGCCGTGGAAAGATCCATGCAGTCGCCGATTGCCTTACCGTTGTTGACAACGTTATAGTGCGTAAGCATGACGCCCTTCGGGAAACCGGTCGTGCCGCTTGTGTACTGCATGTTGCACACATCGTCCTTGTCAATCATCTTACGGCGGTTCTCCACCTCGGTATACGGAACATCCTGACCGAGTTCCAGAACCTCATCCCATGTAAAGCAGCCCTTCTGGCGGCTGTCCACGGTAATGATGTTACGAAGGCAAGGCAGTCTCTTTGAATGCAGCTCGCCGGGCACACTCGTCTCGAGCTCGGGACAGAGCGCATTCATAATTTCCACGTAGTTGCAGTCCTTGAATCCGTCAATCATGACAAGCGTATGCGTGTCGGACTGGCGAAGCAGGTATTCAATCTCGTGGTTCTTATAAGCGGTGTTGACGGTAACCAGAACGGCACCGATCTTCGTCGTAGCCCAGAACGTGATATACCAGGCCGGAACATTCGTTGCCCAGATGGCAACATGGTCGCCCTTCTTGACACCGATGGAAATGAGCGCTCTTGCGAAATTATCGACATCGTCACGGAATTCCGGATACGTTCTCGTATAATCGAGTTCGGTATAACGGAAAGCGTATTGCGTCGGGAACACTTCACAGATACGGTCCAGTACATCCGGGAACGTATACGGAATCAGATGGTTCTTCGGCCAGATATAATGACCGGTTCCGCGGTTATCGGTCTGAAGCGGGTTCTTATGAACGGTCTTATACGGCTCCATGTAATGGGCAAACTGCGGGAATACCACCCATGCATCGGCAAGCTCTTTGCTCCAGCGCTTTACCCATTCAAGCGATACATAACCGGTATAATGCATGCTCAAAAGCGCATCAAAGGCTTCCTTAAGAGGCATGTCGCCCTGTCCCATCATCTGATAGGTGATCTTTCCGTTCGTCTCAACGGAATCCTTTACATGCACATACTTAATATATTCGCCGAGATTGGCTACCGTCGTCTCGGGAGACTCGCCGCAGTTGCGGTACGGATGGTGAATGTCCCACAAAGCAGCAATCTTTCTGCTTCCGACCGCATCCAGAACGCGGCGCAGACGCATCGTATCGGAGTAAACACCGTTCGTCTCCACGCACATCGTGACATTATACTGCTCGGCAATCGGGCTCAGGCGCTTCAGTGCTTCAATGATGGCATCGTCGTCAACATCGCCCTCCGGCTTCGGATTCTCGTCGGCCAGAACACGGATGTAGCAGGTGCCGAAAACGTTCGCTAACTTAGCATACTCGGTAAGTTCCTCAATAGACTTATCAAGGCGGTCCTTATACTTTAACGGGCATCCCGAAGAAAAGCAGGAAATCTCAAGACCGATATCCTGAAGTCTCTTGGCGGTCGCTTTCACATTTGCCTCTGAAAAAGGCTTTGCCTTGTAGGCGCTGATGTGCTCGCCGAGTCCGCGGATCTCCACGCCGTGATAGCCGAGGTCCTTGGCCATCGTGTAGATGTCGGTCCAGGAATAGTCGGGACAACCGATTGTGGAAAAGCTGATTTTCATACATTACCTCCGAATTGTTTTAAACAACAGAAAAGCCTCTACCCTTTCGGATAGAGGCGCGTAAACGTGGTACCACTCTATTTCATGCCAAGCATGCTCTCACCGGACACTATCATGTCCTTCCCCGATAACGGTGGGAATCCGGCGGTATCTACACAACCAAAGGTCTTCAACCCGCAGCTCCAAGGCGAGTTCCCGAATGTTTCCCGACTGCCTCGCATCAACCGGCAGCTTTCTGAAACCGAAACGGTTCGGTACTATTCCTCTTCAACGCAAAATATGAATTACTGTTCCACATACTACAACAGCTTTTCCGTAATGTCAATAGGAAAATGCAACGTTTTTACCAATCAATCATCTTCACCTGAAGTGCGGACCAGGACTCTCTTGTCGCATTCCAGATGGCATTGAATTCGGTAAGGGCAAGAGGCGCCGCGCCGTTTCCGAGATTCACGGTAAGCGCCGGAATCCGAAGAACGTTGTTGCAGTAACCCGAAAGCGTGCCGTAGCCGTCTTCAATCAGTTTCTTCTCCGATGCCTCGTACGTCATCAGCTTGCCGAGATACAGACCGTAATTCTTCGCTACGGAAAGGATTTCGTCCGGCTGACCGTAATTGTAGAACAGACGGCTGCCCGTCGTATGATATGTGATGACAATCTCGGGTTTGCATTCCTGCAAAGCATGAACAATTGACTTAACCTCCGCCTCGCTTCCGGCATAATCGCCACGGTATCCGTTCGAAGTCGGATACGCCGTCGTGGAGACAAGGTCCCACTGATACGGGAAATTCTTCCGCAGATCAACACCCTTTGCATTGGCGAAGAAAAATCTGAGGTAATTGTCCAGATTCAGATTGATGCCGCCGGCGGACTGGTCACGGTCGTACCATTCCTTGATTCGCTTCTTGATATCCTCATCGTGAATGCCGCTGAAGAAATGCTGCGCGAGATTCACGCCGTCCGGATTCAGCATCGGAACGACATGGACGCGGACACTGTCGAACAAATCGGAATAAGCATATCCTTCGTAATCTCCGGCATCGTAATAATGGAGGAAATATTCCACCTGCTTCATGATGACCAAAGACGTCATATATTCGGCACCGCAAAGGCCTGCGATGAAGTAAATGTCCTTCTTGGCATTTTCCGTTCCGATGACAATTTCGAAGATACTGCGGTTATCCGCGGAAATGCCGATGCAGTTCAGATGCATCTTACTTCCGTAATTCTCACGAAGCTCGTTCAAATCCGTGCAAAGGTCATCATAGGAATACTGCTGGTGTCTCGTTTCCACGATGGACATCGCCGCGACGGAATAATCAAAGCTCTTGCCGGTTTTGATCGGAACCGTCGTAACAAGGTCGTGGCTGATATAGCAGGTCCGGTCCTCATACTCTACACGGTCCCAGCCGTTCGTACCGATTCCGGTCCGGACAAGTCTCGTCCCGTAAGGCGCAATGGCAATGAGCTTGGATTCCGTGTTCGCTTTTTCACGGATGTTGCCGGAATCTCCTCTAACGTAAATATTCTCCTTAACCGCATAGAAGCCTTCCGGATCCAAAACGGACTCCGGCAGATCACCTTCCTGCACAAGAGAGCTGATGGATACGATATGCTCGCAAAAGGCATAGTCTTCTCTTGCTTTTTCACGCTTTTTCGCCGAGTTTCCGCAACCGGTTAAAAGCGAAGTCAAAAGCACACAAAGAAGCAATATGGAAACGCCTTTTCTTTTCATGGAGTTCCTTTCCGGAATGCAATGCACTCCAACTGCTTACGATTCCGCAAGTAATTTCTTCAAATCCCTCACATTGGACACCCCGATGATCCGGATGCCCGAAGCGGTATTCTTATCAAGCTTATCCGCATCGCACTTCGGCATGATGCAGGTATGATACCCGAGTTTTGCGGCTTCCTTTACGCGAAGCGCCGCCTGAGGCACCGAACGTACCTCACCGATCAGACCGACCTCCCCGAAGGCTGCCGTCTTCTCCGGAAGCGTCTGGTTGGCGTAACCGGAGATCACCGAAAGCACGATTCCCATGTCAATCGCCGGCTCCGTGACCTTCATGCCGCCAGCCACATTCACGTAGACATCGCAGCCGGAAAGCCCGAGGCCGAGCCGTTTTTCTAAAACCGCAAGCATCAGGTTCATCCGGTTCGTATCCGTTCCCTGCGCCGTTCTTCTCGGGAAATTAAAGCTTGTCCGGCAGACAAGCGCCTGTACCTCCACGAGAATCGGTCTCGTTCCTTCGAGTGTCACGGCAACGATCGAGCCGGGTTCCGCCTCCGGCATGCCCGAAAGCATATGCGCGGACGGGTTCTCGACCTCAATCAGACCGTTTCTCTCCATGGAGAAAACGCCGATTTCGTTCGTCGAGCCGAAACGGTTCTTCACGGAACGGAGGATGCGGTACGGGGTCGTGGTATCTCCTTCGAAGTATAACACAGTATCCACCATATGTTCAAGCATTCTCGGTCCGGCAACCGAACCTTCCTTTGTCACATGACCGACAACGAATACCGTAATCTCCTCCTCTTTTGCAAGCCGCAGTAGGAAGGAAGTGATTTCTTTGATCTGCGTGATGCTGCCTGCAGGGGAATCAAGTCCCGGCAGAACCATCGTCTGAATCGAGTCGATGACCGCAACGGCGGGCTTGATGCTCATCAGGTGCTCACGGATGTTATCCATGTCATTTTCCGCGAGGAAAAGCATATTGTCGCCGAAGGCACCGATCCGGTTTGCGCGAAGCTTCACCTGACGGAGCGATTCCTCACCGGAAACATAAAAAACAGGGATGTCCCGCTCACTTAAGTTGCGGCACATCTGAAGTAAAAGCGTGGATTTGCCGATGCCGGGGTCACCGGAAGCAAGCACCAAAGAGCCTGCCACGATGCCGCCGCCCAGAACGCGGTCGAGTTCCTTCATGCCGGTTTCGGTTCTTTTTTCGTCTTCAGCGGAAATCTTTCCGAGCGGAACCGGATCGTTCTTCCTAAACGGCACGGAGGGTGCGGATTTCTTCCGTTCCTTCGGTGCTTCCACGATGCTGTTCCAGGCTTTGCATGCGGAACACTGGCCGGCCCATTTCGAGAACTCGGCGCCGCATTCCGTACAGAAAAAAACAGTTTTATCTTTCGCCATACTGATATCCTTTATCCCTGTCGTAGGTGATGACCAGGCTGCTGTTCGGCTTAATGCTGCCGCTTAATATGGCCTCTGCGAGATAATCCTCCAGATCCTCACGGATGGCTCTTTTTAACGGTCTTGCGCCGTATTTCGTGTCATGTCCTTTTTCGGCGATATGTGCCTTCACGGACTCGTCAATCGTCAGCGTGATGCCGTAGTTCTCCTTTGCCCTCTTCACGAGTGTTTCCGTAAGCAGTCCGACAATCTTACGAAGCTCGTCGTCGGAAAGCGTCCGGAACACCAGTATCTCGTCGATTCGGTTGATGAATTCGGGGCGGAACAGACGCTTTACTTCTTCCATGACGGCATTCTTCATGCGGTTGTAATCGGCGTCCGCATCGGTCTTCGCGCCGAAGCCGAGAAGCTTCGGCTCCACGATGTTCTGCGCGCCGGCATTACTCGTCATGATGATGACCGTGTTCTTAAAGTCAACCAGGCGGCCTGTCGAATCGGTAATCCGGCCGTCGTCGAGCACCTGCAAAAGGATGTTGAATACGTCCGGATGAGCCTTCTCAATCTCATCAAACAGAATGACGGAATAAGGCTTTTTGCGGACGCGGTCCGAAAGCTGCCCGCCTTCGTCAAATCCGACGTAGCCGGGAGGGCTTCCGATAAACTTGGAGACACTGTGCTTTTCCATGTATTCGGACATGTCGACGCGAATCAAGGCGTCTTCCTGCCCGAACAGTACCTCGGCAAGTGCCTTACTAAGCTCGGTCTTACCGACACCCGTAGGTCCGAGGAACAGGAACGAACCGACCGGACGCTTCGGGTCCTTTAATCCGACACGTCCTCTTCGAACAGCCTTGGCAACCGTCGTAACCGCTTCGTCCTGTCCTATGACACGCTTATGCAGTTCTTCCTCCATGTGAAGAAGCCGCTCACCCTCGGACTGCGTTACCTTGAATACCGGAACACCGGTCCAGGTGGAAATCACGCGGGCAACATCCTCCTCCGTTACCTTCGGAAGATCCGACTGCGCGGAAGCATTCAGCTTTGCTATCTTATTCTCGATTCTCTTCTGCTTTCTGCCGAGCTTCTTCGCTTCCTCAAAACGTCCCTGTGAAAAAGCCTCTTCCTTCTCGGCAATGACCGTCTGCTTTTCGGCGGCAAGCGCATTTAAGGAATCATTGCCTTCCCGCTCGGACAGTCTGACAAAACCGGCCGCCTCGTCCATGACATCAATCGCCTTGTCGGGAAGGAAACGGTCCGTGATATACCGCTTGGAATACGTGACAGCCGCCTCCAGCGCTTCATCGCTTAACACGACTCTGTGATGCGCTTCATAACGGGGACGGAGTCCCTTTAAGATTTCAACCGTCTGCTTCTCGTCGGTTTCCTCTACGGTAACCGGCTGGAAACGGCGCTCCAGTGCGGCATCCTTTTCGATATATTTGCGGTATTCCGCCATCGTCGTTGCGCCGATGATCTGAAGTCCGCCTCTGCTTAATACGGGTTTCAAAATGTTGGCCGCGTCAAGCGAACCCTCGGCACTACCGGCGCCGATGATTGTATGCAGCTCGTCGATGAACAGAATGATGTTTCCGTCACTGACGACCTCGTCGATTACGCCGCGGATTCTCTCCTCGAATTCACCGCGGAATTTGGAGCCTGCCACCATCGAGGCCATGTTTAACGTATAAATCCGCTTGTTCCTCACATGCTCCGGAACGGTTCCGTCCGCAATTCTCTGCGCAAGTCCCTCGACAACAGCGGTTTTGCCGACACCGGGCTCACCGACGAGACAGGGATTGTTCTTCGTGCGGCGGCTCAGAATCCGGATCATGCGGTCCGTTTCCTCCTTGCGGCCGATAACCGGGTCCAAAAGCCCTTCCTCAGCCTTCTCCGTCAGGTCGGAGCAGAATTCCTTAATCGCGGAATTGCCTTTTTTTCTGCCCTTCACGGAAGCAACCTGCTGCTTCATTTCCTCTTTTGAAAGATTCATTGACGCAAGCGTCTCTTTGTAAAGCTTCTCCTGATTAATCTGAAGCGTATTCATCAAACGAAGCGCGATGCAATCCTTCTCGCGAAGGATTCCGAGCAGAATATGCCCGGCTCCGATGCGGTCCATGTTCATGCTTTCGCAGATGCGCGTCGCATTTTCCAAAACCTTTTTGGCTTCGGGCGAAAGCTCGGTCTTTCTGTGGTGCTTGCTCTCTCCGGTCACCATGACCTCAAGCAAAAGCTCGAGGGAGTCCTGTGTGAAATACTCCTCGAGAATCTTCTGAACCGAGGATTTCACCTGTAAAAGGGCATAAAGAATATGCTCCGTTCCGACATAAGCACAATGCCGGGACCGCGCATAGTCCTCCGCCAAAGCCAGGATTTCCCCGGCGACATCCGTATAATTCATGAAAAATCTCCTCTTATGGAAAATCTAACCGTTTTCGTTTCCGGCATACCCGAATTCCGCCAGCACCTCATCGAGAATCGTGTGCAGCTCCTTCGGGCTCAGATCACGGCACAACGCGCCGGCAATCGTCTCACGCATGCGGGCACGCGTCTCGCTGACAGCCCGTAAGCGGTCCGGATCAAGGCATACCACGGCACCCCTTCTGCGATCGAGCTTTAAATAGCCCTCCTGCTTCAAGATCGCATACGCCTTGTTCACGGTATGCATGTTGATGCCGATGTCATCGGCCATGTCACGAACGCTCGGAAGGCTGTCCCCCTCCCTGATTTCCGCCATGGCAATGCCCATGATGATTTGCTTCTTCAGCTGAATATAGAAAGCTTCATCGCTGTTAAAATCGATTGTTACATACATGACGAACCTCCCGTTTCAGGGTCTTTTCTGTTCTATTACAAATATAACAACCGTGGTGGCATTTGTCAATAAAAAAAGACCCGCAAAACGCGGGTAATAAGAACGGAACCAAAACCATCCCTGCGGGTACGCGGACGGATTAAAGGCGAACTTCGTTCGCGCCATCCGCGTTCACAAGAAGGCATCCTCCCGCGTCGCGGGTCCCTCCTTCTTGTAAATATGGACCTGAGGGGAGTCGAACCCCTGTCCGAAAGCCTCGCCATTGCAACTTCTTCCATCACAGTTTACCTATATGCTTTCGCCGTTCCCTCCGGATCTGCCGATAAACGGGCAAGCACCTTCAGTAGCTTCATCATACGCCCGTGCGGTCAAAGCTTTCCGCGCGTCGTTTCCTACGTAATCGATGCCCGGGTCAGAACGCGTAGGTGCGCTCTGTCGGACAGCCGCCATTAGGCAGCGATTGCGATATTTCTATCTGCGTTTATATTTAGGTTTTCCGGTTTTTTACATGTGTCCGGCACATGGATGGCTATCACAATTTAAAAACCCCCGTCGAAACCGGTACAAGCCCGGATAGCAACCTGGTCAGGGTTGTATCATAACCCGAAAACGGGTTAATCACGTGAAACAATTATAACAAAAAAGCCGCGGTTGTCAACTTTTCAATCGTCGAAGATTGCATCGAACGCTTCCATCTCGTCCACCCAGCCGACGTCGCTTTTCGTGCCCGTCATCCGGCAGCCGCACTCTTTGCAGAACTTGGACGGTCTTACAAACCTCGCCCCGCAGTTCGAGCACACATACTCGTCCCTTTGGAAAATGTGAGTGTTTCTGATCCAGTAAGCAGTATCCGACGGTTTCATAAGTCACCTACCCGTTCTGAAGCATGACGGAAATGCCCGGTACAAACTGTTTCTTTCTCGAAACAAGCTTCGGCACTTCACATACATTGCCCACAGCCTTCACGCCGAACGTCTCCTCGAGTACGTCCTTTGCGCCCTCACCGGCGAACAGGACACGCGACGTTTCGGTCGTGATGTTGGTCATCATGAAGAACAGCATCTTAATGTCGCTGTGCTTCATCGTTTCAAGAAGGAACGGCTTCAGCCGCTCTTCGATGCTCAAGAGCTCTTCTCCGCTCATTGAGTTGATCTGACCGACGCCCATCGTAATCGAGCCGATCTTGAACTTCTTGTAATCCTGATAAAAGATTTCCTCAGGCGAACGCTCCGCCAGATGCGAACCTGCCGCAAACATGCTGCTTGCAAGCTCAACAGGATCCACGCCGGCAATCTTAGCAAGCGCTTCTGCCGCTTCCCGGTCGGAAGCCGTACAGGTCGGGGAATGGAACGCAAGCGTATCGGAAAGAATTGCCGCGCACATCAGACCCGCAATCTCCTTCGGGATTTCGATATTCTGCTCGCGCGCCGTCAGATACACAATCGTCGCGGTGCAGCCGAGCGGCACGTTGCGGAAATATACCGGCTGGAACGTCGAAATGCCGCCGATCCGATGATGGTCGATGATTTCAAGAATCTCCGCCTCCTCAACGCCGTCCACGGCCTGCGCGGGCTCGTTGTGGTCCACAAGAACAATCTGCTTGCGGCTCATATCCATCAGGTTACGGCGGGATACGGTCCCGCGGAAGATTCCCTTATGATCAAGAATCGGGAAATCCCGGTTTCTTTTCTTGGCCATGACATCCCGGATGCTGTCGACATAATCGTCGGTCCTGAATGTAATAAGGTTTTCGGTCGTCATGAAATACCCTATCGGCATGGCAAGGTCAATCAGTCTCGCAACGGTAAACGCATCGTGCGGTGACTGAATAATGATGCAGTTTTTCTCCTCGGCAAGTCTTTGAATCGTTACGGAAACCTTCGCGCCTTCACAGACAACGAGGCAGGAAGCCCCCATTTCAATCGCGCAAAGCTGCGATTCATAACGGTTTCCGAGGATGACAAGATCACCCGGACGGATGTAATCCTCCATCAGATCCGGATTGGCTGCGGCAATCAGTACCTTGCCGTTTGTATAGCAGCGTCCGTCGGTCTCACCGGTCACCGCAACGCCGTCCAGCGTATCGAGAATGTTCTCATAAGGCGTCTTCGCGGCCGAAAGAATGCCCGAGTCGGAAAGCTCCATGGCAGCCTTTGCAATATCGCTGATTGTAATCAGGCCGTTCAGCTTTCCGTCTGCGTCGGTGATGCAAAGCGTCACGACATGCGTGTCCTGCATCTTCATCCAGGCACGCTTTAACGACATGTTGCGGTCAACACCCGGCATCTCGCGGATTTCGATATCCTTTACCTGCGTGCCGACATATTCAATATAATCGGGCGCGGGAACCTCGAACCGCTTCAGCACATAGGCCGTCTCCGCATTAATCTCGCCGCAGCACCGCGGCACATGCTTTTTGCCGGTCATCTTCTCCCGAAGCCATGCGTAAGCAATTGCCGAGCAGATGGAGTCCGTGTCCGGATTCTTATGCCCGATGACCAGTACTTTCTTTTCATGTGTCGTCATTTTCCGTCCTCCCGAAAAATGTGATCGTTTCTATCGAACGCTGTCCTTGAAATCTCTCTGCTGTTCTCTCTGGAAATCCTTCTTGGCAATCGTTTCGCGCTTATCATAAAGCTTTTTGCCCCTGGCAAGCCCGATTTCGACCTTCACCAGATTGCCCTTCAGATATACCTTTAACGGAACGATTGTGTATCCTTTTTCACGGCATTTGCCGTTCAGCTTATTGATTTCCGCGCGGTTTAAAAGAAGCTTTCTCGTGCGCAAAGGGTCTCGGTTAAACAGGTTGCCCTTTTCATACGGGCTCACGTGCATGCCGTATAAATATACCTGCGTTCCGTCGATCTTGATGTAGGCCTCCTTCACGGAACACTGACCCATCCGGATGGACTTTACCTCCGTTCCGACGAGCGCGATTCCGGCTTCATAGGTATCTTCAATGAAATAATCATGATAAGCTTTTTTGTTGTTGGCAATCAGCCTCACGGAATCCTTTCCCATAGCAATTCCTCTCCTCTTTATTCCCTTCTATCTTATCCCACAACGGGAATAAAATCAATGGTTGATGCGACCGTATCGACCGCCGCAACCAAAACCCGCATTCTCTGTCCGAGCGCGTAAATGCGGTGGCTTCTCTCCCCGACAAGGCGCGCATTGGACTCATCGTATTTATAATAATCGCCCTGAAGATCCTCCATGCGGATCATACCCTCGACCGTGTTCGGAAGTTCCACATAGAGCCCCCAGCCTGTGACACCCGAAATGACGCCGTCGAACTCCTCGCCGAGGAATCTGCGCATGTATTCCGCCTTCTTGTGCTTCTCGGTCTCGCGTTCCGCCTCATCTGCCCTTCTTTCGCATACGGACGAACGGTTTGCCACATCCGTAAGGATGTTCTCGTAATGCGTCAGTCTGACGGGCGACAGCGTGCCGTTTAATTCTTCCTTGATGATCCGGTGAATCTGCAGATCCGGATACCGTCTGATCGGCGATGTAAAATGACAGTAATACCGCGCCGCCAGACCGAAATGGCCGATGCACTCCGGCGCATACTTTGCCTGCTTCATGGAACGAAGCGTCAGGCGGCTGATGATGGCCTCCTCCGGCGTTCCGGCAATCCTCTTCAAAAGCTTCTGCAGTTCCTTCGTATGTACGGTCTCCCCGTTATGATGGATGTGATACCCGAAATTGGTCAGAAAGATGTTCAATTGGTTCATCTTCTCCGGGTCTGGCGTCTCATGGTTTCGGTACACAAACGGCGTCTCGGTCCAGAAGAAATGCTCGGCTACGGTTTCGTTCGCCGCAAGCATGAAATCCTCAATCAGCCTCGTGGCATCGTTTCTTTCGTACGGAACGATGTCCTCGGTCTGCCCGTCGGCCCCGATGACCAGCTTGCATTCCGGAAAATCAAAATCCACGGCGCCGCGGTCCTCACGCTTTCCGCGAAGAATCGCCGAAAGCTCTGCCATCTCTTTCAGAAGCGTCTCATATTCCTTATAATCTTCAGGAGTGTTTCCCGCAAGCACTGCCGCAACCTTATCATAAGACATCCGCTTATTCACGTGGATGACGGTCTCGGCAATGCGGTGGTCCTTCAGGTTCCCCTTTGTGTCAAATGTCATAAGGCACGAAAGGGCGAACCGGTCCTCTCCTGCATTCAGCGAACAGATGCCGTTGCTGAGTTCCACGGGGAGCATCGGAATCACGCGGTCACAAAAATATACACTCGTGCCACGGTGAAGCGCCTCCGTATCAAGCGCGGAGCCCTCCTTCACGTAGTTGCTTACGTCTGCGATATGAACGCCGAGCGTATAGCCGTCGTCGCATTTTTCAAGGGTTACCGCGTCGTCAAGGTCCTTTGCGTCATCACCGTCAATCGTCACGGTTACAACGCCTCTCAAATCAAGGCGTCCCTTAACGTCCCGCTCGGGAATCTGCTGCGGAACCGCCTTTGCTTCCTCCTTCACTTCCTCCGGGAATTCCGTCGGAATGCCGTAACTTCGGATGACGGAAAGAATGTCGATGCCGGGCGTGTCGGAATCGCCGAGAATCTCGGTAATCCTTCCGGTCGGGCCGTGGCCGTGCTCGCCGTAATCACGGATCGTCACGACAACCTTCTGCCCGTCTTTTGCGCCCTTTGTATGCTCATTCGCTACGGAAATCAGGATGCCGAGCCGTGAATCATCCGGGCGGACAAGCCCGCCCCTTGCCTTCTTCATGAAGACGCCGACAATGTCCGTATGCGCGCGCTCTACAATCTTCACGAGAATGCCTTCCGCGCGCTTCATTCTGCCGTCCCTGACACCCGCTCGCATCGTGACGGCTGCCTTAACCGTATCGCCGTTCATCGCGGAAAGCGTCTTGCCCTCGGGAATGAAAATATCGCCGTCCCTGCCCATTCCTTCGGGGCGCACGAAACCAAACCCGCGTCCCGAGGCCATGAAGGTCCCCGTGACGTGAATTGCCTTATCGTCCACATAGCGGCCCTCGGAATCCGTTGCAATCCGCCCCTCTTTGATCAGAGCGTCCAAGATCTCCGAAAGCTCGCTTCTTTCTTCCTTCGGAATCTGCAGAAACCCGCACAGTTCACGAAACCGCATGGGTTTGATTCCTTCGTCGCAAATCAGGCTCGCGACAATCTCTTTTCTGTCTTCCCGATACATAAATACTCCTGCAAAAGAAAAAAGGCACTCTGATACATGATCAGAGTGCCGAAATCACATTCTCAAGAATGAGGCCACATCTTCATGGCCAAAACAATGGAAAGGATAATGAACAGTGCTGCCAGAATTCTGGTCGCAATGATGAGCTTTCCTTCAAAAGAACGGGCCTTGTTTTTGCTCCAGTAGGTATCCGACGTGCTTCCGCCGGCCAGAGAACCGAGTCCGGCGTTCTTACCTTCCTGCTTCAGAACAATCGCAATCAGCACAACACAAATCAATGCATATACAACAACTAATGCAATATATAAACCTTTCATTGAAACCTCCAAATCATGTTCGCATCATTAAACGCAGAACATATCTTACCATAGCACTGCGGAAAATGCAAGGCTTTTTTTACTTTCTTCTACTTTACGATAAGGCTCTTTCCGGTCATTTCCTTCGGCTGCTCCATTCCCATGAGCTCAATCAGCGTCGGGATGATATCCGCAAGGCATCCGCCCTCACGAAGCTTCGTGCCGGGCTCGGCATTTACAAGAATGAACGGAACCGGATTCGTCGTATGAGCGGTGAACGGAGCACCGGTCTCATAGTCCACAAGCTGCTCGGCATTACCGTGGTCGGCGCATACGAACATCACGCCGCCGACTTCCTTAATGAAGGTCTCAACCTCACCGAGACACTTGTCAATAACTTCAATGGCTTCAACGGCTGCCGGAAGCACGCCGGTATGACCAACCATGTCGGGGTTCGCGAAGTTACAGATGATGACATCGTAATAAGCGTTTCCGTCCTCATCCTTCTTGGTGATGGCCTTGCTGAGCTCGTCACAAACCGTGTATGCGCTCATACGCGGCTTTTTGTCGTAGGTCGGAACATATTTCGGGGAATCAACCAGAATGCGGTCCTCGCCGGCATTCGGGGCCTCTACGCCGCCGTTGAAGAAAAATGTGACGTGCGCATATTTCTCGGTCTCGGCGATACGGGCCTGCTTCAGGCCGTTGGCTGCAAGCCATTCACCGAACGTATTGGTTACTTCAATCTTCTTGAAGGCAATCGTCTTGTTCGGAATCGTTACGTCGTACTCGGAGAAGCATACATACTTAACCGGGAAGAAACCGTTTCTTCTCTCGAAGCCGTCGAAATCCTCACAGCAGAACGTTCTCGTGATCTCACGGGCACGGTCCGGACGGAAGTTGAAGAAAATGATCGAGTCGTTAGCCTTAACCGTTGCGGTCGGAGCGCCGTTCTTTAAAATGACGGTCGGAATCATGAACTCGTCGGTTACACCGTTTGCATAGGTATCCTTCATGGCCTGAGCGGCGGAATCGGCAGTATTGCCCTCGCCGTAAACAAGTGCGGCATAAGCTTTTTCAACACGGTCCCAGTTCCTGTCACGGTCCATTGCGTAGTAACGACCGCTGATGGTTGCCACTTCGCCGACACCGATTTTAGCCATCTCTTCCTCAAGAGCAGCAACAAACTCGCCTGCCGATGCCGGAGGGGTATCACGTCCGTCAAGGAAGCAGTGTACGTAAACCTTCTTAAGTCCCTGCTCCTTCGCAAGCTTCAAAAGTGCATAAAGATGCGTATTGTGGCTGTGCACGCCGCCGTCGGAAAGAAGTCCGTACAAATGAAGCGCGCTGTCGTATTTCTTACAGTTATCTACAGCGGCGAGAAGCTCTTCGTTTTTGAAGAAATCGCCGTCCATGATTTCCTTCGTGATTCTGGTCAGCTCCTGGTATACGATGCGGCCTGCACCCATATTCAGGTGTCCGACCTCACTGTTGCCCATCTGACCGTCCGGAAGGCCTACTGCCATGCCGGATGCATTACCCTTTACAAAGGGGCACTCCTTCATCAAGCGGTCCATCACCGGCGTCTTCGCCTGTGCAACCGCGTTGCCGTCTTTTCTGTCATTTAATCCGTAGCCGTCAAGAATCAGTAAAACGGTAGGTTTTTTAGCCATATTCTGTAATCTCCTGTCTGTGAATGATGTCACGATTTCAAATCCGTTGGTATTGTATCGCAAACAAATCGGTAATGCAAGGCTTTTTATACGGAATTCGCGGACACTTTACGGTTCGTGTTCTCCTTTTCCGTCGTCCTCTTTGTGCCGCCTGAATCTGTAAAACAGAGAACAAACCGAACTGACTAAAAACGTCGGATACTGCCGGAAGAAGATCCACAAAATCCCGAGAATCGTTTCACGGTTGATTCTGACGCTTTCCTCCCTGCCGTCCTCATAATACAGCTTACACCGGCTGTCCATGCCGTTTCCGCTTTTCTTATCGTCAAAGTAATCAAACCGCGTCAGTCCCGTAAGGACGTCCCGGTTATTGTCGATGACGGCTTTGGTAAATGCCACACGCCGGCTCGTCGGGGCAAAGAAATAACTGTTCCCCTGTCGTTTCACCAAATAGTTGAGCTGCCGCCACAGATAGTGCTCCGCCAACTCCCGATCGCTGAGAGGTTCTCTCTGATTCGCATGCTCTTTCCGGTATTCTTCCTTAAACACCGTAAAATCCCCGAGCGTTTTTCGTGCCTTGACGGCAATCCGTTTCGGGCTTAACAGATACATCTTCAAAAGGCCGTAAAGCGGCACCGCGAAAACCAGAAAAATGAACGCGGGAATGACATACCATCCGCCGAACCTTTTACCCATGCGGATGAGCAGATTGATGCAAAGAAAGAGAATTGCCGGAACAAATGTATCGATGATCCGGCATAAAAATCTCCCCAGACCGGCAAAGCCTTCCCGGGAATAGAAATGGAATTTTTTATCAAGCAGGTCCAAAAGGGCATAGAGAACCCACGATCCGACAATCCAGATTAAAACGATCAAAAAAGCAAATCCCCAGTTCATTGCCTGTCCTTTCCCCGTTACTCCGCGCCGGCAACCGGATGCTTAACGACCGTCATAGAAGTATTGATGAATGTCACGGACCAGTCGCTCGTATGAATCATCCCATCTTCAAAGAACAACGCGTTCATATCCCAATACCCGCAATCCTTCAGAAAGTAGGAAAGATCGGTTTCATCGGAAATATAACTGTTGGCCGCGCTGATTGCAAGATTCGCGCAGGGCCAGCCGGGCGACCAGACAAGCAGATCGTGTCTTGCCGATTTCGGCATTCCGTCCCTGCCGATATACGTATGCCGCCTGTTTCCGTCCGGAAGCATCAGAACTCGGCTCATACGGTCAAACGTATTCACGGGATAATCATGCAGCCAGACAAAGTTCATCTTCCCCTGATAATTCATGGTTCCGGCATTCCTGGCTGCGCCGTCCTCGTAAAAGACAAGCGTATAGGAAAAACCCTCCGTGCTCTCGCAGAAGTTTCTCGTAAAACCGTCGGAACTCGTCAGAATGCCGTTACGGAAGCCTTTTTCAATCAGGCTGTCCGCCAGAAAATCACAGATGAACGCGTTCTTCATCCAGCCGAAATCGATAAAGTTGGCTATGTCATTTTCCTTGGCAAATGTGATGTATTCGTCGGAAACATGCAGAATGACGCGGTTGTCGCCGCACAGCTCAAGCTGCACGGATTCCGGATTCATTGCAAATACAGCAGTCTTATTGAAGAATTCGCGAACCGAATCCGTGGTATAGGGATCGTATTCCGAAAGAGCCTCATCGCTGTCACTCGAAACAAGCGCCTCAACATGCTCGGTAAGCGCGTTAAGGTACAAAAGCCGGTTGGTTGAATAAAAGGCATGCGTCTCGAATGCCTTATACAAAGCGGGTTCGACGGTAACCGTCTCGTTCGGATGGCGGTTGACGGTACAGAGGTTGCCCTTACCGTCATATTCCTTTGTGCGGTCAAACAGAATATAGGCTTCCCTGCACAGCGACTTGTATGCTTCGCTGAGAGCATTCTTCTCACGCTTCACACTCTTTTTCGTTTTTCCGAACTCATAGGAAAGCGTGAAATCGAAGTAGCTGCTCTCGTCAACAACCTTATCAATGGTGACTTTCTGCCAGCCCTTCTCTTCGCCTCCGAGGTGCGTGAAAGCATAGACGAAAGCGCCGATACCGATGCATAAAAACAAAGCGATGAAGAAGATTCGCTTTTTGCTGACCGAACGGTCATCAAGAGTAATCTTCTCCACCGGCTTTGTCACATTCTGTTGTGATCCGTAGTAACGTTTCATAAGTTATCGATAAGCCAACAGGATTAATATGACGAAGAGCAGAATCACAACGGCACGGAATATCAGGCCGGCGATAGCTCCCTTCTTACAGGACTTGTAATTCCGGATATAATTGTGCTTACGGAATATGCCCCCGGCAATCAGGCCGATAATCGGAAGCAGGAACGAGAAAAATCCGTACCAGAAGCTTCCGGTATCGTGCACGGGTGCGCTCAGAAATTCATCGTCGCCGGCGAGCAGATCCTCATCGGACAGACGCATGATTTCAGCCTGGTCCTCCGCAATCGTAACAGACTTAAGCGGAACGCCTGCTTCACGAATCTCTTTATATTCTTCGATTTCCTTCTTGTTTCCGAATACGTAATGGCCGTGTCCGATATAAACCATCTCGGGCTTATCTTCGCTGTAATCATGCACGGACGGGTCGTAACGGAACAGCACCTTGTTCTTCTCAAGCTGCGGATCCGGAATCGGAATCGCGGAAATCAAGGAACGGGTATACGGATGCAACGGGAAATCGAAAAGTTCCTCTGCTTCCGCAATTTCCACGATGTCGCCCTTGTAAATGACGGCAATACGGTCGGAAATGAACCGTACAATCGAAAGGTCGTGCGCAATGAACAGATAGGTAACACCCATCTCCTTCTGGAACTGCTTCATCAGATTCAGAACCTGCGCACGAATCGACACGTCAAGTGCCGAAATCGGCTCATCCGCGATAACAAGCTCAGGCTCCATGACCATGGCTCTCGCAAGACCGATACGCTGTCTCTGACCGCCTGAAAACTCATGCGGATAACGGGTCAGATGCTCCGGAAGAAGTCCGACCTCGTTGATGATGTTCTCGACCTTTTTAACACGGTCCGCCTCGTTTTCGTACAGATGGAAGTTGTAAAGACCTTCGGATATGATGTAATCAACGGTTGCGCGTTCGTTAAGCGATGCCGCAGGATCCTGGAATACCATCTGGATGTTACGGATGACTTCGCGGTCCAAAGAACGCGGAATCTTTCCCGAAATCTTAACGCCCTTATAATCAATCTCACCGGCAGCACATTCGTTGATACGGATGACGGCACGGCCGATGGTCGTCTTACCGCTTCCCGACTCACCTACAAGAGAGAACGTCTCGCCCTTATAGATGTCAAATGAGGCATTCTTGACGGCACGAACCGCGGAATCGCCTTTGCCGAACGTAATGTCCACATTTTTCACGGAAAGCAGGATTTCCCGACCGTCTTCACTCATCGGACCGTGCTCGGGCAAATGCTTAGCGCGCTTGTTGTTTCCTTCTTCAGCCACGATACTGCTCTCCTTTTAAATGTTAAATGCGTTCTTAAGTTTCTCATGAATGTCACAGATGGCTTCGGGCTTATCCACCTTCGGCGATCTGGGATCAAGGAGCCACGTCTTCGCGATATGGGTATCGCTTACCGCGAAATACGGCGGTTCCTTTAAGGTATCAATCTTCATGCAATACTGGTTTCTCGGTGCAAACGGATCGCCGATGATCTTGTTATAAAGCGACGGCGGCGTTCCCTGAATCGAGAACAGCTTCGTATTGCGCTGTGCAAGCTGGGGCAGGCTCGAAAGGAGTGCCCAAGTATACGGATGACGCGGGTCGTAGAAGACCTCTTCGACCTTGCCGAGCTCGACAATCTGGCCGGCATACAAAACCGCTACACGGTCTGCCACATTGGCAACAACACCGAGGTCATGTGTGATAAATACGATCGTATATCCGAATTCCTTCTGAAGGTCTTTGATCAGCTTCAGAATCTGCGCCTGAATCGTAACGTCAAGAGCCGTTGTGGGCTCGTCGCAGATCAGAATCTTCGGCTGGCAGGAAAGGGCGATTGCGATAACGATACGCTGCCGCATACCGCCGGAATACTGGAACGGATA
Organism: Lachnospiraceae bacterium; assembly: GCA_017546025.1. Classification (GTDB taxonomy): domain Bacteria; phylum Bacillota; class Clostridia; order Lachnospirales; family Lachnospiraceae; genus ISDg. The sequence goes on along the minus strand of JAFYYS010000022.1, from coordinate 105,129 downwards.
ATCGTCGAAACGCTTCTCCGCATTCGGGATTCCTACCTTCTTCATCAGAATCAGCGCACGCTTTCTGGCTTCCGCCTCGGAGCAGTGCTGATGCTTGATGATGACGGATGTAATCTGCTTTCCGATTGTGATAATCGGGTTCAGGGATGTCATCGGGTCCTGGAATACCGTCGCAATCCGTTCGCCGCGGACAAGCATCCAGTCACCTGCATAATTCATCTTGGCCAGATCGGTTTCGGCAAATCCGACGTAGCTCGTCAGATTTGCTGCGCTCTGATATACATGCTTCCGAAGCGACGGATTCAGAATATCAATACCGGAATCCTTAGCGCCGGCAAGCTTCTCCAGCACGTAATCCGGGCGGGCGTCAATCTGCGCTATCTCCTTGGCCAGTTCCGTAATCTTCTCGTCCGAAATGTTTTCTTTCTCGAACCAGACAACAAGTTTCTTCTTACAATACTCGACGCGGCGTTCCATCTCGCCGACCGAAATCGTGTCTTTATCCAGCTGGTTTACGACCTGATCGCGGTAAGCCACGCGGAATGTGATATCGCGGTAGATTTTATCGCGCTCAAGTTCGTCGGTAAGATCAACGCCTTCCTTCATGGCATTTTTCAAACCCTTCAGAATGGCATTCGCACGCTTGAATCTGGTCAGCGCAGGGAAACGGTCAACCGAAAGAACAAGCTCCTTTGCAAGAAGGACGTTTCTCTGCTTCGTCTCCGGGGTAACGTTGGCATTCTTAACGGCAACGTCATACTTGGACTTAAGGGCGGACATCATCGAATCATAATCCTGCAGATAACGGGTATCCGCTTTCAGTGCACTGAGCCGCTCCTTGACCGTCTTCTGATAAGCGCTCTCCGCTTCCTTGCACTCCTCGTCCAGCTTCTTGATTTCCGCATCGATCTTGCGGATTTCATCCTTCTGCTTCTTTGAGTCAAGGGTCAAACGGTAGTTGTATTTTTCAGTTCTCTGATATTTCAGGTCTTCGATCCGGTCGGTGAATTTCTGGTACTCTTCTTCACTCAGACGGCCCTTGTTCTTCTTTTCAAGCTCAAGGTCCTTCATCGAACGGTAGATCTCCGCACCTGCTTCGTAAACCGATGCCTCATTTAACTTCTCGGCGTAACGGTTGACATCCTCCATCTCCTGCGTGCCGACTCTCACAACGGTTCTCGAAAGGGAGTCGTCATAAAACTTAATGGTTCCCTGGTCGATGAAGCCGTTTCCGTCAAGCATGCCGGCAAAGGTCTTCGTGAATACGGACTTTCCGGAGCCGGACTCACCCACGATGGCGATGGACTCGTTCTCGTAAATGTCAAGCGAGATACCGCGGATGGCGGTCAATACACGTCCGCGGACATGGAACTTCACGACGAGGTCGCGGATGGACAACAGTTTTTTCTTCTCTTCCATGCCGTGCCTCCTATAAGTGCGTTCTCGGGTCGGAAGCATCACCGAGGTTCTGTCCGACGAGATAAAGCACAAGTGTAATGATGGAGGCCAGAATAACCGGGCTCCAGAACTCAAGCTTCCAACCGGGAACAAGCATGGAGCTCTGCGTCATTTCAATCAGACGGCCGAGGGAAATCGTCTTCGTACCCATGCTGAAACCGATGTAAGAAAGGAATACTTCGTAAGAAATGTAACTCGGAACCTCTTCTGCCAGAAGAAGCATGATAACCGACGTCATGAACGGCAGAATGTTCTTTACGGTAAGCCGCAAAATAGGCGTGCCGAGACACCGCGAAGCAACATTGTATTCGCGGTCACGAATGATCAGCACCTGCGTACGGATGAAATAGGCAAGACCGAGCCAGCCGGTTACCGTCATGGCAAATACCATGGTCCAGAAGCCTGCCGTAAACAGCATGACCATAACCGCCATCACGAGGATGCCGGGAACGTTGGCGATGATCTGATATACCATCGTCATAAACATATCTACCTTCTTCGAGAAGCCCCATACGGCACCGAGAAGGATACCGATTGTCATATTGATGGCTGCACAGATAAATGCCAGGGAAAGCGAAATCTGAGAGCCGTACCAGACGGCATCAAAGGTGGACTGCCCCGCAGCACCGGTACCGAGAATGGTATGCGTGCTGAGACCGAACTTATCGATGGCCTGCTTCGGAGACAGATGCTTCGCGGAAGCATCCATGATGTTGGCCATCGGGTCATAATGCGTTACCTGCGGATAGATGTAGGCAAATGCAATGACAATCGCCAAAAGGGCAAGTGCAAAAATATTCAGTTTGTTACGGAAAAATACACGGAATACCGATTTCCAATAGGAATACCGCGGTGCGGTGATCTTCTCGGAATCGAACTGATCGTGGGACACAGGGGAGAACAGCTCCTCTTCCGACATCCCGAGATCGCTTAAATCCATTAATTCGTCTTTCACGGGGATCACCTTTCTTTCGTATCAAATGAGATTCGCGGATCGGCTACTGCCATAAGAATATCTCCGAGAAGCAGTCCGACAACGCTCAGGGTTGCATAAAACATCGTCAACCCGACGATGACACCGTTATCGTATACACCGATTGCATTGGTCAAAAGATTACCGGCACCGGGAACGGAATACACACGCTCCGTGATGATGGCACCGACCAGGGCGCCGAGTATGCTTCCGGGGATTCCGTGAATGATCGGAATCATCGCATTTTTCAATATATGCTTCCGGAAGATTTCGCCCTCCGACAGACCGCCGGATCTGGCGAACTTAACGTAATCGGAATTCATCTGGTCAACCATGTAGCGGCGCAGCCATTTCATCAGGCCGGCCACCGAAGGAAGGGCCAGGGAAACAATCGGCAGAATGTACATCAGCTTGCTGTTCACGTCCATATCGAATACGCGCGGCAGCTTGAATACCGTTGTACCGATTGCCTTGAACATGAAAATGTATGCAAGTGACGGAACCGCAAGAATGAAGATGTTGTATGCCGTTCCGAGCTTGTCGACGAGCTTGCCCTTTCGAAGTGCCATCCAGATTCCGAGCGGAAGTCCGAGTGAGTAAGCAAGCAGCGTGGCAAGAATACCGATGATGAAGGAGTAGCCGACCTTGGAGCGGCCGGTCTTCGCAGTCTGCGTATTCGTATAATCGTCTGTATACCGTTCGGAGTAAACCAGGTTCGTCTCCAAAGAGCCCTTCTGGTATACGGCGGTATGCAGATCATCCGCGGTTTCTTCCCGAAGCCCGGACGGATACGTCAGCTCCTGCATATAGAATGTACCCTGCGCCATCGTCATGGTCTCCCACACATCGACGCCGGAGTTAACCGCATAGGATTTACCGAGGTTCAGTGTCAGGAAATTCTGATGGACATACGGGAACTGCTTATCAAAATAGAACAGGTATTTATGCTTTGTGCCGTTTCCGAGAATGGCCGGGGAAAACTTCTTCGAAGCAACCGTTCCGTCCTCGTTGTAAACGGTATAAATCGGATCGTTCCAGGTGAACGTCAGCTTGCGCTCCCCGATGTCATCCTCTTCGGGAACATAGTGAATGTTGTCGGAGAAGAAAATGGATTTGAAGTACTTTAAAAGCCGCTGATATACGGGAATATCGCGGTAGGCAAACAGTCTTGCCGCGCCGCCGGTTTTAATCTTTCGGCCGCTCGACATCATATCCGCCTCAAGCTCCATGATGACGTAGCCCTTGCCGGAGTAATAATCCTTGAATTTCTGTACGAATTCCTTCGTCTTCTCACTCGTCACTTTCCCGTTTCTCGGGTAGTTGGTCGAGTTAAACTCCTCCTCCGTAATCGTGCCATCACGCAGAAGGGCCATCATGTAATCCGAATAGTTGACCAGATCCACATAACCGTACTCTTCCCACTTCGTATACATGTAGAGCGTCTTCTCGTTACTGAGCTTCTTCATGTACAGGGAGTCCGACTGGAAGATCAACTGACGGTCCATCAGCGAATAGATCAAAATCATTACGATTGCAACAACCGCAATGATGGAAAGCAGTCCGCCGATGATTCTTTTGAGAATAAATTTCTTCATATCCGTATCCCGTAGAAAAACAAAATTTATAACAGTACTATTTTACACTCTTTTAATGGTTTTGTATAGTAAAAAATCATAAAAAAGGGGGATGAGTTTTCACCCATCCCCCTGAATTATCGTTTTTTCATCCGTTATGAACAGATGACACTTAAACCACTGCAGAGAATCGGTTTAGTAGATACCGAGAACGTGAATCATGTCACCGATTTCTCTCTGGAAGGTGTTCAGATAAGTCTGAGGATCACCGTAGTCAGGACCCCAACCGGAGCAGTCGTATACGTTGTAGTTACACTGAGAACCGCTCTGTGTATAGTATCCGTCATAGTACCAGTTCTTGAGCGTTACGCAGTCAAGAAGGTCAACGATGATTGCACCGTCCGTAGAAGCCTCAACGGACTTCTTCAGAGCGTTTGCACGGTTAGCGTAGGTGTTGTTGGAAGAAGGATAAGACAGCTCGATGTGAACCGGATGATCCTTATCGATCGTGATGCCGAGTTCCTCAGCAGCCTTCTTAAGCTCTGCAACAGCGTTAGCCGGATTGTACCAGCCGTCGTAACCTGCGCTGCTGCCTGCGCCTGCCTCAAGGGTCGGATCCCAAACCTTGATCGGAACGCCGTCAGCATCGATCTGAGCCTGCATGATTGCACCGTAGTAAGTGCCGGCCTTGAAGGTCGTGCTCTTGCCGTTGATGTCAATCGTAACATCCTCAGTCAACTGTACGAAGTTACCGGGCGTGTAGGAGTTGATTACGGACAGCGGAGCTACTTCCTCGCCGACAACCTGTGCATTGTAAGCAATACGGTCATAAGCGAATGCGAAAGCTCTGCGGAAATGTACGTTCTGCATGCAAAGGTTAGCAAGATCCTTCTGCTCATCCGTCAAACCGGAAACAGCAGCGGTCTCATCGTTAAACAGTGCATATGCCTGACGATACAGGTTCAGGAAGGAACCGAAAGCGGTTGCATCGGTACCGGAAGTGAAATGATACAGATCGAACCAGCCGTCAGCCTTTGCAAGAGCAAGGGTCTCGGTGTTAAGACCGGCACCGTCGATTACTTCGGCTTTCATGTCGTTGTAACCCTTGGTGGTATCCTTACCGTCGTTATACAGCCAGGTAATGGTCTTAATGTTGATATTGTCCTTGTTCCAGTAAGTCGGGTTAGCGGAGAAAACAATCTTGCTTTCATCCGTAGCGTTGGTTACAAGGTAAGGACCGCAATATGCGATATGGTCCTTATCAATACCGAAGTTTACACCCGCATCGTAAGCTTCTGCCCAAGCATCTCTTCCGAGCGCACCGCCCTGGGAGATGAAGTAGTTCTTGTTAAGAGGAGCAAACGGGTTGTAAGCCATCATGGTCATGAAATAAGGAGTAGCCTGCTCAAGCGTGTAAACAAGGGTGTAGTCATCCGTTGCCTTAACGCCTACCTGAGCGAAGTCTACGATGGAACCTTCGAGATACTCGGAAGCGCCCTTGATTACGCCCTCAACCAGATAAGAGGTTGCTTCGCAGTCAAGACAGTGCTGCATACCGGTAACGAAGTCTTCAGCCTTAACGTCGGCAATATAACGACCCTGGGAATCTACCCACTTAACACCCTGACGAATCTTGAAGGTGTAGGTGAGACCGTCATCACTTACAGTCCAGCTCTCAGCGATAGCCGGCTGCATAACGTTCTCGCCATCATACTCAATCAGGTTATCAAACGTGTTGATGATAGCACGGGCATCAGCTGCAAGATAGGTGTCGAAGATATCCCATGTTGCAGGGTCGCTGCTGTAACCGATGGTGTAGGTATCCTTAATGGAATAACCCTTCTCGGTAAGGTACTGCTTAACATAAGTTTCATACGTGCCGGTACCCTTGAGTTCTACCCATTTCGCCTTGAGGGCGTCACGGTCATCGGGCTTAATCGGCGTACCCTTAACAACAACCACGTTGTGGAAACGGTAGGTATCGTTACCCCAGAGGCAAGGGCTTGCGGTGTACGGAGCAACACGGCTGATGGCATAGGTGCCGCCGTCAGAGGAACCCGGGATATAAACTGCGGACTCCATCAGTTTAGCTTCGGCAATTGCTTCAAGCGTATAACGAAGAGAAACATTCTTAACTTCTCCGTGTGCCTTTTCGAGATACTCTTCATACTCAGCAAGTGCTGCGTCATAGATAGCATCGTCATCCGTCAAAATAACGGGTTTCGTGGGTTGAGGATCCTCGGTAACGGTACCGGGATTCTGAGCTTCGGTAGTCGGCGTCGGCGTAGAGGTCGTCTCGGCAGCCTTCTTCTTCTCACATCCGAGAAGAGAAAAGATCAGTACCAGAGAGAGCGCGGACGCAATCGTTTTCTTCACTCTTTTCATGATAACTCCTTCTGAAAAATAAAGAATTAAAGATTTATAGTATGACTGCATACTATACAGCGATTATACCACAAATGAGGTCCGTAGTCAACGAAATCAAGCAGATTCCGTCGAATTCGCGTACAGCCGAAAATGACGGGATATCTTTCTTTTCCCGTGAAAAATGTGAAACAAATCCTGTCCGGCATCTCCGCCGCGAGGGCTTTCCATGTACCGTGAATCCTGCTTCGGCAGCCTCTTTGAGAAGACAAAAAAGAACCCCGTTCCAAACGGAACGGGGTTCGAATCATGCAATTATACGGCTTACTTGCCCATCTGCTTTGCAACTTCCTCAGCGAAGTTCTCTTCACGCTTCTCCATACCTTCACCGGTCTCGAAACGAACGAACTTCTTAACGGCAAGATCCTTACTAACGCTTGCGATATACTTCGCAACGGTCGTATCCTGATCCTTAACGTAAACCTGGTCAACAAGGCAGATTTCCTTGAGCTCTTTCTCAAGACGGCCCGGAACGATACGCTCAACAACGATGTTCTCCGGCTTCGGCTTAGCGCTCTCGGCGTTCTCCTTCAGGGCTTCCTTCGTGATGATATCGGTCTCGGAAGCGATGAAGTCGGCAGGAATGTCCTCACGGCTTACATAAGAAGGCTTCATGGCGCAAACCTGCATGGCAATGTTCTTTGCACACTCAACAGCTGCGTCAGTAGCTTCTCCGCTCATCTCAACAAGGATGCCGAGCTTTCCGCCGTTATGGATGTAATCTACTACAAAACCGTCGGTAACAATCTTCTCGAAACGACGAATGGAAAGCTTCTCACCGATTACGGCAACAAGACCTGCCAGAGCTTCCTTAACAGTAATGGAAGCATCCTCGCACCAAGCGGAATCAAGGAAGCAGTCAATGCACTTGGCATCGGTCTCGGCAGCCATCTTGGCAACCTTAGCTACGAAGCCCGTGAACTTCTCGTTCTTCGCTACGAAGTCGGTCTCGGAGTTAACCTCTACGATAGCACCGGTCTTCTTGTCATCGGAAATATAGCAGGCGCAAACGCCCTCAGCAGCAATTCTTGACTCCTTCTTAGCGGCCTTTGCAAGACCGTTCTCACGAAGCCAGGTAACTGCCTGGTCCATATCACCGTTCGTAGCGGTGAGGGCCTTCTTACAATCCATCATACCGGCTCCGGTCATCTCACGGAGCTCTTTTACCATACTAGCACTGATATCAGCCATGTCATCATCCTCCGTTACTCGTTGACTTCTTCGGTCTCTTCAGAAGCCTCTTCGGCTTCTGCGTTATCAACCATCTGCTCACCCTCGTTAGCTTCGATTACGGCATCGGCCATCTTGCTTACGATAAGCTTTACGGCACGGATAGCGTCATCGTTACCGGGGATGACATAGTCAAGCTCGTCAGGATCACAGTTCGTATCGGCGATACCGATCAACGGGATGCCGAGGATATGAGCTTCCTGAACGCAGATTCTTTCCTTCTTGGGATCTACAACAAAGATGGCATCGGGGATGCGCTTCATCTCTTTGATACCGCCGAGGTTCTTCTCAAGCTTCTCCCACTCCTTCTTAAGACCGATAACTTCCTTCTTGGGAAGTACATCGAAGGTACCGTCGGTGGACATAACCTCGATGGCCTTCAGTCTTGCAATACGGGACTGAATGGTCTTGAAGTTGGTGAGCATGCCGCCCAACCATCTCTCATTTACATAGTACATACCGCAACGCTCAGCCTCAACCTTAACGGAATCCTGAGCCTGCTTCTTCGTTCCGACGAAAAGGATCTTTCCGCCTTCCTTTACAATGTTCTTAACAGCATTGTAAGCTTCGTCAACCTTACCAACGGACTTCTGAAGGTCGATGATGTAGATACCGTTTCTCTCGGTATAAATGTACGGAGCCATCTTAGGGTTCCATCTTCTTGTCTGATGGCCGAAATGTACACCGGCCTCAAGCAGCTGCTTCATTGATATAACGCTCATCGTTATATACCTCCTTGTGGTTTTTTACTTCCGCGACGGTTATTCTGACGACCTTTCGGCACCGGTCAGACATCCGTACGCGTGATTTCTCAGACTAAAACACTATAGCATAACACCCGCCGTAATGCAAGCAGAATTTTCAAAGCTTTTTCTACTGCTGATCCGGCGTCAGATAGGCGAAAATGTTATCGTTCAAAACTTTGATGTACGTACCCTTCATACCGGACGAACGGGACTCGATGACGCCGGCGCTTTCGAGCTTACGAAGCGCGTTCACGATGACCGAACGGGTGATGCGTGCCTTGTCGGCAACACGGCTCGTAACAAGAATGCCTTCCGTTCCCTCAAGCTCGTCGAATACCTGGCGCACGGCCTCCGCTTCCATCACGGAAAGCGACGCATAAGCGGACTCGGCAACCTTCTGACCTCGAAGCACGGCTGCGGACTCTTCGTTCTTCGAACGGACAATCTCAAGACCGACAACGGTTGTCGCATACTCGGCAAGGATGATGTCGTCGATGGAATACGGCTTGTTCACGCGGTACATGAAAAGCGTGCCGTTCCGGTTTCCGGCAATGTCAATCGGTGCCGCAATCGCGGAATAGGTCTCGCTTGCCTCGCTGTCAAAGCCGAGCATCTGCAAATTCAGATTCTCCTTCGTCGAAAGAATGCTCAAAAGCCGTTCGTTCATATCGTTGTCGACATGGCTTCCGACCGCATCCTTAATCAGTCCCGAAAGCGGCGGAATCTCGTCACGCTTGCCGCTTCCGAGTACCTTGCCGCGGCGGCTCAGTACTAAAACGTTTGACTCAAGCACCTGCTTCAGCACGTCGCAGATGTCATTGAAAACGACCTTGTCGGAACTTTGGTTGTTATGTAAAAGCTTCTGCAGTTTTCTCGTTTTATCCAGTAATTGTACGCTCATAATCCGCTCCTGTTCAGGGCTTCTGCCAGGACATGTAATCACACTCCGGGTAGCCCTCGCAACCGAAATAGCGTCTTCCCTTGCGGGTACGCCGCATCACAAGTTCCTTTCCGCACTTCGGGCACGGAATTCCGGTATGCTCGAGAATCTGTTTCGTGTTCCGGCACTCCGGGAATCCCGGGCAGGCAAGGAATTTGCCGTGGGGACCGTATTTGTATACCATTTTGCGTCCGCAAAGCTCACAGACAACATCGGACTCCTCGTCCGCAATCTTCACATTTTTCAGGCTGTTCTCCGCTTCCTTAACGGCCTCATGCAGGTCGGGATAGAAATTGCGGACAACGTTCTTCCACTGCACGCTTCCCTCTTCCACGCCGTCAAGAAGCGTTTCCATGGTCGCCGTGAAATCGGTGGCAACGATGGTCGGGAACGCCTGCTTCATCAGTTCGTTAACGGCCTCACCGAGATCGGTCACGAAAAGCGCCTTGCCTTCCTTGCTGACATAATGTCTGGAAAGCAGTGTCGTAATGGTCGGCGCATAGGTGCTCGGACGTCCGATTCCGGTTTCCTCCATCGTCTTTACGAGGCTTGCCTCTGTAAAATGCGACGGCGGCTGCGTAAAGTGCTGCTCCTTTGTAAGCACGGCCGAGGCAAATACCGTTCCGACCGCGGGAATCTTTCCCTTCTTTGCAGACTTCTCTTCTTCGTCGGAGAAGCTGTAAACGCGCTCATAACCGTCAAACTTCACGGAACTGAAGTTGCCGGTGAAGACATGTCCGTTTCCTTCGATCTTCAAAGTGGTGGATGCATAAACGGCATCCTTCATGCGGCTTGCCACGAACCGCTTCCAAATCAGCTGGTAAAGTCTCAGCTGTTCCTTCGAAAGGTCTCCCTTCAAAGCATCGGGCGTCAGCTCGACATAGGACGGACGAATGGCTTCGTGTGCATCCTGAATTCTCTTATCGCTCCCCTGCGCCTTTGCTGCGCTGCCGAGATAATCCTTACCGATGGCATCGCTGATATACTGCTTCACGGCTGCGTCGGCTTCCTCCGAGATTCTCGTGGAATCGGTACGCAGGTACGTGATCAGACCGAGTGTGCCGTGTCCTTTTACATCGACACCTTCGTAAAGCTGCTGGGCAACACGCATCGTCTTCTGCGTCGTGAAATTAAGAGTCTTGGCTGCTTCCTGCTGCAGCGTGCTCGTCGTGAACGGAAGCGGCGCGTTCTTTCTTCTCTCGCCTTCCTTCACCTCGGTCACGGTGAACTTCGCGTCCTTAACGGCATCCAAAACCTTATCGCAATCGGCCTCCTTCTTCAGTTCGGCCTTCTTTTTCTTTCCGTAATAAACGGCGCTCACGGGCTTCTTCTCACCCTCTGCGGTGAAGTCCCCGCTTAAAGTCCAGTATTCTTCCTTGACAAATGCGCCGATTTCCGCCTCTCTGTCGCAGATCATGCGAAGGGCAGCCGACTGCACGCGGCCCGCGCTCAGTCCTCTTTTTACTTTGCCCCAGAGAATCGGGCTGATTTCATAACCCACCATGCGGTCCAGAATTCTTCTGGCCTGCTGGGCGTCCACCAGATTCATGTCGATCTCTCTGGCATTTTTCATCGAATTCTTAACGGCGTTCTTCGTAATCTCGTTGAACGTAATCCGGTATGTCTTCTTCGGCTCGGTCTTCAGAACCTCTAACAAATGCCATGCAATTGCCTCACCCTCACGGTCCGGGTCGGTCGCGAGATAGATCTTGTCGGCCTTCTTCACTTCTCTTCGAAGCGCGGCCAGAACATCGCCTTTGCCGCGGATGGTAATATAATGCGGATCAAAGTCCGCGTTGACATCAACGCCTAAAGAGCTCTTCGGCAGGTCTCTTACGTGCCCGCCCGAAGCAAGCACTTCATAATTGGATCCGAGATATTTCTTAACGGTCTTCGCCTTGGCGGGAGACTCCATGATCACCAGATTTTTAGCCATTGTATCCTCCGAAACCGGTAACGGAATAATAGTTCGGCACGGTTTGCCGGATCAGTCCTTTTGCCTGCAGGCCGTAAAGGATTTCCGATAGACGCGCAACAGTCAAACCGCTTCCCTGCAACAGTGCATCAAAGTGCCGGGTGTCCAAACGACACAAATCATACACTACTTTTTCATCCCTTGCAAGCCCTAAATTGCCGTTTTCAGATTTTTTCGATAATTTGATTGAATTTGCACAGTTTTTAGAATTCTCCGAAATATCCTCCCGATTTGTTTCATTTTGCAGCCTGTTGTTCACGATTTCCGCCAGATCCAAAGCGATTTCAGCGGGGTCCGTCACCAGTCTCGCGCCCTGCTTAATAAGCTGTAAACAGCCCGCGCTCATCCGGTCTCCGATGCGCCCCGGAATGACATAAATCTCCTTTCCCTGCTCTAATCCGCGGTCAACGGTAATCAGGGTTCCGCTCCTCTCGGCCGCCTCCACAACGAGGATTCCGTCCGACAGTGCCGAGATCAGCCGGTTTCTGTGCGGAAAATGATACTTTAACGGCGGTACCCCCGGTCCGTATTCCGACATCACACATCCCTTCTCACACATTTCGCGGTAAAGCGTCCAGTTTTCCTTCGGATACGGCACGCCGATGCCGGAGCCGAGTATCCCGACCGTCTTCCCGCCGACGTCCAGTGCTGCCTTATGGGAAATGCCATCGATTCCCATTGCAATGCCGCTGATGATGACGATGCCGGCACCGGCAAGTGCCCCTGCGAAATCCTCTGTCATCTCTTCTCCGTAGATGCTAGGTCTTCTCGAACCGACTACGGCAAGCGCCGGAAGGTTCTTTTCGGGAAGCGTCCCCTGGTAAAACATGCAATACGGCCGGTCCGAAAGCATCAGAAAGCGTTCCGGATATCCCTCTTCGTCGTATCGGACCGCGCGGATGCGGTTTTGCTCCACGAAACGGTTCTGCATTTCCATGTTCCGTTCCTTCCGCGGGTCGGTCAGGTAGGTAAGCTCCGCTTCATTTAAATAATCCTGTGCACGAAGCTCCTTTTCATCCGCTTCAAAGACCTCCCGCGCCGTTTTAAAGTGCGCTAACAGCTTTTCGATATGCTCGGCCGTATTCACCGCGCACGAAAGCCAGCAATCATAAGAATCCGCCATTTTCCCGATTGAAACCTCCTTCCATCGCATGATACATGACCGCTTCCGAAACATGTTCTTCCTTAATTATTTCGGAACCCGCCAGATCCGCAACGGTGCGCGCGACACGCCGGATCCGGTCATAAAGCCGTGCGCTGAAGCCCTTTTTGACAAATGCCCGGATCAGCCTCTCATTTGCCCCGTCGGTCATCTTACAATACTCATCAAGCAGTGCTCCGGGGATTTCGGCATTCAGGGAGAAGTTCTCCTCACGGTACCGTTCCTCCTGAATCTGCCTGCAGGCTTCCACCTGCGCGCGAAGCATCGCACTGGTTTCTCTTTTTTCTTCTTTCGAAAGCTCCGTTATCGGCACGGCCGAAAGCTCAACGCACAAATCAATGCGGTCTAAAATCGCATGGCTGACGCGTCCCCGGTACCTGCGGATGCGGTCCGGCGAGCAGGTGCAGCGGTTCCGGTCAGGATAATAGCCGCACGGACACGGATTCATCGCCGCCACGAGCAAAAACGAAGCCGGCAGCTCATAGTTTCCGTAAAGTCTTGAAATCACAATCCGGTGCTCCTCAAGAGGCTGCCTGAGCGCCTCAATGCTCTCCCTTTTAAACTCCGGAAATTCGTCTAGGAATAATACTCCCTTTGTGGCAAGCGTAATCTCTCCCGGCACGGGCTGGTGTCCGCCTCCGCCCGCCATACCGGCAATGCTGCACGTATGGTGCGGATTGCGGAAAGGACGCTTCAGAATCCTTCCGTCCTCCGGCCGGAACATGCCCGCGACGGAATAAATCTTCGTGAGCTCCATGCTTTCTTCAAGGCTTAACGGCGGCAGGATTCCCGGGATTCTTCTTGCAAGCATTGTCTTTCCGGAACCGGGCGGTCCGAGTAACAACAGGTTATGCCCGCCCGCCGCCGCGATGACGGCCGCACGCTTGCCGAGATACTGCCCTCTGATATCCGAGAAGTCCTCCGTAAGCTCTGTCCGCTCCGGCCGGAAATCCCTGACAACCGGCTCCTGTTCCCCGGTTCCGATGAAGAAATCGAGTGCCTCATTCAAGGTCCCCGGTCCGTACGTCTCAATGCCGTCCACCATCGCGGATTCCTGCGCATTCTCAGCCGGTACGAATATCCGTTTCATCCCCGCTTCCTTTGCGGCAAATGTGCACGAAAGAACGCCCGGCACCGCCCGTAACTTTCCGTCCAATCCGAGCTCCCCGATGAAGCAGCAGTCCTTTAATAGCTCCTCCGGAATGATTCCGAGTCCGCACAGGATTCCCATCGCTATCGCCAGATCAAAGGCGGTGCCCTCCTTTCGCATATCCGCCGGCGACAGGTTGACCGTAATCTTCTTCGCGGGCAGGGGATAACCGGAATTTCGCAGCGCGACCCGCACCCGTTCCCTTGCTTCGCGCACCTCGGCCGACAGAAATCCGACCATGTTAATCCCCGGAAGCCCGTTCCCGACATCCACCTCCGCCGCTACGATGCCCGCCTCGATGCCCTTAAGCGCAAGGCTTGTAATCTTACAATACATTTTGCGACTCCTTTCGTCGTATTTTCCATTAAAAAGTGTAACGGGTACAGGCATCGAAAACTATGGGATTTGCCGACAAAAAAACAGCATTTTCTTTTGGAAAATGCTGTTCTCTGTTCTTGTTTCGGTTTGGTTTTCCCGGCAAATGCCACAAAAACGCCGGGGTTTATTGTAACTTTTTCACATCGTCGTGATCGAGAAGCTTCTTCAATTCATCCATGAAGGTTCCGACATCCTTGAACTCACGGTAAACGGAGGCAAATCTGACGTAGGCCACGGCATCGAGGCTCTTCAGCTTGTCCATGACGAGTTCGCCGATTTTGGAGCTCGGGATTTCCTTTTCCTCCATATTGAAGATGGCATTCTCCACCTCGTCCACAAGCTGCGTGATCTGGGATACGCTGATCGGACGCTTGTGGCAGGAACGGAATACGCCGGCCTCAATCTTTGAGCGGTCATATGCTTCGCGCACATTGCCTTTCTTGATGACGACAAGCGGAATGGTTTCCACTTTCTCATAGGTGGTGAAGCGCTTGTTGCACTTTTCGCACTGTCTGCGCCGTCTGATGGCGTTGGTTTCTTCGGAAGGTCTGGAATCGATTACCTTGGTGTTTTCATCACCGCAAAAAGGGCATTTCATGGTCTTCTCTCTCCTTGTGCAGAAATCACGGACGGATTAAATCAGGTTAGCAATATCGATGTTCTCTCCGGTAAGTCCGATTACGGCACCCTGGCCTGCTTCGGATGCTTCGGGATGGGCAATCAGCCACTTGTTGGCTGCGAACAGTCTCGCATCGTCATCGTTCTTAACGGTGATGGCGGGCTTCTCAAGGTTCGTGCCCTTCGGCAAAATGATGACTACGCGGAAGTGGTCACCCTTCTTGGCGCTGCAGGGAGCATAATGCAGTGTGGTTGCATACAGTTCAACGGCCGTTCCGGCAGGGCAGAAGAAAGCCTCAACCTTGGAGGTGTCAAGCATCTTGCCCATGCAGTCCTGCTGACGTGCAAGAAGGAGGATGCAGTCCTCAGCCGCAATATCAATCTCGCTGTCGCGATGATATTCAAGGCAGTTCAGCTTCGTGTTCGTGCCGTTGCAGTAACCGATCTGAATCGGCATGCCGCCGTAGCAGTTCAGCGTGAAATCCTTCATGGCAGGAGTTGCCTCAAGGTTTGCATCGGACGGAACATAAACCACGGCATCCGCAGGAGCGGGGGTAGTGTCGACAAGAACCTTTAAAAGCTCTGTCATGTCATAACCGGTTACAATCCGGCCGTAGGTTCCGAAAGCCTCATCTGTTACTTTTTGAATCTTCAGTGCCATAATATAAAGTCTCCCTTCTCTATCTCTGTACCCGTCCGCTTCCGTCGCCGCCGGCAAGGGCAAGTACTTCGTTTCTCGTTACACAGTTGAAATCGCCCGGAATCGTGTGCTTTAAGGCGCTTGCCGCTACGGCAAATTCCAGGGCTTCCTTTCCGCTCTTTCCGTCCATCAGTCCGCAAATCAGGCCTGCCGCAAAGGAATCTCCTCCGCCGACACGGTCTACGATGTGCAGCTTATAGGTACGGGAATGATAAAACTCGTTTCCGTCATAGATGGCTGCGGACCAGTTGTTGTCCGAAGCGGAAATGCTCTCCCGAAGGGAGCTTACGACATAACGGAATCCGAACCGTTCCTTCATCCGTTTGAAGATGTCCTCATATCCGGCGAGTGCCAGATCACCCTTCGTGACATCGGTGCCTGCGGGCTTAAAGCCGAGCACCTTCTCCGCATCCTCTTCGTTTCCGATGCAGACATCCACATACTGCATCAGGTCGGTCATGACCTTCTGCGCTTTTTCACTGGACCAGAGCTTCTTGCGGAAATTCAGATCGCACGAAACCGTCAGTCCCTTCTTCTTGGCGGCAATCAGGGCAGCCTTTGTAACTTCTGCGGCATTGTCGCTGATGGCAGGCGTGATCCCTGTAAAATGAAACCACGCCGCGCCTTCGAAGATCTTCTCGAAATCAAAATCGGACGGAACGGCTTCCGCGATTGCGGAATGGGCACGGTCATATACAACCTTGGACGGTCTTACCGATGCGCCGGTCTCCAGGAAATAGATTCCGACGCGGTCTCCGCCGCGAACGATGTCCGAGGTGTCAACCCCGTATCTGCGAAGCGCCGACACGGCGGCATCGCCGATTTCATTGGCCGGGAGCTTGGTGACAAAGGAAGCTTCATGACCGAATCCGGCAAGCGAAACAGCCACATTGGCTTCTCCTCCGCCGTAGCAGACATCAAAGCTTTCCGCCTGCATGAACCGCTCATATCCCGGTGTGGAAAGACGAAGCATGATCTCTCCGAGTGTCACAATTCTTCCCATAACTGCCTCCCGTATCCAAACTACAGAAATTTTACCATATCTTGCATTTTTTCGCAACAAAAGAATTGTGAAATTACAACATATTGGGAAGCGATTTCATTTTTCTTCGGAAATCCTCTTGAAAATGATTCTGCGATATGGTATGATTTCGCAGATAAGATTTCGGACTTTATCGGGAGGATGTCTGAATGGAGTTTATGGATAAAAACTTCCTTTTGGATACGGAATGCGCGGAGGTACTGTACCACAAGTATGCCGAGCATATGCCGATCATTGATTACCATTGTCATATTCCCGTTTCCGAGATTGCGGACGATGTCCGTTTCTGTAATATTTCCGACCTCTGGCTCGGTGCCGACCACTATAAATGGCGCATCATGAGAGCCTGCGGCGTTCCGGAGGACCTGATTACCGGAAGTGCCGATCCCGAAAAGAAATTCGAGGCATTTGCCGCCTCTTTGCAAAGAGCCATCGGCAATCCTTTATATCACTGGAGCCATCTGGAGCTTCGCCGCTATTTCGGGATAGAGGAACCCCTTACCCCTAAGAATGCTCTTGAAATTTATGACCGCTGCAACGAAATGCTTCGCGATCCCGCTATGAGCGCGAGGAATCTCGTGCGTCGTTCCAACGTGCGGATTCTCTGCACAACCGACGACCCGTGCGACGATCTCAAATACCATAAACAGCTTGCGGACGACGAGTCCTTCCCTGTTCAGGTGCTGCCCGCATTTCGCCCCGACAGCTTCCTCGATATCGAGAAGCCTGACTTTGCAGAGCATGTAGAGCATCTCGGCGAGATTTGCGACTGGACCATGTACAGTCTCTCCGATCTGAAGGACAGCCTGACGGAGCGGATTAATTACTTTGCCTTCCGCGGCGCGAAAACCGCCGATCACGGACTCCCGTATGTGATGTACGAGCCCTGTGATGACGAGACTGCGAGTGGCATTTTCCGTAAGCGCATGGACGGCGGTTCCGTTACCCGTAAGGAAGCCATGGCTTACCGCACCAATCTTCTGCTGCATCTTGCCCGGGAATACCACCGGGTCGGCTTTGTCATGCAGCTGCATTACGGCGTTAAACGCGACAACAACAGCCTGATGTTCGACCGCATCGGTCCCAACACGGGCTTTGACTGCATTGATAACCATACTCCCGTTGCTTCGCTGACGGAGTTTTTGAACGATCTCGCGAAGACGGAACAGCTTCCGAAGACCGTTTTGTATTCTTTGAACCCGATTGACAATGCCGCTATCGATTCCGTGATCGGCTGTTTCCAGGATGAAAGCTGCGCAGGCAAGATTCAGCACGGCTCCGCCTGGTGGTTCAATGACAACAAAACCGGCATGCTCGACCAGCTCACGAGTCTTTCGAATCTCGGCGTCATCGGGCAGTTTATCGGCATGCTTACCGATTCCCGCAGTTTTCTTTCTTACACACGGCACGAGTATTTCCGCCGTATCCTTTGCCGTTACTTCGGAAGACTTGTCTCTGAAGGCGAATACCCGGCGGATATGTCGTTCCTCGGTACCGTTGTGGAGGACATTTGCTATAACAACTGTCTCCGTTACTTTGATTTTAAGCCTGCGAAATAATCGTAGGCTTTTTATTTGTCATGAGGAGGGACCCGCGAAGCGGGAAAAGCCCTGATGACCTACGCACAACACATCGGCGCAGCCGGTTCTTCAATGCGTTGTGCTCCTTTAGAAAAATGCAAGGAGGATTTATATGAAACATCTCATCAGCCCCATGGACTTAAGCCTCGAGGAGCTCACCGAACTCCTCACTCTCGCACAGGACATCATGAGAGATCCCGAGCGCTACCGCCACGTTTGTGACGGCAAGAAACTCGCCACCTGCTTCTACGAGCCGAGCACGCGTACGCGTCTCTCGTTTGAAGCTGCCATGCTGAATCTCGGAGGCTCGGTTCTCGGCTTCCAGAGCGCGGACTCCAGCTCCGCAGCAAAAGGAGAAAGCGTTTCCGACACAATCCGCATCATCTCCTACTACGCCGACATCTGCGCGATGCGCCATCCGAAGGAAGGTGCTCCCTTCGTGGCTTCGAGACACTCGGGAATTCCGGTCATCAACGCCGGTGACGGCGGCCACAACCACCCGACACAGACGCTCACCGACCTGCTCACAATCCTCGAGCTCAAGGGACGGCTTGACAACATGACCATCGGTCTTTGCGGCGACCTGAAATTCGGCCGCACGGTGCACTCCCTGATCAACGCGATGGTCCGCTACCCCGGCATCCGCTTCGTGCTGATCTCACCCGAAGAGCTTTGCATTCCCGCCTACCTCAAGGAGGAGGTGCTCGACGCAAAGAATATTCCGTACAAGGAAGTCCGCTCCCTCGACGAAGTCATGCCCGAGCTTGACATTCTTTACATGACCCGCGTACAGAGAGAACGTTTCTTCAACGAAGAGGATTACATCCGCCTGAAGAACAGCTTCATTCTGACGCCTGAAAAGATGAAGCTTGCCCGCGACGACATGTTCGTCCTGCATCCGCTTCCGCGTGTCAACGAAATCTCCGTTGAAGTTGACAACGACCCGCGTGCGGCATATTTCCGTCAGGCCGGCTTCGGCGTCTACGCCCGCATGGCACTGATCATCCTGCTTCTCGGTCTTAAGGACCGCATCCCGCAACAGTAAGGAGGTACACAACATGTTAAATATCGGCGGACTCCATCAAGGCGTCGTCATCGACCACATCAAACCCGGCCAGGGCATGCAGATTTACGAATATCTCGAGCTCGGAAAGCTCGACTGCTGTGTCGCCATCATCAAGAATGCGTCCAGCAATAAAATGGGCCGCAAGGACATCATCAAAATCGAAGGACCGATCACGGTCGACCTCGATACCCTCGCGGTACTCGATCCGAACATCACATTAAACATCATCGAAAACGATATCATCGTCGAGAAGCGCCGCGTGCGTCTTCCGCGCGAGGTAACGAACATTTTAAAGTGCAAGAACCCACGCTGCATCACAAGCATCGAGCAGGAGCTCCCGCACCGCTTCCGCCTCACAAATGAAGAAAAATGCGTATACCGCTGCGTCTACTGCGAGCAGAAATACAAAGAAACGAATCTCTGATGGAAAATACGACGCAAAAAAACCACCGGCCTGAAGCCGGTGGTTTTTCTTACTCTTTTATGCCTTCGTGATGACGATCTTGTCGCCGTCCACGGACATTCTGATCTTCTTGCTGTCTACGCCGATTTCGTCGAGCATTTCACGCGGAATCTGCACACGGCCGGCATGGTCGAGAATGGCGTACTCTTCGTGCGTATCCTCTTCGATGAAGCCGTGAAGGTTCTCCTTCACGTACTCTTCCTTCATGATTCGCTCGATGCTCGTCTTTCCGTCACGCATCATCACGACACGGTTAACCTTCTTGGCGAGGTTGATATCGTGCGTTACGATGACGATGGTGATGCCGAGCTCGGTGTTCAGCTTACGGAATACGTCCAGAACGGCGTCGCTTGTCTTCTGGTCAACGGAACCGGTCGGCTCGTCGGCAAGAAGCAGCTTCGGCCGGTTGGCAAGCGCAATCGCGATGGCGATTCTCTGCTGCTCACCGCCGGACAGCTGATTCAGACGGCTGTCCTTCTTATGTACCATTCCGACAAGCGTCAGCAGCTCAATCGCACGCTCATGGCGCTCCTTCGGCTCGCAGAACAGCATCGGCAGTTCTACGTTCTGTACGGCAGTCAGATACGGAAGCAGGTTTCTGGCGTTGTTCTGCCAGACAAATCCGACCGTCTTCTGCTTATACGCAACGAGCTGGCTCTCCGTCATCTTAAACAGGTTCTTACCGTCCACGTATAATTTTCCTGCGCTCGGACGGTCCAGACCGCCGAGGAGGTTAAGAAACGTCGATTTACCGGAACCGGAACTACCGATGATGGCAATGAACTCGCCCTTTTCGACACGAAGCTCAAGGCCCTGCAGGGCCAGAACCTCGGTCTCCTTCGTCTTATAAATCTTGACCAGATTCTCGCAGAGGATCATGACGTTATCGTCAAGCTCATCCTCAAGTTCGCCCTCGGTCTGCTTCTTGTAGGCTTCCATGAAGGAATCCTTCAAAGCCTTCGAAATTTCCTCCGCCATCGGGCCGGGCTCGTCGCCTGCGGGTTCCGCCGCTACGGCCTCGGGTTTCGTCTCGGGGGCTTCCTTCTGAATCTCCTCCTGAATCTTTTTGATTGCAGGATCTAACATGGTTCCCGTCTTTTTCTGCACGATCTGATCCGGTTTCTTTTTTGCTTTCTGCACTATCTGGTTTCGGTTTTTCTTACTCATTTCTTCCCTCCGTATTGTCGGTTGTGGAAATGACTTCACCGTCCAAAATCTCATAAACCATGTCGCCGTAACCCATCAGCTTCGGGTCATGTGTCGTCATGACAAATGTGATTCCTTCCTTCTTGATCAGATCCTTGAAAATGCCGATTACCGAAAGGCTGGTCGCGGAGTCCAGCTCACCGGTAGGCTCATCGGCGAAGATGATCTTCGGCTTGTGGGCAATGGCACGCGCAATCGCGACACGCTGCTGCTCACCGCCGGAGAGCTCCTGCGGCATATGGGAAGCACGCTTACTGAGACCGACCAGCTTCAGGCAGTCCATGACGCGTTCCTTATAGTCTCCCTTGTATCCGGCAAGCCGAAGGGCATACTCTACGTTCTCGTATGCGGACATGACCGGAATCAGGGCAACGGACTGAAAGATAAATCCGATTTCGCGGCGTCTTAACAGCTCGCGCTCCTTATCGGAGGCGTTGGAAATATCCTTGCCGTCAAAGAATACCTTGCCGCTTGTCGGCGCATCAAGAGCGCCGATGATGTTAAGAAGCGTCGTCTTACCGGAACCGGAACGTCCCTTTAAAATGGTCAGGCTGTTCTTCGGCACGGTAATGCTGATGCCCTTAAGGGCCCAAAAATCCCCGCCTGCAACCGGGAACGCGCGCTTCACGTCTTCTGTACGTAAAATCTCTTCCATGCTTCCTCCTTAATCCTCGCCGAGCTTCAAAGCCTGGTTAATCTTCATCTTCGAAAGCATCACGGAAATAACGGCGAGACAGCCGATCAGCATGACGCCGACCACGACGCTGATTCTCACGATATCACCCGAATTGATGAAGATTCCGGTAGGAAGCGTCTGCTCCGCCGGGGCGTAAGCGATTTCGATGAGCGGTATGAACATCTTCGATGCCAGAATGCCGACACCGGCACCGAACAGGATGGGAATGACCGAACCGAAGAAGTGCTCATTGAGAAGCATTCTGATCAGTTCTCCCATCGACATACCCATGGCACGGTAAATACCGAAGATTAACTCGCGTGCGCGGATGCTCGTCAGCCAGTAAATCAGGAAACCGATTGCACAAAGCACCAGAACCACGATGAAGGTAATCGTCAGCATGCCGTTCGTAACCTGGAAGTACGGGTCATTTTTCATCGCAACGATGCGGTCCGAATAATCCGCGAAAGAGGAAAATGTAATCTTATTTTCCACGGCCCAGTCATAGATGAAATCAGTGTCGCCTTCGACCTTCATCCATACCTCGTAAGGCGTTACCGGATAGTATCTTGAGAGATTCGCGTAGTTGCTTACCACAAGATAATTCTCGGTCGTCGTCACGGTACCGTCATCCGCAACAACCGTCTGCTTCGCCTCAAAGGAAGGGAAGGCATCCACGATGGCGACAACCGTCAGCGGCATGCGGCCCATCGATTTGCCGGTGGAATCCTTGCGGTACAGGGAAATCGTGGAGCCGACCTTGAAGTTCATCTTCTGCGCGAAATTCGTGGAAATGATGGCACCTTCAGGGTTCGATGCAAGTTCATTCAGGTAGTTGTACCAATGCTCCGGCGTCACGCCGTCGGGCATCCATGCCGTATTACCGAAATCATACGTATTGATGGCAAGGAAGGTAACGGGATCGGCATCGGCAGCCGTGCTGTTTACGGTAGCCTCGGCACGAAGCACTTTGGCAAGACCCTTCAGCTTATCTTTGTTTTCATTCTTCAGCGCTTCGTAGCGGCCGTAATCCGGTTCCTCATAAAGCAGGGCGCCTGCGTAGCCCATCTTCATATCCCCGGAGTTATCCTTCCATTTTTCACTGAGTACCACATCGGCACCGGTGCTGTAATGGATGCGGATTTCTTCGTTCTTATTAACCGTTCGCGCAATGTTGGCATTGAAAATACCGAGCGCAATCGTCAGAACGAGGAATACGGTGATGAAGCTCTGCTTTCTGATGTCACGCATGATCTGCAGGAAGGATGCATAAGCAGCAGGGCTTAAGATCTTCCGTCCGAGCTTGAACACGACGGTTGCAAGAAGCGGAATGATGCGCAGGAATACAATCGCACAGCTTAAGATGAACATCGATGCGGAAAGGAACAGCATCGGGTCAAGTGCCTTGCCGGAAGCAACCTTCGAAACA
The DNA here is from genome assembly GCA_017546025.1 of Lachnospiraceae bacterium. GTDB lineage: Bacteria > Bacillota > Clostridia > Lachnospirales > Lachnospiraceae > ISDg. The sequence goes on along the minus strand of JAFYYS010000022.1, from coordinate 82,339 downwards.
AGGAGTTCCTTCTGCGAATTGAAGTTATAAAAACCGTAAAGCGATGCGGCAAGAAGGATGACATCCAGCCATACTCTCTGCCACAGGGGCGTTGTCTTCTTACGCTTGTTGGCCTTCTGCTCGACAATCGTGAATCTTGCGTATTTCAGTACCGGAAGCGTCATGATGATGATGCTCAAAAGGGAAACGACAAGTCCGTATAACAGTGCCGTTCCGGTAATGCTGACACGCATGGCCTTTCTGCCTACGAACTCAAGGAAGGCATTGGTCGACCCGAACAAATGACACAAAAGGTAACCGATCGGGACACCGATGACCAGACCGATTGCCGCCAGAATCGCGGACTGGGTCAGGTAGGTGAGAATCAGCTGCATCTTGCTGACGCCTCGGCTCTTCAGAATGGAAATCTCACCCTGCTCAATCGAAATGACCTGGTTCGATACCATGAAGATGAATACTGCCAAAAGCACGAGAATCGGCGACTGCAGAATCCACATCGTCGTAATGACACGGCCGGAATTCTTCTGATAATCCTCAAAAACCTTATGGTAATTGGACGTGATTCTGTATACGGGCTTCGTCTGTGCCTTGTAGTCGTAAATCAGACGGTTATCCGTAGCGAGCATGCTCTCTACACTCTCCGTGCTGATCTTATCGTAATCATAGAACGTATACCACCGGCCCGTCACATTACCGCTGATCGTTGTTCCGTTCGCGAACCGCTCCATGAAGAGGGCAGGGTCCATGAACATGTCAATGTCATAGGAAAGGGAAGACTTTGCCCAGTAGATATCCGAATAATCCGCGGCACGGAAAACACCGGCAATGCGAAGCGTTATGGGGTTTCCGTTGATATCCCTCAGGTTATCGAGCTCGATATTCTCTCCGACAACCATGTTCGAATCGAAATACATGACTTCGCTCACGATGACATCAATCGAACCGTCCTCATTTACCGTGGACGAATACATATCGCCCGAGAGAAATGTGACGTGCTCTCCGATGCCTGTCAGAGAAGCCGGCTTCACGAAAAGTGAGTTGGCCGCATTGGTTTCGCGCTTTTCCACATAATGCGCGTTCTGTCTCTGCGAGAATCCGAAGTAGCGGACCTGCATGATCGGCTCAATGCCGTACAGCTCCTTTACCTTATCCTCGACTTTAGTGTAATCATCGAAGTAGGAGCTGACCCTGTTCTCAAGGAGCTCCTGATAGAGAACCGCATCCACGGTCAGAAGACCCGGATACTTGCCCTCTTCATCGATGTAGTTGTCCATCTTCGTCGTCAGCATCTTCTGCAATGCTGCCTTCGTATACATGGGGTTACAGGAAGCAATCGCCACCAGCAAAACGTTACCGATCAGGATGCAGAGGATCAGCCATTTTTTATTCAGCAGCTTTTGCGCGATAAAATGTATCATTGCCTTTCCTCCTAATGCACCACGATGCGGTCATCCTGACTGATGCCGTCGCATACCCAGGCGCGGTCCTTATTTTCCAGAACAATTGTGATATAACGCTTCACAACCTGCCCGTTCTCGTCGTAAATCCATACATACGGAACGCCCTTCACTACCTCTTCGTCAGACAGAAGGTTTCCGCCCATGGGCTTGTCTTCGTTTTCTTCCTCTTCCTCCTCGTCTGTTCCGTCCTTGCGTTCCCTCGAAATCAGTTTCGTGGGTATCGTCATGATATCCTGTGCCTTGCAGTACTGGTAGAAAACATGTCCGTTGGCCTTCGTATCACGCGGATCCGCATCGTCAAGCTTCACGATGAACACATTGGCATCCGTAACCTCTTCCGGACGGACATCGTAAGCGGAAACGACCTTACCGGTCTTGCGGACGGTCTCTCCGTTTGACTCATACTCGAATTCAATGGTCATGCCGTAACGGATGAAACAGTCTTCATCGTTTCCGGTATAGAAGACATTGTCAGGCGTAAAGAAATAGCATAGCGTCTCGTTGGCCTTCAACTCATAGCCCTTTGTATACTTGGCGAAGCTGCTTAAGAAGCCGTCCTGCTCCGCGCATACCGTATAATCGCCCTGTTCCCAGATGGCGAAATCATCGACACGCTTCTGGCACTCATCGATGTATTCCTGCCCGTCGACAAGATACTTCTCATATGCCTCCAAAGCGGCGTCATACTTCAGCTGGGCAAGGTCGCGCTCAACGCCCTTAGCCATGTTCTTGATCCGCTTAAGCTCCTTTTCAAGCGCTTCCTTGTCGTCTCTGACCTTCTTGGCGTAATCGGCCTTAGCCTGGGCAAGCGCCGTGGCAGCCTCTTCCTTCTCGGCATCGCTGAGATCCGGCGTCACGGTGTAAATCGGCTGCCCCTTCGTCACATAGATTTGGGAAAATGTGCTGATGTGGATTTCCTTAATCTTGCCGCTCACGGGGTTGACAAACGGCTCCGCCGTAAGGGAACCGCGCTGTGCATAGGTGCTCCAGCCCTTTTCGAAATCGGTCAGCTCCGCTGTCGCGGTATCGTACTCCACACCGTAACGGACCAGATTGTTTGCGACAAATACCTTCTCACCCTCGGAAAGTCCGGAAGTGATTTCGGTATAGTTCTTATTGCTGAATCCGACCGTAACGGGACGGATTCCCTGCCGGTCACCGGATACAACCTTCACGAAGGTCTGTCCGGATTCCTTTGTAACCGCCTGGCTCGGTACGGAAAGCACCGGATCATGGCTTGAAATGTAGAAATAAACAACCGCGTATTCGCCGAATTCGAGGTCTTCGGGAAGTCCTTCAACCTCAAAGTAGGAATACAGATTCTGCGCACGGTATTTCTTTTCGGCCAGTTCTTCCTCGTCAACCTCGACATAGGTTGCGGGATATTCCTTTCCGCGCACAACACAGCGGATTTCATCGTAGGCCTTAATCTCCTTCGGCTCAACAAGCGGACAGGAAACAAGCTTCTTATCCTGCTTTGCGATGGAGAGAACGGTCGTATCTTCCATGATCGGATCACCCTCGGTGAAAACGGACATGTAGACAACCTGACCGGAAACCGGGGCTTTGATTTCGGAATTCTCAAAACGCTCTTTCAGTTCGAGATACTCGTCCTCAAACTCCAGGATTTCCTGATAGGTATTGTCATACTGAAGACCGAACTCTGCCTCGGCCTCACGGATGTTGACATCCCAAAGCTCATAGTTGTACCAGTCACCCATGTTCGCAAACATGCTGCGGAGATTCTTCATGTTGGTAATCTGGTCGTTATGACGCTTTCTTATAACCTCGTAATCCTTCTTGCGGATGGTCAGCTCAACCTCCGCTTCTTTTACTTTCATCTCAAGATTCTTGTCGAGGCGGAATAAAAGGTCTCCCTCCTCCACAAAATCGCCGATCATAACGGCTACATCGTATGCCTCGGAATCAAAATCGAACTTGATGTCCGTAACGTCGGGACATACCGAACCTTCCTTGGCATAGATCGTATCAAGTTTCATCTTCCGTGCCGTAAATACGGCATCGGGATTCTCAATCGGCACCACCAGCTCCGGTACCTGGACCTTCTGCCCGCATCCGGGCAAGACCATAGCTGCGATAAGAAGCACAGCCAATAAAATCCGTCTTGTTTTCACTGTACTGTCTCCTTATCTTATGATGATGATTTCGCCTTCCGAGAGTCCTGAGATGACTTCGGTGCGGTTCAGGCTTTTCTCCGGAAGACCCTTTACGCTGAGTCCGATTTCAATGTAACGGATTTCACGCATTCCATCGGAATTCTGCACATAAACAGCTGTTCTTCCGCCGATTGTTCTGACAGCGTCCGTCGGGATGAATAAAACTCCCTTCGCTTCCTGTCTGAAAATCTTCACATAGGCTCTCGTTCCGTCCTCTATTTCAAGTCCGGCCTCAAGCGGAATGAAAATCAGATTGGAACGGTCCTTGACGGTCGTGCTCTCTGTTACGGATGCAAGCGTGCACGGAATGATATCATTGCCGGACTCCAACTGGTACATCTCTCCGACCGAGAAACCGTATACGTCGTCAAGCGATGTCATGAAACCGGTATCGGCGCTCCTGATGATGATGAAGGTCTGCGTGTTCGAACGCTCCCACATCCGCATCGGGCGAAGGTACGTGACGACACCGTCAAAAGAAGCTACCAGCCGGCGTCCCTTAAGCTGCTTTTCGGCTTCCGCAAGCCTTAAGTCCGCAACCTTCTTTTCTCCCTCCAAAACGGCCTTTTTGTCAGCCAGGTCATCAAGCGTCTTCGTTTCGAACTTGCGCCCGTAACGCTTGGCAATCTGCTGTCTTTCCGTCTCAAACGCAAGCTTCTGCGTGTAATAAGCAAGATCGGTATCGGTCTGCTTGCAGATTCTCTTACATTCCTCAATCTCATCATCCAGAGTCCCGGTCGCAATCTCTGCAAGAAGCTCTCCGGCATAAACCGCGTCGCCTTCCTTTACATAGATTCCGAGAATGGGCTCGTTACCCGTGTTGAAAGAGAGGCTCTCGCTTTTCTGACTGCCGTACACGCATTCAGCCGTGATGCAGTCGGTAACGTCCCCGCGTTCCACGATTGCCGTGGATATTTTGCGCTCTTCTGTGTCGGTTTTCTCAACCGGCATCTTCCGCGTGCTTTTTTCGGCAGGCAGAAGACCGCAGCCCGTAAACATCAGGGCTGCGACCAGAAAAAGCAAAATGATTTTCTTACTTCTCCTCATAAAAACCTCCGCGCTTTTTAGAACAATCCGTCGATTACGCCGTCCGCATCCACATCAATGCGCTCTGCTGCGGGACTCTTCGGAAGCCCGGGCATCGTCATGATGGTTCCGGTCAGTGCTACGACAAAGCCGGCACCGGCAGACACGTAAACTTCCCGCACCGTCACGGAATAATCCGTCGGGCGCCCCAGCTTTCCGGGATCATCGGAAAGGGAATACTGGGTTTTTGCCATGCAGACCGGAAGGGAACCGAATCCGAGCTCCGTCAGCTTGGCAAGCATCTTCTCGGCGCCCGGATCAAAGATGACACCGGAAGCACCGTAAATCTTCTTACAAACCGTCTCAATCTTCTCCTTAAGAGGCATCTCGTCGGGATAAATCGGAGCAAAACGGCTTTCTTTCTCTTCTAATGTCGCAAGCACTCTCCTGGCAAGCGCGATACCGCCTTCGCCGCCCTTAGCCCAAACCTCGGACAGCGCGAAGTCACAGCCTCTTGCTTCGCAGAATTCTCTGACAAATGTGAGCTCGGCGTCGGTATCCTCGGTGAAACGGTTTAACGTAACCACAACCGGAACGCCGTACTGCTGCAGGTTCTCGATATGCTTCTCGAGGTTAACGATGCCGCGCTTTAACGCCGCAAGGTCTTCCTTCGCAAGCTCTGCCTTCGGAATGCCGCCGTTATACTTCAGCGCGCGTACCGTTGCAACAAGCACAACGGCATCCGGCTTAAGACCGGCCTTTCTGCACTTGATGTCGAAGAACTTCTCGGCACCGAGGTCGGCACCGAATCCGGCTTCCGTAATGACGATGTCACTGAGCTTCAAAGCTGCCTTTGTGGCGCGCACGCTGTTGCAGCCGTGTGCAATGTTGGCGAACGGACCGCCGTGCACGATGGCAGGCGTGTTTTCAATGGTCTGAATCAGGTTCGGTCTGAGCGCATCCTTCAAAAGAGCGGCCATCGAACCGACAGCCTTCAGCTCTGCGGCGGTAACGGGCTTTCCGTCATACGTATAGGCTACGATGATGCGGCCGAGACGGTCCTTGAGGTCCGTCATGTCATTTGCCAGACAGAGAATTGCCATGATTTCCGAAGCAACGGTGATGATGAAGTGGTCTTCTCTCACCACGCCGTCGGTCTTCTTTCCGAGACCGATGACGATGTTACGAAGCGCTCTGTCGTTCATGTCAAGACAGCGCTTCCAGACAACCTGGTTCGGATCGATTCCGAGCGCATTGCCCTGCATGATATGGTTGTCAAGCATGGCGGCAAGCAGATTGTTTGCCGAGGTAATCGCATGGAAATCACCGGTAAAATGCAGGTTCAGGTCTTCCATCGGAACAACCTGTGCGTAGCCGCCGCCTGCAGCACCGCCCTTTACACCGAAGCACGGACCGAGGGAGGGCTCACGAAGCGCGATGACCGCTTTCTTTCCGAGAAGTCCCATTGCCTCACCGAGGCCGACGGTCGTTGTCGTCTTGCCTTCACCGGCAGGTGTCGGGTTGATTGCCGTCACCAAAACAAGCTTTCCTTCGGGATTGCCTTCAATCCGTTTCAGCAATTCATCGGAAAATTTCGCCTTGTACCTGCCGTACAGTTCCAACTCGTCCTCGTTGATTCCGAGTTTCTCCGCAACCTTTGTAATCGGCTGCATTACTGCTTCCTGCGCAATCTGGATGTCTGTTTTCATCTGCTCACCTCATGACTTTTTATTCTGATGACTTTGAAAAATGTAACATTTTCCTGCAATAATGCCAAACCCCGCAAAGTATTATTATAGCATTATCACTCCTGAATTGCAACCTTCGGTTCCTTCGGAACCGTGCTCAGCATGAGTTCCATCCGCCCCGACAGAACAAAGTCGCCGTAGCCCGCGGGAATTAAAAAGTTGTCTCCCTTTTTAACGGGCGTGCCGTCCACTGCTCCGCTTCCCGAAAGCACCGTGACAGCCGAAAACGGATTCCCGTTCGTGACGGCAAGCTCTCCGTCCACCCGATATAACGTCGTTGAAAAATGCGAATCGGACACGAAGTGCCGGATTTCCGACCGGCCGACCCGCTCCGTCTTGGAATCGGGCTTATCGGGAAGGCACGGGCACTTCATCACCGCCAGGCTTTCCTCAATATGAAGCTTTCTCGGCGCCCCGTTCACGAGCCTGCCGTAATCGTACACGCGGTAGGTGATGTCACTGTTCTCCTGCGTCTCAAGAAGCATTGTGCCGCCCTTGATGGCATGAATGACACCCGGCTCGATCATCAAAAAGTCGCCCTTTTGAATCGGAATTTCACGGATGAAATCGGAGAAACGGCCCTCACGGATCATCTCTTCCGCTTCCTTACGGTCTTTTGCCCGGTGTCCGAGAACTATGGCCGCACCCTCATCACAGTCAAGGATGTACCAGCACTCGGCTTTTCCGGAGGCTCCGTTTTCGTGAATCCGTGCATATTCATCGTCAGGATGAACCTGCACGCTTAAATCGTTTTTAGCATCAATGATTTTTACAAGCAGAGGGAAATACTCTCCCCCGATGCCGCCGAAAAGCTCCCGGTGCTTCGTGAATAAATCGCTTAATGTCATCCCTGCATAAGCTCCCGAAGCAACGGTGCAATCCCCGTTCCGATGTGCGCTGATCCCCCAGCATTCTCCGGTCTTGTCACTCGGAAGGCGATACCCGAATCCCGAAAGACGGGTACCGCCCCAAATGCATTCCTTCAAAACCGGATTTAAAAACATCAGTTCTTTCATCGATTTCTCCGGTTAATATTTTTATTCGGCAAATACCATCAGCGCGTCGAGAAGCTCCTTCTGCTTCTTTTCGGCATCCTCGAAGGATGTTCCCTTTACGCCGATGTAAAACTTAATCTTGGGCTCCGTGCCGGACGGTCTTACGCATGCCCATGCGTTATCGTTCAGATCAAAGTACAAAACATTGGACTTGCGAAGTCCGGTCGGACGGGTCTCACCGGTCTTGTAATCGGTTACGATGTCCTTTTCGTAATCGCGGAACTCAAGCACGTCGTAGCAGCCGAGCTTCTTCGGCGGATTGTTGCGGATGTTGTCCATCATCTCGCGGATCTTCTGCGCGCCCTCAAAGCCCTTTAACGTGATGGTCTGGATGCCTTCACGGAAGAACCCGTACTTCTCGTAGATGTTCATCATCTGATCCCAAAGGGTAAGACCCTTGGTGCGGTAATAAGCAGCCGCTTCGCAAAGCGACATAACCGCAACGATGGCATCCTTGTCTCTTGCATGCGTTCCGATCAGGCAGCCGTAGCTCTCCTCAAAGCCGAACTCATAATGTCCTTTTCCGGTCTGCTCGGAAAGCTTAATCAGCTCGCCGATGAACTTGAAGCCGGTCAGGCACTCCTTAAGCTCGAGGCCGTATTCCTTCGCAATCAGGTCCGTCATGTTCGTCGAAACAATCGTCTTTACGAGGAATCCGTCGTCATGCAGCAATCCGAGTTCCTTTCTCGTCGAAAGCAGGTACTCGCAAATCAGCATGCCGGACATGTTTCCGGTGAAGGAATGATACTCTCCGGTCTTCGAATCCTTTGCATAAACACCGAGACGGTCAGCATCCGGGTCCGTTGCCAAAACGAGGTCAGCGCCCTCCTTCTTCGCAAGAGCCAGTGCAAGCTCGAAAGCTTCCTTGCTCTCGGGGTTCGGGCTCGTTACGGTCGGGAAGTTTCCGTCCGGCTTCTCCTGCTCCGGAACGACAACAACCTGTGTAAAACCGATCTCCTTCAGGATTCTTCTTGCCGGAATGTTACCGGTTCCGTGAAGAGGCGTATAAACGACCTTCATATCCTTGCCCTGTTCGCGGCAGATTTCGGGTCTTAATACCTGCTTCTTCAGCTCCTCCATATATCTGTCATCGATTTCCTGACCGATGACGAAATAAAGGCCGGCCTTGATGGCGTCGAGACGGGACATCGTCTTCACCTTGTGAAAATCCGTTACGGCATTGACCTCGTCAATGATGGCGGCATCCTTCGGAGGCGTAATCTGTGCGCCGTCCTCCCAATAAACCTTATAGCCGTTGTATTCGGCGGGGTTATGGCTCGCCGTTACGACAATACCCGCGATACAGCCGAGCTCGCGAAGCGCGAAGGAAAGCTCGGGCGTCGGGCGAAGCGACTCGAAACGGTATGCCTTGATGCCGTTTGCGGCAAGACAAAGCGCTGCTTCCTCACTGAATTCAACCGACATGCGGCGGGAATCGTAGGCAATGGCAACACCGCGCCCGGCACCGCCCTCCTTCAAAATGAAATTGGCAAGACCCTGCGTGGCCTTACGAACGGTATACAGATTCATCCGGTTCGTGCCGGCACCGATGATGCCGCGAAGTCCGCCGGTACCGAACTCCAGGCTCTTGTAAAAGCGCTCACGGATCTCTTTCTCGTCGTCCTTGACGGCAAGCAGCTCCGCTTTCGTCCCGGCGTCGAAATAATCATCCGTGCACCAGAAACGATACATCTCCTGATAATCCATAGCATCTACCTCCTGAATATATCTTTTTGTACATCATTTACTTAAGAATTGCCTCATAACGGATTCTGAAACGCGGAAGCGATTTCAGTGTGTAGTAATAATCCGTCTGCCAGCCTTCACCCTGTCCCGGGTCGTTTTCTCCGCTTGCGGGCGGCGCAAAGAAACTGAGGAAAATCTGACCGCCTTCGATTTCACGGTTGAAGAAAGCGCTGTTCATGTCGATGACGGAAACACCCGGCTTCTTATAGAACCATTCGCCGCCGCACGAAATCATCAGATTGGCGTCGACAAGCTCGCCGTCAAAGTACAGCTCAAAGAAAACAGGCTTTTTTTCAAGCATCACCGGAACCGTAATGCCGTCGGCATCCTCCGCCCCGCCGTAGCGAAGCACGAACGGTCCTTCCGCACGTTCCCCGACCGTCATCCCGGGAAGAAACGGCTCCTTGTGAATCAGGTCACGGTAGGTCATTAAAAGCGGCTGCTCGATTCCGACATTCTTGTTGTTCGGGTCGGTAATCTCAAGCCCGAGCCGCCCGTCGTCGCGGTACTGGTACATCGTAATTCCGGAAAGCCAGTTATCCTTATCCTCCCTAAGCATCCGGCAGAACTCTTCGTACATTTCCGCCTGCTCGTAAGGGCCGGTCACGTCACCGTCCGCGTTGAGCTCCGACAGAACCATCGGCTTACGGACGCCCTGATTCATGATTTCATAGCGGTCGGCACTCTTCTTGCAGAGCCGGTAGATTTCACCGACCGGCGTTCTCTGCGCGCTCCGGTTATCCTCGCACACATCGGCCGGGTAACCCCAGTGAAGCGCCAGATACCGGTCCACGGAAACAACATCCGCAGCCCTCGCCGCTTCGGTGAAGATGTCTTCCATGACCATCTTCTCTTCGTCCATGCTCTTGCAGCCGTCCAGGCAGAGCACAACCTTGCAGTTCGGTGCTTCGCGGTGAAAGATATCCGCGCATCTGACGAAGAATGCGGCAACCTGCTCATAGGTTGCTCTTTTGTTAAAGGAGAACCACGAGCCGGTCGCTTCATGGTTAATCCGGACCGTGATTCTTCCGTAGGTCCGAAGGTCTCTTGCAACCGAGACAATATGCTCGTCCGACAGAAACGGGTCCATCGTTATGGTCAGACAGACGTCCTGTCCGTGACGCCGGATATCTCTCATGCATTGAAAGACTTCCGCGTCCCTGTTCCCGCCGATGCCTCCGCCGTACGGGAAATAGTCGTCATAAGGATAATCCCAGGCGAATTCCGGATTGTCCTTCGGGAATGCCTCGCTTGCCCGTTTCGGCCAGCCGGGGTCATTCGGATAATAACAATACATCAGATTAATCTGACGATGCGGGCGACCGAGCTTACGAAGGATCGTATCCTGATCCACATATAAGCCGCGCTCGCTTCCGTCCCCGAGATCCGCGCCGCAGCGGGCGGGTCCGAGGTGCACTCGATACACTTGTTCCATAAAATCCTCTTCTTTACGCGACGGGGTCCGCCCCCGTATCCCGGCTGTATGTTTTCTTCCGCAGCCGGTACGGAAGAATCAGTGCTTCAGTTCCTCCTGCAGCCGGTACAGGAGATTCAGTGCTTCAATCGGCGTCATCTGCGCAAGGTCGGTTTCCCGGATCTGCTCGACAACGTGATTGTCCTGCAGAGATCCGAACAGGCTCAGCTGTCCTTCAATCTCCGACTGTTTCGGCGCCTTCTTCGGCTTCGGCGCCCCGGTATCCACAACCCGGATGTTCTTTGCCTTTTCCGCCAGATCGTTCGCCACAAGCTGCTCGACGATTTCCTTCGCGCGGTTTAATACCGCATCCGGAACGCCGGCCAGTCTTGCCGCCTGAATGCCGTAGCTCTTATCGGCACCGCCGCGCACAATCTTTCTGAGGAAAATGATATCGTCACCCTGTTCTTTTACCGCAATGCAGTAGTTGCATACGCCCTCAAGCTTACCCTCAAGCTCGGTCAGCTCATGGTAGTGCGTTGCAAACAGCGTCTTCGCACCGATCAGATGCGGGTCTGCCACATGCTCGATGACCGCCCATGCAATCGCCAGACCGTCATACGTGCTTGTGCCGCGCCCGATTTCATCGAGAACAAGAAGGCTGTCCTTCGTGGCGTTTCGAAGGATGTTGGCAACCTCCGTCATCTCCACCATGAAGGTACTCTGCCCGCTTGCCAGATCGTCGCTTGCGCCGACACGGGTGAAAATCCTGTCCACGATTCCGATTTCCGCCGAGGAAGCCGGAACGTAACTGCCCATCTGCGCCATCAGAACAATCAACGCCGTCTGGCGCATATAGGTCGATTTGCCGGCCATGTTCGGACCGGTGATGATGTTGACGCGGTTTTGCCCGTTGTCAAGCAGCGTGTCATTTGCCACAAACATGCGGTTCGGAATCATCTGCTCCACGACGGGGTGGCGGCCGTCCTTAATAAAGACGGGGCCCTTCTCGCGAATCTCGGGGCACACGTAATTGTTGCGTTCCGCAACGTATGCGAGGCTTGCAAGTGCGTCAATGACGGCAACGGCCTTGGCCGTTTTGTGAATCCGCTCCACCTCCGCGAAGATTCTGTCGCGAACCGAAACGAACAGGCGGTATTCAAGCGAGAACAGCTTGTCCTCCGCATTCAGGATTGTGTCCTCAAGCTCCTTGAGTTCGGGCGTCGTGAAACGCTCCGCGCCGGTCAATGTCTGCTTACGGATCCAGTCGGGCGGAACGAGGTCCTTAAAGGAATTCGTAACCTCGAGATAGTATCCGAATACACGGTTAAACTTAATCCGGAGGTTTTTGATGCCGGTCTTGTCGCGCTCGCGCTCCTCAAGCTCGGAAAGCCACTGCTTGCCGCTTGTCTTGGCATCCCGCAGACGGTCCACTTCTTCGTTGTAGCCGGTCCGGATGATGCCGCCTTCTTTCGACTGAAGCGGCGGATCGGGATCGATGGCAGCTTCAATCAGGTCATATAAATCGGTCAGCGGATCGAGGTTGTTCGCCTCTTCCGTTAATAAGCTTCCTGAAAAATCGGACAGCAGCCTTTTGATGTGCGGGAGCATCGCAAGAGAACTCTTAAAAGCAATCAAATCTCTCGGCCCCGCGCTCTGGTAGCTGATCCGGCAGATCAGACGCTCCAGATCATAGATGGCGTCTAAGTATTCGCGGATTTCTTCCCGCGTAATCATGTGCTCGTTAAACTCGCGGATTGCCTGCTGACGCTTTTTGATTTCGTCCGCATCAAGAAGCGGCTGTTCGGCAAACATCCGAAGCATTCTCGCGCCCATCGCGGTCTTCGTCTTATCAAGCACCCACAAAAGACTGCCGCGCTTTTGCTTTTCGCGAAGCGTTTCGGTCAGCTCGAGGTTTCTTCTTGTCGAGCTGTCGAGAATCATGTAACGGCCCGAACGGTAGGGCTTGATTTCCGTAATATGGGCAAGCGTGCTCTTCTGTGTATCGTACAGATAATTGAGCACCGCGCCCGCAGCCTCGGTACCGGCCGGCATGTCGCCGAGTCCGAGCCCGAACAGGCTCCCGAGGTGGAAATGATCCTTTAAAACCTTCTCGCAGTTATCCTTCTCAAACATCCAGTCGCCGAGCGTGGAAACCGCGATGCCAAGCCGGTCCGTAAGGTCCGCCATGTCAAAGCCGCTCATGTAAAAGGCGGGGTTGCAGACAATCTCGGACGGCGCGTATTTCGTAATCTCGTCGCTCACCTTGCGGAGATTCTCCGCCTCGGTGACGTAATAGTCTCCGGTCGAAACATCGATGACGGAAATACCGTAGATGTCGTCCCGCCGGATGATGCACATCAGATAGTTGTTCTTCGTCTCGTCAAGGCTTCCCGGCGCCGTATTCGTGCCGGGCGTCACGATGCGTACGATTTCGCGCTTTACCATGCCCTTCGCGAGCTTCGGGTCCTCCACCTGCTCGCAGATGGCTACCTTATGCCCGTTCTCGACTAGCCGCGTGATGTACGTATCCGCTGCATGGAACGGCACGCCGCACATCGGCGCCCTTTCCTCAAGGCCGCAGTTCTTGCCGGTAAGCGTCAGCTCAAGCTCCTTCGCCACCAGCTCCGCGTCATCGAAAAACATTTCGTAAAAATCCCCAAGACGGTAGAAAAGGATGCAGTCCTTTACCTGGTCCTTCGTGTCCAGGTAATGTACCATCATGGGTGATAACTGTTCTCTCGGAATATCCATTCCGTCCTCCTATGGAATCAGGAAAATGCTATGTTTCTTCGGGATTCTCCGCTGTAATCGGCGGTGCGGGAATCTCCTCTTTCAAATCGCCCCCGTCGTCAAGAAGGAGCGTCTCGCCGTCGGCGGCCGCAGTCGCCAGCTTGTCGCAGCGCTCGTTCTCGGGGTGTCCGGCGTGTCCTTTGACCCAGTAGTAATGCACTTCATGGCCGACCATTGCATCAAGAAGCCTCTTCCAAAGCTCCGGGTTCTTCACGCCGCGGAAATCCTTGCGGATCCATTTGTCAATCCATTCCTCCGTGAAAGCCTTCACGAGGTATTGGGAATCGGAATAGACCGAAACGGCGCAGGGCATCTTTAAAGCTTCCAGACCGACAATCGCCGCCATCAGCTCCATCCGGTTATTCGTAGTCTTTTGATACCCGGCTGAGTACTCCCGCTCGTGGACCTGACCCTTCGAATCCACGTACCGGAGAACGGCACCGTATCCGCCCGGGCCGTCCGGGTTTCCTCTCGCCGCCCCGTCCGTAAACAGGGTTACTTCTTTTCTGTCCATACCTTCCCCTTATTTCTACTGCCACTCACCGGTTGTGAGGAACTGCTCCACAGCCGTGTTGGCGCTGTCCGTGATTTCCTTCGGATAGTCCATCATCTTTAGCAGCTTGAGCGCGTTTCTCGAATTGGCCTTACCGGGCTTTAAACGGTAGTCAAACACGACGATGTCGTCTCTTACCTGCTCGCTGAAATGATAGTTTTCGTAAACGTCGCTGAGAAGCGATGTCAGCTCCAAATCATGCGTTGCCGCAAAGACAAGCGCATGCTTCTCTGCAAGATACCTGAGGATCCGCGAGCTTGCGGCAATCCGTTCCGCAGTATTCGTTCCGCGAAGCACCTCGTCGACAAAGCATAAAAGCGGATACTGTCCTTCCGAGGCATCCATGATCCGCTTTAATGAGCGGATTTCCACAATGTAATAGCTCTCCTTCTTCGCAAGGTCGTCGCGAAGCGCCATCGAGGAAAGAATCCGGAAGTAGCTTGCTTCATAGGCATCCGCAAGCACCGTATGCACGGTCTGCGCAAGAATGGCATTGACCGCGAGCGTCTTCAAAAACGTTGATTTACCGGATGCGTTCGAACCGGTTAAAAGCACCGGCCGGTCAGCCGTAATGCTGTTGGCAACAGGCTCCGAAACAAGCGGATGGCAGATTCCCTCCGCCTTCAGAATCGTTCCGCGGTCGTTACGGAGAATCGGGATGCAGTATACATTCCGGCTCTTCCGGTAGGAAGCCACGGCACGCGTCGCATCCAGCGTTCCGGTTGAGCGGAACAATCTGTTCAGTTCATCCTGATGCTCCTCAAACGTGCGGAAAATCCGGTTGAACTTGATCAAATCGATATGAAACAGCATCCGCAGGTACGCCATGAGCAGTTCGCTCATGCTCTCGTTCGGCGCGCTCTGCGCCAGAACGCCCGACAGTCTGACAAACGAATGAAAGCCTGCAGCATCCTTCTTCATATCCTTAAGCATCGAGGCAAGCGTCTCATTTTCCACACCGGAAAGCTCGTCAGCCAGTCGCTCCACGGAGCTGAGCCAGCGGACGATGTAGGAAACCACATCGAGATACGGCTCGATTTCGCCCTTCCGCTTCATGTACGTCGCGATGTTCAAAAGCGCGCAGCCGAGGAACACACCGACGCCGACGGAAATCTGGCCGAGAACCATCAGAACGATGGCGGCAACATACGGAAGAAGCATCAGATAATGCCGGAGATTGCTCTCCTTACGCACGTTATGAAGCCGCATCATGTAATCGTATACGGAGATTCTGCGCATCTTGCCCATGCGAAGAAGCGCGCGGCCTGCCTTGTTTCTGGCCTCCTCCTCGTGAAGGAACAAATCAATCAGCTTCTCTCTTCTGACAAGCTCGTCCTCCGACATCTCCGGGCGGTGTAAAACGGCAAATAAAACCTCCTCGCCGACCGCGGAACACGTATGGTTGAGCTCGCCGAAAATCCGGTCCATATCCAGGTCGTTCCAGGTAATCTCGTCGATGTCCGTTTCCTGCTGCGGAAGGGACTCGAGAAAAGCGCTTAAGGAACGGTACCGCTCCGGCGTCATCTCCTCCTCGGGCGCAAGGCCGAATGACCGTTTTGCCCGCTCCAACAGTTCCTTTTCCTTTCGGAAACCGTCATAGATGCTCCAGATGACGAGCAGAACGACGATACCCGTAACAATATAAATCCACATATTCACTCCTCCTTACGGTCTCCCCCATGTATGACCCGTCAGGGATTCACATACTTTTTCAAAGTCTTTCGAACGGCACCCTTACCGGCATAAAGCTCGGCAACCATGCCCTCAATCTTCTCTCCGAGGCCGACCTCGTAAAGGTTCACGCCGAAGATGTCCTCGCGGCTAAACAGCGCGCGGAGCTTCGAATAATCGTTGCCGCCGAAAAGCGTATAGCCTTCCGTCACCTTTTTAAGCTCGTCAAGCATCGGATCCGGTGACTGCGTAAACGGCTCGCCGTCATCCGAAAGCCCGGAAAGATAGCGCGCATAGCCCGCAAGCACAAGCGGAATCATCGTCAGGCTGTCAAAGGAAAGACCGTTCTTACGGTAAGCCTTCAGCGTCTCGCCGAAACGGATCGGAAGCTTCTGTGACGTATCGGTTGCGATACGCTGCGGGGCATCCGGCATGAACGGGTTCGGAAGCCGCTTCGTCAAAACGTCGCCGATGAAATCAGCGGGCTTAATAATGCCCGGATTCACAACAACCGGCATCGCCTCGACATAGCCCATCTTCGTGATCAGGCCGGTCAGCTCAGCGTCCTTCATCTCCTCGTAAATCTTCGTATAACCGAGGATGCAGCCGTAAATCGCAAGCGCGGTATGAAGAGGATTCAGACATGTGCAGACCTTCATCTTCTCAATCTTGTCAACCGTCTCGCGGTCCGCGTACATGACGCCGGCCTTCTCAAGCGCAGGTCTGCCTGCCGGGAACGTATCCTCAACGGCAAGGTACTGCGTCTCCTCCGCATTTACAAACGGCGCGGTATAAGTGTTTTTAGACGTAATGATCAGGTCGGTATCCTCAAAGCCGTCCGCCGCAAGCATGGCCTTTACGGCATCGTCCGGTCTCGGGGTAATCTTATCAATCATGCTCCACGGGAAGGTTACCTTGGCCGGGTCGGAAAGATAAGCGGTAAAGCCTTTCTTTACGATGCCCTGTTCCTCCCACGTCTTTGCGTAGGTCATGACAGCAGCCTTCAGTTTGTCGCCGTTATGCGAGCAGTTGTCCATCGAGGACATCGCCACGGGATAAGCGCCAGCCAGGAAACGCTCGTACAAAAGCGCCGTTACCTTGCCCATGATGAGCACCGGATTCAGGCCGCACTCTTCAAGGTCTTTTTTCGCAATCGGGGACAGGTTTCCGTCCGGGCCGGTCAGCGAATAGCCTTTCTCGGTGATGGTAAATGTGACCATCTGCAGGCTCGGGCTTCTGAAAATTTCACGCAGTCTGTCGTAGTCTGCCGACTGCGGGTCACCCTTTAAGGCTTCCGCAACACTGCCGATGACCTTCTTCTGCACCGTTCCGTCGGCCTTCAAAACCGCCAGAAGGCTCAGGTTGTCATAGGGCGTATAGGCCTTGTCAATAATCTCATAGTCAAAGCCCTCGGCAACGATGACGCCCCTGTCGCACTCGCCGTCATTGAGCATATTCTCAAGCAAAGCGGCCGGAAATGCGCGGAAAATGTTTCCGGCACCGAAATGAAGCCAGGTCGGCTCTGCCTTTGTCTTTTTGATCATCTCCGCCCGGTCATAACGGGGAAGTTCGTATCCTTTTTCAAGAAAGCTTTTTCTGTCTGTTTCGTAAGCTGTCAGTTTCATCGTCCGTTATCTCCCGTTCTTGTCAATGGCTTCAAACAGTCCGTTCAGATAGGCAACGCCGAGCGCACGGTCGTAAAGGCCGTAACCGGGTCTTGCCTTCTCGCCCCAGATCATTCGTCCGTGGTCCGGTCTTACAACGCCGTCAAAACCGATTTCCTTCAAAGCCTTACAGATTTCGTACATATCAAAGGAACCGTCCGAGGAAAGGTGGCTGCTCTCATGGAACACGCCGGGTGCCTCGAACTTGATGTTGCGGAGGTGTGCGAAATGAATTCTCGGCGCAATCTTCGGGTTGCGGATGCAGGCAGGAAGGTCGTTCTCGCGGTTTGAACCAAGCGAGCCCGTGCAGAACGTGAAGCCGTTATAGATGCTGTCGTTCAAAGAAGCAATCTTCTCAAGCGCCTTCTCGCTCGTCACGATTCTGGGAAGTCCGAATACCGACCATGCGGGATCGTCTGGATGAACGGCCATCTTGATCTGATACTTCTCACATACCGGCATGATGCCGTCAAGGAAATACTTGAAATTGTTCATCAAATCATCAGCCGTGACGCCTTTGTATTTTTCAAAGAGCTCTTTAATCTCGTCCTTGCGCTCCGGCTCCCAACCGGGAAGAATGAAGCCTCCGCTCGCATTTTCCATGCGCTCAAACATCGTGTTCGGGTCGATGCCGTCAATCAGGTTTGAGTCGTAAGCAAGCGCGTTTGAGCCGTCCGCAAGCGGCATGGCCAGATCGGTTCTGGTCCAGTCAAAGATCGGCATGAAGTTATAGCAGACAAGATGGATGTCGTTCCTACCGCATGCCTCAAGGGATTTGCGGTAATTCTCGATGTAGTAATCTCTCGTCGGGGCGCCGAGCTTGATGTCCTCGTGCACGTTGATGCTTTCAATGCCCGAAAGCTTCAGTCCCGCCGCTTCGATCTCGTCCTTTAATTCCTTCACCTGTTCATACGTCCATGCGACACCGCACGGAACCTTATGCAGGGAGGAAATCACGCCCGTCACTCCGGGAATCTGCCGGATCTGCTCCAGTGTAACGCTGTCCAGGTCCTTGCCGTACCAGCGCAAAGTCATTTCCATGGTAATTTATGCTCCTTTTATTGTTTTTTACGGTCATCAATGATGTGTCCGACCGGCCAGGAATAGGTTATCTCCGCCAGGTTTGTGGCGATGTATCCGGTCCTGCCGTCCGAAAGCTCCACCTCGGTGAACAAGGGTGTTGTCGGATCGCTGTCGCTTCGTAGCGCCGGTGTCTTCGCTGTCACCACCTGCCCGACCTCCAGTGTTGCTATGACATTGTCCTTTTGTGTCGTCGGCTCCGACCGCATATTGACCGGACCGATGATGGTTGCCTTATAAACCACATGCTCCTTCGCGTACTGCTTTGCCTCTTCCCCGCGAATCAGGTATTCCACGAGACAGTAGCCGAGTATGCTGCCGCTCTTCACGTAAGCCCACTCTCCGTTCACGGATTCCACGAGGCAGCTGTCGCCGGGGTTCATGACGCCGAGTCGCGGCGCACCTCCGTCCGGATCCCGCCGTATGCTCAGGTAATCCTTGACGTCGGCAAATGCGATGCTTTCGGGAATCGTGCAGGCATAGGCCCGCTCGATGCCGTCCCGGATATACTTCTCTTCAGGACTTAACGTCGGCGTAGGCGTAGGCGTCGGGGTTGATGTCGGCGTCGGCCCGACGAGCTTGTCCCCTTCGACGTGGTACACGTAAGGGTCCTTGCCCTCAAGAGGCGCAACGGAAACAACCTCCGGAGTCGCGTCCCCGGAAATGTGGTCGATTTCTTTGTATTGTTTGCGATTCTCGCGGCCGACTCCCGTAAAATCGAGAAGAATCAGGCCGGTCAAAAGCAGGATCAGCACAATTTCGCCGATCACGATGTAACGTTTCATAGTCTGTCCTTATGCTTCGTCGTCCCAGTTAATCTCTTCCGCCCGTGCTCTTGTGAAAAGATCGTCAAGTGCTTCCATGGCGGTCTTTCCGTCAAACAGTACTTCGTTGACCTGCTCTACAATCGGCATGGCAACGCCGTACTTCTGTGCAAGCTGCAGTGCGGATTTGGCGGAATAAACGCCCTCCACAACCTGCTTAACTTCATCCATGGCCTGCTGCATGGTATAGCCCTGTCCGATCAGATATCCGGCATTGTGGTTACGGCTGTGCGTGCTCGTACAGGTAACAATCAAATCGCCCATGCCGGAAAGTCCGAGGAATGTTTCGAGCTTGCCGCCCATCGCGACACCGAGACGGCTGATTTCGGTCAAACCTCTCGTCATCAGGGCTGCCTTCGTATTGTCGCCGAGCCCGAGACCGTCCACGATGCCGGCTGCGAGCGCGATGACATTCTTTAAGGATCCGCCGAGCTCGATGCCGATGACATCGGGGCTCGTGTAAATCCGGAAATACTCATTCATGAACGTATCCTGAATCATCGTAGCCGTCGAATGCTTCTTTGCACCGACCACGATGGCCGTCGGAATGTCTCTTCCGACCTCCTCCGCATGGCTCGGACCTGAAAGAACGGCGGTCTCAACCCACGGGATTACGTCCCGGATGACCTCGGTAAGCGTCATCGTCGTGCTTTCCTCAATGCCCTTTGCCACATTGACGATGATCTGGCCTTCGGGAATGAAGGGCTTCGCCTCCTTCGCAGTCGAACGCACGTAAGGGCTTGCTACGGCAAATACGATCAAATCCTTTCCTTCGCAGGCTTCCTTCAAATCGGTCGTCAGAATGACGCTGTCCTGCAAAACGGCGTCAGGCAGGTTCGGAACATGCTTCCGGTCCGCCTGAAGGGCTTCAATCTCTCTCGGGAGCTTGCTCCAAAGTGTTACTTCGTTGTCATTCTCCGCCAACTGAATGGCGAGTGCGGTGCCCCAGGTTCCGGCACCGAGTACGGCTACTCTTCTGAACATGAATCGTTCTCCTTTTCCTCTGTTATGCTTACGGCGGAAGTGTCGACATGCTGTCCCATCTTTCTTTCCGTTCCGTTAAGTAATCTCTTTATATTTTCACGATGCGTATAAACGCCGGAAACCGTAAACAGGCAGGCTACAACAAGCATCGGCACGTAATACGGCTCGCCGACCTTGATGACCGCTAGAAGCACCGGGTACAGAAACACGACGAACATCGAGCCGACCGACATGTATTTCGTGAAATACACAATCGCCACGAAAACCGGGATGAACAAAGCGTAGCGGAAATCCGTTGCAATCATTGCGCCGCCCGTGGCAGCGATTCCCTTGCCTCCCTTGAACTTAAGCCAGACCGGATAGTTGTGTCCGAGGACACCGGCAAATCCGGTAATCTGGCAAAGTAATGTCGCGTAATCCTCGTCCGCGAATATGACAAAGTGCACGATGAGCGCCGGAATCATGACCTTCAAAAGGTCTGCCAGCAAAACAAGCATGCCGGCCTTTTTGCCGAGCGTGCGGATCGCGTTGGTCGCGCCGGCGTTGCCGCTCCCGTACTGTCTGATATCAATGCCGTGGAGCTTTCCCACCAGATAGGCCGTCGAAACCGTGCCGCACAGATATCCGACGATGATGCAAATGATGATTTTTATAGCCATAACCGAATCCTTCTTACTGTTTGTTCTCGTCCCGCTCTCTCGTGATGAAGTGAAGCGGCGTGCCCGCAAAGCCGAATGCCTCCCGGATCTTGTTCTCCAGGTAGCGGACATACGAATAGTGCATCAGCTTCTTGTCATTTACGAAAATGACAAATGTGGGCGGTTTCACGGAAACCTGCGTCGCATAGAAAATCTTCAAACGGCGTCCCTTATCGGTCGGGGGCTGCTGCAGGGAAACGGCTTCCGAAACAATTTCGTTCAGAACGCCGGTTCCGATTCGGAGATTCTGGCTCTCGATGACCTTGTCAACGGCATCGTAAAGCTTCGTAAGGCGCTGTCCGGTCACGGCGGAAATGAAGACGATTTCCGCATAAGGCGTAAAGGACAGGACATTTCGGATGTCCTCGGTATATTTGTTTACGGAGCTGTTGTCTTTCTCAACGGCGTCCCATTTGTTAACGGCAATGATCAGACCCTTGCCTTCGTTGTGGGCGATGCCGGCAATCTTCGCATCCTGTTCGGAAATGCCCTCTGTCGCATCGATGACGATGACGCACACATCGGCTCGTTCCACCGCACCGACGGTACGGACGATGCTGTATTTCTCGAGGTTCTCGTGTACCTTTGCTTTTCTGCGGAGTCCGGCCGTATCGATGAAGACATATTCCTTACCGTTATATTTCACAGAGGTATCAACGGCGTCTCTTGTCGTTCCGGCAATGTCCGAAACGATGACGCGCTCTTCGCCGAGAAGGCGGTTGATAATCGAAGACTTACCGACATTCGGTTTACCGACAATCGCAACCTTCGGTCTCGTGTCCTCTTCGTCTGCTTCCGCGTTGTTCGGAATGAGCTCCGTCACGCGGTCAAGCATATCGCCGAAGCCGAGCATGGAAGCCGCGGAAACGGGATACGGATCGCCGAGGCCGAGGTTATAAAACTCGTACGTGTCGTTCATGAACTTCTCGAAGCTGTCGACCTTGTTGACAACGAGCACAACCGGCTTTCCGGAACGCCTTAACATGTCTGCAACCTTGTGGTCGGCATCCACCAATCCCTGCCGTACATCCGTCAGGAAAATGATGACGTCGGCCGAGTCAACTGCCATCTGCGCCTGTTCACGCATCTGGGAAAGGATGATGTCCTTCGATTCGGGCTCGATACCGCCGGTATCAACCATCGTAAAGGCGTGGTTCAGCCACGTAATGTCCGCATAAATCCGGTCTCTTGTCACGCCGGGGATGTCCTCCACGATGCTGATTTTCGCACCCGCAAGCGCGTTGAACAGAGTGGATTTACCGACATTCGGTCTGCCGACAATGGCAACAATGGGTTTCTTCATGGTTTTCTCCTACTCAATCAGGCTGTCCAGAAAATCACGGCCGGTCGATTCGCCGATCCGGATTTTGATGTTCAAAGCCTTTTCTATGTCCGGCACATGATAATCATCGAGAAGGACGTCCTCGCCGCTTCGAAGAAGGTTCGCCGGCAATATCAACCGTTCACCGAGCGGCCTGTCCTTAAGCTGTGCCATGATATCCTGCCCGGTCAGAAGGCCGGACACGGTAATGCGTTCGCCGAAGAAATCGTTGCGAATCGCATATACGTTTGCATGTACGTTCGGGAACTTCTCCCGAACCTTATCACAAAGCATCCGGATGGTCGGCGCTGCCAGCATTCCGGTTGCTATGCTTACGTTTCTTGTGCGGTCGTCACCGGCCGCCTGGGCGACGCAGTCCTCGGTTTCCTTCACGAGGGAACGGATCATGCCGACGCCGTTTTCAATCTGCGGATAGCCTTCGTAATCCTCTTCGCCCGGGATTTCTTCGCCGGCGGTCAGATACCACTCGTCACTCGGATAGACAAAGCGGGTCTTGAAATACTGCAGGCAGATTCCCTGCCACTTGCGGATCCGTGCAATGACCTCCTTCGCATCCTCCTTCTCAAACGGCAGAAGCTCCGCAAGACCGTCCCGGTATTTCGTGAGTCCGACCGGAACCACGCTTAAGCTCTGCATCTCGGGAATGTATGCCGTAAGATCGTGAATCGTCCGCTCGAGCTCGTCGCCGTCGTTGACACCCTTTACAAGAACAATCTGGCCGTTCATCGTGATGCCGGCCTCCTTCAGGCGGTTGAGCTTCTCGAGGATGGTGCCTGCGAAACGGTTGCATAGCATTTTCCTTCGCAGTTCGGGGTTCGTCGTATGCACCGAAACGTTAATCGGGGAAAGCTTGTAGTAACAGATTCGCTCAAGCTCCTCGTCGCTGACGTTCGTCAGGGTTACGTAGTTGCCCTGCAGGAAGGAAAGACGCGTGTCGTCGTCCTTGAAGTATAAGGTATCGCGCATGCCGGGCGGCATCTGGTCGATGAAACAGAAGATGCAGCGGTTCCGGCAGGAGCGGTAGTCATCCATCAGTGATTCCGCGTAAACAAGGCCGAGCTCGTCATCCTCGTCCTTCTCGATGACATATTCCTCGACAGTGTCATCGGGATGGCGGACGGTAAGGCTCAATTCCTCTCCCGTCTCTTCAAAACGGTAGTCCAAAATGTCGATGATGGTTTTGCCGTTTACCTTTAAGAGCACGTCTCCGGCGCGGATTCCGAGAAGCCAGCACGGGCTCCCCTTCAGCACATCGACAATTTTATGCTCATGGCACTTCATTCCGAAACCTCACCTAACATCAAAAAGCCTGCATTGCTTCCGCGCTTTCCCTGCGTGGCGCGGTGCGAAAAGAACAGCTGCGGGCGGCACATCGTGCAAAGCCCCGAGACGGTGATGTTCTCCTTCCGGACACCCTCGCGCATCAGCATGATTTCATTGGCCTTCCAAAGGTCCGCAAAGGAGCGGTCCCCCTCGCCAGGAAACAGCACTTCGTCCTTCTCTTCGGGAAAGACATTCAGGAATTCCTCAGCCACCTCCGGACCGATTTCAAAGCACCCACGGCAGATGGACGGTCCGATTGCCGCAAGCACATCCTTCGGCTCGCTTCCGTACTCGCGATGCATCGCACGGAGTGTTTCGCGGCATATTCCGCCGACGGTTCCCCTCCAGCCCGCATGCGCAAGCGCAATCACCCGTTTCACGGGATCAAACAGGAAGACCGGCACGCAGTCCGCGGTAAATACCATCAAAGCGACACCGTTCTCGTCCGTCATTAAGGCATCCACATCCTCAAAGGCATTCTCCCGCTCAATGCCGTTTCCGCAGTCCGGCTTCGTTACCTTTCGCACGTTCAGGCTGTGCGTCTGCTTCGGCAGCACCAGATTCGAAATACCGATGCCGAGCGCAGCGGTCATCTTACGGTAATTCTGCAGCACCGTCTCACGGTCATCGCCCCGGTTAAAACCGAGATTCATGGCCGCGTAGATGCCCTTACTCGCCCCGAGCATTCTCGAGGAATACCCGAAATGCACATATCCGGGCACATTCCATTCGGGGAACGTAACATAAGCCGCTTCCCCGGTAATGGTCAACTTCGATTGCCCGTTCAGTGTAATATCCATCTCAAAATGCGTCCCGGTACCAGCGGATTTCCGTGCTGTCCATCGCCACCACGTCGAAACGTACGGCGGTTTCCGGGGAAAGCCGGTGCTCCGTCAGGTAATATAACGCTGTCCTTCTGATTTTGTTTTGCTTCGTCGTATTGACTGCCTCTTCCGGAAGCCCGTACGATGAGGACCGGCGGAACTTGACTTCGACAAATACGACCGTTCCGTCCGCTTCCCTTCCGACAATGTCGGCTTCTCCGAGCCGGCAGCGGTAATTGGTCTCAAGGACGGTCAACCCCTGCTCCGTGAGGTATTTTGCCGCACGCTCTTCCGTCAGGGAGCCGACGCTTCGTTCGTTCATTCGCGCTCTCCCAGTATTCCGCCGATGAAGCTCCGGCGGTGTATCTCACACGGTCCGAACTGTTTAAGAGCCGCAATGTGCTCCGGCGAACCGTAGCCTTTGTTTTTGGCAAATCCGTATTCCGGGTACTTCGCGTCGAGCTCGCACATCATCCGGTCCCTCGTCACCTTGGCAACAATGCTTGCCGCCGCAATCGAGGCGCTCTTCGCATCGCCCTTGATGATGCCGCGCTGCGGGATTGTGATGCCGGGAATATGCACCGCATCCACCAGAAGGTGTTCGGGCTTCACGGACATCGAATCGATTGCCTGCCGCATGGCCTCAAAGGTTGCCTGCAATATATTGATTTCGTCAATCACGGTATGGCTGACGCAGCCGATGCCGACGCTTAGGGCCTTTGCCATGATTTCGTCATACAGCTCTTCCCGCTTCTTCTCGGGAACCTGCTTGCTGTCGTTTAAGTATAGAATGTCGCAGTCCTTCGGCAATATGACGGCGCATGCCACAACCGGTCCCGCAAGAGGTCCTCTTCCGACCTCGTCGATGCCGCCGATGTAATTGACCTCGGGATACAGACGTTCGTAATGAAACATCTCCTGCATCCTGGCACGTTCCTTAGAAAGCGCCACAAGCTTCTTCTCAAACGATTCGGCAAGCTTTACGACACCGCTTCTTGCATCGGCTTTATAAAGCGCAATCAATTCCGGAAGCTCGCTCTCTGCTGCCCCGTTAAGCCGCCCGCGAATTTCAGAAATGCTTTCCATCATGCTTCCTCCGGCCGCTCCAGGCTGATCCGTCCGATTCGGACACTGCGGAAATCGTCGAGCACCAGGTTCGCGGCTCTCGTGTAATCCGGAACGCCGCCTTTTTTGAGACAGCCGCGTTTCTCGGCAATCCGGGCAAGGAGTGCGCCCGGCCCGTCGTCCGGAAGACTTTCCGCGACGTCGTATTTGCCGCGGATCATATCGGGATAATTGGCGGTAATATAATTCAACAAATCTGTTGCCATCTCCTCGGGCACCAGAATGTCATCGTTGATGGAGCCGATCCAGGAAAGGCGCTTTCCGCACTCCACGGACTCGAATTTCGGCCACAGGATGCCGGGCGTATCGAGAAGCTCGACGTTCTTGTTAAGCCGGATCCACTGCTTGCCCTTCGTGACACCGGGTTTATTGCCGGTCTTCGCGATGGCTTTGCCTGCAAGGCTGTTGATGAAGGTGGACTTTCCGACGTTCGGGATTCCGACAATCATCGCACGGACGGGGCGGTTTTTGATGCCGCGCTTCAAATCGCGCTCAATCTTCTCCGCGCATGCCTTTAAGATGATTTCCTCAACGGTTTTGACGCCGTTTCCGCTTCTTGAATTGACAAGCGCCGTGAAGAAGCCGTCCTTTTCGTAACGGGCCTTCCAAAGTGCGGTCACGGCGGGGTCCGCCATGTCGGCCTTGTTCAAAAGAATCACGCGGGATTTGCCCTTTGCGATGCCGTCGATATCGGGATTCTTGGAGGAGAACGGAATTCTCGCATCCACCAGCTCGACGACCACATCAATCAGTTTTATGTCTTCCTGCATCTGGCGCTTTGCCTTCGCCATATGCCCGGGATACCATTGATATTGCATATGTTTACTTTCTGTTAAGATTGTTGACAAATGAGAAACGGTTCAGCCGGATCCAGGCGTACCCGATGATTTCACTCCTTTTCACGTTTCCGATGGAAGCATACCGGCTGTCCTCGGAGCTGTTACGCGAATCGCCGAGCACGAAATACTCGTCGTCGCCGAGCTTCACCTCATAGGTGGCGAGTCCGGCAATCATCATGCGGTCGGCGTTGATTACCTCGGTCATTTCTTCGCCGTTGATGAACACGCCGCCGTTCTTGATCTGGATTGTCTCGCCGGGCAGTCCGACGATGCGCTTTACGTTGTAAAATGCGTCCTTTCTGTCGGGATTGCTGTCCTGGCAGAACACGATGATGTCATTCCGCTTCGGCTTCGTGATTTTATAGCGGATCCGATCCACCAGAATGCGGTCTCCGTCATCGAGTGTGGGCGACATCGAAGCATCCACGGTCGTCTTGGCAAGCCCGAAATGAACGAGGAAATAAGCCAGTGCCACAGCACCTCCGACCGCCAGAATCCATAAGAGAACGGAGCGGATGATACTGATCAGTTTTTCGCGTCTTGCAGCATGCGAATAATCATAGCGGTCAGCCATTTCAACCTCCCAAATCACAGACTTCCCCAATTTTGACCATAATCTATTTTATTATACCACTTACACCGTTTTTTTCAAGGAAAAAGCTATTTTTTGCCCGCCTTTTTTCGCCTTGCCGGCTTGCCCCGGAAAACAAAAAAAGTGCGGTCTCCTTTCGGAAACCGCACCTGAAAAATTCTTCGTTTTATCGGATAGCTTCTTTAACCTTTGCAGCCTTACCGGTTCTCTGACGAAGGTAGTTAAGCTTCGCACGGCGAACCTTACCCTGACGGACTACGGTAACGCTTGCAAGAACAGGGCTGTTAAGCGGCCAGGTCTTCTCTACGCCGCAGCCGTTGCTGATCTTACGAACGGTAAAGGTCTCGGAAACACCGCCGTTCTGTCTCTTCGTTACAACACCCTCGAAAGCCTGAAGTCTTTCGCGGTTACCTTCCTTTACCTTCGACTCTACGCGAACGGTATCGCCTACGGCAAAGCTGAACTTCTCTTCTTTGATCTGGGAAGCTGCCAGATTCTGCATGTACTCTGCATTCGTCATTGTTTTGACCTCCAAAATTTATTTCGGTCTTCATACTGCTATCAAAGCTGCCTCATGGCAGATAATCAACATAGCACAGCGGAACACCGCGTCTCACGGAAACCTATAATACCATACCGAAGTGGAAAATGCAAGGATTATTTTCATTTTCCGGATACTCTTTTACTGTTTCCCGCCGTCCTTTGTTTCGGCCGGTCTGGCCTTCAGGTATTTCGTGCCTTTTTTACTCAAAACCGCCTTCTCAATCAGCTCGGGACGGTACTGCAATGTGCGGTCTACGGAACGCTCTTCGCGCCACTCCGCTATCTTTGCATGGTTGCCGGAAAGCAGCACCTCCGGCACCTTTCGGCCGTTCCATTCCTCCGGTCTTGTATACTGAGGATACTCAAGAAGGCTGTTCTCGAAGCTCTCCGCGTCACCGCTTTCCTCATTGGTCAGAACACCGGGCACCATTCTTGATATGGCGTCAATCATAACCATCGCGGGCAGCTCGCCGCCCGAAAGCACGTAATCGCCGATGGAATAATAATCCGTCACGATATCCTCTAACACGCGCTCGTCAACGCCCTCGTAATGGCCGCAGAGAAATACGAGGTCGTCCTCCTTCGCCAGTTCCTTGGCGTCCTCCTGCTTAAAAACCTTTCCCCAGGGTGTCAGGTAGATAACACGGGGACGGTCCGGTTTGTTCCGCTTTTCAAGGATTGCATCATAGGTCCGCGCAATCGGGCCAGGCGCCATTACCATGCCCGCCCCACCGCCGTAGGGATAATCGTCCACATGGCGGTGCTTGTCCTCCGAATAATCCCGGATGTCAATTGTTTCAAGGCCGATAATTCCCGCATCCATGGCGCGGCCGAGAATGCTTGTATGAAGCCCTTCCGAGACCATCTCGGGAAACAGTGTCATCACATAATACTTCATCAGTCCAACAATCCTTTCATGACATGAACCGTAATCTGCTTCCCGTCGGTGTCGATGTCCTTCACGCATTCCGGAATCACCGGAAACAGCACCTCGCGCCCGCCCGTTAACGTAATCACGAAAACGTCGTTCGCGCCGGTCTGCAGCACATCCTTTAACGTGCCGAGCTTCTCGCCCTCCTCCGTCACGACATCGGAACCGATGGCGTCACAGATGAAATATTCGTCCTCCTCAAGCGGCACGGCGTGCTCTCTTGATACAAGCAGGTCGTGTCCCTTGTATTTTTCTATGTCATTGATGTTATCGATGCCCTCAAACTTCAGAATCACCATATTCTTGAAGTACTTCACCTGCTCCACCGTAAGCGGAATCTGCTTTCCCGGGACATCTAAAAAAAGCGGAAGCCCCTTGTGGAACCGGTTGATGTCGTCCGTCGTCGGATAGACCTTGATCTCCCCGTGCACGCCGTGCGTGTTCGTATAGACACCGACTCTCAGTTTATCGTCCATATTCAGTCCTTTCCCCGCGGAAAATGTGACATTTTCCATCTCCCGCTCCCTCAGGTTCCGATAACAGGAATACGGGCTGTGAGAACACAGTTCGACTGTTCTCACAACCCGCAAGAGTTACTGCACAATATCCACAACAACTTTCTTGTCTTCCTTTGTTGCCGCAACCTTCACTACAGCACGGAGCGCTTTTGCAATGCGCCCCTGTTTGCCGATTACTTTGCCCATATCGTCAGGGGCAACTCTCAGCTCAAGAAGGATACCGCCGTCCTCTGCTACGCTTTCGGTGACAACAACCTGGTCCGGTTTGGTAACCAGCGATTTTGCAATCACTTCCACTAATTCTTTCATTGCGGTCCTCCCATTACTTCTGAATACCGGCCTTCTTGAACAGCTTGGCAACGGTCTCGGTAGGCTGAGCGCCATCAGCAAGCCACTTCTTCGCAGCTTCCTCATCTACCTTAAATGTCATGGGTTCCTTGGTGGGATCATAAATGCCCAGCTCTGCGATGAATCTTCCGTCTCTCGGAGATCTCTCGTCCGCAACGATCACACGGTAGAACGGAGCATGCTTCTCGCCCATTCTTCTCAAACGAATCTTTACTGCCATAATCTATTCACCTCCTTAACTTAGTCCGTACAACGTATATAAAAATCCGATGGATTAATATATCAGATTAAAAACCGAACGGGAATTTCCCGCCGCCGCGGCGGAATTTGCCGCCCTTCATCATGCCGTTCATCTGCTTCATCATCTTCTTCGTCTGCTCGTACTGCTTCATCAGACGGTTGACGTCGGCAATGTCCACGCCGGAGCCGTTGGCAATGCGCCGCTTTCTCGAGGGCGTGATGATGTCGGGCTTCTCACGTTCCTTCTTCGTCATGGAATTGATGATTGCCTCCGTCTGCTTGAACGCATCGTCGTCAATCTCAATATCCTTTAACTGGCCGCCCATGCCGGGCATCATCGAAAGGATGCTCTGCAGACCGCCCATCTTCTTCATCTGCTGAATCTGATCGTAGAAATCGTTGAAGTCAAATTCATTCTTGCGGAATTTCTTCTCAAGTTCGATTGCCTTCTGCTCATCGACCTCGGCCTGCACCTTGTCAATCAGCGTCAGCACATCGCCCATGCCGAGAATTCTCGATGCCATGCGGTCGGGATAGAACTGTTCCAGATCGGAAAGCTTCTCGCCCATGCCGACATACAGAATCGGCTTTCCGGTCACGGCACGAATCGAAAGCGCCGCACCGCCTCTCGTATCGCCGTCTAACTTGGTCAGAATCACGCCGGTGATTCCGATTTTCTCGTCGAACGTCGTCGCAACATTCAGCACATCCTGACCGGTCATGGCGTCAACCGTCAAAACCGTATGATGTACCGTGATTGCCTTCTTAATCTTCTGAAGTTCCTCCATCAACTCCTCGTCGATGTGGAGACGTCCTGCCGTATCGAGGATGACAACGTTGTTGCCTTCCTTCTTTGCGTGCTCCATCGCTGCCTTGGCAATATCCACCGGGCTGTGGCCGGTTCCCATGGCAAAGCACGGCACTTCCTGCTTCGCGGCATTCACCTTCAACTGGTCGATGGCTGCCGGACGGTAGATGTCACAGGCAACAAGCAGGGGCTTTTTGCCCTTCGCATTAAACTTTCCGGCAAGCTTAGCCGCGGTTGTCGTTTTACCGGCACCCTGCAGACCGCACATCATGATGACGGTTGTCTCTCCGGAAAGAAGTTCAATCTCCGTTGTGTCGGAGCCCATCAGGGAAATCATCTCTTCGTTAACGATTTTGATGACCATCTGCCCCGGTGTCAGGCTTGTCAGGACATCCTGACCTACCGCCCGCTCCTGCACGGATGCGATGAACTGCTTCACCACTTTGAAGTTTACGTCCGCCTCCAAAAGCGCAAGCTTTACTTCCCGAAGTGCTTCCTTAACGTCCGCTTCGGTGAGGCGTCCCTTTCCGCGTAACTTGCGGAATACGTTCTGTAATTTATCGGATAAGCTTTCAAAAGCCACTCTTTCTTCCTCCCGACCTCTTAAAACAGTTCCGAAAGCTTTTGAAGAAGCCCTCGGATTTCTTCGCCCCGCTCACCGGAAAGACCGCTTTCGTCTAACCGCTTTGTAAGCTCCGAAATCATTCCATCCGCTTCTCTTGCTTTCCGGACCATATGAAGTCCGTCTTCATATTCGCGGAGCTTCCGGCTCGTTCTTTTAACGAGATCCGAAACTCCCTGCCTCGTCATGCCCTCGCGCTCTGCAATTTCGGCAAGCGACATGTCGTTACAGATATAATCCTCAAAAATTTCGCGCTGTCTTTCGTCAAACAAGGCGCCGTAGCGGTCGAACAGCGAAGCCAGTTCATTGGCCTCCCGAAGCCAGTCATCCGGCTCGGACTTCTTGGTTTTTCTCTGCTCTTCCATCTGTTTCGGCCCTTTCCGCTTTTCTTCCCCACAATCGAAAAATGCGAAGGTGTAAAGAAAAAATCTTGACACCTTCGCAAGTATAACGAATCTTATGGCATTTGTCAACAGGAAAATGAAGAAATCTCCTGTCGTTTGCGGTTCATCACTTCTTCTTCAGAACGATACCGGAAAGAAGCTTAACGATCTTCTGGGAATCAGCACTCGTATCGTCCGTGCCGATTACAAGACCGCCCTTAGCTGCGTCATAGGTAAAGTAACCGAGCGCATCCTCGCCCGTCATCTTAACCTTGTTGCCTTCGAGCTTGTACTGAGCGTCCTTGGTCTCTTC
This sequence comes from Lachnospiraceae bacterium, assembly GCA_017546025.1. GTDB lineage: Bacteria > Bacillota > Clostridia > Lachnospirales > Lachnospiraceae > ISDg. The sequence goes on along the minus strand of JAFYYS010000022.1, from coordinate 50,695 downwards.
TACGTTGAAGTCGTCGGGATCAAAGCTCCCAAGCATATCGTCAACAAGATCGTCAATGCTTTCGCCGGACATTGCAAGGAGTGCCTTAATGCTGTCCTTGTCCATGCCGAGCATAGCGCCGAAGAAGGTGTATACGCCGTCCTCGGTAGCAAAAAGCTTCTGGATGCCGTTATAGAAATCCATGCCGTCGAATTTCATCGTAACAACACAGTTCTCTTCATCCTCGAACTCAATGGCAAGATCCAGCTTGAAGTCGCCCTTGATGCCGGCATCGTTCATGGAGCTCATCATCAGGTCGAATACCTGCTGGGACTCAGCATCGAGCGTCTCACCGGTAAGTACCATGAAGTCCTTCAGGGAAGCCGTCATGGAGCCCTGCCATGTACCAATCAGCTTATCGGTAGTGAGGTCGCCGCTGATCGGATTGGGAGCATCGGTCGGTGCGGGAGCTTCCGTAGGGGTAGGAGTAGGGGTGCTTACAGGCTCATCCGTAGGAGCCGGAGCGTCCGTAGGTTCCGGAGTGGGCTCATCGGTCGGAGCGGAAGTCGGATCAGGGTCGTCCGTAGGCTCTTTGGTAACCTGCTCGGTCTTGTCCTTCTTTCGCGAGGAACCTTCCTTCGAATCGTCGTCATCGTCATCGTCGCCGCAGGCAACGAGTGCCATAACCATGCTGAGCACCAGAAGGAGCATCAGCATCTTCTTAAACAGTTTCATAGTTTTCTCCTTTTCGTTAAACTTTCTGTCGTTTGTAAACAAAAGGTCCAAATGATCCGCGAAGACCGTTTCCGGCACATTCCCCGTTGCCGGTCGGTTTCGCTATGCCCCATATCATACTATGTTTTTCAAAAAAAAGCAAGTTTTTGAAATTTTGCACCTTTTTCTATATCGTTTACGCCCCGGTTTTACGGAACAGATAAGCCCCGATTCCGACGGCAATCGTAAGGTTTAAGGAGTCTACTTCGGGCGACTGCGGAATGATGATGGCCTCTGCCTCGTTTGCATAGGATTCCGGCAGTCCCGTTGCCTCGTTTCCGAATATCAGCGTGTATTTGTCGGGCTTCGGACAGTTCTCCGCCGTCAGCTGCTTTTTCGCCGTCAGCATGAACGCATACAGCTTCCGGTCCGCCTGCGCGTACCGCTTCCGGTATTCCGCAAAATCGGAAAAGCAGGCAATCCGAAGCGAGAAAACCGCTCCCATGGAAGCCCTGACGACCTTCGGATTGAAGTGGTCGGCCGCCGGCGTAATCACGGCAATGTCGTGAATGCCGAAGGCAAGACAGGTCCGAAGAATCGTTCCGAAATTGCCCATGTTGCTCGGATTCACAAGCATCAGATGCGGCTCGTCGTCACTAAGCCCGTCCTGAAACTTTCGAAACTGCCCGATGACATAGACATTCTCCTTGTCACTTAAGCGGGCAATCAGCTTATCGCCTTCCCGCACCGGAACATTGTGCTTTCTGCAAAGCTCTTCGATGTTCGCGCGGTCGGTAAATGACGAATGCACGTAAACCGCCTCGGCGCTCTCCGGCCGCTTCTTCAAAAGCTCGACCGTCGGAAAAGCCCCGAGCGCATAGGAATATTCGAATTCTTTTTTGTACGGTTTAATCGGTTCCAATTCATTCCTCCTCCGTTACACGGAAGTAAAACTGTTTTGATTCGAAATCGCCGCGGGTTCCGATGTCGATTCCGCACGTCATCAGAGTGCGTCCGGAAAGCACCTGCCCGGTCTGCTCGCAATAATACCGCTTCTGCGGGTCAAGTCCCTTCAGCTTCACATGAACGGGCGGCATGTTCGCCGAGCCCAGTATTCTGACAAATGTGAAAAGAGCCTCGTTCTTATCCTTCGAGACGAACGCCCACGCATCGTACTCGGAGCTTTCAAACGGGTTGCCGATCCGGTAGTGGTCGCCTTTTCGAATCAGCGGATTGAAGCGGTGGAACCGTTCTACCTGTCCCGGAATCTGATTGCGGTCCTCCTCTGGGATGCGGGTGACATCCAGCTCGTAGCCGAACGTTCCGACAAGCGCCACATCGCCTCTTGTGTGAAACGGCACCGTCCGTCCGACCAGATGGTTCGGGCAGTCCGAAACATGCGCGCCCATCGCGGAAGCCGGGTAGCAGAAGCTTGTCCCGTACTGAATCTTCAGCCGTTCAATCGCATCCGTATCGTCGCTTGTCCAGATCTGCGGCGAAAAATAAAGCATGGCCGGATCAAACCGTCCGCCGCCGCTTGAACAGTTTTCAAGAAGAAGCTTCGGATAATCCGTCGTCAGCCGGTTCATCAGATCATAAACGCCGAGCACATAGCGGTGCCACAGCTCGCGCTGCCTCTTGGCGGGCAGTGTCGTGGAGCCGACCTCCGTAAGCTGGCGGTTCATGTCCCATTTGACATATTCGATATTGGCGGAATCAAGCACGGAACGAAGCATGCCGTATACGTAGTCCCGCACCTCTGCGTTGGAGTAATCGAGCGCATACTGCGCGCGCATCTGCGTCAGCTCGCGTCCGATGATCTGGATGGCCCACTCCGGATGCTCGCGGTACAGATCGCTGTTCTCGCTGACCATCTCCGGCTCAAACCAGATGCCGAATTTCATGCCAAGCGCATTGACGCGGTCGACAAGCGGCTTAAGACCGCCCTTCAGCTTCTCCTCATAAACGCGCCAGTCCCCGAGCGACGAATCGTCGAAATCACGGTGTCCGAACCAGCCGTCGTCCATGACAAGCATCTCGATGCCGAGCTTTGACGCCTGCTCAGCAATGGCATATAGCTTATCCTGATCGAAATTAAAGTAGGTTGCTTCCCAGTTGTTGATCAGAACCGGCCTCTCCCGGTCTTTCCAGTAGCCTCGGATCAGGTGGTTCCGGTACAAATCATGGAAGGTTCTCGACATGCCGCCGAAACCTTCTTCGGAATAAACCATCACAACCTCGGGCGCGGTGAACTCTTCCTCCGGCTTTAAAAGCCATGAAAAATCATACGGGTTGATGCCCATCACAAACCTGGCCCGGCGCTTGTCATTGACCTCGGTTTCGGCAAGGAAGTTGCCGCTGTACACGAGATTGAAGCCGTAAACCTCACCGTGGTCCTCATCCGCATTCTTCGCGCAGACTGCCGCAAAAGGATTATGCTGCGCAGACGAAATGCCCCTCTTGCTGTCAACGGCCTGAATTCCGCCGTGTAAAGGCGCACGACACACGCCGCGCTCACGCGCCCAGGAACCGTTTAAGGTAACCATATCGTACTGATCCGACGGAAACTCCACACACGCGGAAAGCACCCGCTGCACTCTCGTATCCCGGTAGCCTCGGTTATATACCTTTGTGGACCGCGTCATCACATTAAGTCCGCGGAAAATGCTATAGTTTAGCTCGACAAGCAGTCCCGCATGACTGTCCTCCATCGTGACAATCAGCGTTTCCGCCTCATCCTTTCCGGCAAACGTGGCCGGAATCACGCTGACGCCCTTCTCGGTAAGGGCAGGCTTTCCCTGCACAATCCGGTGGCTCTTATACCGAAGATCGCAGGACGACATTCCGTCCCCGTCCATGATCATGAAGCACGGTTCCCGGTAATCGCCGATACCGTGGCACGGATACTCGAACGGGCGGGAATCCATGAAACCGCCCTTCTCCCGTTTATGATGCCTCGGCACATAGTTGCCCTCCTCCAGATGAAGCAGGTACGTCAGGTCATCGTCTCCGCACCGCTTCCCGTAATAAACGTGCAGAAGGTAACCCTCCTCCGTGACCGCCATCGCATACGTCATGCCGTCATTGTCAAGCCGGATTAAGCGCACCCGCTCCTCACTGAGCTCGGGGCTTCCCCAGACATGAAAACCGATTGTTGTTTCCTGTTCCCGAATCATACAGACTCCTTCCTCTTCCACCGGGCACGCGCACCCGTCAATCAAACGCCGACAATCCGCCATATATTGTCATCGGCATTATACGCAATCCGAATCAGACGTTCCGTGCCGAACACCGAAATGCGGCACTCAAACGTCCGGATATGTCCCCTTACGAGAATTCCGTTGGGCAGCGTGTAATCCTTCTGCCCGGAAAGATCCTTATAAGCAAGAATCATGTAAGTCTGTAGCTCTCCGTATTCGTCCGTCAGCCGGATCTTAATCGGCATGATGGTACGGTCGCGGTTATGCTGACAGATGACGTCGATTCTGTTGTCCCTCTCCCTGATTGCTCCCATATCCTTACCCGCCGGACAGTCCGGCATTATCCTCTCTGTAGATAAGGATAGAACATTTGTTCGATTTTGTAAAGGGGTATTTTCACATTTTCCTGTGATTATAAATCTTCGCTCTCGTGCTTCTTATATCCTTCGCCGAATACCTCGGAGGCCGAGGACACAATCAAAAATGCGGTCGGATCCTCCTCCGTCACGATTTCCCTCGCTTTCGTGAAGTGATGCTTTTTCACCATGCAGAGCATGACCGGACGCTTTTCCTTCGTGTACGCGCCGATGCCCTCAAGATAGGTCACGCCGGTGTCAAGCTCCTTCATGAAGCGGCTCGCAATCGCCTCGTGCCGCTTGCTGACGATTAAGAGCTTCTTCGTCTCGTCGCTTCCGTACAGAACAAGGTCTAAAACCTTCGCACTGACAACCGCTCCGACGCCTGCGTACAAGGCCGTTTCGATGTCCTGAAAGACAAATGCGGACGCCGTGATGACAACCGCATCGGCACAGAGAATCAGCGGACCTGTGCGGAACTGCTTATTCCGGATCCGGACAACCTTCGCAAGCACATCCGTGCCGCCCGTGGAGCCTCCGCCCCGCATGACGATTCCGATGCCGACTCCGAGCGCGGCGCCGCCGTAAAGCGCGGCAAGAAGCGGCACATCGGTCAGGGCCGGATCCCAGATTCCCTTTGCCGCAAGAAGCGACAGCAGGTTCGAAAAGCCCGAAACCATGCCGGTTGCAATCAGCGTGTAAATCATGAATTTCCGGCTCAGGCAGATGAATCCGATGATCAGGATCGGGATATTCATCACCAGATATGCGGTACCGACGGCAATCTTCGGATTGAGGTAATGCAGCATGACCGAAATACCCGATATTCCGCCCGGCGCCAGATGGTTTTTGTCCATGATGGCATAAAGCGCCGACGCATAAGCGGCGCTTCCGACAAGCAGCGCCGTAATCTCCAATAAAAATGTCCGGATTTTTTTCTTCATACAGACCAGTCCTTCTTACCACTTCATGTCTGAATTGACAGGCATAAGATAACTCTCATACAGGATGATTGCCTTATCGCCCTGAATCATGACGTAAAGGCGTTCGCCGATGCTTCTTGCATCAAGGATCCCAGGGCACGGATACGGCGTATACACATGTGCCAGAAGCTCTTTCATGCCGCTTCGCTCCTCCGTTGAAAAATGTGAAGTAGACGGCTTATTTGTCCCGTCCTCGAAGAGATACGTCTCATCGTACCATTTGTCACGGAGAAGTTCTTCCTTCAGCTTTGTATACTCCGCGACAGTCATTTCAAGCCGCTTTTTGCGCCAGCTTCCGTCTTTTTCAAGGTCCTTTACGGCATAGGAATCAAACTGTTTCGTCCTCTTTCCGTAAGCAACGCGCGGAAGAACATCAATCCAAACCGCGACCCCTGCTGCCAATGCCAAAACCGCAATCAGGGAGCAAATCAAAAACCGCTTCGCCTTCATAAAAATCTCCCCATACCTTTCTCAGGATATGGGGAGAACACCTCACAAAAACGTGCCTCTTTTCGCCCGATACCCCTCTTATTATCATAGCATCAAAACGAAGGGAGTTCAAGCGCAGTCACATACTCTTTTGTCAAATTTCACTGCATGGGATTCTCAAATAAGACACCGTCTTCAATCCGGACAATGCGATCCGCGTACTCCGCAATCTCTGCGTCGTGTGTGACAACAACAATCGTCTTTCCGCCTTTGTGTATTTCACGGAGGATTTCCATCACTTCTATCCCGGTTTTCTTATCCAGTGCGCCGGTTGGCTCATCACAAAGAAGCAGCTCATTATCTCCAACAATGGCTCTGGCAATTGCCGTTCTCTGCTGCTGTCCTCCGCTGATATGCGGAGGGAGTTTATTAAGGATATCTTCTATTCCCAGCATCTTTGCAACCTGATTCACACGACGCACCCGTTCTGTTTTCGCAACATGGTTCGCCTTCAGGGGAATCATGATATTTTCCCTCACGGTGTACTGATTGATCAAAGCAAAGTTCTGGAAGACAAACGAAATATGTTCCCGTCGGAAATCATGCCACTCATTTACTCCCAGTTTTGAGATGTCTGTTTCACCAAACAGGTATTGTCCTGAAGAGAGTCTGTCCATGCAGCCGAGTATATGAAGCAGCGTGGATTTACCGGAGCCGGAAGTTCCCATGATTGCAACGAATTCTCCCGCACCGATATGAAAATCAACATCGCGCAGTGCCTCTTTCTTTACTTCATAACTGTTATAGGTTTTATTCCCGTTTATGATATGAATCATGTTTATCCACAATCCTCCAGCATTTCAATCGGTTTCTTTCTGACAAGATAAATACCGGAATAAAGCGTCGTAACAGCAAACAGCGCAACAACCAGACAGATCAGCAGTATCAGGAAGATTCCCTTGCTGTCAGACGCGATGGCCCATACATCATACCACCCCCGCCTTGCGCTTAACAGGCTTACCATATACCACAACACTATGCAAATTACTGCTTTAAACCCTGCTTCCGCAATCAGACTCATGAGAATATCCCGCCGGCTGTATCCGCAGGAATAAAGAATGCCTATTTCACGTTTCCGTAAAAGAATCGTTGCAATGTTGCCGGCCGAAACAGTAATGATGCATACAAGAAAAATCACTGACAGTTCTTTGAGAAAATCTCTTTCACTGTTCTGCTTTGCCCTTATGACTCCCGACAGATAACTGTCTATGGTCTGAACGGAAATATCAATGCCGCATGTTTTTGCATGTTCTTTCAGGAGCTTCTTCGCATTTTCCACATTCGCATTATCCTGTAAAATGACATACGCGCCGTTTAACCCGTAATACGGATGCGCTTCCAGATAATCTGTGAATGTCACAAAGCACCGTTCAACACTGTATGCGTCTTTGTTGTTGGAGATTCCCTCTTCCGGAATCCATTCGGCATCTTTCGGTAAAGAACCGACAACAACATAAGTCTCTCCCCTGCATGTAAAGCTGCTTCCGACAGGATACTCCTTCGCGTAAGTATGCCCCGCCAGAATCGGAATGCTTTTACCATCCGACACCAGTTTACTGTTCTCCCCATTGGCGAATGCTTTTCCGAGATTGCATATTCCCTCATCGATGCACAGAAGCACCATTTTTTCCGTTCCCGGCTTTATCCCGTTTTCATCCTCCGAATAGATGACGGAGCGAAAAAAAGAACCGGATTGTTCACATTCGTTTACGCGGTTCATTTCAAAAAGGAAGCGGCTCCATCCGTCAAAAAACGAGCTGCTGGTATCCGGATAAAGTGGTTTTACAAGCAGCGTTTTTTCATGGTCCGAAATAACGGAATCCGAGTACTTTTTCTCTTTTTCCGAAAAAGAAACCGCATTCGCTATTACGACTGACGAAAGGAAAGCCGCAAAAGTACACATTAAAACGGCAACGAAAAAAGAATGCCGATGTGCGCAGATTGAATCCCAAGCTATACTGAAAACCGACATTACCGATTACTCTCCTCCGGCTTTAATGACTTGTGCGACAGAAGGGTTTCTCAACGCCTTGATGCCCTGAATCAAAACACAGATGCATACCATTAAGAGTGCGTATACCAGGAATGCCATCCATCTCAAATCCTTTAAGAATACAAAAACGCTGACATCACGCTTAATGATTCGCAATGCTGCAAAAGGAATAAACCCGACAACCCATGCACAGATTCCCAACTTCATTCCTTCTGAGCAAAAATGCATGCACAGTTTTCTCCACTTATACCCAAAAATCAGTAAAACAGAGAGCTCGTTTTTTCTGGCCCGCATCCACAGATCGGAAGCCATCACACAGGCGAAGGCGGAAAAAGCAAACAAAAGAATCAGTAACACTTTTTCATTATGATCGTCCGTGTCCGTAGCAACCTCTGTGTATGGGCTGACAAAGATTGTACAGGCGGAAGAAGCCTTTTCCAATTCGGCTTTCAATTCAGACGCGATGAGAACGGCGTCTCTTCCATTGCTTCTTACCACTATCGCAACAGAAGAAGTATGCCTCATCCGTTCTTTCGTGTTATCCCCGAGAACTCGGAAAGGAATATAAATATCATAACCGCCGTAACCGGAATAGGCGCAGCCAAGCAGACCTGAACAGGGAATCCCCGTGCCGTCTGCCGCAACGCTGTCCCTCATGACCGGAATGATGCTTTTCTGCTTCCGTCCAAGCATCATCCCGTCGCTTAAGTTAATGCTTTTGCCCACCTCACACGGCAAAACAGCGTTTTTTTCTCCGCACAACACAATGTTGGAAAGCACTACTGCTTCCGCATCGTCATAGAAGACAGGATACCCGCTGACATAAACAAATTCATCTGTTTTACCGATTATACTTCCAAAATCCAACTCTCCTTCGGCATTCCGGATTGTGAGCAGCGCACTGCTTTGATAAGAATACGTCAGGGCATCTTTTTTGTATTGCTTTTCTTTGCCCGAATAGAATGCCACAAACCACAGACATGAGAACGATATCAGAAAAGTAAAACAAAAAAACAAATCGGTTTTCTTATAACGAAAAAGCTTCATGTTTCTGCCTTAATGATGAAAAATCTTGTCATACCCCTTACACTTGGCATGGAATTCGTACTTTCCGGTTCCCTCGAAATCAGCCGAGAATTTTTCTGTCTCGGTGTGGCTGTATCCCAGATACCCGATATCAAAACAGACATTTTCATAGGTGCCCTTTTGAAACGTATGACAGAACACTTCTCTGCCATTCTCATCAAAGACTCTGTATATCCATTCGCCCTGTTTTATGACCATATTGATTTCCAGTGTGACAGAACGCTTACAGACACTGGATTCGCCCCCGGAACGCAACTCGGGATTATCCCAATCCTCTCCGTACAGGTATCCGTCTTCATGCAGTTCGAGAAGGTCCTGAAACACTACGGTTTCATCCCAGTATCCTCCAAACGAAGAGGTACTGTGCCAGGAAAACATATAAAAACAGATTCCCCCGGCAATAATCAGCCCGGCGATAATTCCAGTGCAAATAGTTAGCATCTTTCTTTTCATTTTCAGCATTCTTCCTTTGACAGTGTCGTTTTGTCTCATCCGTTTATGTAAGAATCAGGCTTTTTCATCCAACAGATTATTTAACTTCAACAGTCTGCCATCCCTTTGGTGCAATATACCTCTTACCGCAATAATCATACATATTGAATCTTGCCTCAACCTTTTGCACAGAACTGATAACATTAACCGGTATAACTGCCCAGTTAGGCTGGCACATCGGAGAGGACCTGAACTCGATCAGTACATTCTTCGATGTATAAAAGAATACCATAGCGTACACCATCCCGCAATCTATATATGCATCATTCTGTGATTCGCCGTTTTGCTTAGTATAAAAAGTGTATCCGTCAGCGCCGCCTGTCTTCCACCAAAGAGCTCCCTTCACGGTCGCTGTCACTTTTCCCTCCGCGTAATAGTTATCAGCAAGTTTTGCTTTTCCAGTAGACATGGTCTCCGAATCGGCCATTGCTATTGAACCCATAAAAAGTGACAAACAGATTACTAATATGACTACCATATGCCGTCTGCAGCTTTTCCTGCCTTTGATCTTTTCTTTACATGAAAACAAACTATTCATTCCATTTTTCCCATCCTTTCGATTTTTTAACAGATTAATTAACCCCTTTTTGACAAATACAACGTTGCGATTTAATTATTCAATCCCCCCTGTAAAATTTCAACAATTCGTTGATGAACGACATATTATTTTGACGAACGACATATTTTGTGAAAAAAGTGTGATTTTTTCGTGATGTAAATGTGACCGGAGCAGCCCCGTTCCAGAGCGCTCCGGCAAAAAAAAGGTACTCAGGGCATGAAAACATGCCTTGAATACCTTAATGTCTTAGGCTTTGCCCCGATTGGAGTAACCGCCTTCTGTTATAGTTCTATTCCACCGTCTTCAGAGCGTCGCTCTTCGGAATTCTGCGGATCTTAAGAAGCTGCATAACGACAACGACAACGTAGCTCAAAAGGCCGATCAGGATCATCTTCCAGTAGCAGTCGTTGCTGATGCAGTACGGCATGTAGCCGCTGATGCGCTGGTAGAGGAATTCTTTGAAAATCAGCCGGAGGAGCCAGTTCACGAGAGGAACCGCAAGAAGCAGGCTTAACACAACGACAATCGATGTTGCCGCGATATACAGCCCACCGATTTCACCGCCGGTGAAACCGAGTATCTTCGCCATGGAAATGCTTGTCTGGTTCCGTTCAATGATCTGCTTCGCGAGCAGGTAAACCATCAGAACGAACATGATGACGCCGAACCATTTGACAGGCTCCATGAAGTCCGCAAAGGCATTCCACAGCTGGTCCGCAACACCGCGGAAGGTTGCCGCGTCAAGCGTCATATAAACGTTTGAAGGCGTCAGCTCCGTAAGCTTGCGGTCGGCAAAATATCCGTTATAATAATCCGCCGCGCGTTCAAACAGTTCATTGCTGTCCGAAAGATTCATGAATACCGCAAGCGATGCCTCATACGGATACTCTCCTGCAACCGTGAAGGTGTAATTGCGGTCCGCGTATTTGTCGTAAAGGGTTACCGTATCGCCCTTTTTGACGTTGTATTTGTCCATAAAGCTGTTCGAAAGAAGCACCTTTCCTTCGGGGATTTCGGCCTTCACGAAGCTGCTTCCGGGAACGATGCCGTAAACGGAAACCTCGTCGGTTTTGTAGCCCTTCTTCGTTGTCTCAAGGGACGAAAGCACGAACCGCTCCGCGTCGCTCTCCGCCTCCTCGGGCGTCTTTAAAATGTACTGGTAGCGGCTGATTCCCGTTTCCTCAATCCGGTCCGCGATGGTGTTAAGAAGCGGCTCAAACATCAGCCCGAATATGATGATGGCACCAGCAAGCACGATTCCGACCGCCATCGTAATGTAGTTCGACATATTCTGGAAAATGATACGAATGCGGAAGCGTCCGGTAAACGGAATCTTTTCCGAAAGCTTCACGGCGCGTTTGCGGTTTCTTCCGGAGATGTCACGGCGCAGGAAGCGAAGCGGACCGAGCCGCATCTTCCAGGCAAGGATGGCATAGTTGATGGCAATCATGATGACAGCCGGAACAAGCGTCGTCTGCAAAAATGCATTTGCGTTCCATGCGGTCCGCACCTTCCCGACTGAGTACATCTTGTCGTAGATGGCCTTCATATAGTCGAGAATGAATGTATAGCCGAGGACGTTGCCGACAAGCATGCCGGTGAAGAACGCCGTAAGCGGCAGAACCATATAGTGCCGTATCATTTCCCCCCGCGTATAGCCTGAGGCACGAAGCGTTCCGATTACCGACGACTCGCGGGAAAGCGTATTAATGGTCGTGATCGCGACGATAAATGCCAAAACGGCAACAACAATGTACAGGAATACAATCATTGAGGCCGAGTCGCTGTTCATATCCTCCTCGGCGAAAATGACACATTTGTTTTCAAAGGTTGCAAGGTAATCCTTGACCTCAATCATGCTGAGGCCCTTCTCGCCTTTCAGGGATCTCGCAAGGATGTCCATGCTGCTCTTCGTCAGTTCTTCACGGAGCGCGCCTATCACCTTTTCGGAAGCCGCGTTCTTCTCGGCATCCGTCTTCGGCTTTTGGTTGTACACCCACGCGTAGTTAGCGGTTTCATGGTCGGAAGCAAATGCCGTAAATCCGTCCCCGGTCATAATTCCGATGCCGAAGGTTTCAATGTCGAACATCAAATCCGCGTTGTCTTTAAACAGCGCGCTGTAATTTGGAAAAGCCGCAAGGCCGGTCACCAGAAGCGATTTTCCGCCGAGCGTGATGCGGTCTCCGACTTTTATGCCGACTGTCGTGGTATGCAGATTATCAAGGACGATTTCGTCATTTGCCTCGGGAAGTCTTCCTTCCGTCACTTCCGGAATGTTGACGCTTCCGCCGAGTGTATACACGCGGATGCGGGCACCGTCCGTTTCCTCATCGAAATACGGCTCGCGGTAAAGCGTAACGTCCGCTTTTTCGGAGATACCGTTAAGGAACTCTTCCCCGGGCTCAACGTTAAATGCAATATGTCCGTCTTCGACTTTTCCTTCGTCGAGCAGGCGGTAGTAAGCTTTCCCCACGCCGTCGTTGGCGATCAGGAAGCCTGATACAACCGAAACGACCATCACAATGAAGAGAAAGATTACGAGATACTTTCCGAAATCGCTTTTTAGTTCGCGAGGCAGGCGTTTATTCATGGGATTTTTCATGACGCTTCCCTCCTACCATTCGATTTCGGAGACGGGAAGTTTTTTCTCGTTCAGGTAGTTGCGGCTCACCTTGCCGTCACGAAGCTTCACCACGCGGTCCGCCATGTTCTTAAGGGCGTCGTTGTGGGTGACCATGATGACAGTGTTTCCGTATTCCTGATTGATGCGCTCAAGAAGGGTCAGGATTTCTTTCGAAGTATTGTAATCCAGAGCGCCGGTCGGCTCATCGCACAGAAGGATGTCCGGATTTTTGATGACCGCGCGGCCGATTGCGGTACGCTGCTGCTGGCCGCCCGAAAGCTGCGTCGGCAGCTTGTGACGGTGCTCATAAAGGCCGAGCGTTTTTAACAGTTCGTCCACCTCAAGCGGCTTCTTGCTGAGGTACGCGCCGACCTCGACATTCTCCCGTACCGTCAGATTCGGAATCAGGTTATAAAGCTGGAACACATAACCGAGATGATCTCTTCGGTACTGCGTCAGCCGCTTTTCGTTCATATCGGCGGTTTTCTCTCCGTCGATCATGACATAGCCGTCATCGGCTTCGTCAATGCCGCCGATGATGTTAAGAAGCGTTGATTTGCCGCTTCCCGAGGGGCCGAGAAGCACGCAGAACTCTCCTTTTTCAATGCTGAGGTCGATGCCCGAAAGCACTGTTGTCCTGGCTTCGCCCTCTCCGTAGCTTTTCTTTACGCCTTTGATTTCCACAAAACTCATAAGCTTGCTCCTTTTGATAAGATTTTCGGCTCCGTTTCGGGCTTTCGGCCGGTTGCCGGGCTTTCTCGGGGAGCCCTTTGCCTGCCGTACACACAAAAAAGAGCAGGTACCGTATCGTACCTGCCCGAATCATCGAAGCATTGAGACAAGTACGGCGGATGCCATACTTAAGTCTCATCAATTAAGACAGACCAGCCTTCCTTTCGGACGACATGATGTTGATCTGCCACGCGTTTCCGCGTCGATTACTCCCCTAAGATTGTCTGTATTATAACCCAACAGTTAACATAAGTCAACTGCGGATTTTTTACTTGTTATCGAACTTGATCTTGAGGTTGTTTCTCTTGAACGAGAAGAGAATCTGCCCGTCGCTTTCTTCCGTAACGCTGACCGTGAACGGATCTCTGGAACCGTTTGCACTGACATCGGATCCGCTTCCCCATCCGTCAATTTCGGATGCTTTGATCGGCATCTTTGTCTTTTTAAGAAGCTCCGCTGCTTCCTTCCGGTTCACATTATAAAAATCCTGTCCGTCAATGGTAACCTTAACCTGACTGTTCTGTTTCCCGTTCCAGTAGTTCATTGTGTAGAAGGTACACTCGCTGTAAGTCACACTCTTCTTGCTTCGGTTCATCAGATAAACCGTGACTCCGGTCAGTTTGGCGTAATTGCCGTCCTTTACACCGACTTCATAGTTTTTATACTGAACCGTCTCAGCCGGCATGGTATACTTTGACGAATCGATGATCGTACCGTTCAGCTCGCAAAGGCAAAGCCCTTTGGCTTCCAGATCCTTAACGGTCATGCTCATGCGGATCTCGACATCGTTCACGACGATTGCCGGCGTATAACTCATGAAGAAATAGTAATATGCCCCGCCTCCGATAAGGACAAGGATGAGGATAATGGTGAAAAGATGGCTTCCCTTTTTCTCTTTTTTCTTCTTCGGGGCGGCTTCCCCGGGTGCTTCGTTAACTGTGTTCACGGGTTCTGCGTTTTGAAACAGCTCGTTGTTCTCTTCACTCATGATTCTTCCTCCTTTTATGCGTCAGATGCGTGTCCTACACATGCATTCCGGTTGTGTTGGCAATTGCCACGAGCGTCCCGAGGTTATCCGTTACGGTTACCTTGAAAAAGCAGGTGCGGCGCCCGTCCTTAATGAGTTCGGCCGTTGCGAAAAGCTCATCCCCTTTTACAAGCGACATGTAACTGATCTGGCTGACAGCCGTCACGGTGTGGCTTTCCGGCGTATTTGTGGCGACGGCAAATGCAAAGTCGCATAAGGTGTAAACCGCTCCGCCCATCACGCCTCCGACTGCGTTTTTGTGAATTGCGGTAATCGGCATACGGCACTTTGAATAGTTCTCTCCGACTTCCTCAATCACAATCCCGCTCGCCTCGGTGGCATACTTATCATTTGCAAAAAACTCTCTGGCTTCCTGAAGGGTCATTTCCGTATATCGTCCGGTCGTTTTCGACCGGATTATCCTTTCTTCATTGTTGCTTCGGATTAATCATAAATCCGAAGCTTGATGCGCTCCTCCTGGGTCAGGTTGCGGAGCGGTACCTTTACCAACTCGTAAGTGATTTCCTCGCGGTAGATCAGAAGGCCGTCCATATAAGTCAGACGCTCGATCACATTTCCCGCGGTATCGTATACGTATTCGCGATGGTACTCGCCGTAATACTTGGCGTAACCGTCCAGGTCGTACGCCATGAAATCCGCGACACGCTGTCCTTTCTCGTCTTCAGACGCCTGAAAATAATACTCTTCCCAGTCTGTCGGAGTCGAAGTCCTGGTCTCGGAGTCCATATCAAACAATTTCGTATGCTTCGCGATCAATTCCCCGGCTTCGTTATATGTCCTGGTCGCGTCATAACCGTTTCTCCACCCGATCATATCCTCTCTGTACAAGCGGTAAGATTCCCGGGTTGCGGTCAATACGCCGCTGCTGTTGTATGTATATTCCATATGAATGTGCCGAATCTCGCTGTCTTCCCGATATTCGGTAATTCTTCCGGCCGCGTCCCTGACATACGTAACCTCAACTTCTTCCGCAAGTTTCCCGTCTGCCGAATAGCCTTCCCATTTCGCGAGTTCCCCGTCGTTCCAATAGTAATACTTGTACTCCGGGTACCAATCCGCCCCAAAATAACTCCTGTCCTCCGATATCGTAACGAACTTATGCGTTACGTCTCCGTCACTGTTATACCGATAGTCGAAGAAAAACATCGGGGCCGGATCACTACTGGCATCAAAGGCGATTTCCGAAAGCGGCGAAAAGAGTCTGTCATATTCCATCTCGTATACCGACGGACAAGAGTACATGTCTATGTTATAATACTGGCGGTAATACACAAGGGATCCGTTTACGTCATAACGGGACTCAACCTCACTCACAAGCTTCTGACCGGTCTGCGTGCTTCCTACATTCTCCGGCTCAACACTTTTTGTCCACAGGAGCGGCTCTTCCATAAAATCCCCCGGGTTGAACCATTTGAACATTTCATTCATGGAATAGAACTTCTGCCCGGTTACGCGCCATACCTCCTGAAAATCCGGGTCATATTGAATTCCCGGATCATCGGCAGTGAGTTCTTCCCACTCTTTCAGTTTTCGTTCCGCCTCCTGTGTCGGCTTCGGTATGACGGTCGTAGGAGCCTGCGTTACCTCCGGCTTTTCAGAATTCAATCCACCCGAACTGTCCTTCTTCTTTTGCTTCCTGTTGAAAACCGCCAGCAGGAGTACAATCTCGGCCACAAGCAGAATTGAACATACTGCAATGATGCGAATAAATACTTTTCGGTTCATTTTCCCTCCCCCACCGGATGCTACTTTCCGATGCTCTCCACATCATAAGGCGTTGCCTGGTATACATAATAGTTGACCCAGTTCGTATAAAGCGTGTTGGCATGCGCTCTCCACAGAAGTAAAGGCTTCTGCGTCGGGTCGTCGTTCGGATAATAGTTCTTCGGAATCGCAATCGGAAGCCCCTTTGCGAGGTCACGCTTGTATTCCTTATCAAGCGTAATCCGGTCGTACTCGGGATGGCCCATCACGAAAATCTGACGGCCTTCCTTCGCCATGACGAGAAATACGCCCGCTTCCGGCGACTCCGCCATGATGGTAAGTTCCGGATGCTCCGCAATCAGGTCTCTCGATACCGTCGTGTGGCGGCTGTGCGGCATGTAAAACTCATCGTCAAAGCCGCGTACCAACGGCTCACGGCGGTTCATCACCTTATGCCGGAAGAGACCGAACATCTTCTCCGGAAGCGGAATCTTCGGGATTCCGTAATGGTAGTATAAAGCTGCCTGGGCGCCCCAGCAGATGTGAATCGTGCTCGTCACATTTGTCAGGCTCCAATCCATGATTTTCTTGAGCTCGTCCCAGTAAAGCACCTCCTCGAACTCCATCTGCTCAACCGGTGCGCCGGTGATGATCAGACCGTCGAATTTCTGGTCCTTTACGTCGTCGAATGTCAGGTAAAACTGGTCCAGATGGCTCTTCGCGGTATTGCTTCCGACGTAGGTCGCCGTGGTCAGGAACGTGATGTCCAGCTGAAGAGGCGTGTTGGAAAGGCTCCGAAGAAGATGCACCTCCGTGTCCTCCTTAAGAGGCATCAGATTGAGAATCGCAATCTTCAAAGGGCGGATGTCCTGCGACATGGCGCGGTTTTCATCCATAACGAATATGTTTTCATCGATTACGACCTGCCTTGCCGGCAAGTCATTCTGTACTTTGATCGGCATGATAAATCCTTTCTACGCTTCGCAAAGCTTCAGGAATTCCTCCTCGGAAATGATCGGAATTCCGAGCTCCTTCGCTTTTTTATTCTTGCTCGACCCGCTTGCGGTGTCGTTATTAATCAGATAATCGGTTTTCGCGGAAACGGACCCCGCTACCTTACCGCCGCGCTCCTCAATGTAATCCTTGACAGCGTCCCGGTTTGGAAAATGCGAAACCGCTCCGGTAATCACAAACGTTTTGCCGGTAATCGGCGATTCCATGACCTCCTCCTGTGCCTCGAAAGACACTACTCCGAGAAGGTCGTTAAGCATTCGGGCGTACTCCGGATCTGCCATGTAAGCGGTCACATTTGCCGCGAGCACATCGCCGAGGCCCTGGATTTCCGTAAGGCTCTCTACGGTGGCATTGCGGATGGCGTCCATATCATAACGGAATGCCTTGCAGATCAGCTTAGCATTGGCAAGGCCGATGCCCGGAATTCCGAGACTGTACAAAAACTTCGGCATGCTGACGGTCTGCGCTTTGCGTGCCGCTGCAAGCAGGTTCTCAAACGATTTCTCCCCGAAGCCTTCCATCTGTACGAATTCCTCACGGATTTCAGGCGTATCCATGCGGAACAGATCGGCCGGTTCCTTAATGAAGCCGCGTCCGATCAGCTTTTCGATTGTCATTTCCGAAAGCCCTTCGATGTTCATCGCGTCGCGGCTTACGAAGTGGCTGAACAGCTTGATTTTCTTGGCCATGCAATTCGGATTCGTGCAGTAAAGCGCCTTCGCTTCGAACAAAGCGCGCACCTCGGTCGGCCCGCCGCATACGGGGCAGGTCTTCGGAATCTCGATATTGCCGCTCTTGGTCAGATCCTCCGCAATCTGCGGGATGATCATGTTGGCTTTGTAAACCGTGATTTCGTCGCCGATGCCGAGCTGCAGCTCTTCCATCACGCTCAGGTTATGAACGCTCGCGCGGCTCACGGTCGTGCCCTCAAGCTCAACCGGCTCGAAGATGGCGACGGGGTTGATGAGACCGGTTCTCGACGGGCTCCACTCAATCTCAAGAAGCTTTGTCTGACGCGTCTCATCCTTCCATTTGAAGGCAATCGCATTACGGGGAAACTTCGCGGTGCGTCCGAGACTGTTTCCGTAAGCGATGTCGTTATACGTAAGCACCAGGCCGTCCGACGGAAAATCATTGGTCGCGACATGGTCGGCAAACCACTGAATCGTCTCAAGCATGTTGCTGCTGTTGACTTTCTTATACTCTACCGGGTCAAAACCGAGCTCGCGCAGGTAGTTAAGCTGCTCCTCGCGCGTCGCAAAGCCGTCCGCCCCGTCCATGCTGATTAAGGCAAATGGGAACAGATACACGTTACGCTCCGCCGTAATACGGTTATTCAGCTGTCTTACGGTACCGCTGCAAAGGTTTCTCGGGTTCTTGTAGCGGTCCTCATCCTTTTCAATCTGCGCGTTAATCTGCTCAAAATCGCTGTAGCGGATGACCGCCTCGCCGCGGAGCACAAGCTCGCCCTTATAAGCAATTTTCAGCGGGATATTCTTAAACACGCGGGCGTTGTTGGTGATAACCTCACCGATTTCGCCGTTGCCGCGCGTAACGGCCTTGTAAAGCTCACCGTCACGGTAGGTAAGAACGACGGTCAGGCCGTCCATCTTCCAGGAAAGGATGCTCTCATGCTCTCCCGTCCACGCTGCAAGCGCCTCGCGGTCCTTTGTCTTATCAAGAGAAAGCATCGGACTCTCGTGCCGTTCCTTCGGAAGCTCCGAAAGGATTTCATAGCCGGCATGCTGCGTCGGGCTGTTCGCAAGCGCAAACCCGGTCTCTTCCTCGAGTGCGCGCAGTTCATCATAGAGCGCGTCATATTCGAAATTCGACATGATTTCGCGGTCTTCCTGCTCATACACCCGTGCCGCTTTGTCAAGCAGCTCGGTCAGCTCGATTATGCGTTGTTTCTTGTCCACGATTGGAGTCCTTTGCTTTTGTGTTTATGTTACTGCGGCGTTCAGTGTCGCACTTTCATCGAAGAATATTCGATGCAGATTTCGGCGTCACATTTTCCATAAGAATCTGTCAGCCCAGCATCTTCTTTAATTCTGCCAGTTCCTTCGGCGTCACTTCGCGGTACTGGCCGCTCGGAAGGTCGCCGAGAAGGATATTCATGACGCGGACACGCTTCAGCGCGACCACCTTATACTCGAGATACTCGCACATGCGGCGAATCTGGCGGTTCATGCCCTGAATCAAAACGATCCGGAAGAAGCATTCCCCGATCTGCTGCACCTTGCAGGGCGCCGTCTTCTTGCCGAGCACCGGCACGCCGTGCGCCATTCTTTGAAGAAACTCCGGCGTCACGGGCTTATCGACGCGCACCAGGTATTCCTTCTCATGCCCTTCACCGGCCTTCGCGATCCGGTTGGCAAGGTCGCCGTCGTTGGTCAGAAGAATCAGTCCGCTTGAATTCTTATCAAGCCGTCCGACCGTGTAAATCCGCTTGCCGTAGTGAATATAATCAATGATATTGTCAGGGTTGCTGCGGTCGGAGGTGCACTCCACGCCGCGCGGCTTGTGGAACGCAAGAACGACTTTGTCGTCCTTCTTCGTAAGCGCCGCTTCCTTCCCGCGCACCTTTACCTTCTGCCCGGGAAGCACCCTCGTTCCGAGCGTCGCGACCGCACCGTCCACCGTTACCGCACCGTCCTCAATCAGCCGGTCGGCTTCCCGCCTGGAGCACACGCCCGCATCACTCAGATACTTATTGATTCTAACGCCTTCCTGTTCCATCTGCCGTCCTCTGTTCCTGTTTCCGTCCGGAAACCTTTGCATCAAAACACTATTCTGAATCATTGTACCATATTCCGTGGTTTTTTCAACCTTTACCTCTTAGCATAGTATCCAAATGCATTTCAAACCAGCATTCTGTCGATCCATCTGTCTACAACCTTCGGAATCAGCGGAGAATCTGACGATTCTTCTGTAAGAATGAGATTCTTTCCTGCAAGGAATCCGTTTTCCTCATACGCCTGAATCTTACGAATTGCTGCGCCTGCATACAGTTCGTCTCCCATTTTCCCTTGATGCTCCCACAGAATCACTTCCCGCCTGCGTACATTCAGGCAGCGGAAATCAGGTCTGACATTTCCGTATCCTTTCAAAACGATTGGGAACTCATACTGATAAGGGATTCCGAAATGAAACAGTCTCTCTGCTATCATCCACTCAGCCTTGGATCGGACATACTCGCCCTGCGTTGTTTTATACTGCTTATTCTCTTCAAAAACATGGGATGACTCATACTCTTCTGCAAGAAAGCTTTGGACAAATTCCTCTTCTGACATAATCATCCGATGAACCAAATTTCTGCGTGCATCCGACATTCGCTCGAATAAAGCTTCCATGCTTCCCGGAATTCCTTTCTGAAGCCAGCGTTCCGTTTCCTTCAATTCTGTTTCGATTTGCTGCTTCAGTTCCGACTGATACTCGGAATTAACGATTTGCTCCGCAATCTTTCTTTGCTTCTTCGGAAGATACTTCCATCTTTCACCGGCTTTTTCTCTCCAATAATACTGATTCGTCTTCTTACACTGACTGGTTCGAATCATTCCGCCGGGGTGCTCCCAATAATTCTTTTCCATATCACGCAACAACCCTTTCAGAAGCTTCCTTCTTTCCTTCAGTAATTCGCAGATCTCTTCGCGGTTATTTTCCAATCGATAATAATCCATATATCCTCCTGAAGTGTTATGAATTCAGTATATCTGCGCCTGAAGGATGCACGCAAGTAGAATAGAACCGGCTTTTTTGAGCAGATTTCCCAACTTCACAGAGAAACAATCGCTGCAGAAGGCGTGTGAATTCAGCACGTTGCACATCAATCGGGAGGCTTTTTAGGAATACTATCCAATCCGTCATAAAAAAGTACTGATACGCGCGGAACTGTCCGCACATTTACGGACTATAACTCAGTTTGCTCCATTAGAACGTACTCCGCTTACTTTTTCCCGCTCTTCTGCCGAAGGATTTACGGCCTAAAAGAAACAACTTGCTCTGAAGTCCGTACTATTTCTCGCCTCGTCACCCCCCCAAGAGCAAATAATACGGACTGAATAGCTTCTTTCGTTCTGAAGTCCGTACTTTTCAAACCTCCATTCCTCCTTATGTCTAGAAATCTACGGACTAAAGACTCTTTTGGGCCTTTGAGGCCGTATTTTTCCACCTTTAATCCTACCGGTTGTTCCCCCAAATACGGACCGGAATGGTTTTTCCCCTCTCAAGTCCGTAATTTCGGAGAAAAGAACAACTTCCAAGCATAAAAACACCTTCCAAACATAAAAAGCAAGAAAGGCGGCAACGGAACATCCGTTGCCGCCTGAAACAGGCTTTAATCAAGCTGACTCATCAGGAGTCAATTACGCCTCGTCAATTGCCTTGCCGATGTCGTGGCGCATGTATTTGTTGGCGAAGGAAACCTTCTCGGTTGCCTTGTATGCCTTGGCGCGCGCTGACTTGAGGTCGCCTGCCTTGGCAACCACGCCGAGTACGCGTCCGCCGTTCGTAAGCACTTCGCCGTTCGGTCCGAACTTCGTTCCGGCATGGAAGACATACTCATTGTCTTCATCCCTGAAATCCGAAAGACCGCTGATCGGAAGGCCCTTTTCGTATTTTTCAGGGTAGCCGTTCGAAGCAAGCACAACGCAAACCGCCGCGCCGTCATCAAACTGCAGATCGATATCGGAAAGCTTTCCGTCGATGCAGGCTTCAAAGACATCCACGATGTCGGTCTTCATGCGGGGAAGCACAACCTGCGTCTCGGGATCGCCGAAACGGGCATTGTACTCGAGAACCTTTGGTCCGTCCGGCGTCAGCATCAGTCCGACAAACATGACCCCGTGGAACGGTCTTCCCTCGGCGCGCATCGCGGCCATCGTGGGCTTGTAAATCTTCTCGATGCAGAACTCTTCGATTTCTTTTGTATAGAACGGGCTCGGGGAAAACGTCCCCATGCCGCCTGTATTAAGACCCGTATCTCCGTCGCCGGCACGCTTGTGATCCTGTGCGCTCGTCATCGGCGCGATATTCGTTCCGTCGCAGAACAGAAGGGCCGAAACCTCACGTCCGGTCATGAATTCCTCGATGACCATCTTGTTGCCGGCGCTTCCGAAATGCTTATCGAGCATGATTTCCTTCACGCCCGCCATAGCCTCTTCACGCGTGTTGCAGATCAATACGCCCTTGCCGAGCGCCAGTCCGTCCGCCTTCAAAACGATCGGCATCTTCGCAGTCTTCAGATATTCCATTGCGGCATCCGCATCGGTGAAGTTCTCATACTGTGCGGTCGGAATGCCGTATTTCTTCATCAGGTCCTTCGAGAAAGCCTTGCTGCCCTCAAGGATAGCCGCATTCGCGCGCGGTCCGAATACCCGAAGCCCTGCAGCTTCAAAAGCATCCACGGCGCCGGCTACAAGCGGATCATCCGGTCCGACTACCGTCAGGTCGATTTCCTTTTCCTTGGCAAATGCGACGAGTTTGTCAAACTCCATTACACCAATCGGCACGCACTCCGCGATTTCCGCAATTCCAGCATTACCCGGAGCGGCATAAATCTTATCCACTCTTTTACTCTGGCTTACCTTCCACGCAATGGCATGCTCACGGCCGCCTCCGCCGACAATCAAAACCTTCATGCTTTTGTCCGATGCGTCAAAGACACATCTCATCCTTTCATCATTTTTTTCCGAGTTCTTCCCGTTCGATTCGGTCCCGTTCGTCGTCCGTCAACAGGTCACGCCTCACGGAAAACGGCTTGTACGTATATTCCGTATAATCCGTAATGTTCGCCGAACTCTGTCCTTTTTCAGTCAAATACTCTTTAATTACATTCCCGTATGAATCGTACACATAATGCATCGTGGCATCCCAGCTCTCAATCGATACGACCCTGCCCTTTTTATCATACTCATAGTAATCCGTTGTGCCGCTTGGCCCCATGTATTCCCTGAGTCTTCCGTTGTCGTCATAGGTGCATTCGTATTCGATTTCATCGAACTTGATTCCGTTGTGTACGCGGTACTCGGCGATCAGTTTTTCCGACTCGTCATACAGATATTCCCGCTCGATTTCTGAGGAGACACCGTTCACGTCGTACTCACGCTCGAGGAAGGAGGCCTTCACAAGACTGCCGTCCGCCCGGCGTGTCCAGCGCACAATCATCTCACTCCACAGCTCAATGCCTTCATACTTCTTCTGGTCCATGAAAACCACGAAGCCGTTCTCGTCACTTTCGTAAGCATAGCTTTCCGTAAGCTTTCCGTCCGCGCCGTAGTGTTCCTCTAACGCCAGATTCCCGGCCTCATCGTACTGATAACGGCAGGATTCGAGAAGCTCCGTGCCGGAGGTGGTTTCCGAGCTGATCAGCTGCCCGCCTGCATTGTATTTTCTTTCCTCCGTCTTGAACTCGCCCGAAGGAAAGGTTGTCTTAATCCGAACCGGTCTGTCCTCGCCGTCATAGGAATACTCCGAAACCCGGTCAAATTCGTCATACCCGGAATGGCGGTATTTTTCCTTCTTCACAAGGATGTTCCCGCGTTCATCGTATTCGCAAAGCGTACGCGCCGTTTTGGCTCCGTCCGTGACATCGTATTCCGAAACAAGACGGAATACCAGAACATATCCGTCCGTGACCTCGGGGATTTCATACTTCGGTCCGGTGTCCTTCTTTCGGAAAACTCCGCCGAGAATCAATACGCAGGCGATAACAATAACGCCCGCGATTGAACCGATCAGAATATAACGCCTCTTTTTATCGAGTTTTGCAAACCATTTTTTGACTGACCCCATAACAATTCCCCCAAGGCTGTTCCCCAAAAGCCTTTATTCCGTGAAAAATGCCCCGTTTACTTCCTTTACGCGGTCATTGGCAATCGCATCAATGGCTTTCGGAAGGATAATCCATTCTGCCTGCTCCATGACACGGCGCTGCAGAACCTCGGGCGTATCACCCGGAAGAATCTCCACTGCCTTCTGTAAAAGAATCGGGCCGGTATCCGTTCCCGCATCCACAAAGTGCACGGTCGCGCCGGTCACCTTAACGCCGCGTGCCAGTACCTTTTCATGAACATGAAGTCCGTAGTATCCGTCGCCGCAGAAGGAAGGAATCAGGGACGGATGGATGTTGATGATCCGGTGAGAATACTTCTCGGTCATCTTCTCCGGAAGGATTACCAGAAATCCCGCCAGAACAACAAGATCCGGCTTGAATCCGTCCACGGCAGCAAGCAAAGCGTCTTCAAACTCCGCACGGGTCTCATAAGCCTTCCGCGATACGCAGACGCCCGGAATCCCGTTCTGCTCCGCCCGCGTCAAAGCATACGCATCGGGCTTGTTGCTGATTACGCCGCAAATCTTCGTGTTCGTAATCGTGCCGTTCTTTACACCGTCGATAATCGCCTGCAGGTTTGTTCCCCCGCCGGACACCAGTACGACTGTATTTAGCATATCGTAATTCCCTTCTCGCCGTCCGTGATCTCGCCGACAATGTAAGCGGTCTCACCGGCCTTTTTAAGAGCCTTGAGCGCTGCATCTGCCTTCGAAGGATCTACGGCGATCATCATGCCGATACCCATATTGTAGGTGTTATACATCATCTTTTCCTCGATGCTGCCGTTTACACGGAGCAGTTCGAAAATCGGAGGTACTTCATAGCTGTCCTTGCGGATCATCGCATGCTTTCCGTCGGGAAGCATTCTCGGAATGTTCTCGTAGAAACCGCCGCCCGTGATGTGGCTGCAGGCCTTCACCTTAACGCCCTCTTCCTTCAGGGAAGCAAGAGCCTTCACGTAAATCTTCGTAGGCGTCAGAAGTGCCTCGCCGAGCGTCGTGCCGAGAGACTCGCAGTAGCGGTTCAGGCTCTGCTCGCGAAGGTCGAATACCTTACGGACAAGGGAGTAACCATTAGAATGAATTCCGCTTGAAGCAATGCCGATGATTGTATCGCCCTTCTTCACGTCGGCACCGGAAACGATGTCGTCCGCATCAACGATACCTACGGCAAAGCCGGCAAGGTCGTACTCATCCTCGGGATAGAAGCCGGGCATCTCGGCAGTCTCGCCGCCGATCAAAGCGCAGCCGGCCTGCTTACAGCCTTCCGCAACACCCTTAACAATCGTCGCAATCTTCTCGGGATAGTTCTTGCCGCATGCAATATAGTCAAGGAAGAACAACGGCTCACCGCCGGCACACGCAATGTCGTTCACGCACATGGCCACGCAGTCGATACCGATTGTGTCATGCTTGTCCATCAGAAAAGCAAGCTTCAGTTTCGTGCCGACACCGTCCGTTCCGGAAACAAGAGTCGGGTGCTTCATGCTCATGAAGCGGTCTAAGGAAAATGCACCGGAGAATCCGCCGAGTCCGCCGAGTACTTCGGGGCGCATCGTCTCCTTTACGTGCTTTTTCATCAATTCCACAGCCTTATATCCGGCCTCAATATCCACACCGGCGTTCTTGTAATCCATAATTGTTCTCCTCATCTTCTTTATTCCGGACCGGTATAACCGAATCCGTTCGCCGCGTTTCATTCGTTTTAACGCGAATTCAGTATAGCACATTTCCCATGGAAAATGTGCACGTTCAATTACATTAATCCTTAATGCCTCTTATAAGTACAGCTAATAGAGTTATAAGAACGTATTCCGTCCCGCACTTCACCGCAAGGCCTCATTCGGGGATGGAAAATGTGACACCTACTGCCCCATGTACTCCTTATAGCCGATCTTCTCGAGCTTTTCCTTCTTCTTCATGACGCCGTCCTTCAGCTCATCCTTGTAAGCCTCAATCTTCGAAAGAAGCTCCGGATTGCCGATGGCAAGCATCTTGGCTGCCAGAATGCCGGCATTTGCGGCCCCGTCGATTGCAACAGTCGCAACCGGAATTCCGGAGGGCATCTGCACGATGGAATAAAGCGAATCCACACCGCTTAAGGTCTTCGTGTGAATCGGCACGCCGATGACCGGAAGCGGGAAGATTGCCGCACACATGCCCGGCAGATGGGCTGCGCCGCCTGCACCCGCAATGATTACGGAAAAGCCTTTCTCCTTTGCGGTATTGGCATAGTCAAAGAAGACGTCGGGCATACGGTGCGCCGAAATAACCGTCATCTCATAATCGATTCCGAACTTTTCAAGCATTGCCGCAGCTTTGCTCATGACCGGCAGATCCGAATCACTGCCCATTACAATTCCTACTTTAGCCATCTCTTTATCCTTTCTTTCCGCCCGCCTTATGCGGCACGGTTCTACTTTTTCTTAGCCTTTGCAAGTCTCTCAAGCGGTACATTCAGCTCCTCGGTTCCCGGAACAACGAACAGGCCGTTGCGGATGATGTCATGGCATTTGCCATCGGCTGTATGTGCCGTGATGGATTCGAGTTCGTCATACGGAATCGTGATGTCCGTATGGCAGTTCATGTACGCCTTCGCGGGGTCGGTCTTTCTAAGGGCGCTGACCTCGTTTTCGCGGGCGATGATTTCCTTGCCGTCCGGGTTAAATACAGCCTTGTCCTCGGCGTGGCTGTAGCATGTATCGCCTACTGCAAAATGAGGACCGGTCTTCTCGGCAATCAGAATCTGAAGCTTGCTCTGAATGTCGTATTTGATGCCCATCTCATAAGCCGTCGTATTCGTTCCGATGGCAAATTCGCCGATCGGGAGCGTCTCATGGAAGTCCATAATGTTCTCGTTGATGTAGTCCGCATTTTCCTTCTCGGTCGGGAAATTCGCGCAGGTGATGGAGGCAATCATGCCGTCCTTGAAGGTAAGGCAGAGATCCTTGAACAGTCTGCCCTCCAGATAAACCTTGCTGACATGAAGGACACCGTCCGTTCCCTTAAGAACCGGCGAGGTGAAAACTTCGCCGACCGGGATGTTCACGTCGGCTGCGCAGTTCTCAAAGTTGGTCTGCTTAGCGGGATCGGTCAGCTCATGGAGCATGACGCGCATATCCGTCTTATTCTCTCCGCTTCCCTTAACGGTCACGTAAGCGGCCTGATCGAGCACATCGATGATGCACTGGTGAATCTTTTTATACCGCGCGCTGCTTAACGTGTTCACGCGGATCGTTGCCTTGAAAATATCCCTGAACTTCGCCCCGATGGACGGTACCGGA
Organism: Lachnospiraceae bacterium; assembly: GCA_017546025.1. Lineage (GTDB taxonomy): Bacteria > Bacillota > Clostridia > Lachnospirales > Lachnospiraceae > ISDg. Next base: position 23,608 of record JAFYYS010000022.1, on the reverse strand, counting down.
TAGCTGATGATCGTAAAGCTGCGCTCCTCGCTGGGCATATGCTGTTCGCGAAGCATGAAGAGGCGGCTCTGCATCTCTACCTGGAGTTTGCTCATCTTTGCGTCCGAAGACAGCACTTCGGGCTTATTTACGGGATCGAAGTCAGGTTCACCGAAGCTTTCCTGAACGGCGGGACCGCCGACCACCCGCATGCACTCGTCCACATTGTCGAAGGCTTTCTTCGTGGCGCGGACAATGGTTTCAACCATCCGTTTGTTAAGCGTAAGCAGCGTGTCATTCCGGTGATCGTATTCCGCCTGGCGGTTGTCACCGAGCCAGCGGTCGCTGTATACTTCGTCGAAGTACATAACGATGGCTTCCTTGCCGATTGCCTCAAACTTGCGGATCGCCGCTCTTGTGATACGCTCAAAGCCGTATCCGGTCGCAACCTGAACGTACTTTTTCTTGCTGAAGTCCGTTCCGGTGACCGCAAAGCCTTCCACATAACCGTTTACATACGTTTCCGCCATGGACTCGATGTCCTTCTCGGGAAGCGTCGCGAGAAATGACGAAACCTGAATCATGTTTTCGGTTACGGGGCAGCCGATCTTGTAAAGATAAGCGGGATTCGAAAGATCCTCGTTCATCGCGATGTCATAGAAATAGCGGAATCCCGGGGTGTACATCTTGTAAGCTCCGGCGATGGTCCGCTCTTCGCAGTAATCGTGGCGGTGATAGAACAACGCGCGCTTTAACGCATTGGCATCGGCGCCACCCTCCAAAAGGGAATAAACCTCGAGTACCAGTTCCATGCTGTAAAGGAACGGGCGCAGAACCCCGTGGTATACATCCGGCACTCTGGCAACCAGACCAGCAAAGACAGCCGAAACGATGCGCCCCTTTGCCTTTCCGAACACCGAAACGGCATAAGCCGGATTCAGAAACGACCTCTCGTATACATCCTGGTCGGCACACAGATAAAGCTTTTTGTTATAGGCCCGAAGCTCTTCTTCCGTAAGCCCGTCAATGCCCTTTTTCGCAATATCCGCGGCCAGTTTCGCCATGCAGAGTGCCTGCGCCGCAGCTTCCTTTCCGAAGTCAATACAGGTGACCTCGGTCTCGTTGGACGGAAGCGCCAGAATCTCCGTCAGTCTGCCGAGCGCAAGTTCCGTTCTCTCGGCTTCAAACTCACCCCACTCGAACAATTCGGGTGTTTTCATGTCATTTTCCTCCGTAAAATCCTATAGCTGCAAACCGCTCAAAAACAGGCCGAACAGCGACGCGGTCAGCGTGGCGCACAATACCACTCCGGCAAGCGCCGAACGGTAGTATACGTTGCTTTCGCGAAGCCCTCTGCCGCCGAACAGCATTCCGAGAATGCCGAGAATCAGATCAAGGCAGCCGATGATGCCGATCCGGTAGGATCCGGCGGGCGGGTTGATCGATTCGAGAATCAAAACGGCAAATACCACCCAGCCCGCAATGCCGACGCCGAGGGAAAGTCTTCCCGTCGAGGAATGCGTCCGCCCGCGATACCGGATGGCGTTGTCTTCTTTTAACGGTTTATCAAAAACAGGATCCATATTGATTCTCCGTATGTTACTTCATTGTCTCCAGCCAGGCAAGGAATGCGTCCACCTGGCGGACATCCATCGTGAATTCCGTAATGCCGTTCACCGTGACAAGATGCACGGAATCGGTGTACTTGTGGAACACGATTTCAAGATCCTTAAGCTTCTCCTTATCCGCAACAGAGGTGTTAATCGTCATGATGACATCGCCTGTTGCGTCCTCGGGCGCCATGCCGCTGTACTTCAGCGTCAGAATCTCGTTTCCAAGCTTGCTTAACTCGCTGTCGGAAAGCTTTCTTCCGTTTAATGTGTAAACGGCAATCTCGCTGTCGGCATGCGTATTCACGAAATCCCAGGTCTTGCTGCCGGCCGTGATCTTAATGCTGTCAAGCGCGCTGTCCTTCGGGAAGAATACGGTCTTGTAGCACAAAGAAAAGGCATCGGTTTCGGTTCTCAACGCCACCTTGTCTGCGCCGATCAGGAATACCCACTCCAGGCTCTCAAGTCTTGCATAGTAGAAGCCGTCCTCCGTCTTGTTGCCGAGGAACAGCTTGTAGGAATAATCCTCGCGGCCGTATTTGTCGGCATAGCGGACGTAGATGGTCGCCCGGGGGTTGTCGAGGCCGTATTTGCCGTAGCTGCCCGGTCTGTACGCAACCAGCTTATCGTAGCTGACAAATGTGAAATACTCCAGTTTTTCAAACCACGCGTCGTCATAAATGTTTGCGTTGACACAAGACGTGAACGGTGCCTCAAAGTACCAGCCGTACATGCCGTTTTCGGAATAATCGTACGGGTTGGCCGCATCGTAAACCACATGGAAAGGCGTAATGCCTTCACCGCTTACGGAAATCTCGCGAAGCAGGTCGCGGTCCTCAATCGCGGGCATATTAATGTCCACAAGGAAGTCCGTGCGGTCCTTCACGATGTATTTGTAATAGTTGTCCGAAACGATGTAAATCGACTCATCACCGTCGACCATCGCATAGTAGCGGTCTCTCTTCGGAATGGCCTTTCCGATCTTCAGCGTAAGAAGCGAATTGCTTCCCGCATAAGCGGTCAGTACCGCAGACGGATTCGTAAAACCGAAATCCTCCGAAGCCGGCGGATTCTCGACCTTTTCAAAGGCGTTCAGATGCGCGAGCACGATGGAAACCATAAGATTCATCGTCTCCTGCTTAACCGGAAACGACTCATCCTCCTCGTTGATCCAGGTGCCGTCCTTCAGCCTGAAGCCTCCGTCGAAGCCTTCTGTCTTTAAGGTAATCCGGTCAATGCTCTCCGTATTGATTTCACGGATTGTATAATAGTCCGGTTTCTTCTCTTCTTCCGGCTGCTTCTGCTTATTCAGCACGAAAAGGTAAAGCGCACCGAGTGCTGCGGCGAAAACCGCAAGAGCGGAAACCAAAATCACGTTCTTTTTGTTCATCAGCGTCTGCGCAGGAATACCATTACAAAACCGGCAAGAAGAATCATTCCGGGAATGATGCCGACGATGATGACGGTCCACATCTTCATCGTCTTAGAGGACATCATAAGACCCTCTTCTCTTGCTGCCGTGAGCGGAATGGAAATGCTGCTCTCCTTATTACACAGTTCTCCGAGGCAATCCGCAAATACTTCGCCGTTTGCGTAGGAAGTATTGGAAATGTCTCCGAGGAAATAATGGGTATTGAATACATACATGATGCCGGTCTTACCCTGATAGTCATCGGTAACCTTGGTCAGGATATAGAATTTGCCGGTCTTGTATTCGGGCTTGTAGGAATAATCCTTCGTTTCCTGGCACAGATATGCCTTGTCGCTGGTTGTCACAACCGGCTCCACTTTAAGCGAACTTCTCGGCTGGTTGATTTCCGTAACGCCGGCGCAGATACGCCAGTAGGAATTGGAATCGCCGAATTTGCGAAGGATGCTCTCCGGATGTCCGTCTACCGTATATCTCGTGTCGGGCTCGCACAGAAGGCCGACTTCCATGTTCAGGCCGTAGTAGTTTAAAAGCGCCTGCTGGTTCGGACGGTTGTCATATCCGGTGTTAAACAAAAACCACATAACATGCCCGCCGGCAGTCATATAATTCTTGATGTTCTGCAACTCTTCTTCGGAAAAGTCATCGTACGGTCCGAGCAAAAGCAGCGCGCCGCAATCCTCGGGAACCGCCTGCTTCTTCAGATCGGCGTAGCATACCGTGTAGGAGTTCAGGCTCAGAAGATTGGTGAGCGTCTGATTCAGCACGCCGTCGTCGGTAAGCACCTGCTCGCGGTGACCGGTGGCCACGCAAACCTTCGTGTTCTCCTCACCGCTCAGCTTTACGATGCCCTTTAAGATTTCGGACTCGGCACAGTAACCGGCGAGCTCCTGCTTCTGCAGGTCCTTGCTGATATAGTACTGCTTCATCTGCTCGCAGGTGATGTAAACGAAGTAATCGGGATCGTCCTCACGCACCAGTACAATGCTGTTGTTTGGCATCTTCTCCGAACCCGTATAGGCAAATACAAGCGTCGGGTAAGCCTTCGGATCCTTGTACGTAATGGATACGTTTTCCGACTTTGCGGCAAAGTTCTCGGCCGTCTGCTGGATGACCTTCTCTTCCTTGCCGTTCTCACAGAAATACAGAATCTCAATCGGTGTCTTGAAATCCTTCAGATACTTCTCAGTTGCCTCATTCAGGGAGTACATTCCCTCCGAAGTCAGGTCCTTCGGGCGAACCGTACCGGAAACCACCAGATTGACCAGAAGGATCAAAACGATGACCAATACGGAAAGCACGGTCGTATAGGCGCCGCCTTTAAATTTCCTGTTCTGAAACATTGAACTCATGCGGCACCTCCTAACTCCATCTCCGCTTTTTGATGGCCTGAATCGTCAGGAACACAAAAAGGAAGCTGATACTTAAGTAATAAACATACGCAGCCGCATCAAAGAGGCCGTATGTGAAATTCTCGAACCGCGAAACCAGGGAGAACCAGCCGAGAATCTTCGTCAGAAGACCGTCGTACATTTCCTTGGAAACGCCGAAATACGTAATCAGGACGGCCGCAATGCAGACGACCGAAATGCCGGCGGCAACCGGCACATTTTTCATCATGACAAATGCGATGACGCCGAGCACGACAGAGAGAACAAGCATCACCAGAAATGCCACGGAATAATCCGTCGGGATCATGTTCTTCAGCGCGTTTGCAAGAAGCGTGAACAGGATGATGATAAATGTCACGATGGCTGCCACAATCTGGCTCTCCGTCAGGGCCGAGATGAACATGCCGATGGCAAGGTATGCACAGCCGAGGAAGAAGAAAGCCGCAATGTTGGCGTAGGCGGACTTCATGTTCACATTGCCGTATTTATTGAGAATCAGCGGATAAACACTGATGATGGCAATCGCGAAGAAGAATACCGTTACAAGCGCAAGGTATTTGCCGAGGATGATTCTCGTAATGCTGACCGGCGAGGTGAATACCAGCTGGTCGGTCTTCTGCTTCCGTTCCTCGGAAAGAATTCTCATCGTAAGCATCGGCACCAAAAGCAGGAAGAATGCCGTAACGCTGCTGATGGCGTACGCAATGCTTGCGTAACCGCCCTTCAGGTTCAGGGTGTAAACATAAAAGCCGACAAGGGCAAGCAGGAATGCTAAAAAGACATAACCGAAAATCGAGGTGAAGGCCTGCCGCAGCTCTTTCTTATATACCGCTAACATGACTCCTCCTCTCCGGTCAGTGCAATGAACACTTCCTCAAGCGTTTTGGTTTCGGACCGCATCTCAAGAATCGGCATATCCTTAGCCGCGAAATCACGGAACAGACGCTCTCTGATGTCCGCGCCTTCCTTCGGGAAGATTGAGGCGGCATAAACACCCTCTTCGGGAGCCCGCTCCGGACGGATCGTCGCGATTTCGGGAACAGCCGAAAGGATTTCGGAAACCTTTGCCTCGTCGCCCTTAACCGCAAGGTAAAGACCGTCGGTACCGCCGATGGTATGAATGACCTTTTCCGGGGTGTCGAGAACAACCTTCTTGCCGTGGTTGATGATCAAAACGCGGTCGCATACCGCATTGACTTCAAACAGAATGTGGGAGCTCAGGATGACCGTGTGCTTCTTGCCGAGGCTCTTGATGAACTCACGCATCCACGAAATCTGCATCGGGTCAAGACCTACGGTAGGCTCGTCCATGATGATGACCTTCGGGTTACCGAGCAGCACCTGTGCCACACCGACACGCTGGCGGTAACCTTTGCTGAGGTGCTTGATCAGCTTCTTCTGCATGTGAGTAACACGCGCAAGCTCCATCACGCGGTCGATTTCGGCTGCCCGTTCCTTACGGGGAACCTTACGCAGCTCCGCGACGAAATTCAGGTACTCGCGAACGCGCATGTCCGGATATACCGGCGGGATTTCCGGCAGATAGCCGATGCACTTCTTCGCTTCCTCCGGCTCATCAAACATATTATGTCCGTCGATGATGACATCGCCCTCCGTTGCGGAGATGTAGCCGGTGATCATGTTCATCGTTGTGGATTTGCCTGCGCCGTTCGGACCGAGAAAGCCTAAGATCTCTCCGTCCTCAACGGTAAATGACAGGTCGTCCACCGCGGCAAAGCTGCCGTAGCGTTTTACAAGATTTTTGACTTCAATCATAAGAATGCTCCGTCTTTTACCAAAATAAGGGGCTGTCGGTTACGACTGCCCCATTGATTCACTGTAAGTCTACCGCGTCCTGCATCGTATAAAGACCCGGCTCGCGGCCTGCAAGGAATTTAGCGGCGGCTACCGCTCCCTTTCCGAAGATGGCCTTAGAGTAAGCCGTATGCCGGATTTCAATGACCTCATCCGTACCGGCAAAGTAAATCTCATGCTCGCCGACGATGGTGCCTCCGCGGAGTGCGGAAATGCCGATTTCCTTCTTCGGGCGCTGCTCTCTTCTGCCGGAACGGTCGTATACGTATTCGTAACGCTCCGGAAGCGCGTCGTTGATGGCATCCGCAATGGCAAGAGCCGTACCGCTCGGTGCGTCTAACTTCAGGCGGTGATGCTTCTCAATAATCTCAATATCATAGCCCTCGCTTCCGAGAACCTCGGCAGCGGCCTTTACAAGCTTCAGGAGCACGTTAACGCCGAGAGACATATTGGCCGAGCGGAGAATCGGGAGCTTGGCGGAAGCCTCTTTAATCTCCTCAATCTGCTCCTTCGTATAACCGGTGGAGCAGAGAACGAGCGGCATATGAAGCTCTTCCGCGTCCTTAAGAAGCTCCGTCAGAAGCTTCGGGGATGTAAAATCAATCAGAACGTCGGCTTCTTCCTTAACGTCCTTCAGGGATTCGTATACCGGAAAAGGACGGTCACTCTGGCCCGTCAGATCGATTCCCGCAACAATCTCAGCCGCCGCGTCCTCTTTCACGAGGTCGGCGATTACTCTTCCCATGTGGCCGTTACAGCCGCGCATAATAATTCTGGTCATGCTTCCACCTCTGTTACGATTCCGAGTTTCTTCATCTCATTCCATAGAAGAACCTGATGCTCCTCTTCCATCTCGGTAAGAGGGGCACGGACAACGCCGTTGCAGAAGCCCATCATGGCACATGCTGCCTTAACCGGAATCGGGTTCACTTCGCAGAACAAAGCCTTAATCAGCGGAATGTACTTAAGCTGAAGCTCTTTCGACTTCTTCACATCGCCTCTTAAGTAGCTTGCAACCATCTCGTGCGTATCCTCGGGAGCGCAGTGCGACAGAACGCTGATCACGCCGCTTCCGCCGAGGGAAAGCACCGGAACAACCTGATCGTCGTTGCCGGAGTAAAGCTCAAACTTGTCATCTACAAGGCTCATCAGCTTTGCCATCTCGCTGAAATCACCGGTCGCATCCTTCACGCCGACGATGTTCGGAACGGTGTTGTAAAGCGTTGCCACGGTCTCAGCCGCCATCTTACAGCCGGTACGTCCCGGGATGTTATAGAGAATGATCGGCTTCTCGGTGCTTGCCGCAATTGCCGAGAAATGCGCAATCAGACCCTTCTGCGTGGCCTTGTTGTAGTAAGGTGTTACGACAAGCATCGCATCCGCGCCTGCCTTATCGGCCTCCTTCGTCAAAAAGATTGCCGTCTCCGTGCAGTTGGAGCCGGTGCCGGCGATTACCGGAACTCTGCCCGCCACACGCTTGCAGCAGAACTCGATGCAGGCAAGATGCTCCTCATGCGTCAGCGTGGAAGCCTCACCCGTCGTTCCCATTACCACAATGGCATCGGTTTTATGGTCAATCTGATAATCAATCAATGCGCCGAATTGCTCATAATTCACACTCCCGTCGGTGTTAAAAGGAGTGATAATTGCTACTGCGGAACCTTTAAAAATCGACATATTTCTTACCTCCGTATCCTCAGTGCCTGTTTCCGCTAATTCTATCATTTTCCCTTTATTCTGTCAATGAAAGCATACGCCCGGACAGGCAATTACACAGTATTTTCACTTTTCCGTAACTAACAGAAGAATTTTACCTTATAAACGGCAAAAAAGCAAGTCCCCGCTCGTCTTTGTAAGAAATCCTTGCAAATCTTACGGGATGTGTTACAATGTAAAGGTTGTGAAGGAAAATGTGAAAGAAACCGCACGAAAAACGGAGGATTTTATGAAGCGGGAAGACGTCAGAAATATTGCGATTATCGCGCATGTAGACCACGGCAAGACAACGCTCGTGGATGAACTTTTAAAGCAAAGCGGTGTGTTCCGTACCGGACAGGTTGTCGAGGAGCGCGTCATGGACTCAAACGATATTGAGCGTGAGCGCGGTATCACGATTCTTTCGAAGAACACTGCCGTATATTATAAGGGCATTAAGATCAACATCATCGACACTCCCGGCCATGCCGATTTCGGCGGCGAGGTAGAACGTGTTTTGAAGATGGTAAACGGTGTCATCCTCGTGGTTGACGCTTTCGAGGGTCCGATGCCCCAGACCAAATTCGTATTGAAGAAGGCTCTTGAGCTGAAGCTTCCGGTTATCTGCTGCATCAACAAGATTGACCGTCCCGAGGCGCGTCCGAAGGAAGTCATCGACGAGGTACTTGACCTTCTGATTGACCTTGACGCGGATGAGGATCAGCTTGACTGCCCGTTCGTATTTGCCTCGGCCAAGACAGGCATTGCGATTCTTGAGTTAAATGACAAGCCGGTCAGCATGGAGCCTCTTTTTGAGACCATCATCGACTACATTCCCGCACCCGAGGGCGACGAGAACGCAGGCACGCAGGTGCTGATCAGCACGATTGATTACAACGAATATGTAGGACGTATCGGCGTCGGCAAGGTGGACAACGGAACAATCCGTGTCAACCAGGAATGCGTCATCGTGAACCATCACGATCCCGACAAAATGCGCAAGGTTAAGATCAGCAAGCTTTATGAGTTTGACGGTCTTAAGAAGGTGGAAGTGAACGAAGCAACCGTCGGATCGATTGTTGCCATCTCCGGCATCAGTGACATCCACATCGGTGACACGCTCTGCTCTCCCGAGAATCCGGTTGCCATTCCGTTCCAGAAGATTTCCGAGCCCACCATTTCGATGAACTTCATCGTAAACGACAGCCCGCTTGCCGGACAGGAAGGCAAATTCGTTACCTCCCGTCATCTCCGCGAGAGACTGTTCCGCGAGCTGAATACCGATGTATCCCTCCGCGTGGAGGAAACCGACACGACCGAGGCCTTCAAGGTTTCCGGCCGCGGTGAGCTGCATCTTTCCGTTTTGATTGAAAATATGCGCCGCGAAGGCTATGAATTTGCCGTAAGCAAGGCTGAGGTAATCTACCGCTACGATGAGAACGGCAAAAAGCTTGAGCCGATGGAGGAATGCTATGTGGACGTTCCGGACGATTACTCCGGTACCGTCATCCAGAAGCTCTCCTCCCGTAAGGGCGAGCTCAAGGGAATGAATTCCTTCGGCTCCGGCCACACAAGACTGATCTTCTCGATTCCGTCCCGCGGCCTGATCGGGTACCGCGGCGAGTTCCTCACCGATACAAGAGGCGAAGGAATCATGAATACGATTTTCACCGGCTACGAGCCTTATAAGGGAGACCTCTCCTACCGTTCCCAGGGCAGCCTGATTGCCTTTGAAAGCGGCGAGGCCGTAACCTACGGACTCTTTAACGCGCAGGAGCGCGGCGCCCTCTTCATCAGTGCAGGTGAAAAGGTATACGCCGGCATGGTAGTCGGCCAGAACGGCAAGGCCGAGGACGTCGAGGTTAACGTCTGCAAGAAGAAGCAGCTCACTAACACCCGTTCCTCTTCCGCCGACGAAGCACTCCGCCTGACGCCTCCGGTTGAGATGAGCCTCGAGCAGTGCCTTGAATTCATCGACACCGACGAGCTCCTTGAGGTAACCCCCAAGAGCCTCCGCATCCGTAAGAAGATTCTCGACTCCCTGATGCGTAAGAGAGCCGGCAGAAAATAACACACCTGCAAAAGCACAAGGCGCGGGCTGCCTCGGCAGGAGAATTTTTCAGGAGAACAATCCTTCAAAATCCTCCTCCGTTGGCGCCCGCGCTTTTTTTCATGAAGTCCTGTGCCTTACGGGCGGCTTGCCCGTTTTTCATGCCTCCCGGCTGGTGGAACCTCCCGGGAGGCTTTCCCGTTTTTCTCGCCTCAAAGCCGATAGGATTTCCCGGCTGCTTGCCCGTTTTTCTCGCCTCAAAGCTGGTGGAACCCACCAAATCTTCTTTTCTAATAATTTCGTAGGACCCGGGATCTGTCTTTTTCCTACTTTTTATCGAATTCCAGGGGAACCGTAGGTAGAGCACCAAAAACAAAAGCCCACGAAACTTCAGAAAACCGAAGTTCCGTGGGCTTTTAACACTTCCCAATTCATACGAAATCAATTATTCTGCATCTTTCGTAGGATTCCCGCGTCAGACGCCTTAAAAAATGAGCAAAACTAACATACCAAATCCCGCCAAAAAGTGTTTCCGTGGGTAGCCGGCGCGTAAATACACTCTTTTTGATAGTCCGGGACTATCCTAAATACACTCTATTTGATAGTCCGGGGCTATCCTCGGAACCCGTGAGCGGCGAAAAAACCTCACGCTTTATATACACCCCGCGGAAATTTCTAGAACCTGTGGCCGCCGCCGTGGCTGTGGTGCCCGCCGCCACCGCCGAAGCCTCCTCTCCCTCCGCCGCCGGAGGAGGTATGGATTACCGTTACATTTCTCGACAATACTTCCACTCCGTTGCTGACGAGGTGCGTGCGGCCGCGAACGGAATCGCCTAATTCCTTCACGCCGACTTCCTTCTTGCGGTTCAGCGCACGAAGCACGAGGAAGTTAATCAGAAGTCCTGCGATTACAGCGATGATGGCGTTGCTCGCGTACATCATCGGCTGCGGAATATCCATGCCGGCAAGCAAATCGCCCGCCTGCTCAAAGGTCTTCTTTGCGCATGAGTAGTAATACTGACTTGTTGCAAGTTTATAGGTATTATCCGTAATGACACGGGCCTTTCCTCTTGTGATAATGCTTCCGATATAGCCGTCCGTCTCGATGTAAATCTCACGTTTACCCATATCAATCACAAAAAGGATTCCGCTTTCTGTATCAAGAAGCTTATCATACATATTCGCCGCATAATTGGCAGTACTGGTACTCTTCTGATTAACCGTGATGAACACAACCGAACCGTACTCAGTCAGTCCTTCCATCTGCTCACGAAGCTTGCTCTCCTCGTCATCCGAAAGCAGGTTGGCGTAATCATGAATGATGACATCACCGGGGCTGGCAGGCTTTTCCTTCTTGCCGCAGCCGGTACAGATTACCATGGTCAAAAGAACCAGAAGGCATAACAAACGTTTACGCATTGTCATCACCTCCGCTTCTGTTGAACTGCTTCGGTTTTGTCGACGAAAGGATGTTGTATCCGCGGATCAGTTCCGTTACGGTACACGCCACAATGCCTGCGAGGGCAAATGCCAAAGCGTAAAATATCATATCCGAGGGCGGGTTCACAATGAAAACGACCAGGGAAACCGCCGAGACAATGATGAACATCAGATTCGGCAGGTTAATGTGAAGGCCCGACAAAGCCATGAACCGGCTTTTCATTTTAAAGAACCGGATGATGAACAGCACCAGAGCTGCAATTGCGATAAGGATATAGATTGACTGCATCCCGAACAGCGATGACAAACCGCTGAAAATCTCAATGACAATCGGCAGACCGCCGTAAAAGCAGATACCGATTATGAAAATGATCGATGTACCGATTGCAGAGCCGACCTTTTTTAAGGACATCTTTTTCTGATCAAACGCGATATGGAACTGTTTCCGGTAGATTTCCTCAATCTCACTCTTATACATGCCGGAAACAGCTAACGAGGCCAGCACCGCCGCAAGAAGGACAAAGGAAGGTGTTGCCGTCAGCACCAGATTCAGGAATAAAAAGAGCGGAACCGCCGTCAGTAATGAAAACAGCAGATACTTTATCGGAGACGCCGGAAAATCCGCGTAAATCTTTCCGTTCTGTCCGTTCACGGTTCCATAAGACACACGGTCGCCCTGCTTATAGGAAAGGAACCATACCGGGCACATGTCAAGCTTGCTCACCGTCTCAACATCATACGCGGTTGCATCGGAAAGCTGGTCCTTTGCTTCCTTCTCCTGAAGACCGATATACGAGAGCTCATGCTTTGCAATATCAATGATCAGATCGCCTTCCATCGAGAGCATCTTTCTGCGGTATTCCGTCTCGTTCTGGTCGGCGGCATTCGCATAAAAGCCGTTCAGATAACACTCATCAAACGGCAAAGCGTCATTGTGATTGTAGGGAACGATGTGCTCGCTCACTTCGTCGTCAAAGGAAAGCGATGCATCGTGGGAAAGGCCGCTGTATTCACTCTTCAAATGGCCGTCGGCCAAATAATTGGTTACAATCCGCTGGTTTCCGGCAGTAATATCCGTTCTGCCGTGGAAACGGTAATTTCCTTCTCTCTTAAACGCATACGTCCAAAACGGCATGTAAATGCCGCGAAAGCTGTCTGCTTTTCCCTGTTTCAAAAGCGCATTCGGCGCATAAATCTGCTTTTTGGCGAGATCCCGATAGCGGCTTACACAGTCTTCCTTCGTAATCTTAAACGGAATGACACGGTCCGGACGCCGGATTCTCGTAAGCCGGCTCTTAAGCGTTGCCGGAGAGCCGCAATAACTGCACCAGGTCACCGCCTCATCGGCATCGGCAACAATCTCCGCGCCGCACTGGGAACAGGTAAAACATGTCACTTCCATTCCCTTGTCTTCTTCGTCAATAAGCGCGTCAAGATCCGGTGCCGGCATGGTCGCATCCGGAAGACCCGCGTGCTCGTCCGCATTCTTTCCGCGCTTGCTGACCTGATTCACAAGGTAGTACTGCCCGCAATAGCTGCACTTCATCTTTTGCGACGGAATATCAAACACAAGCTTGCTTCCGCACCCCGGACACCCAACCATAGTAACTCTCCTTTCTCACATTATCCCCACACAACTTAAAAAATGAGTTCCAATAAACCGTAGCTGAAAACACTCATGATAATGGCGGCAAGAATGATTCCGAGGAAAATGGCAATCGAGGCCTTTTTGATATCGAAATCAAACAATGCAGCAATCAGTGATCCCATCCATGCGCCGGTTCCGGGAATCGGAATGCCGACGAACAGCAAAAGGAACACAAACAATCCCTTTTCCGCGCCCGCGGATTTCTTCTCCGCACGCCGCTCACACCATTCCACAAAGCCCTTCAGGATATTGTGGTCCTTCATAAAGACGAAGATCTGCTTGATGAACAGCAGAATGAACGGAATCGGGATGATGTTTCCGATGATGCAAATCACATTGGCTTTCAATAGCTCAATGTTCAGAATCTTTGCGATCACCAGTCCGCCTCGAAGTTCCACAAGCGGAATCATCGAAACAAAGAAAACGAATAATTCCTTCGGCAGAAACTGCCCGAGAGAATTGTTATACCAGTTGGCAAGTGCATCTAACACGTTCTATTCCTCCGTTTTGCAGATTCCGAGAACGCCGCGTACTTCCTTCTGCATATCGGCAATTTCACATACGGTATTGTGCTTTACCGGAGCGGTCCGGATCTCACGGATGGCCGGAGGCTCGGAAACATTGGCCGTCTTCGCAAGGTCGTCAATGATTTCAAAATCGTCCCGTTTGTCCTCCGCACCGCGGACGGCACTCATGACGCTTCTTGCAAACTTGAACGGGCTGGCCGTCGAAACAATGACCGTCGGCGTTATATCGCCGCTCTTTTCACGGTAGCTTCTGTAAACGGACGAAGCAACCGCCGTATGCGTATCAATGACATAACCGGTGCGCTCGTAAAGCATACGGATTTCCTCAGCCGTATCCGTTTCGGAGGCAAAGCCCGGAACGAAATCCGCCATCTCCTGCTTCATTGCCCCGGTAATCTGATATACGCCGTCCGTCTTCAGCTGATTCATCAGCTCCGCGTTCTTTGCGGCATCGTTTCCGGCGCTGTGATAGATCAGACGCTCGAGGTTCGAGGAAATCAGAATATCCATGGAAGGCGAGCTCGTCAGGATGAACTTCCGGCGCATGTCATACGTGCCGGTCTCGAAGAAATCGTAAAGTACCTTGTTCTCATTGGAAGCGCAGATCATCTTCGCAACCGGAAGACCGAGCTTCTTTGCATAGTAGCAGGCAAGAATGTTGCCGAAGTTACCGGTCGGAACAACGAAATTGATCGGCTCGCCGTCCTTGATGCGCTCTTCCTTCAAAAGTCTCGTATAGGCGAATACATAGTAAGCGACCTGCGGCACCAGACGTCCGATGTTGATGGAATTGGCCGAGGAAAATGTCATGCCGCGCTTCGCCATATCGTCTTTCAGCGTTTCGTCGGTGAACATCTTCTTAACGCCGGTCTGACAGTCGTCGAAGTTGCCGAGCACGCCGATTACGGTTGTGTTCTTACCCTTCTCAGTCACCATCTGCAGTTCCTGCACGCGGCTCACGCCGTTCTTCGGATAGAATACGATGATTCTTGTCCCGGGAACGTCGGCAAAGCCGGCAAGCGCCGCCTTTCCGGTATCGCCGGAGGTGGCCGTCAGAATGACGATTTCATCGGTCTGGTTGTTCTTCTTCGCTGCCGTCGTCATCAGATGCGGCAGAATGGAAAGCGCCATATCCTTGAAGGCAATCGTCTTGCCGTGGAAAAGCTCCATATAGTAGGCATGGTCGGCCTCAACTAAGGGAGCGATCTCTTCGGTGTCGAATTTGTCATCGTAAGCACGCGCAATGCAGCCGCGAAGCTCTTCCTCCGTGTAGTCGGTGAAGAACAGCTTCATGACCTCGTAAGCAACGCCGCGGTAGTCCATCTCCGCCAGTTCCTTAACGCTTTTATCGAGCTTCGGAAATACGGTCGGCACATACAGTCCGCCGCCCTCGGCAAGTCCTTTAAGGATTGCCTGGGAAGCCTTAATCGGTTCGCCGATTCCTCTTGTATTCCGGTATAAAATATCCATTTTCAAAATCCTTCTTTCGCAGAAAATCGATTGCTTTTCATTTCCCGTTCAGTATACCATACGTCCTGTTTTCATGCAACCGCAAAAGTAAAAATGATTGACCTTATGTGAAAAATGGGGAACCGCACCTCTGCGATTCCCCAAATCTTACCAGATTCTGTAATTTCCCGACAGTGCAAGCATCGCAAACAGATACAGGCAGTTGTCGTAATACCTTCTGCCGCCCTTTCTAAGAGGCTGATTCCAGAACCACTCCACCCATTTCTTCGCGGTTGCGAAATCACTGTCCTCTGCGTCGCTGTACGGAACACTCAAAGCGCTCTGCGCCATCGTGGCAAGAAGCCCCAAAGGATGCAGCACCGGACGTTCAATCGGCGTACCGTCGATTTCATACGAGCAGCGGACGGCCTCAAGGTCGGTTCCGAAAAACTTCATCATCCTAAGCGGCACGGCAAGCTGTCCGCAGTCGGTGCCGAACCATTCCGCGTCAAGACCGATGTTTGCGGCCGTGCGGTAGGCGTCGCTGAAGAACGAACCGAAGTAACCCCACGGAAGCTTCTTGGTCATCGGCGTTCCGTCAAAGTTCGCATATTCGCTGTTCAGACCGGTCACGGGATGGCAGGCCTTTGCGAGATACTCACGGCTGACCTGTGCGGCACGCTTGAAGAACGCCCTGTCCTCCTCGTAAGCCCACTCGGCAAACAGCTCATAAAAGTGCGGCAAATGATACGACGGATCCGTGAACGGGCTGCCCGGAACGAACAGGATCTGTCCGTTCTCATGATTCCACATCGGGAAGCCTTTTCTGCCGTTCTCGCCCTTATGAAGACAGGCGCGAAGGATGTCCTTTGCCTGCCTGCTGTACTCGAAGATCCCCTCACCGTCGCCCCATCGGTGGGAAGCAAAGAACAAAGCCATCGCGAAGAACTCTTCCCCGTCCGGAGCGGGACCGTAGGCGTTCTTCTTTCCGTCGGTCGCGCAGGACCAGGCGAAGTAGCCTTCGTTCTCTCCGGATTCCATGTACATGTAAGTCTTCGCCCACTTCCAGATGCGGTCGAATTCGTCCTTTTTGTCCATCTGGACGCACATCATCATGCCGTAGGACATGCCCTCGGTTCTGGCGTCGTGGTTCCCGGTATCCTCCAGGTATCCCATATCGTCGCCGGCCGTATGAAAGATTCGCTCCTCTTCGTCGTAGAAGAAGGTGTCCCAAACCTCCGAAAGACGTTTCGTGATTTCTTCATCGGTCTTACCGATTTCTTTCAATACGTTACGGTATTGTCTGCCTTGAAAAGCATTCATGTCATTTTCCTCTCTCATATACAAAAAAGTCGGGGCATATTCTGCCCCGAAAACAGTTAATCGAGTGATGCTGTAAGCCGGGTTCTGTCGAGGATGATCATCTGTCTTGGTCATATGTTACCACATGACTCCTCCGTACCCTTCCGGCTACGGAACGCAACCCACCCGGAAACACGACGGGCCGCCGTATCGTTTCCTGTTCGGTCTTGCTGCGAAGTGGGGTTTACACAGCCTCCTCTGTTACCAGAGAAGCGGTAGTCTCTTACACTGCCATTCCACCCTTACCGCCCGAGGGCGGCGGTTTCTTTTCTGTTGCACTTTCCTTGGAGTCGCCTCCACCGGACGTTATCCGGCACTCTGCCCTGTGCAGCCCGGACTTTCCTCACCGGCTGCGCCGGCGCGATCATCCGCATCACTCGATGGTACACTATATCATTTTCCGCGGGGAAAAGCAAGAGTCGTTAGGAATCCTCCCACTGCGCGGGTCCCCCCTTTTTGTTAAACATCGAAGCAACTGCCCCCCACAAACTCGCGGGAGATGCTGTTGCGCGGGATGGCGTCGTCCGGAATGTTTAAGAAGTAGCTGAAGAACTTCAGAAGGCGCTTTGCCTCCACGTATTCCGGGCAGTCCTTCGGGATGCTGAACAGCAAAGGCTCAGCGTAAAGCTTCAGTACGGCCAGCTCGTAGATGGATGCGGAATTGAACATGTAATCCGCTTCCTCCTGGAACGGGAAGATGTAATTTTCCTCGCCGTTACGGACGGAGCCCCACATCTTAATCGTATCCTTTGCCTCGGTGCCTCTCGTTCTCGCGTCGCGCACGATGCGGCGGAGCAGTCTGCCGTCCGTCGTCGGAATGCGGTTGTGACGGTCAACGTTCAGCTCGGTCAGCGCGCTGATGTAAATCTTATACTTGCTTTCTGCGGGAAGGGAATGCGAAAGCTTGTCATTCAGACCGTGGATGCCTTCGATGACCAGAATGTCGTCCGGTCCGAGCTGCATCGTGTTGCCGCGGAATTCCTGCTTGCCGGTCTTGAAGTTGAAGGTCGGCATGCTGACCTTTTCCCCGTTTAAAAGCTGCAGCATCTGCTTGTTGAAAAGCTCGACGTCAAGCGCCTCAAGGCACTCGAAATTGTAGGAACCATCGGGATTCTTCGGGCAGAATTCACGGTCGCAGTAATAGTTGTCAAGTCCGATCGGATGCGGCTTCATGCCGAGCGCCTTCAGCTGTACGGAAAGCCGGTAAGAGAACGACGTCTTTCCGGAGGAGGACGGTCCCGCAATCATGATGAACTTCTTCGTGCCGGCCTTCTTAATCTGCAGTGCCATGTCGGCAATCTTCTGCTCCATCAAAGCTTCCTGAACGAGAATCAGCTCCTCGGTACGGCCTGCGGCAATCAGTTCGTTCAAATCGCCGACGGTGTCAACCTCAAGGGATTTGCCCCATTTGTTTGCTTCCTGAAGCGTGGCGTAAAGCTTCGGACGGTCAGCCGGTTCCGCCGGGACGGAAGGGTTCTTCGGGTCCGGAAGCATCAGAAGGAAGCCCTCCTTATAGGGCACTAGATCAAAGACGGTCAAACATCCCGTGGAAGCAGGCATGAATCCGTAGAAATAGTCCGTATAGCCGGAAAGCACGTAAACGTTGGTCTTCGAATCAAGACGGTAAGACAGAAGCTTTACCTTGTCCTCCATGCCGGCCTTCTCGAAAAGCTTGATGGCGTTGCCGGTGTTCATGGACTTCTTCTCAATCATCCGGTCTTCTTTCGCAAGGTCGTTCATCTCCTTACGAAGGGTCTCCAAAAACTCGTTGCTGATGGAATTACGGCCTATGATTTCACAGTAAATGCCCTGCCCGAGGCTGTGCTCCACGCGGAGGTTGTTGCACTCGTCCTGCCCGTACAGTCTGTATAAAGAAGCGAGCATCATGAAAATCAGGCCGCGTTCGTATGTCTTATAACCGGGCGAAGTCGTGATGTCGAGAAACTCAATCTCGCAGTCTCCGTAAAGTCTCTTGAAAAGCTCCTTCAAAGAGCCGTTCACCATGGCAAGAATCGGTGCGCTCCCCGAAAGTCCCATGTCGCGGTACACGCTCTCAATGGAAACGCCTTCCGGATAGGTTTTCGAAATGCCGTTCACCGTTACGATAATTTCGTTCATATGTTTACTCCTCTTCTTCGTATTTGTCGAGGCAGAACCGGATGCGGGCAAGTTCCTCTTCCGCCCCGGAAAGCCTTGCCTTTGCGCTCTCCTTATCGCTTGCCGTAAGGGTCGCAATCAGTTTCAGCCGCTTTGCCTCCTCTGCCTTCAAAAACTTCCGGTACACCGGGTCCTTCTTTTCGGGAAGAAACCTCCCGTACAGGTATTCCGCCGCATTGTACGGCTGCTCTTCCGTCCCCGGTTCACAGGAAAATGCGACGTAGTATTTTCCATCTTCAAAGCACGACTTTTCATCCGTAATCCGAAAGCCGAGCTCGTGCACCTTTTTGCGGACGAGGTCCTGATCGGACTGGGGCTGCAGCACCATCTGAAGGGCCCGTCTCACACATTCGCGGCCGCGCTCAAGGATATCGCTCATCAGGATGCCGCCCATGCCGGCGATGACAATCCGGTCCGCTTCGCCCGGCCTCAGTTCATCCATGCCGTCCGAAAGGCGGGTCTCAATCTTCTTCTCCTGATGGAAGAACCGGATGTTCTCCTTCGCGCTGTTAAGCGGTCCCTCCCGCAAATCCATTGCGATGGCGATTCCCGCTTTGTGCTCCCGCACGAGCCATACGGACAGGTACCCGTGGTCGCAGCCGATGTCGGCCACGGCATTTCCGGGCTTTACCATATCCGCAACGACCCGTAAACGTTTTGATAATCTCATAAATTACTCCAGATAATCCCGAAGCTTGCGGCTTCTTGAAGGATGACGCAGCTTTCTGAGCGCCTTGGCTTCAATCTGTCTGATACGCTCACGGGTTACGTCGAATTCCTTGCCGACCTCCTCGAGCGTGCGCTGTCTGCCGTCATCGAGACCGAAACGAAGGCGGATGACCTTCTGCTCACGGTCGGAAAGCGTCTGCAGCACTTCGTAAAGCTGCTCGCGAAGCATCGAGTAGGAAGCGGCGTCGGCAGGCATCGGCAGATGCTCGTCCGGCAGGAAATCGCCGAGATGGCTGTCCTCTTCCTCACCGATCGGGGTCTCAAGGGATACCGGCTCCTGGGAGATCTTCTGAATCTCGAGAACGCGCTCTACGGGGATGCGCATCTCCTTTGCAATCTCCTCGGGGCTGGGCTCACGGCCGTAATCCTGCAAGAGCTGTCTCTGCACGCGGATCAGGCGGTTGATGGTCTCCACCATATGAACGGGGATTCGAATCGTTCTTGCCTGATCGGCGATGGCACGGGTGATGGCCTGACGGATCCACCAGGTTGCGTACGTACTGAACTTATAACCCTTGCGGTAGTCGAATTTTTCAACGGCCTTGATCAGACCGAGGTTACCCTCCTGAATGAGGTCCAGAAACTGCATGCCGCGCCCCACATAACGCTTGGCAATGCTTACCACAAGACGGAGGTTTGCTTCGGAAAGACGCTTCTTCGCGGCTTCGTCGCCCTTCTCCATCCGCTTTGAAAGCTCAATTTCCTCATCGGCGGAAAGAAGCGGCACCTTACCGATTTCCTTCAGGTACATGCGCACCGGATCCTCGATGCTGACGCCCTCGGGAACAGACAGGTCAAGCTCTTCCAGATTCTCCAGGTTTTCTAGGCTTTCAAGTGTCTCGAGATCCTCTCCGACCAGCTCGTCCTCATCGTCCAGAATCGGAAGACTGTCAAGTTCCGACATCGTCTCTTCACGGAGAATGTCAACGCCGGTGCTTTCCAGATAATCGTAAATCCGGTTCATGCTGCCGGGCTGCAGTTCGATGTCCTTGAAGAAATCCACGATTTCCTGGTACTCGAGCACGTTTTTCTTCTTTTTGGCAAATGCGGACAGCTCCTTTAAACGCTCCTGGAAACGGAGCATGCCCTCGTCCTTCTTCTCGAGGGGCTCGATGTCGGCTGCCTCGTCCTCAATTGCGGTCTCTACGAGTTCCGCGGACATGGAGCCTTCCTTCTCTGCTTCGTTTGCGGGAGTGTTGTCCTTTGCTGCCTCGGTCAAAACCTCCTCAACCGGTTCCGTCGCTTTCTTTCTGGCCATGGTAAATCCCCTTTCTGCAATGTTATTGCAACAGTTTTGCTTTAATCTTTCCGACTTCCTTCTTGAGTTGCATGTACTTCATCATGCCGGCGGAATCTCCGGCGTGGCGGGCCTCCTTGCCCTTTCTGTCGTAGCTGTCCGTCAGGATGTATTCCACACAGGCGGCAAGCTCCTGCTTCACAGTATCGCTGCCCTGCTCGTCCGAGCGCTGCACGAGTGTCGTTTCGCAGATTTCCGCAGCCTCCGTCTGGTCTTCCTTGGATTCGAACCGGCTGATGATTGCTGCCGGATCAATGCGCCCCTTCTTATCGAACTGCTCGGTCATCTCCGCGGCAACGGTCCGGTAGACGCCCTCCTCGAAATCCTCCGGGTTCAGGTACTGCCGGATCTTCTTGAATACCTCCGGGTCCTCCGCGCATCTTGTCAGAACGATTCGCTGTGACTTTCTAAGGCGGTTGTCCTCGGCTGCCTTCTTTTTATCCGGTGCGTACTCCTGTTTGTACGTCACATTTTCCTTCGGCTTGAACTCCGATGCGGCGCCGCGTTTGTTGACCATCGCCTTGAAGTCCTTGAAATCCACGTGGTAATCGCGGCAGAAGGCCTCCATGTAATTTGTCCTGGTCAGGTTGTCCTCGAATTCAAGGATCCGGTCCGCAACCGCCTCGTGGAAACGGGTCTTCTGCTGCGGCTCGTTCAGATCGTAGCCGGCCTGAATGACCTTCACCTCGAAATCGAAGCTCGGCGATGCGTCGGCAATCCGCTTCTCGTACTCTTCCGTGCCGAGCGCGCGGATGAATTCGTCCGGGTCCTTGTACGGTGCCATGTTAAGAATGCGCGCCCGGATGCCTGCCTCGGCAAGAATCGGGATGGCGCGGACGGCTGCTTTCTGACCGGCGCCGTCGCTGTCGTACGTGATGATGACATCCTTCGTGTAGCGGGACAGAAGCCTTGCCTGAAGCCCCGTCAGCGAGGTGCCGAGCGAAGCCACCGCGTTGTCGAAACCGGCCTGGTGCAGGGCGATGGTGTCCATGTAGCCCTCGCACAAAAGCATGTAGGGCTTTCGCGTCTTTCTTGCGAGGTGAAGCCCGTACAGATTCCGGCTCTTATCAAAAATCGGCGTTTCCGGTGAGTTCAGGTACTTCGGAAGCGCGTCACCCATCACGCGGCCGCCGAAGGCAATGACCTTGCCGGAAGCATCAAAAATCGGGAACATGACGCGGTTGAAGAATTTGTCGTTGACGCCGCGTCTTTCGTCAAATGTGAAAAGACCGGAATTGCTGAGCAATTCGTCCTTATAGCCTTCCTCTTTCAGGTAGGAATACAGGTGGCCGTCGCTGTATCCGATGCCGAAACCCTTCATCGTTTCCGGGCTCAATCCGCGCCCGACGATATATTCCTTCGCGTATTTTCCGTCCTCGGAATAGAATTTGCGGTAATAATAGGTTGCGGCCTTCTTATAAAGCTCGAGAAGCTCCGCCCGCAGGTTCGCCTGCTTTCGCTGCGCGTCGCTCACCGCCACCTTCGGAAGCGTCATGCCGGCGCGTTCCGCAAGTGCCTCCAAAGCCTCCGGGAAGGACATGTTCTCATATTCCATCAGGAATGTGAAAACGTTGCCGCCTTTGCCGCAGCCGAAGCATTTGTAGGTCTGCCGCGACGGGCTTACGGAGAAGGACGGCGTCTTTTCGCTGTGGAACGGACAGAGTCCCTGGTAATTGGCACCCGCCCGCTTCAAAGACACGTAGCTGCCGATGACACTGACAATGTCGTTCCGGCTCCGCACCTCTTCAATTGTGCTGTCTTCGTAGTACATCTAGTAAACTCCCCATGCTTTCGGTACCGTCAGATCCATGTACTTTGTCACGGCAAATTTGTCGGTCATTCCGGCCACGTAATCCGCAACGACGCGCTCAAGCGACTCGCCGCGCTCCATCAGCTCGCGGTACTCACCGGTCAGAATGTCCGGATTCGCATAATAATAGTGGAACAGGTACTCGACCATGGCTTCCGCTTTGTATTCTTCACCCTTTGCAACCGGGTTCGTATAAACATGTTCAAACATGTATTGGCGAAGGTCCTTCATCGCGCGCTCCATCTCGGCGGAAACCTTAATCTCCGGGCGGTCGAAGCTCTCGCTGATGACATCGTGAATCATCGTGTTCAGGCGGTCCTTCAGGGAATGTCCGAGATAATCGGTCAGCTCGTCCGGAATGTCCTCCTCGCGGATGATCTGGCCGCGGATGGCATCGTCAATATCGTGGTTGTAATAAGCAATTTTATCGGAAATGCGGACGATCTGTCCCTCAAGCGTCGACGGATTGCCGCTCGTCTGATGGTTCAGAATGCCGTCAATTACTTCATAAGTAAGGTTCAGGCCCTTGCCGTCCTTCTCAAGAAGGTTCACGACGCGGACGCTCTGCTCGTTGTGGCGGAATCCGCCCTCGCAGACACGGGCAAGTGCTCTCTCGCCTGCATGCCCGAACGGCGTATGTCCGAGGTCGTGTCCGAGCGCAATTGCCTCGGCGAGGTCGTCATTTAACCGAAGCGCCTTCGTAATCGAGCGGGCAATCTGCGAAACCTCAAGTGTATGCGTCATGCGCGTCCGGTAGTGGTCTCCGTTCGGCGTCAGGAAAACCTGGGTTTTATCCTTCAGACGGCGAAACGCCTTCGTGTGGATGATTCGGTCGCGGTCCCTTTGAAACACAGGCCGGATATCACACTGCGGTTCCTCCCGCATGCGCCCCTTCGAACAGTCCGAAAACGTCGCAAAAGGGCTCAACATCTCATGTTCACGCCGCTCAAGCATAACCCGTATATTGTCCATATCCGTCCCCGTCTCCTTCCCCTCCCGCCGCGCGGGAAAAGCGTTCTAAAACCTATATTCCACACAAAAAAGGAATTTCCTTTTTTTATTTCTGCGAAGTTGGGGCGAGTTGATTGTCAAAGTAACTTCTGGTTCCAACTCCGGCTTTTGTTTTTGTCTGACTAACTTCCGGTTTGGCTCTTTTCCGCTGTTTTCGCTGTTGTTTTTCGCCATCTTCCGGAGTATAATTGAGGAAAATGCGAGGGATT
>JAFYYS010000021.1 GCA_017546025.1 Lachnospiraceae bacterium | reverse complement strand
GCGTGCAAGGCTCTCAAGAAGCTCGGATACGAGATCGTTCTCGTAAACTCGAACCCTGCAACCATCATGACCGACCCCGAGACGGCGGACATCACCTACGTTGAGCCGCTTAACGTAGAGCGTCTCGAGCAGATCATCGCGAAGGAGCGTCCGGATGCCCTTCTGCCGAACCTCGGCGGACAGTCCGGTCTGAACCTTTCTAGCGAGCTTTACAAGGCGGGTGTTTTAGACAAATACAACGTAAAAGTCATCGGTGTACAGGTTGACGCCATTGAGCGCGGCGAGGACCGTATCGAGTTCAAGAACACGATGAACGAACTCGGCATCGAGATGGCGAAGAGTGAGGTTTCCTACAGCGTTGAGGAAGCACTTGAGATTGCCGACAGACTCGGTTACCCCGTAGTTCTCCGTCCTGCTTACACGATGGGCGGTGCCGGCGGCGGCCTTGTATACAACAAAGAAGAATTGAAGACGGTCTGCGCGAGAGGCCTTCAGGCAAGCCTTGTAGGACAGGTTCTCGTTGAGGAATCCGTTCTCGGCTGGGAAGAGCTTGAGCTCGAGGTTGTCCGCGACTGCGAAGGCAACATGATCACCGTATGCTTCATCGAGAACATCGACCCGATGGGCGTTCATACCGGTGACTCCTTCTGCGCGGCTCCGATGCTGACGATTTCGAAGGAAGTACAGAAACGTCTGCAGGAGCAGGCTTATAAGATTGTTGATAAGGTACAGGTTATCGGCGGTACGAACGTACAGTTCGCACACGACCCGAAGACCGACCGTATCGTTGTTATCGAGATCAACCCGAGAACGTCCCGTTCCTCGGCTCTTGCTTCGAAGGCAACCGGTTTCCCGATTGCACTCGTTTCCGCAATGCTTGCTACCGGCCTTACCTTAAAGGATATCCCGTGCGGTAAGTACGGCAGTCTTGACAAATACGTTCCGGACGGCGACTATGTGGTAATCAAGTTCGCCCGCTGGGCCTTTGAGAAGTTCAAGGGCGTAGAGGACAAGCTCGGCACCCAGATGCGTGCGGTCGGCGAAGTCATGAGCATCGGTAAGACCTACAAGGAAGCCTTCCAGAAGGCCATCAGAAGCCTTGAGACCGGACGATACGGCCTCGGCTTTGTCAAGAATTTCCATGACCTCAGCAAGGAAGAACTGCTGCAGAAGCTGGCTACTCCTTCGAGCGAGCGTCATTTCCAGATGTACGAAGCACTCCGCAAGGGTGCAACCGTTGACGAAGTTCATGCTGCTACCCGCGTGAAGAAGTGGTTCATCGAGCAGATGCAGGAGCTTGTTGCGGAAGAAGAGGCACTGATTGCGAAGAAGGGTGCCGTTCCGGAGGATGCCGCTTTGATTCAGGCGAAGAAGGACGGTTTCTCCGACCGTTACATCGCCAAGCTCACCGGCGTTACAGAGGATGACATCAGAAACCGCCGTCTTGCCATCGGCCTTACCGAGGCATGGGAGGGCGTACATGTTAGCGGCACGCAGGACAGCGCTTACTACTATTCCAGCTACAACATTCCGGTTGACAAGAGCCCGTCGTCCGCGAACAACAAAATCATGATTCTCGGCGGCGGCCCGAACCGTATCGGCCAGGGTATCGAATTCGACTACTGCTGCGTACATGCAGCCAAGGCTCTTAAGAAGCTCGGCTTCGAGACGATCATCGTCAACTGTAACCCCGAGACCGTATCGACCGACTACGATACGTCCGACAAGCTGTATTTCGAGCCCCTCACCCTTGAGGATGTGCTTTCCATCTATAACAAAGAGAAGCCGCTCGGTGTCATCGCCCAGTTCGGCGGCCAGACACCTCTTAATCTCGCTGCAGACCTGAAGCGTAACGGCGTTAAGATTCTCGGTACCTCCCCTGAGGTAATTGCCCTCGCGGAAGACCGTGACCTTTTCCGCGAAATGATGAAGAAGCTCGACATTCCGATGCCTGAGTCCGGCATGGCCGTAACCGTTGAGGATGCCATCGCAATCGCAACGAAGATCGGTTATCCGGTCATGGTTCGTCCTTCGTTCGTACTCGGCGGACGCGGCATGGAAGTCGTTTACGATGACGATCAGATGACCGAATACATGAAGGCAGCCATCGGCGTAACGCCCGACCGCCCGATTCTGATCGACCGTTTCCTGAACCACGCCATGGAATGCGAAGCCGATGCCATCGCAGACGGCACGCACGCTTTCGTTCCGGCTGTCATGGAGCATATCGAGCTTGCGGGAATTCACTCCGGTGACTCCGCCTGCATCCTTCCTTCGGTACACATCTCCGAGGAGAATCTGAAAACCATCAAGGAATACACCAGAAAGATTGCGGAAGAGATGCATGTCAAAGGTCTTATGAACATGCAGTACGCCATCGAGAACGGCAAGGTATTCGTCATCGAGGCTAACCCGAGAGCAAGCCGTACCGTTCCGCTTGTATCGAAGGTATGTAACATCCGCATGGTACCGATTGCGACCGATATCATCACTTCCGAGCTGACCGGACGCAAGTCCCCGCTGCCGGAGCTTCATGAGATGACGATTCCGAACTACGGCGTCAAGGAAGCCGCGTTCCCGTTCAACATGTTCCCGGAGGTTGACCCGATTCTCGGACCCGAGATGCGTTCGACCGGTGAGGTTCTCGGCCTGTCGCCTTCCTACGGCGAAGCCTTCTTCAAGGCACAGGAAGCCATCCAGAGCAAGCTTCCGCTTTCCGGCAGTGTCCTGATTTCCGTAAAGGACAAGGATAAGGACGAGGCGCTTACCGTTGCGAAGTCCCTTGCCGGCGACGGATTCAAGATTTACGCGACCGGCGGCACCTATGACCGTCTGGTTCAGGCAGGAATTGAAGCAGAAAAAATATTAAAGCTTTACGAAGGACGTCCGAACTGTTATGATTTAATTACGAACGGGAAGATTCAGCTGATCATCAACTCCCCGATCGGAAAGAGCAGTGTCCACGACGACAGCTACCTGAGAAAGGCAGCCATCAAAGCGAAGGTGCCGTATGTGACGACCATGGCAGCAGCACTTGCCACGGCCGAGGGTATTCACTACATCAAGACACACCACGAGCACAGCGTGAAGTCGTTGCAGGAGATCCACAGCGAAATTCATTAATCGGTTCTATAGGAGGCACCTATGAGAAAACGAATGCTTGCATCGGTACTGCTTTTATGTCTTATGGTCATAACGGGCTGTACGGAGCAAAAGAGCGCTTCTCATGAGGTGCCTCTTACTCCTTTAGCAGTAACAGTCATCCCGAAAGACACAACACCGGAGGTTACCGTGACGCCATTTGAACCCATCACCGATACTTATGTATTTTCCCCCACGCAGGAAAATGTGAAACCGATCGGCCGTACAGCCGTGATTGACGGCGTGCGCTGGTGCGCTTATTCCGGAAGCGGCGTCGAATTCTTCTTTGCCGGACGGAGCTGCTCGGTTACCCTTGTCGGAGACGACATTGACGCCGCAAGCGAAAGAAACGCACGGGTCGGCATCTTCGTGGACGGAGAGCGCGTCAGGGAAGTCATGATGAACGAAGACGGGGAGAAATGGCAGACCGTCGAAATCATAAACGACGACACCGAAACCATTGCCAACGTCCGGATTGTGAAGCTTTCCGAGGCGGCGGATTCCACCGTCGGCATTGCTTCGATTGAGGCAGTCGGACTGATTTCCCCTTTAAGCCCTAAGGCAAGAAAGATTGAATTCATCGGCGATTCCATCACCTGCGGATACGGCGTGGACGGACAGTTTAACATCGATGTTTACAGCACCGCAAACGAGGACTGCACAAAGGCATACGCTTACCGGACCGCGGAAATTCTGGATGCGGATTACAGCCTTGTTTGCATGAGCGGCTACGGCATTGTTTCCGGTTACACCGACACGGGAGAGAAGCTTGCGGACAAGATCATCCCGCCGCTTTACGGGACGCTCGGACGGTCCTACGGACACTTTGACGGGGTGTATTCGCCGGAAAGCTTCGCGTGGGATTTTTCAGAGTTCAGGCCCGATACGGTTGTGATCAACCTCGGCACGAACGATATGAGCTACTGTAAGGATGACACCGACCGGCGCGCCGAGTTCACGGAGCAGTATGCGATATTCATTCAGGCCGTAAGAGCGAAGAATCCGGATGCGATGATTGTCTGCACACTCGGCATCATGGGCACCGATCTGAACGACTGTGTTCAGCAGGCCGTAATCAACTACAAGAATGATTCCGGGGATGCAAACGTTTATGTGATGTTCTTCCCGATGCAGGACGAAACGGACGGCCTGGCAGTTGACTGGCATCCGAGTCCGACGACCCACGAGAAGGCAGCCAAAAGGCTTGCGGACTTTTTGAAGAGCCTTTCGGAGTAGGAGGAGATATGAAATTACAGGAAATCTTAAACTGCGTGGACCATACGCTTTTGAAGCAGACGGCCACCTGGAAGGAAATCAAAACGATTTGTGACGAGGGCGTTAAGTTCCATACCGCTTCAGTATGCATCCCGCCTTCGTTTGTGAAGCAGGCAGCGGAATACGTTAAGGGCGGTGTTCCGGTCTGCACAGTCATCGGTTTTCCGAACGGATACCAGACGACCGCGGTAAAGTGCTTTGAGGCCTCGGAGGCGGTCCGCGAGGGCGCGTCCGAAATCGATATGGTCATCAACCTCGGCTGGGTAAAGGAAGGCCGCTTCGACGATATTCTCGCCGAAATCAATGCCGTGAAGAAGGCCTGTGACGACCGTCTTTTAAAGGTCATCATCGAGACCTGCTTCCTGACCGAGCAGGAGAAGATCAAGATGTGCGAGACCGTTTCGGCTTCCGATGCGGATTTCATCAAGACGTCGACCGGCTTCGGCGGCGCAGGCGCGACGCTTCGTGACATCGAGCTGATGGTCGCAAATACGAAGGGCAAGAGCGTGAAGGCAGCCGGCGGCATCAAGACGCTTGAGGATGCAGAAGAGTTCCTTCTTGCAGGCGCAAAGCGGCTCGGCACGAGCAAGGTCGTCAGCGAGGTAAAGGCACTTGTGAAGCGTGCCGCATACTGGGATCTGAGCTATTTCTCATAAATATCCCGAAATGTTGAAAGGAGTGACACCATGGCAGAAAAGAATTACCCGACCCCTCATATCAAAGCTACGCCGGAGGATTTCGCAAAGACCGTTCTGATGCCCGGCGATCCGCTTCGTTCGAAATTCATCGCGGAGACCTTCTTAAAGGATCCGGTTCTTGTTAACAACGTCCGCGGCGTGCAGGGCTACACCGGCACCTACAAGGGCAAAAAAGTGAGCGTGATGGCGAGCGGCATGGGCATGCCGTCCATCGGCATCTACAGCTACGAGCTTTACAATTTCTTCGGTGTGGAAAATATCATCCGCGTCGGTTCGGCAGGAGCTTATAACCCCGATGTCCGGGTACGCGACATCGTCATCGCGGAAGGCGCGAGCTACGATTCGAATTATGTTTCGCAGTTCCATCTGCCGGGAACGTTCTCGGCGATTGCCGACTTCAAGCTTCTGCGCACCTGTGTTGAGCAGGCGGAGAAGAGTAAGCTTCGCTACCATGTCGGAGGCATCCACTCGAGCGATATCTTCTACGGAGATCTCGCCGATGCGCCGGAGATGGTGAAGCCGATTCACGCATGGGGCAAGATGGGCGTGCTCGCCGTTGAAATGGAAGCCGCCGCCCTTTATATGAATGCAGCACGCGCCGGAAAGCGCGCGCTTGCCATCTGCACGATTTCCGACAGCCTTGTAACGGGTGAGGCGACGACCGCGGAAGAGCGGCAGAGCTCGTTCACCGAGATGATTACGCTGGCACTCGACACCGCTGTTGCAATGGACTGATAAGGTAACCCTCTTTTACGATTTCGTGAAAGAGGGTATTTCTTTTTTACGGGGGACGGGAAGGGTCGCATTTTCCATAAAGAATCGGTCATTTCCGAGGGATTCTTCATTGACTTTTCGAGGCTGAAATACTATACTTAAATAGATTTTTTGTGTACTTTCGGAGGATTGTATGAGTAAGATTATTTTGACCGGAGACCGGCCCACCGGACGGCTTCATGTAGGACACTATGTGGGTTCTCTGAAGCGCCGCGTGGAACTTCAGAATTCCGGTGAATTCGATAAAATCTATATCATGATTGCGGATGCGCAGGCACTCACCGACAACGCCGAGCATCCCGAAAAGGTTCGTTCGAACATCATGCAGGTAGCTCTTGACTATCTGGCGGCGGGACTTGACCCGGAGAAGGTTACGATCTTCATCCAGTCGCAGGTACCGGAGCTTACGGAGCTGTCCTTCTATTACATGAATCTTGTTACGGTTTCCCGTCTTCAGAGAAATCCTACGGTTAAAAACGAAATTGTCATGCGGAACTTCGAGACCAGCATCCCGGTCGGTTTCTTTACGTATCCGATCAGCCAGGCTTCGGACATTACCGCATTTAAGGCTACGACCGTTCCGGTCGGCGAGGACCAGCTTCCGATGATTGAGCAGGCAAGAGAGATTGTCAGAAAGTTCAATCAGACGTATGCGGAGGTTCTGGTTGAGCCCGAGGCAGTCATTCCGCAGAATGAAATCTGCAAGCGTCTGCCCGGCACGGACGGCACAGCCAAGATGAGCAAGTCACTCGGCAACTGCATCTATCTTTCCGATACGGAGGAAGAGCTTCGCACGAAGGTCATGAGCATGTATACCGACCCGAACCACATTAAGGTTTCGGATCCGGGCTCCCTTGAGGGCAATGCCGTGTTCACGTATCTGGATGCGTTCTGCAGACCGGAGCATTTTGCGCAGTTCCTTCCCGAATACGAGAGTCTGGATGCTCTCAAGGAGCATTATCAAAGGGGCGGACTCGGGGACGTGAAGGTGAAGAAGTTCCTGTTCGCGGTCATGAACGAACAGCTTGCTCCGATCAGGGAAAGAAGACTTGCCTGGGAGAAGCGCACGCCTGAGATTGTCGAAATCTTAAAGGCAGGCAGCATCGAGGCAAGAAAAGCCGCCGCACAGACGCTTTCCGAAGTGAAGAAAGCCATGCGGATTGACTATTTTGAAGATGAAGAATGGGTAAAGGGCGAAGTTCTGTAAGAAGCTTTTCCAATGTGGTCCCGTTCTTTTGAGAAGGTGGATTGGGAATGGAAGAAAGAAGAGATACGTACTTTATCGAGAACGAAGTCAAGGTGAACAGAGTCCTTGTGAAGGCTGTTTTCTCGACGCTTTTTCTGGTGGCGTTTCTGGCATTGGCGAAATGGAAGATGGGCTATGCTTCCATGGAGTATATCGACTTTTTCGTCATCGGAAGCGGCGCGGTTTTAGTATGCGGCCTGGCATGGTTTTTGATGTCCCGGAATCCGCAGAACTTCGTTGTGAAGTATGTTCTTCTGATCGGTCTTCATCTCGGCATCTGCTATGCGGGTACCAAGATTGAAATCAATATTTACATGGCCTACGCGCTTGTTCCGGCCATGTCCTGTCTGTTCTTCAGCAAATGGTTCACCATCCGTCTCGGTGAGATTTGCTACTGCCTGATGTTAATCTCGCTCGGACTGCGTTCCGCTGTTGAGGCAACGGTGCAGACAAGGGAAACGGAGAACCAGATTACATCGTTTGAATGGTTCGGCGTATACGGCTTCCGTATGACCATCGAATACCTTCTGATGTTCGTCATCCTGCTGCTTCTGGTTTCCAAGATTGAGGACACCATCCTTGCGACGCAGGCGAAGACGAAGCAGATGAAGAAGATGCAGAAGCAGCTCATTACCGGTTTTGCGAACTTCCTGGAATCGAAGGACGAAAATACCGGTTTCCATATCCGCAGAACGGCCGATTACGCAAAGATGATTGCGGAAGAGCTTGTCAGAAACGGCTGTCACACGAACGAGCTGACGCCGAAGGCAATTGATGACCTCGGCATTGCCGCATCCCTGCATGACGCCGGCAAGGTTTACATTCCGGACGCCATCCTGCAAAAGGGCGGCGAGCTGACGGAAGAGGAATACGAAGTAATCAAGTCCCATACGGTTGAGGGCGGACGTCTGATTGAGATGAACCTCTCAAACCTTACGGACAGAGAGCTTTATACGCAGATTAAGGACGTTGTACTGTGTCACCATGAGTGGTGGAACGGCTCCGGATATCCGCACGGCTATAAGGGAGAGAGCATTCCGCTTTCCGCCCGCATCGTGGCTGCGGCCGATACGCTTGATGCGCTTTTAAGCCAGCGAAGCTACAAGCCGAGCATGGATATCAATCAGGTCATGGATGTGTTTGCCGAAGAGAACGGCACGCACTTCGAGCCGTGCATCGCGGTTGCGGTGCGAAACCTGCAGAATGACATCAAGCGTTACATCGAACGTGAAGATATGCACATGCGCAATCTGAACGGCGGCGAGACGGAAGAACTGCGGTAAATGACATGGCATTTTCCCGAAGAGGGATGAATCGGAGGATTAGGAATCAATGAATCGTATCGGCTTTGACAACAACAAGTACCTGGAGATGCAGTCCGCCAGAATCAAAGAGCGGATTTCGCAGTTCGGCGGCAAGCTCTATCTGGAATTCGGCGGCAAGCTTTTCGACGATTTCCATGCATCGCGCGTGCTTCCGGGCTTTGAGCCGGACAGTAAGATCCGGATGCTTCGTCAGCTGAAGGATGACGCGGAGATTGTTATCGCAATCAATGCAAATGACATCATCAAGAAGAAGGTCCGCGGCGACCTCAGCATCACCTACGATGTGGATGTTCTCCGCCTGATTGACGCCTTCCGTGAGTACGGACTGTATGTCGGAAGCGTTGTGCTGACACAGTTTGTCGAGCATGAGAATGTTTTAAGCTACCAGAAGAAGCTCGAGGACCTCGGTCTTCGCGTATACCGTTCCTATAAGATTGAGGGCTATCCGTCCAATATCAGCAAAATCGTCAGCGACGAGGGCTACGGCAAGAACGATTACATTGAGACGAGCCGTTCTTTGATTGTTGTTACGGCACCCGGCCCCGGAAGCGGAAAGATGGCGACCTGCCTTTCCCAGCTGTATCATGAGCATAAGCGCGGCATTCAGGCCGGCTATGCGAAGTTCGAGACGTTCCCGATCTGGAACATTCCGCTGAAGCATCCGGTCAACCTCGCGTATGAGGCTGCCACGGCCGATTTGAAGGATGTGAACATGATCGATCCGTTCCATCTCGAAGCCTACGGTGTTACGACGGTTAACTATAACCGTGACGTTGAGATTTTCCCCGTGTTAAATGCCATGTTTGAGCGGATTTTCGGTTCTTCGCCGTACAAGTCCCCGACGGACATGGGTGTTAACATGGCCGGTAACTGCATCATTGACGACGAGGCAACCTGCATCGCCTCGAGACAGGAGATTATCCGCCGTTATTACAATACGCTCTGCGAGTGCCGCAAGAACCGCGCGGATGAGGAAGCCGTATATAAGATTGAGCTTCTGATGGAGCAGGCAGGCATCCGTAAGGAAGACAGGAAGCCCGTGCCGGCAGCCCTTGCGAAGGCAGCCGAGACCGGTGCTCCGGCCGTTGCCATCGAGCTGAATGACGGAACGATCATTACCGGTAAGACTTCGCCGCTTCTCGGCGCAAGCTCCGCAGCGCTTTTGAATGCGCTCAAATATATGGCGGGCATCGACGATGACACGAGACTGCTTTCCCCGGAGATTCTGGAGCCGATTCAGGACCTTAAAGTGAACCACCTCGGAAACCATAACCCGAGACTGCATACCGACGAGACGCTTCTTGCGCTCTCCATCGTGGCAAGCAGACTGCCGATTGCCGAAGACGCGATGAAGCAGCTTGAGAACCTCAAGTGCTGTGAAGTGCATTCGAGCGTCATTCTTTCCGGCGTTGACGAAGGCGTATTCCGTAAGCTCGGCATGCACCTGACCTGTGAGCCTGTTTACGAGACCAAAAAGTTATATCATAAATAATTTCGGGAGGCTTCTATGAGCGAAAGCATCCGTATTCCCGAGGGTTACCAATCGCCCCTCGGAATGAAAGAAACACAGATTGCAATTAAGAAAATCAAAGACTTCTTCCAAAGAGAGCTTGCGACCCAGCTGAATCTCTACCGGGTATCCGCACCGCTTTTCGTACCGAAGGAGTCCGGTTTGAACGATAACTTAAACGGCGTGGAACGCCCCGTCGCATTTGACATCAAAGAGGACGGCTCCATCATGGAGGTTGTGCATTCCCTCGCGAAATGGAAGCGCATGGCGCTCGGCAAATACGGCTTCCGCGTAGGCGAAGGTCTGTACACCGACATGAACGCCATCCGCCGCGACGAGGAGACGGACAACATCCATTCCGTATTCGTTGACCAGTGGGACTGGGAGAAGATCATCGAGAAGAAGGACCGCAACGAGACAACCTTGCGCGCGGTTGTGAAGGCCGTTTACGAGGCACTCCGCGTCACGGAAAAGTACGTTGCGAACCAGTATGATTACGTACAGTGTATGCTTCCCGAGGAGATTACGTTCATCACCTCGCAGGAGCTTTTAGACCGCTATCCCGATAAGACGCCGAAGGAGCGCGAGTATCTTGCCGTTAAGGAATACGGCGCGATCTTTTTGATGAAGATCGGAGACCTGTTAACGAACGGCGAGAAGCATGACGGACGTGCTCCGGACTATGATGACTGGGAGCTGAACGGTGACATCATCGTTTACTATCCGCAGCTCGGCATTCCGCTTGAGCTTTCGAGCATGGGCATCCGTGTCGACGAGGATTCGCTTCTTACCCAGCTGAAGAAGGCAGGCTGTGAGGAGAGAATCAACCTCCCGTTCCAGAAGGCTCTCCTCAATAAGGAGCTGCCTTACACGATCGGCGGCGGTATCGGACAGTCCCGTATCTGCATGTTCTATCTCCGCAAGATTCATATCGGGGAGGTACAGTCATCCGTATGGCCGGATGAGGTACGCAAATATGCGGAAGAGCGAGGCGTACAGCTGCTCTGATGAAATACCGAAACGATTATTCAGAGGGCTTTCGGAACGGGATTCCGATAGCCCTCGGCTACTTTTTTGTCTCCTTTACCTTCGGCATCATGGGCTCGCTAAGCGGCCTTTTGTGGTGGGAGACGGTGCTGATTTCGATGACAAATCTGACGAGTGCGGGGCAGTTCGCCGGCGTGAAGATCATTGCCGCGGGCGGCTCGCTTCCGGAGCTTGCGATTTCGCAGTTCATCATCAATCTCCGGTATTCCCTGATGGGAATCTCGCTCTCGCAGAATACGGACGAGAATTTCGGAACCGGCGCGAGGGCGGCGCTCGGCTTCGGCATCACCGATGAAATCTACGCGGTTGCGGTGAATCGGAAGACTCCCGTGAGCAGAAGCTTCTTTTTGGGGCTGATGACACTGCCGTATCTCGGGTGGTCGCTCGGAACACTTGCAGGCGCTTTGTTCGGCGACGTGATGCCGTCCGTCATTTCGGACGCGATGGGAATCGCCATCTACGGCATGTTCATCGCAATCCTGATTCCCGGCATGAAGGGAGACCGTCACATTGCGATGATTTCCGCGCTTGCCGTTTTGATCAGCTGCGTGCTTACGTATGTGCCGGCACTGTCCGGGATATCCGTCGGATTTGCCGTCATCATATGCGCGGTAACAGCGTCTCTGATCGGGGCTGCGTTCTTCCCCGTTTCGGCACCCGGCGATGAGGAGGTGGCGTCATGACCAAAGGCTTCCTCGCATACCTTCTCACGATGGCGCTCGTGACTTACCTCGTGAGAGCCGTTCCTTTTTGTCTGTTCCGAAGGAAGGTAACCAACCGGTTCTTCAAGTCCTTCCTTTGCTACATCCCGTATACTGTCCTCGCAGCCATGACATTTCCCGCGGTCTTTTACGTAACCGCAAACCCGATTCCCGCTATCGGAGGGACGGTGGCGGCACTTTTGCTTGCCTACCGCGGCAAAGGGCTGGTGACGGTATCCCTGGCAGCATGCTCGGTCGCGCTTGCCGCAAATCTTTTACTGTATTATTTCGGAGGGTAAAATGAAAAGAAAAACACTGATTCTGCTTGTTGTTCTCGCGGTTTTGTTCGTTGCCGCGTGCACGAAGGACGGTAACGAACCGACGAAGGATGCCGGAACGACGCCGACCGCAACCGATACGCCGGCCCCGACGGAGGCTCCTACCGATACGCCTACGCCGACTCCCACGGAAGGTCCTTCCGAGCAGGAAATCTGGTACCAGGCAATTCTGGACCGTTCCATCACGGACACCGGAAACAACGAAAGAGTGAAGAAGGTCATCGAGAAGGCCAAAGCCGGAGAGGACGTTTACATCGGCTTCATCGGCGGCTCGATTACGGAGGGCGAGGGCTGCTCGTATCAGAACTGCTACGCCATGCAGACTGCCCGCAATTTCCAGGCTGATTTCGGAACCGGGGAAAATGTGCACATCATCAACGCAGGTGTTTCCGGAACGCCTTCTACCCTGGGCGTCATGCGGTATGAGAGAGACCTGATTGAGAAAAATGACGGCCACAAGCCCGACCTTCTGATTGTTGAATTTGCCGTTAACGACGGCGACGACCCGACGCAGGGCAAGACGTACGAGGGCATCATCCGCCGCGCGCTGTATTCCGATAACGCGCCGGCCGTCGTGCTTTTGTTCAGCGTGTTCCAGTCCAAGTGGAACCTGCAGGACCGCTGCATCCCGATCGGTCAGTATTACAACCTCCCGATGGTCAGCATCAAGGACGCCGTTGTGCCGAACCTTTATGACGGAACCATTACGGACTTCAAGTTCTTCAACGACCAGTACCATCCGACGCTGTACGGTCACACAATCATGGCTGACTGCCTCAGAAACCTCTTTAAGATCATCGACGCGGAAGAAGCAGACGAAGCTTATGTGCTTCCCGAAACGGCCAAACTGAGCTCGGCGTATGACAACGTGAAGCTGATTACAGCTAAGACCGAGGGCGTGAAGATTACGGCCGGCGGCTTCTCCGAGAAGGATGTTGCCATCGGTTCCACGAGATATGATAACCAGAGAATCTTCCCGGACAACTGGAAGCATACGAAGGACGGCGGCAAGAAGGCCTTTACCGCAACGTTCAACGCGAAGACGATTCTTCTGACCTACAAGAAGAGCAACAAGAATACGTTCGGAAAAGTTGACGTCTATGTGGACGGCAAGAAGAAAACAACGATCAACGGTTACGACGCCGGCGGCTGGAACAATCCGTACACGGTTGTCATCTATGAGGGCGACAAGGTCGGAAGCCACAAGATTGAGATTAAGATGGCCGAGGGCGAAGAGGACAAGGACTTCACCATCATGGCATTCGGCATCGGACAGTAATCTGGAAAATGACATGAAAAAGGACTGCACATGCAGTCCTTTTTTCGGTTTCAATTGTCCCGGAAGGGTGTTTATTTTTCCATCACAACCGTCGTAACGGAAGCGGGCGGAAGCAGAAGCATCGTTTCGGTTCCGGAGACGGGCTTACAGGTGTTATACATCA
This sequence comes from Lachnospiraceae bacterium, assembly GCA_017546025.1. Lineage (GTDB taxonomy): Bacteria > Bacillota > Clostridia > Lachnospirales > Lachnospiraceae > ISDg. The sequence continues at coordinate 90,411 of JAFYYS010000021.1, read as the reverse complement.
TATCGGCCGTGAAGCCCTCGGTGAAGACGGACTGCTTCGCCGTGATAAGCTTCGGGAACGACGCGTTCGCCATGTCAATCCGCATTTCGTCGGTCATGTTGTTGATCAGGATGCAGACAATGCGGTTGCCGTCGGGACTTACGAAGGAAGCGGTCCGGAGGTTCGTGCCGATTGTCCGGTCAATCATCGTAAGCGGGGCATCCACACGGATATAGCCGGGACGGATGAACTCGGAATAGTGCCGCATCGCGTAGTAATCGCCGGTGCAAAGATAACCGGCCTGGGTGGGCTTATTCTTATCGTTGTTTGAAACAACAATCATGTTGTTGCTTTCCATGTTGTCCATCCGGCCGCCGCCCCATACACCGCCCCAATAAATGTAAGCGCTCGCATTTTCCACGGTAAGGCACTTCAAAATCATGTTGGCAGTCTCAATCGAGGTGCCGCGGTAGAATTCCGTCTGCCATGCCTTAAAGCCGGTCTGGCGGCACATGAGCTCGATTCGCTCGAGGTTCGGCTGGAACGAATCGTAGCCGCAGTAATCCGGGTCATCGGTGGAGTTGCCGCCGACGTAGAGATGGTGCCCTACGGCATAGACGCTGTCCGGTTCTTCCTCGAGAATCGGGTTCAGCATGAGCCTAAGTGTCGTGGCGTCACAGGTCATCGTTTCCGGCGCAATCATCAGAGGCGTGTTGTTTCCGAATGCTTCGCGGAAAGAACGGTAGACAGCGAGGAAAGCGGTCGGATAGGAGGCAAGCCTGTCGGTTTCCTTCTCGCCGAATTCGCAGCCGTCGTAGTCGGCCTGGAAATCGCACTCGTTCTGGATGCTCACGTAATCAACGGGAACGCCGGCGTCGCGGTAAGCCTGAACGGCTTCGGTCCACCATGTGGCAAAGTCGTCATACACATAGGCGCCGTCCTCATTTTTCTTCAAAGAGCCGCCGCCCTTGATGACGTGGTTGCTCTTTAAAGAGGAGACCGGCGACCAGCTCGAATACAGAACCTGCATCGTCTCGCCGCGCTCCTTTGCGTACCGCTCGGCGGCATCATAGAAGGCTTTGTTTACCTTCGCCGCGTTGTCGAAGCCGGAGTAACCGTATTCGCACTTGAAGCGGAGAATCGAAAGCTTCGCGTCGCGGAACAGGATATCGTAGATGTTTTGTTCAAATGAACGTCCCGGAACCCAGTCGGCGTACCAGGTAAAGCCTGCGCCGAAGCCGTCCATCGTCTGGTATTTTGTATTAACGTCCGGGTTATAGCCCCACTGCGCCGGTTTCGGTTCCTCGGTCGGCGTCGGGGTCACGGTCGCGGTCGGGGCCTCGGTCGGTTTGCGGTTTACGCACCCGCAAAGAAGAAGCGCCGCCGCTGCAAAAAGCAGTGAAATTCGTCTCATAAATCCTCCTGAAAACAGGGCAGAAACCCCGTATGGAGACAGTATACTTCTTTTTCCGTCAAATTTCCAACCGTATTTTGTTTTTCCTTGCAGATATCGCGTTCTTTCGGTTGAAAAATGTGACGAAAAAAGGTATTATGATAGTGCGCTTATTTGTGCTGAATGACCATTCGTCCGCCGACGCGCGGACGGCTTATAGAATTGCCGGACAAAGAGGAGATCCGGCGGTAAGGAGATTATTTTGCAGACTCAAGTAAAAGGCCCCGTGGCGCCGAAAGACCCGACCGTACAAAGACCTAAGATTTATTTCCTGTTAGACAATCTGATTGCCACTTCGTTCGCGATGGACGGTGACCCGAAGGAGCTTCGCTTCCTCGAGAACCGTGTTGCGGGCAATCTGAAGCTGATCTGTCCCGAGCTTCCCGACGATATTGCGGGAAGACTTCAGAAGAGCGAGGATTTCCGTGAAATCGTGCACAGCATCGGTGTCATCATGGAGCCGGTAACGGAGAACGACAAGGATCAGCCGATGTCGGTCATCTTACAGCATTACGGCCATACGGACCGGTACAATTCCGGCACCCGCATGCAGATGGATGTTTTGTGTGACGGCGCGGAGCGTGTGTTCCCGCTTTCGGAGTTTACGTTCACCGGCGACGATGACATTCTCGGAACGCTCATTCTTTCTTCGGACAGCACCGACCGCCAGGCCAAGGGAACGGTTATCTTTTATCTGAATGACGGTTATACGGTACCCGAGCCGGTACTTGATCCGCCGATTGACTGGGAAGGAGAGGACTACCAGAAGATTCTCGAGCGCTCCCTGATGTCGATGGGCAATACAACAAGACTTCGCCGTGCGATTGAAAAGGCTTCCGAGGGAGAGGATGTTACGATTGCATTTATCGGCGGCTCGATTACACAGGGCGCCGGCGCGAAGCCGATCGAATCGAAGTGTTATGCATACCGCATCTTCGAATACTTCCGCGACACCTATGCGGAGGATCCGGAGAAGGTGCATTACGTGAAGGCCGGTCTCGGCGGAACAAGCAGTGAGCTCGGTGTATTGCGTTATGAAAAGGATATTCTCAGAAACGGGACGGTCAATCCCGACATTCTGATCATTGAATTTGCCGTCAACGATGCCGGCGACGAGACGAACGGAATCTGCTTTGAAAGCCTGGCTTCCAAGGCATTCCGCAGACAGAACGGCCCCGCGGTCATTCTTTTGTTCTCGGTATTCATGAACGACTGGAACCTGCAGGAGCGCTTAAGCCCGATCGGATACCATTACGATTATCCGATGGTCAGCGTTTTGGACGGTGTTTCGCCGCAGTTCCCCGCCGATGCGGAGGGACATGTCATCTCGAAACGCCAGTATTTCTATGACTGCTACCATCCGACGAACGACGGTCACCGCGTGATGGCGGACTGCGTGAATTATCTGATTGAGCAGTCGCTTGCGCACGTGAGCGACGAGGTTTCCTATCCTGAGGAAAGCTGCCTCGGCCGTGAATATGAGAAGACCGTAACGGTTTATCCGGGCACGCTTGACGACGAGTACGGCATCGAAGTCGATTTCGGTGATTTCACCGCGAACGACAAGGACCTTCAGATGGCGGAAAAGGATACGGACCACCACGGAACACCTTTCTTTGACGGTTCCTGGAGCCGCGAATGCAAGTCGCTTGCGCCGTTTACCGTGAAGATGAAATGCTCCGGCTTCTTCTTCATCTTCAAGGACACCGGAGATCCCGCTTTCGGCCCCTGCGACGTTGTCGTGGACGGCGAAGTGAAATACGAATACAACCCGCTCGCAATCGGGTGGAACCATTGTAAGGCCATGCTCGCGGTGCCTTACGGTGAGCCGGCGGAGCATACAATCTCGGTTGTTCCGAAGACGCCGGATAAGAAATTCTCAATCGTGGCATTTGCCTACACGAAGGAGTAAACGCGGGAACATAAGTTTAATCAGGAGGTGAAAGCATGGATACAGAAGCTTTTTCCCTGGAAAATGCAATGGAGCTGCTGAATGAAAAGAAGTATGCGGACCTCAGAAAGATTCTGATGGATGTCCCGGCGGCCGATATTGCCGAGATGTTCGAAGAAATTCCGAAGAACCAGTTTGCGATTCTGTACCGGATTCTGCCGAAGGAACTGGCAGCCGATGTTTTCGTCGAACTCGATCCGGATTTCCAGAAGATTCTGATTGAAGCGTTCAGTGATAAGGAGCTCAGAGAAGTATTGGATGAGCTTTACATGGATGATACGGTAGACCTGATTGAGGAGATGCCCGCCAACGTGGTGAAGCGTATTCTCGCCAACTCGTCCGCCGAAGACCGTAAGACCGTTAACGAACTTTTGAAATATCCCGAAGACTCTGCCGGAAGCATCATGACGACCGAGTTTGTCCGACTGAAGGAGGACATGACGGTCCGCGAGGCTTTCGCCCTGATCCGGAAGGTCGCCATTGACAAGGAGACCATTTATACCTGTTACGTAACCGATAACCGAAGCCACCTGATCGGCATGGTGACGGTCAAGTACCTGCTTCTGTCCGACTACGAAGCGAAGATCAAGGACATCATGCAGGACAACGTCATCAGCGTGAAGACGCTTGACGATAAGGAAGACGTGGCGGCTACCATCAGTAAGTACGACGTGCTCGCGCTTCCGGTTGTGGACGAAGAAAACCGTCTGGTCGGCATCGTAACCGTAGACGACGCCATCGACGTCATGCAGGATGAGGCAGAAGAAGACTTCGCAAAGATGAACGCTATGGCGCCCGTCGAGACGCCGTACCTTCGTACTTCGCCGATTTCTTTGTGGCGAAGCCGCATCATCTGGCTGTTACTGTTGATGGTTTCGGCAACCTTTACCGGCATCATCATTTCGTCTTTTGAAAAGGCACTCGCGGCACAGGTCGTGCTGACCGCGTTCATCCCGATGCTGATGGACACCGGCGGTAACTCCGGCTCCCAGGCAAGCGTTACAATCATCCGTGCCATTTCCCTCGGCGAGGTGGAATTCGCGGATATCGTGAAAGTCGTCTGGAAGGAGATGCGCGTCGCATTTCTGTGCGGCCTCTCGCTTGCTTTGGTTACGTTCGGCAAGATCTTCCTGGTGGACAAGATGCTTCTGCACCGGCCGATTACCGTTCCCGTTGCATTGGTTGTCTGCCTGACGCTTTTGATCACGGTTTTGTGCGCGAAGCTTCTCGGCTGCACGCTCCCGATGATTGTTGCCAAGCTCGGTTTTGACCCGGCGGTTATGGCGAGCCCGTTCATCACCACCATCGTGGACGCCGTATCGCTGCTTGTATATTTTGGATTTGCCATGGCATTTCTACCGATATGAAACCGGAGGTTTGATTCGTGGAAGACAAATTTGCCTCAACCAGAAAACATTTCATTCTTGCGATTTCCTTCAGTGTTGTCGTCATCGCGCTGACAGAGATTGCCACATTCGCCTATGTGCATTCGCCGGCCGGCGTGAAGTGGGAGGATTACGGGATCGGGAAGTTCTATATCCCGCTTGGCGTAAACATTGCCACGCTGATTACACTTTTAATCATCCTTCGGCGGCCGCATATCAGGGACATGGTGAAGAATTATGCCTGCGTGATTTCGCTGGTTATTGTCTGTACCGTTGTCGTGACATCCCATCATGATTACCCGGTTCTTCTGGCAGTATTTGTGGTGCCGGTCATCTGGTCCATCGTATTTGAGGACAAGTTCCTGTGCAGCGTGACGCACCTGTTGTGCCAGCTCGGCGTGCTGCAGCTGACCGTTTCGTCATCGATTCTCACGAAGAACAGCATGGTCAACATGGACGCGGACAGCCTGGCAAGCAAAGTCGCAGACTTTTATAAGTCAAACCCGAAGGGTGTTATCAGCGGCGAGGACATGCTCCGCATTTGTAACGAAACCCGTACGAACACGCTGTGGGTGAACATCATCCTCGGCATCATCCTGGTTGCAACGGCCAGACTGTTCGGTTATCTGATGCTTCTGCAGCTGCAGAAGAAGGATTCCATCCTGCAGACGCATGAGAAGGATAACATGGCACTTGAAAAGCAGCTGCTTCGCGACCAGATGACAGGGCTTTACAACCACACCGCTTTCTATGAATTCCTGGACCGCTGCGTTAAGATGAAGGGCGACGAGCCCCTTACCCTGGCGGTTGTCGATATCGATGACTTTAAGAAGGTAAATGACACGTATGGCCACGATAACGGCGACGAAGTCATTCTGACGCTCTCGAAGATCATGCAGTCACACTGCGGGGCCGACAATTACGTATGCCGTTACGGCGGCGAGGAATTCGCGGTCATCTTCCCGAACTCGAGAGAGAAGGAAGCCCGTCAGATCATGCAGAATATCCTGGAGGAGTTCCGCAACACCCATTACGACTGGCACAGCGGCAGCATTTCGTTCAGCTGCGGCGTATTCCAGTGCAGCCCGTACCGGATGAACGCGGAGGAATTCTTCCAGATTACCGATAAACTACTTTATAAGGCAAAGCACAACGGCAAGAACCAGGTGTGCGGAGGTCAGTAAGCGCGTAATTGTCTGCGGCGGCAGACGTATAGAGATACAGGAGGACAGAAAGAATGATTATCGGATCAAACCTTCCGAACATCCCCTGGCAGGAAAGACCTGCGGGATGTACGGACATCGTTTGGCGCTACTCGGAAAACCCGATCATCGGGCGCCATGCGATCCCTTCGGCAAACAGCGTTTTCAACAGCGCGGTCATTCCGAAGGACGGCGCCTTCGTCGGTGTGTTCAGAAGCGACAACCGTGCGATGGAGCAGCAGCTCTTCTTAGGAAAGAGCAAGGACGCAGTAAACTGGGACATCGAGCCCGACCCGCTTCCGCTTTTTAACGAGGACGGAAGTCCTGCGGGAACGGCAAGAGGCTATGACCCGCGTGTCTGCAAAATCGAGGACCGCTACTACGTAACGTGGTGCGCTCCGTTCGAGGTAACGAACGCCCCGACCATCGGCGTTGCGTATTCCTACGATTTCAAGACGTTTTACCGTCTGCCGAACGCATTTCTTCCGTTTAACCGAAACGGCGTGATGTTCCCGCGTAAGATTAACGGCAAGTACATGATGCTTTCCCGTCCGTCGGATAACGGCCACACGCCCTTCGGCGACATGTTCCTTTCCGAAAGCCCCGATATGGTGCACTGGGGATGCCATCATCATGTGATGAGTTCCGGCGGCTGGGCCTGGACCAAAATCGGTGCCGGTCCGATTCCGATTGAGATTGACGAAGGCTGGCTTTTGTTCTTCCACGGTGTCGGAACGACCTGCAACGGCATGATGTATTCGGTCGGAGCGGCGATTCTTGATAAGGACGAGCCCTGGAAGGTAAAGTACCGCTGCAAGCCCTTCCTGCTTCATCCGGAAACCCTTTACGAGTGCGTCGGAGATGTTCCGAATGTCTGCTTCCCGTGCGCGACCCTGACGGATGCTGCAACGGGCCGGATTGCCATCTATTACGGCGCGGCCGACACGGTCGTAGCCATGGCATTTGCCAAAGAAGATGAGCTTGTCCGCTACATTAAGGACAACGCATTATAAGGCTTATGAAGGCCGCGCACCGAAGAACCGGTGTGCGGCTTTTTTGCTGTAAGAGAAGAGAATGATGGTAAATGTTATTGACATCACTCCGCGTTTGTGGTAGAATGTCGGAAAGCCCGAAGTCGGGCAAAGGAGGGAGTTTAATCATGGAAGAAGCTAAGAAACCCGAACGCTATCGGGAGCCTTCAAACTGGAAAGGATACGCCGTTCCGTGTGCGATTGCACTGCTTTACGGCGCGATTTCGTATTATTTCATTCTTCCCCCGATCAACGGTTACAGCTCGGGATTCTGGGGCTGGCTGATGTCGGTGGCATTTTTCTATCTGGTCGGAATCGTTGTGGTGCACACGAAGAACGGCCGGTTCGACACGAAGGAATATAAGGGCCGGGATTACAAGCTCGCGCTCGGTGCGATGGGTGTATGTCTTGTGGTGCTTGTTGTCGGAGCAATTTCTTCCGCGACGCTTTTCAACGCAAGACGCTACGCCGGCCTCATCAAGGTGGATTCGGCCGTCTTTGAAGAGGATATGCCCGAGACGACCAACGTCAGCAACATCGCGCTGATGGACACGGCATCGGCCACCATCATCGGTAACCGCACGCTCGGTTCGCTGTCGCAGGTTGTATCGCAGTATGAGATCGGTTCGACCTATTCCCAGATCAATTATCACAATACGCCTAAGAAGGTTGCAAACCTTGAGTATGCCGGCTTCTTCAAGTGGTTCCAGAACCGCGCGAACGGCATCCCCGGCTACGTCATGGTTGACCCGCTTAACAACAGCGCGGAGTACATGCAGCTTAATAAGGCCATGAAATACGCCGACAGCGCATACTTTTCAAAAGACTTAAAGAGAGCGCTCCGTTTCTCGTATCCGACGAAGATTTTCCACAAGTTCTATTTCGAAATCGACGAGCAGGGCAACCCCTACTACATCGTTTCGTGTAAGACGCCGCACGCCGGCCTGTTCGGCGCGATGGACGTGAACGAGGTCATTCTGTTCAACCCGTGCGACGGCACCTCGACACTTTACAAGCTTGAGGATGTGCCGAGCTGGGTCGACATCGTGTTTGACGGCGATCTTGCCTCTGAAAAATACAACTGGTACGGCACTTTGTCAGGCGGCTTCTTCAACAGCATCATCGGAAATAAGAACTGTAAGAGAGCCACGAACGACTACGGCTACATCGTTCTTGACGATGACGTATGGTATTTCACCGGTGTCACCAGTGTGAACAAGGACGAGAGTAACATCGGTTTCATCCTGACCAACGCGCGTACCGGCGCATACAAGTTCTATCCGGTCATCGGCGCGGAGGAATATTCCGCCATGCATGCCGCGGAGGGCGAGGTGCAGGAGAAGGGCTACAACGCTTCCTTCCCGTCCCTCATTAACGTCGGCGGCCAGGCAACCTACATCATGGTATTAAAGGACAGCGGCGGTCTCGTTAAGCTCTACGCTTTGGTAAATGTGGAGAAGTACAGCGTCGTAGCGACCGGCCAGACGCAGCAGGAGGCCATGGCGGCTTACCGCAAGATGCTTGAAAAGAACGGCATCGCGGTCGGCGCGGTGGAGGACATTCCGAATGCGACAATCACGGTCAGCGAGGTACGTCTCGTGACCGTTGAGGATATGCCGACGGTTTATCTGACGGCAGAAGACGGCAAGGTATATAAGGGCTATCTGAATCTTGACGAGAGCCTGATCTTAATCCGTACGGGCGACACGATTTCCGTCATTGCGGAGAGTACGCAGATTGACGACCTGTACACTATCAGAAGCTGGAAAAAGGAATAAAACAATGACAGTATTGGAACGTTTCCTGCGCTACGTGCAGGTGGATACCTCCTCGGAGGAGGACCGGGAGTGCTTCCCGAGCACTGAGAAGCAGAAGAATCTCGGCCGCATGCTTTATGAAGAATTAAAGGAGCTCGGCGCATCCGATGTCGTGATGGACGAGTATGGCTACGTGTACGCGAAGCTTCCCGCAACGAAGGGAGAAGGGTGCCGCAAGACCCTAGGCTTCCTCGCGCATATGGATACCTCGCCGGATGCCTCGGGCGCCGGCGTGAAGCCGCAGATTACGAAGAATTATGACGGCGGCAGCATTGTTCTGAACGCCGAAAAGAAGATTGTCCTGTCCCCGGAGGAATACCCGGAGCTTTCCGCCTATGTCGGAAAGACGATTGTGACCTCGGACGGCACGACGCTTCTCGGCGCCGACGACAAGGCGGGCGTTTCGGAAATCATGACAATGCTTGAATACTTCTTAAGCCATCCGGAAGTCAGCCACGGTCCGATTGCGGTCGCATTTACCCCGGACGAAGAGGTCGGAAGGGGCGTTGATTTCATCAATCTTGAGCAGTTCGGCGCGCAGGAGGCCTATACGGTGGACGGCGGCGGAATCGGTGAGATTGAGTACGAAAACTTCAACGCGGCGGCGATGGTGCTTACGGTGAACGGAATCAGCGTGCATCCGGGTGACGCGAAGAACAAGATGAAAAATGCCATCCGGATCGGCATGGAATTCGACGGCATGCTGCCTGCAGAGGAAATTCCCGAGAAAACGGAGGGGTATGAAGGCTTCTTCCACCTCATGCATTTCACGGGCGACGTGGAGCACGCAAAGCTTGTTTACATCATCCGCGACCACGACCGTGCGCGCTTTGAACAGCGAAAGAGTCTTGCCGCATCCGCAGCAGAGGCACTGAACCTTCTGTACGGAGAGGGCACCGTAACGGCTGAGATTAAGGATTCCTACTATAACATGCGCGAGAAGATTGAAGAGGGTCATATGGATTTGATTGACCGCGCGGTTCAGTTCACGGAGGAACTGGGCATCCGTCCGGTCATCAAGCCGATTCGCGGCGGCACGGACGGCGCAAGGCTTTCGTTCATGGGCGTGCCGTGTCCGAACCTGTTCACGGGCGGTCACAATTACCACGGACGGTTTGAATACTGCGTCGTCGAGACGATGGAGGCGGTAACGGAGCTTCTGATTAAGCTGGCCCGGTAGGGTTGACGGTTCAATTGTTAAAACTTTGTTAAATCTCGGAAATAGTGATGGTAAATCTTGTTTACACGTGCTATAATGCGAAGTGTCAGGAACAAATAAAACTTTCGGGAGGAAATATATGTATCAGGAGCAGTTAAACTACCTGGAAGGCCTCAGAAAGAAAGCTAAGAACGGTACGCTTGCAGTTCTTTTCATCATCGGCGGCGGTGTTCTGATCGGATTGTTCTCCATGCATTTTCTTCTGATCCCGGTTGCCATCATTGCCGGCATCATCGTGTATTGCACGGTGTACAAGAAGAGCTACAAGGAGTACCACCGGTACTTCAAGGAGGAGTTCATCGCGGGACTGATCAGGGGGATGATTCCGGATGCCGTGTACGAACCGAAGTCGGGCTTTTCCAGACAGCTGATTTCGGGAACCGGTCTGATGATGATGGGTAACATCTATTCAAGCGAGGACTACATCCGCGGCAGCTATGACGGCGTTCCGTTTGAACGTGCGGACGTGCTGATTCAGGACGAGTCAACGGACTCGGACGGCAATACGTCAACGACGACCTATTTCCGCGGCCGCTGGATGATTTTCGAGAGCAATAAGAATTTCACCGCGGACCTGCAGATCATCGGAAAGGGCTTCGGTTACGCGAGAACGAAGAAGGGCATCTTCACAAGAAAAACAGAGAGAAGACATGCCGTGGAGACCGAGGATGAGGCCTTCAACAAGCAGTTCAAATGCTTATGTCAGGATGACGTGGAAGCCTTCTATCTTTTAACGCCCGGTGTCATGCAGTCGCTGATGCAGCTTGTGCAGAGGCTGGACGGAAAGGTCATGGTCGGATTTGTTGACAACCGCGTACACGTGGCGGTCAATTCCGGAAAGGATTCGCTGGAGCCTGCGCTGTTTCGGGCATTTTCCGAAAAGGATCTTGCGGAAGTACAAAACGAGATTCAGGCGATTACAACATTTGTCAAAGGTTTGAAGCTGGATCGTAAGATTTATCAATAAAAAACAAACAAGGATTTGAAAGGAGGATGTGCAGTTCATCGGACTGCGCGAAAAAGTATGGGAGTTGAATTCATTATCGGTGCTGTTGTGGTTGTCGTTTTCATCATCCTTTGCTGGTGGATTTCCACCCTGAACGGATTGAAGAAGACACAGGTGAAGATTGAGGAGGCTTCTTCCGGAATCGATGTTGCACTCACCAAGCGTTATGATGTTCTGACGAAGATGGTGCAGATTGCAAAGTCCTACGCAAAGTTCGAGAAGGAAACCATCCTTGAGGCTGTTAAGCTGAGAAAGGGCATGACCATCACCGAGAAGAACGAGGCGGCTGCCGCTATGGGCGAGGTTCAGAAGAGCCTGAATTTCCTTGCCGAGAATTATCCTCAGCTGCATGCAAATGAGAACTACCGTCAGCTGCAGGTTGCAGTTATGGACGTTGAGGAGCATTTGCAGGGCGCAAGACGCGCTTACAACAGCAACGTTTCCACTCTGAACCAGAAGGTTGTTACGTTCCCTACCAGCATCGTTGCCGGTGTGAGCGGAATCACCCGTCAGGCTTTCTTCGAAGCCGAGAGCGAGAAGCGTGCAGATGTTAAGATGGATCTTGACATTTAATATATTGTGCGAGGGGAATTGAAAAGGGTCGGACTCTAACGGGTCCGGCCCTTTTCGCTTGCTTATTTCTTTTCGTCTCTTTTAATCTGCAGTCTCTGCGGCCGAAGGGTGATGTCCCCGACCACCAGGCCGTCTCTTTGATTCACCGCCCAGATGACCGCGTCCGCGACCTCCTCAGGGCTTAAAACGGTATCCGCCGAGGTGCCCGGCCGGAAGTCCGCATGCCGGTACAAATCGGTATCGGTGAGGTCCGGATGAATTGTGATGATCCGCACCCCCTGCTTCCTTGTTTCCTCAAACAATGCCTCTGAAAAATGTGACAGCGCCGCCTTGGTTGCCCCGTAGGCGCAGCCGAAGGAGTTGTTACTTAGCTTTGCCGTCACGGACGAGATATTGACAATGTTTCCGCCGTTCTCGCGCAAATCGCGCAGGTACAAAGCGGAGAGCAGCATCGGCACTTCCACATTGACGGTCACCATCTCGTGAATTGCAGCGGGGCTTACGGTCTCGTGAGGCCCGTAATAGGCAACGCCTGCGCAGTTGACTAAAAGGGAGAGCTTCTCTTTGATGTTCCCGGAAAGAAACGCGGGCAGTTTTTTCGTGTCCGTAAGGTCATAGGAGAGTCTCTTCAAATCCTTCGGTGTGCTCTCATCGTCGAAGTTGCGGCCGATGCCGTAAACCTGATAACCATCCGTAAGAAGCTTGGCGGCAATTGCCAGCCCGATTCCCGAGGAGGCACCCGTTACGAGTGCCGTCTTTGTTGCATTCATGTCATTTCCTCCCAGAAGAACAGTTTGTCAGACGGAAGATATGCAAGGAGCTTCTCCCGTGCAAGGCGGAGCATCGTCGTATTTTCCGCGGGCGAATACTGATAGACGCCGTCCGATAATGTGTAAGGGTAGTAGGAGATTTCGGAAGGGCGGACCTTCCGCATGCGCTTCAGGTAGTCCGCGCCGATGCGGAACGTGCCGACGCTCGCGTCGCGGATTGCTTCGGCGTCAATCTCCGAAAAGACCTGATCGAAGAACGTTCCGTAAACCTCCGCAAAATCCGGAATGTGAAGCATCGGATCGAAGCAGAGTCGCACCTGACGGCCGTCATGGATAGCCTGCTTCACGGCGGCAAGGCGCCTTTCAAGCGAAGGTGTGCGGTGCTCAAACGCCCGGATCACCGCATCCGGCGACAGGGTGTAGGCAAATATCATGTTACGAAGGACAGGAAGCACCGCAACCGAATCGTACGAAGCACATTTCGTGCGGACCTCTAATGTGAGGCCGGGCTCCTCAGCAGCCAGTCCGGCCCAGTCCTTTAAATATCCTGTAACCGGCTCAAGCGCGGTCAGATCGGTATCAAAGCTGATGCAAAGGTACAGCGGATGTTCCTTAAGCACCCTTCGGACCTCCGCGAAGATGTCCTCCGTGTTGACATACAAAACGACGTCGCCCGATGGGTACATGCCCTGCAGATAGCAGTATTCGCAGTCGTACGGGCAGTTCATGGCGCACGAAGTGTAGGTAAAATGCGCCTCGCCGAAGCTCTGGCATACCGGTGCCCCGGCGTAGAGATAAGGCGGCTTTTTCACGGCAAGAATCAAAGCAGGTGCCTGCTTCTGAAGTGCCGCGTTCTGTCCCGGCCGGTTGAAGACATGCTTATAATCCTTCACGGTCACGGGCGTGACATCGGGAAGGTTTGAAAGGATCCGTGCCGTTTTATCATGGGAGAGGGCGGCTTCCTCAATATAAACGCGCGAAAAGCTTTTACGTAAGGCTGCAGTATTCACGGAATGACGCAAGGCAGGCCTTGCCCTCCTTTCTGTTTCGAACCGGCGGGCAGTCCTTCATAAAGCGCGAAACGGTTTCGGTCGGGTCCGCGCAATGAAAATGCAGATAAATGAGGAGCCGTTCGAGTTCCTCCTTCATGGCGTCCGAAGCATAAAACTGCCCGCAAAGAGACGTCAGAAGAGCCTGCTCGGAAGCGTTCAGCACCGGCTCCGCCGAAGCGGGAAGCGAGACAAAAGCCTCCGCTTCGGAAAGCACAGCCTTCAGAATTTCCGCGTCCCCGGGACACAAATATACCTGAAGCCGTTCCGGCGGAAAATGCGACGCAAGCCTCTCATAAAGCGCCACTGTCTCAGCGGTTTCCGGCCCGTAGTGAAGCACGGCATCCGGGAAAGAAGAGGCGGTCAGAAGGTCGGGATAGCGGTCACGACCGCCTGCATCCGTAAGCCGGACAACCCGGAAACAGGCCTTTTCAGGCATCCCAGCAGGCACCGGAGCCAGCAAGAGCGCGGCATCGGAAGGCGAGGGACGGAAATCCGGTGTCACATTTTCCAATGTAAGGACATCCGTCTGAGAGTCGCGGTTCAATTGTATAAAATCCGCAGGAAACCGCGAAAGGGTTTCCGAAGCGGCGCAAACATACAGCATAACAGGCTCCGTAAGCGTGAAATTCAGTAGAATCGGTCTTTTCAGTGTATCACACATTTTCCTTCGGGGCAAGGCAAAAGAGAGGGGGCTCCGGAAACATAGTTTTCAGACTATTTACAAATTTCTAAAAAAATAACTTACATTTTTGCTTTTTTTGTGTTAAGGTATAAATGGAGAGAGATGTGGCTCCGGCGAAATAAGGAGTGTTTTATGTTCAAGATTGGGGATTATGTCATTCACGGCAGCAACGGTGCCTGCAGGGTCGATCGGATCGGCCCTCTTTCCGGCGTGAGCACGACCGGAGAGAAGGAGTACTATACGCTGACGACATGCTACTCAAACAGCACGATTTATTCGCCCGTGGACAGCACAAAGGTGCTGCTTCGTCCGATCATGACAAAGCCCGAAGCGGAGAAGCTGATTGCCGAAATGAAGGACATTCCGGAGCTCGGCGAAATCGAAGAGAAACGCCGCGAGCAGGAGTACCGCGACCGCATGCGGACAGGCGACTGCAAGGATCTCGTGCGGCTTTTGAAAACCATCCAGAACAGAAGAAAAACGCGCCTTGCCATGGGCAAGAAATCGACCGCCAATGACGAGAAATACTTCCGCATGGCGGAGGACGGACTGTTCGGAGAGCTGGCGATTTCCCTCGGCATGTCGCGCGACGAAGTCCGCGAATATGTCCTGAAAAATGTGGACGATATTTAGGGCGAACTTCCCGTCTCAGGCTGCAAGGCCGGACGGAAAGAGAAGAGGGATTAAAACGGTTAACGACGGAACCCTTTGGGGTTCCGTTTTTTATGTTACGGCGGAGGACGGAAAGGTTATGACCGTAGGACTTTGATGATAAAATTGAATAAACAATTCAGAAAATTTAATATGGCATTTTTCATATTCTGACAATATAAAACCGACATACATGTATACACGGATTAAAGCAAAAAAAGTTATCGAAAGAGCCCGTTTTTCCGTGAAAAATAGTTGGCATTTCTTATACTTTAGTGGTATTATATGATTAACTTATTATGTAAAGGAGGACGCTCAATGGGCGCTGACAAAAAGACAGTTCCTTTCCGTGGAACTGAGGAACAAAAGCAGCAGTTGCTGCAGGTTATTCGTGAGCTGAAGGACGAGCGGGGCGCGCTGATGCCGATTCTGCAAAAGGCACAGGATATTTACGGTTATCTGCCGATCGAAGTTCAGACGATGATCTCGGATGAGACCGGGATTCCGCTTGAGAAGATTTACGGTGTCGTTACCTTCTACGCACAGTTCTCTCTGTATCCGAAAGGAAAGTATGCGATCTCCGTATGTCTCGGTACCGCTTGCTATGTAAAGGGGTCCGGTGACATCTACAACAAGCTTTGCGAGAAGCTCGGCATTGAGGGCGGTCAGTGTACGCCGGACGGCAAGTTCTCTTTGGACGCATGCCGCTGTATCGGCGCCTGCGGACTTGCACCGGTTATGACCATCAACGGCGAAGTTTACGGTAAGCTGACCGTAGACAAGCTCGATGAGATTCTTGCAAAATACGAGTAACAGGAGGACGCACATGATATCCATTACGGAATTAAACAGGATTAAGGCGGAGCAGGAAGGCATCGTTGCGATGCGCCGCGAAGGCGAAGCCAAGATCGCCGATTTGAATGCGCAGGGCAAGAACTACAAGCATCATGTCCTTGTGTGCGGCGGTACCGGCTGTACTTCCTCCCACAGTGAAGACATCATCGTAGCATTTAACGATGAGATTAAGAAGAACGGACTTGAGAACGACGTATGTGTTGTACGTACCGGTTGCCACGGTCTTTGCGCACTCGGCCCGATCGTTATCATTTATCCCGAAGCTGCTTTCTATGCCAACATGGCAATCGAGCATGTTCCGGAAATCGTTACCGAGCATCTTGTAAACGGTAACATCGTAACCAAGTATCTCTATGAGAAGACGGTTACCCCGAACGGCATCATTTCGATGCACGAGACGGATTTCTACAAGAAGCAGAACCGTGTAGCCCTTCGTAACTGCGGTGTTATCGATCCCGAGAACATCGACGAGTACATCGGTACCGGCGGTTATCAGGCTCTTGCTAAGGTTCTTACCGAGAAGACTCCCGACGACGTTATCCAGATTCTCCTTGACTCCGGACTTCGCGGCCGCGGCGGCGCAGGTTTCCCGACCGGTCGTAAGTGGATGTTCGCAAAGGCCAACAAGGCTGATCAGAAGTATGTCTGCTGTAACGCCGACGAAGGTGACCCGGGTGCATTCATGGATCGTTCCGTACTTGAGGGCGACCCGCACGTAGTTCTTGAGGCTATGGCAATTGCCGGTTACACCATTGGTTCTTCCCAGGGTTACATTTACGTTCGTGCCGAGTACCCGATCGCCGTACAGCGTCTCGAAATCGCTATCAAGCAGGCAAGAGAGTATGGCCTCCTCGGTGACAACATCCTCGGTACCGGATTTAAGTTCGATATCGGTCTTCGTCTCGGTGCAGGCGCATTTGTCTGCGGTGAAGAGACCGCTCTTATGACCTCCATCGAGGGCCACAGAGGTGAGCCCAGACCGAGACCTCCGTTCCCGGCTGTTAAGGGTCTGTTCGAGCGTCCTACCATCCTCAACAACGTTGAGACCTGGGCTAACATCCCGCAGATCATCATGAGAGGACCCGAGTGGTTCGCTTCCATGGGTACCGAGAAGAGTAAGGGTACGAAGGTATTCGCACTCGGCGGTAAGATTCAGAACACCGGTCTCGTTGAGATTCCGATGGGTACCACGCTTCGTGAAGTTGTTGAAGAAATCGGCGGCGGCGTTCCGAACGGCAAGAAGTTCAAGGCTGCTCAGACCGGCGGTCCTTCCGGCGGATGCATCCCCGCATCTCAGATGGACGTTCCGATGGATTACGATAACCTGATTGCAATTGGTTCCATGATGGGATCCGGCGGACTTATCGTAATGGACGAAGACAACTGTATGGTTGATATCGCCAAGTTCTTCCTTGAGTTTACCGTTGACGAGTCTTGCGGTAAGTGCGCACCGTGCCGTATCGGTACGAGACGTATGCTCGAGATTCTCGACAAGATTACCAAGGGCCAGGCTACGATGGATGACCTTGACCGCCTTGAGAAGCTTGCAGCTCACCTGCAGAAGAGTTCTCTTTGCGCACTCGGTCAGACCGCTCCGAACCCGATTATTTCCACGCTTCGTTACTTCCGTGACGAGTACATTGCTCATATTGTTGACAAGAAGTGTCCTGCCGGCGTTTGTAAGGATCTTCTGCAGTACACAATCGATAAGGATAAATGTATCGGTTGCGGCCTCTGCCAGAGAAACTGCCCGGGTAACGCAATTGTCAGAACCGATTACATCGCAGAGGGCCACAAGCTTGCTTCGATGGAAATCGATCAGACGAAGTGCGTGAAGTGCGGTGCCTGCATGGGCAACTGTAAGTTCAAGGCTATTAGTAAACAGTAAGGAAGGAAACGAATATGGCAGATGAAATTAAGATGGTTAATGTGAAAATTAACGGAATCCCGGTTTCTGTTCCCGAGGGAACGACGATTCTGGACGCTGCCCATAAGGCAGGAGTTAAGATTCCGACCCTGTGCTTCCTTCGTGACACCAATGAAGTAGGTGACTGTCGTATTTGTCTCGTTGAGTCTACCAAGGCTCGCGGACTTGTGGCTGCATGTATGTATCCGCTTGCTGCTTCCGATGAGGGCGCAGAGATCAAGACGAACAGCGCGAAGGTTCTGGATTCCAGAAGAAAGACTTTACAGCTCATCCTTTCCACCCATGACCGCAAGTGCCTTTCCTGCGTACGCAGCGGCAAATGTGAACTCCAGAAGCTCTGTAACGAGCTCGGTGTAGAAGATGAGAAGCTCTACGAGGGATTCCGTCCCGAGTACGAGAAGGATACTTCCGCCGTACATATGGTACGTGATAACAACAAATGTGTACTTTGCCGTCGTTGTGTAGGCGCCTGCGAGAAGGTTCAGGGCATTGCCGTTATCGGACCTAACAACCGTGGTTTCGCTTCCTGCATCGGCAGCGCATTTGACATGGGTCTTGCTGAGACGAGCTGCGTACACTGCGGACAGTGTATCGTTGCATGTCCTACCGGTGCCCTTTACGAGAAGGACGACAGCTACAAGGTTGAGGCTGCTATTGCAGATCCCGATAAGTTCGTTGTTGTTCAGCCTGCTCCGTCTGTACGTGCTACGCTCGGTGAAGAGTTCGGCATGCCGATCGGAACCGATGTGGAAGGCAAGCTTGCTACCGCACTTCGTGCACTCGGCTTTGATAAGGTATTCGATACCGACTTCGCTGCTGACCTTACGATCGTTGAGGAAGCTACCGAGCTTGTTGAGCGTGTAACCAAGGGCGGCGTACTTCCGATGATTACTTCCTGCTCACCCGGTTGGGTTAAGTTCTGCGAGACCTACTATCCTGAGCAGATCGCACATCTTTCCAGCTGTAAGTCTCCTCAGCAGATGTTCGGTGCTACCGTTAAGACTTACTACGCACAGAAGATGGGCATTGATCCCGCTAAGATCGTTTGCGTAGGTGTTATGCCTTGTACCGCAAAGAAGTTTGAGGTTACGAGAGACCAGAGCGCAGTTCCGGGACTTCCGGATGTTGATATCTCCATCACGACCCGTGAGCTTGCCCGCATGATCAAGCGTAACGACATTGATTTCGCAGCCCTTCCGGACGGCGAGTTCGATGATCCGCTCGGCGAGTCCACCGGTGCAGCCGTTATTTTCGGTGCAACCGGCGGTGTTATGGAAGCAGCTCTTCGTACCGCAGTTGAAGTCATCACCGGTAAGGAACTTACCAATGTTGAGTTCAAGGAAGTTCGTGGTATGGAAGGCATCAAGGAAGCTACCTACAAGGTTGGCGATCTTGAAGTTAAGGTTGCTGTTGCATCCTCTCTTGCAAATGCCCGCATCATCATGGATCAGATCAAGGCCGGCACCTCGCCGTACACCTTCATCGAGATCATGGCTTGCCCGGGCGGCTGCATCAACGGCGGCGGTCAGCCTCTCGTTGATTCCGAGGTTCGCAACTTCGTAGACGTACGCGGTCTCCGCGCTAAGGCTCTCTATGACAACGACGCTGCTAAGACGCTTCGTAAGTCTCACGAGAATCCTTCCATCAAGAAGGTTTACGATGAGTTCTTCGGTTCCTTCGGCAGCCACAAGGCTCATGAGATTCTTCATACGCACTACGTAAAGAGAACCATCAACAAATAATTGCTTTCTGAATTGAATAGCTGATTAGACCGGGCACTGCAAACAGCGCCCGGTTTTTTTATTGAATGACTGCTTGACCCGGGCGCTGCAAGCAGCGCCCGGGTTTTGCGTGGGAAAGCAGAGTTTTATGCTTGGGAGACCGGTTTGAAAGGACTGTTTTATGCCGGCTGAAGCGCCCTGTACCCACCAACTGTCAATTGTTTCAGTTTGGAGGGTATGCCGGGGCAGAAAAACAAGCTTGATTAAGCCGTCTGAAACCCTTGATACCCACCAACGGTCAATTATTTCAGTTTGGAGGGTATGCCGGGGCAGAAAAACAAGCTTGATTAAGCCGTCTGAATCCCTTGATACCCACCAACGGTCAAAAATAACAGTTTGGAGGGTATGTCTGAAGCAAAAGTCTCAAAAGGACAATGGGGAACCATTCGATGCGGCTCGGTTTCAGAATTGAAACAGGAAGATAAAACTGAAACAAAGCAAGAGATTGAGGAGAAAAAACACTTGCCCTTATGAAGATAGCAGAATATACTATTCTGTAGAAAAAAAGAAGGTATCATCATATGACAGAACCGATAAAGAAGAAAGCCCTGATTGCGATGAGCGGCGGCGTGGATTCGTCGCTTGCGGCCAAGAAGATGATTGAGCTTGGCTATGAGTGCATCGGGTGCACAATGAAATTATATGAGCGGCCGGAAGAGGCAGCCCCGGGGGAACGAACCTGCTGCTCTTTAAATGATGTCGAGGATGCGAGACAGGTAGCGTTCCGCCTCGGCATGAATTACTATGTCTTCAACTTCAAAGACGACTTCAAAGAGAAGATTATCAATAAGTTCATCCGCTGCTATGAGTGCGGCATCACGCCGAATCCGTGCATCGACTGCAACCGTTATATGAAGTTTGAAAAGCTTTACGAACGTGCGGTAGTACTTGGCTGCGACGTCATCGTAACCGGCCATTACGCGCAGATAGAAGAGAAGGACGGCCGGTACTTCTTAAAGAAGGCAGCCGACGAATCGAAGGACCAGAGCTATGTTCTTTATTCCTTAACGCAGGAGCAGCTTAAACACACCTGCTTTCCGCTCGGCGGCATGAACAAGGCGGATGTTCGTAAGGAAGCGGAAGAGAGCGGCTTTGTCAACGCGGATAAGCCTGACAGCCAGGACATCTGCTTTGTCCCGGACGGAGACTACGCGAAGGTCATTGAAACCTATACCGGCAAAGTTCCCGAGCCCGGCAATTTCGTTGACAAGGCGGGAAATGTGATCGGTCCCAACAAGGGCATCATTCATTACACAATCGGGCAGCGCAAAGGCCTCGGCATCTCGGCACCCGAACCGCTTTATGTATGTGAGATTCGCCCCAAGACACGCGAGGTTATACTCGGAAGCAATGACGATCTGATGAGCCGCGAGCTTACGGTCGCTGATTTCAACTGGATCAGCGGAAGCGCTCCGACGGAACCGTTCCGCTGCAAGGCAAAGATCCGTTACCGTCAGAGAGAGCAGTGGGCGGAGGTAACACCGATCGGTGAAGACCGCGTGCGCATCCTTTTTGACGAACCGCAGCGTGCCATTACGGCGGGCCAGGCGGCAGTTCTTTATGACGGCGACATCGTCCTCGGCGGCGGCACGATAGAGTAGAGCCGGCCGGCAGGCGTAAAAGCAGGCTGACAGGTGTAAAAAGCCCGGCAGGCAAACAGAAACCACCTGAAAACACTTTACCAAACAAAAAAACGCTTTCCCGTACCATAAGCGGGAAAGCGTTTTTGTTTGTGTCGAAACCCATTTGCTGCGCCCGGAAGCGGAGCCGGAAGCATATTCACGTACACTGTTTATTCCACCGGGAAGCAGAGCTCGGTGACATACTCGTCGGGATTCTGCGTCTGCGCGGGGCTTACGTGGTAGATGTTGAACATCGGGCCGTTCGGCTTGTAGCCGTTTGCGCCGATCCACGAAACAACCGTCGCGGTTGCGTCGTTCATCTGGTCGTAGCTTCCTTTGATGATGCAGCTCGCAACCTTGACGGCGGGCATCGTCTGAAACTTCACGTGCTCTGTGTCTTTGTATGTGCCCTTTACGGTCATCCAGGCCAAAATCTCCACATTTTCCTCTTTGTACTCAGGGTCGAGGAACTGCGCGGCCGCCAGGCAGCCGTCTGCAGGCACAAGCGGCTCACCGGCCGCAGCCGTCTCACCCATCATCGTATTCCAAAGCATTCCCTCATCCATATAGGTCGGGACAATCATCTGTACCGTCGCGGCATAGCGCTCCGGAATGGTTTTTACCGTAACATCGAAATTCATATTGTGCTCCTTTCTAAGCCTCTTACGGGCTGTTTCCAGAAGCGTCAGCCGATACTCCGTCTGTCTTGCAATCTCGTTCAGTTCCGTCTGCTTTTCGGCAAGAAAAGCATCCATCTCGGCCGGTTCGTTGTAGATGTCTAACATCTTCACGATATCCGCAAGGGAAAATCCCATGTCCTTCAATGAAGTAATCCGCCCGATCGTGAACAGCTGGTCCTCACGGTAGTAGCGGTACCCCGTGAACCGGTCGATTTCCGCGGGCTTTAAAAGTCCGATGTCGTCGTAGTGGCGAAGCATTCGGATGCTGACTCTGGAAAGTTTTGAAAAATCACCGATTTTAAGCATAATCGTGTGTGTCCTCCATGCATGTATTACTGAGCTCGATGTTACTGTAATCCCTGACACAGTGTGAGAGTCAAGGGCTTTTTACGGAAAATGTGAAAAAACTTTTCCATCCCTGATTATACCCGTAAAAACCATTCAACACAACTTCAAAAAAACTGCTTGACAACCAACTGTATTAGTTCTATAATACAGTCAAACCGTATTACACGGTTAATACAGTTTCGATTCTTAAAGGGAGCCGATCATGATTTCATTTGACACCTTTAAACCGACGGAGGGGACGCCGATCTATCAGCAGATTCTTCTCTTCATTAAGCGCGGAGCAGTAGCGGGCACCATCCGGGACGGCGACGAGCTTCCTTCGAGACGTGTTCTTTCCGCACTGCTCGGAATCAATCCGAACACGGTGCAGAAGGCGTTTCATCTGTTGGAGGAAGAGGAACTGATTGTATCGCAGGCGGGGGCGAAGAGCGTTATGAAGATTACCGAAGAGAAGATTCAAAAGCTTCGTGAGGATTTGCTTCGCGAAAATATCCGAAGCATCACAGGGGCACTGCGGCAGATGGGCATCAGCCGCGAGGAAGCCTTCAAGCTGATTGATCAGTTCTGGGAAGAGGAGGAGACGGAAGCATGAAGAAGCATCTTTCAGTCATAAAGCTGTTGATTCGAAGAAAGTTCAGAATCGTACTTTGTCTTCTCATCCTGATGCCGCCTGTCAGCATCGGCGTGTTCCGCCGGTTTTCAAAACTCGACGCAGGAGTGAATGAGGAATGGGATCATCTGATTAATGCGGGTCCGTACTTCGGAATCGTATTCTATGTGGCATTTATCATCATGCTTCTTTCCTTCGCGCTCGGTTTCTTGAGGCAGGAACATAACGCATATACGCTGGCGCGGCTTAGGATTTCGGAAAGAACGGTTTTCCTGTATGATTTCCTGCTTTCGACGGTGTCGCTTCTGATGCTCTGGCAGGAAGAAGTGATCATGATCTTCATCTTTAACCGGATTGACCATAAGAAGTTCGGCGCCGGTACGGAGATGGTTTTACGGATTGTGGAGCGTCAGGACACGTTCTTTCAGACGGTTATCCCGATTGGAAATCCTTTGGCATGGCTGGAGATCGTTTTTGTGATCGCGTCGTGCGGATTCGGCGCTTCGATATGCGCCTTCGTCGGCCGGGAGAGAGTTGCCTCTAAAGGAATTCCGCTGCTGATTGTGCTGCCGATTCTTGTCGCAACGATATGGTATATCCCGCTGACCAAGTGGCCCACCTGGATCAGAATCCGCGGACTGCTTGCAATCCCGGTTACATGTTATTTGATTTGGAAATCGATGTTCTGGTTTCATAACGGTCGCGCAAGAACCGAAGATGAAAGAGCGGATTGTTTATAAACGGAGGAATTACAGATGCTTGAATTGAAAAATGTGACAAAACGGTACAGCGGTGTTGTGGAGGCAGTTTCCGATGTGAGCCTGTCCATCGGGCAGGGCGAGATTGTCGGTCTGTTCGGTGAGAACGGCGCAGGAAAAACCACTTTGATGAAATGCATTCTCGGACTTCTCGGCCACAAAGGAGAGATTCTTTTGGACGGAGAGCCGGTTACCCGGAAAAACATCGAAAGACTTTCCTTCGGCACCTGTGAGCACAGCTTCTTTCCGGCGCTGACGGCACTCGAGCATGAGGAGTTTTATTCGGAGCATTTTCCACGCTTCAAAAAGGCGCGCTTCAAGGGTTTGACGGAGTTCTTTGAATTTCCGGTGCACCGCCCGCTTAAGAAGCTCTCAACCGGACAGAAGAATCAGATTGAAGTCATTCTGGCGCTTTGCCAGGGTGCGGATTACATTTTCCTTGATGAACCGTTCGTCGGGTATGACTTGTTCAACCGCGAAGATTTCTACAAGGTCCTTCTCGGGATACTGGAGCCGAATGAGACCATCATCCTTTCCACGCATCTGATAGAAGAGGTGGATGGTTTCATCGACCGTGCGGTGATGATTCATAAGGGGAAGATCATCGGAGATGTCAGGACAGCAGATATTGAGGAGCAGGGCAGTACGCTTGTGGATTATGTGAAGCAGACATACGGATACAAAGCGGACCGTGTGGGGCTCGCTTTAGAAGGGATCAGGGGAGACGATGAAGCATAGATTTGTTGTATTTTTATCTCTGACAGTACTGCTTGCGGCAGGCTTTTTGTACGCGGTGGTGAAGGCGGAGACAGGGAGCACGCGCCTGGTGATTCTTCCGGAAAATGTGACGGGAGACCCGAAGGCGGCAGAGGGACTTGTGGTCTCGTTCGATATCTTCACGGAGATCGGAATTGAGAATAATCCATACGAGGATATACATCCTGAGGCGGAATTCGATACCGGTGTGTACCGAAGTGAGGTTACATATCGGGCAGACGGTCCGGTTTTACAATATGAAATCATTCCGGGTAACCGGGATTACCGTGAGGAACTGAGTCATTATCTGGATGAAAAGCGTATTTACGAGTACACGCGCATGGGTATGTACGGATTGGAATCGGGAAGGTACCATTTCGGTTTAATCTATAATCTTCTTCATGGCACTTTGATAAAAAAATGGGAGGAAGCAGGAAAACCGAGAATACTCGCGCTTTCGGATTACATGGATTACTATCCGATGGTGGAAGAAGTTTATCCGCCCGGGTGGGAGCTCAGAGTCGGTTTTTCGTCCCATGGATATGCTTCTTTGACAGAACAGGACAGCATACAGGATAAAACAATTTCTCCTTTTGAGGCGGCCATGGCGCTCCGCGAGCTGAAAGATTTCTTCCGGATTCCCGTTCTTAAGGGGGAACAGTGGATCATGACGGAGAACACGTATAACCCGGACCCTCTCGGGACGGAGCACTTCGAACCGAAATTCATTAATACGAATAATGACAGGAATATATTCGTAACGTTTTGTTCACTCGCGGAAAACGGGCAGCCGGTGGACACTTCGCTGATTCCCGGAGGCTACGGCATTTATATCCTTCCATACGTTTCGAGTAAAGAAAACGGCGGCAGAAAGTCCTATATCAAGACGGAAGGCCTTCGCCTGTTCAGTCCGCTGGACCCGAATACGGATGTCCGTAAGCTCGGCATGAGCCTCGACGGAAAAACCTTATATGTAATCTATATCAAAAACGGGGAATACTTTGTCCGAATCATCGATGCGGAAACGGCAGAGGTTTATACGGATGTTTCTCTAGGAGAGGATAACCGGACTTATGACAGCGATTTTAATGAAATCCTGTTTCCGTTCGAAGATTATTTCGCGGTTTGGATGAATCCCGGGGTAGTTGAGAACAGGCGGCTGTTTGTCCTCGGAAGAAAAGACGACGGCCATATGGGTATGGTTATGGATATCCCGTTTACAGAGGGAATATATCCGTCAGCGTTGTCCTTTGACGGTACGAGGCTTGCTGTTGCGAGCACGGATTATTACACGGTTCAGGTTGTCGTATATTCAAAGGACGGCCTTCTGTATCAGGGATTCTTCGAACACTCCATGTATGTTGAAAGACTGGATTATTCATATGGCGGAAGCGTGCAGAGATTAAGCATCCGCTGGTCGAAGTAGATTTGTATAAGAGGAAAATGCTATGGATGAAAAGAAGAAAAACAGAATCGCTTCGAAGATTGTTCCGCCGGGAATCTCAGGACTTATGGAAATCGGAATCAGCATCATATTGCTGCTGTTACTGTTTTTGTACAGCCGGCTGTTTTATACAAATCTTGGGGCGGCTGAACGTGCCTATAAAGATTATCTGTTCAGTTTCTCACGGAGAAAAGGTGTTATTTACGGGGTGGCGAGACCGTTTTCAACAGATATCAACACCTGCATCAAGGGGTGCTTTGCAGTATTTCCGATGGTGATGGTCTGGTGCTTTATGATTGGTTTTCTGAACTATGCGACATTCCATAAGCCAACCAAAAGCATCTATCTGATGAAGCGGCTTAGAAACCGTTCGGAGCTGCATATCCGTTGTCTGACCGTGCCGGTTGCCTGTGCATTGATTGCAATTATCATGTTGGTGATTCTGCTCGCAATCTATGTGCATGAGTTTCAAACGGCACCGCTGGGAGAATTCCGTTCCTGCAAGATTTCCGTATGGGGGTTGTTCTATAATTAACAAAAAGAAAAGAGGGCATCAAGCCCTCTTTTTTTGTACCCATAAAAAGCAATTACTGCTGATCCTTCGGCAGATACTTCTCCATATGCCGTTTGATGGCGGAGAAGGTTTCGTCGCTGATGTAGTGTTCAATCCGGCAGGCGTCCTCGGAGGCAATCTTTTCATCGACGCCGAGGAGCGTGAACAGACGGGAGAGTACCGTGTGGCGCTCGTAAATTCGTTTGGAAAGAATCAGGCCGGCTTCGGTTAGCTTGAGATAACCGTCTTTATCGATCTTAACCAGGCCTTCGGTTTTCAGTAAGCTGATAGCACGGCTTACGGAGGGCTTGGAAAATCCCATGTATTCCGCAACGTCGATGCTGCGTACGGCAGAAGAGTTCAGCGATAATACATAGATGGTTTCGAGATACATCTCTCCGGATTCCTGTAGTGCCATGGCATTTCTCCTTTTCGAGCCTTTTTGTCACTTTACCACAAAATAGCCAAAATAGCAATGTCTCTTTCCTGCAATTTCAGTAAAAAAGAAGGAGATTACCGTCTTGACAAGTTAGCGTACACTAACTATAATGTGTGTAGTTAGGCGAGGCTAACTTCACAAAGAGTTGCACAGCCCGATGAATAAAGGCAGGAGGAAACGGTATGTTTACGAAAGAAGTAATCATCGGCCTGCTGATTCCGTTTCTCGGAACCGCGGGCGGTGCAGCCTGCGTGTTCTTCATGCGCGGTCAGCTGAATGAAAAGGTACAGAGAGCGCTCACGGGCTTTGCCGCGGGCGTAATGGTTGCGGCTTCAATCTGGAGCCTTCTGATGCCTGCGATGGATCAGTCGGAGAGCATGGGAAAGATGGCATTTGTCCCCGCCGTTGTCGGCTTCTGGCTCGGCGTGCTTTTGCTGCTGTTTCTCGACTCGGTCATCCCGCACCTGCATATGGACAGTGACAAGCCCGAGGGTGTGAAAAGCCGTCTTGGCAAGACAACGATGATGGTGCTTGCGGTGACGCTTCACAACATCCCCGAGGGCATGGCGGTCGGTGTCGTTTACGCGGGCCTGCTTGCGGAAAATGCGACGATCACGGCAGGAGGGGCGCTAGCACTTTCGGTCGGTATCGCGATTCAGAATTTTCCGGAGGGCGCAATCATTTCGATGCCGCTTCACGCAAACGGAAAAAGCCGCCTCGGAGCATTCCGGGACGGCGCGTTGTCGGGTGCCGTGGAGCCGGTGTTCGGGCTTCTTACGATACTGGCAGCGGGGCTTCTGGTTCCGGCAATGCCGTATCTTTTAAGCTTTGCGGCCGGCGCCATGATGTATGTCGTGGTGGAGGAGCTGATTCCCGAGATGTCGTCGGGAGAGCACAGCAATATCGGTGTTTTGATGTTTTCGTTCGGATTCACGCTGATGATGGCTTTAGATGTGGCGCTCGGGTAGACGGGGCGTAACAGCATCAGAGCAATATCAGGACGACAGAAGATTACCGAAGGTTTTTGGGAATGAGAGAAGAAAGACGTTTGATCGTTGCCTCGTCACATTCAGGAACATCCGCGCAGCGGAACGGAATGCCGAGACTTTCGTATTTGGTGACGCAGAGCTTACGAAACGGCAGCAGTTCAATGCGGCTGAGATTTGTGTGGCGTCGCGCCAGATCGATCATCGTCTGCACTTCGGCCTCGGAATCAGTGAAGCCGGGCACGATGACATGGCGGACCCAAAGCGGAACGCCTGCGGCCTCGGTAAGAGAAAGAAAAGAGAGTACGGTTGAAAGACTGCCTCCTGCATAAGCGAGGTAGTCTTTTTCTGTCGTGAACTTAATGTCGCAGATGACAAGGTCGGTTACGGCGAGGAGATTTTGAAGAATTTGTTCTACATCTGTAGAACAAATTGACTCGTTTTTGTCGGTTTTTATGCCGGTCTGCCGTACGCCGCTTGTATCAAGACAGGTATGAATGCCTTCCGCCTTCAGGGCGTGGAAAAGCCCGGTAACGAACTCCGCCTGGAAGAGCGCTTCGCCGCCGGAAACGGTCACGCCGCCGTCCTTACCAAAGTAGGTACGGTAGCGGAGAATCTTCTGTACGACTTCGTCTACGGTGTATTCCGTTCCGCCTTCCGGCAGCCAGGTGTCGGGATTATGGCAGTACATGCACCGCATCGGACAGCCCTGCAAAAACACAACGAAACGTAACCCCGGGCCGTCCACGGCGCCGAGGGACTGAAACGAGTGGATGCGGCCCGTAACGGCCGTACCGCTATTCATCGTTGTATTTTCCAAAGCGGTCATGATTCCTCCGAAAGAAATCGGGCGGGATTTCCCGCCCGACTTGGGTTTGCCGATGATTTATACGGCTTCGTGGAACGTTCTCGAAATGACTTCCTTCTTCTGCTCAAGCGTCAGCTTGTTGAACGTTACGGCGTAGCCGGATACGCGGATTGTGAGCGTCGGATACTTCTCCGGATGGTTCATCGCGTCGATCAGCGTCTCACGGTTCAAAACGTTGACGTTCAGGTGGTGCGCCATCTGTGCAAAGTAACCGTCGAGGATGTTAATCAGGTTGCTGCAGCGTTCCTTCTCGTTATGGCCGAGTGCCTGCGGAATGATCGAGAACGTGTTGCTGATGCCGTCCTTGCAGGTCTTGTAGGAAAGCTTCGCAACCGAGTTGAGCGATGCGAGAGCGCCGCTCTTATCTCTGCCGTGCATCGGGTTGGCACCGGGTGCGAACGGCTCGCCGGCGCGGCGTCCGTCAGGCGTATTGCCGGTCTTCTTGCCGTACATGACGTTCGACGTGATGGTCAGAATCGAAAGCGTATGCTCGGCATTCCGGTAAGTCGGAATCTTCTTAAGCGCTGCGAGGAAGAGCTCGGTCTGTTCCTTCGCAAGAAGGTCAACGCGGTCGTCGTCGTTGCCGTAGCACGGAAACGTGCCGGTCGTCTCGAAATCCTTGATGAGACCGGTTTCGGGATCGCGGATGGCCTTTACCTTCGCGAACTTAATCGCGGAGAGGGAATCGGCAAGCACCGAAAGGCCGGCAACGCCGAATGCCATGTAGCGGTGAACGTTCGTATCATGCAAAGCCATCTGCGTCTTCTCGTAGGCGTATTTGTCATGCATGTAATGGATCATATTCATCGCGGTGACGTAGGTCTTGGCGAGCCAGTCTCTGTAAAATGCCATGCGCTCGCATACTTTGTCATAGTCAAGATACTCGTCCTCGTAAACCGGCATCTCCGGGCCGACCTGCAGGTTGTAGCGCTCGTCGCGGCCGCCGTTTAAGCTCATCAGAAGAAGCTTGGCGAGGTTTGCTCTTGCACCGAAGAACTGCATGTCCTTGCCGAGCCGCATGGCGGATACGCAGCAGGCAATACCGTAATCGTCGCCGTAAATCGGACGCATCAGGTCGTCATTTTCGTACTGGATTGCGTCGGTGTCGCAGGAAACCTTCGTGGCAAACTGCTTGAAGTTCTCGGGAAGATCCCTGGACCACAGAACGGTCAGGTTCGGCTCTGCGGAAGGACCGAGCGTGTAAAGTGTATTGAGGATACGGAAGGAGTTCTTCGTGACAAGCGTGCGGCCGTCCTCACCCATGCCGCCGACAGACTCGGTGATCCACATCGGATCGCCTGCGAAGAGTTCGTTATATTCGGGTGTTCTTAAGTGACGGGCCATGCGAAGCTTCATGACGAAGTCATCAAGAAGCTCCTGCAGCTCGGACTCGGTGTATACACCGTTTTGCAAATCACGCTCAAAATAAATGTCAAGGAAGGTCGAGGTACGGCCGAGGCTCATGGCAGCACCGTTCTGCTCCTTGATGGCGCCGAGGTAGCCGAAGTACAGCCACTGGATGGCTTCCTTCGAATTCGTTGCGGGCTTACTGATGTCGATGCCGTAAAGAAGCGCCATATCCTTCAGCTTACCGAGAAAGTTAATCTGCTGGTAAAGCTCCTCAAGGCGGCGGATGGTCTCGGCATCCATCGGCTGGGAAGCGGCAAGGTCAGCCTTGTCCTTCTGCTTTTCGGCAATCAGACGGTCCACGCCGTACAGTGCGACACGGCGGTAATCGCCGATGATGCGGCCACGGCCGTAGGCATCCGGAAGACCGGTGATGATGCCGACGTGACGGGCCTTTCTGATTTCGTCACTGTATACGCGGAATACGCCGTCGTTGTGCGTCGTGCGGTAAAGGAATTCCTCCTCAACTTTTTCGGAGAGCTCGTAGCCGTAAGCCTGGCAGGCCTTTCTCGTCATATTCAGGCCGCCGAACGGGTTCACGCCGCGGCGAAGCGGGCGGTCGGTCTGCAGGCCGACAATCAGTTCGTTGTCCTTGTCAAGGTAGCCGGGCTTATAGTTAAGAAGCGAGGTAACATGCTGGGTGTCGATATCGAGTACGCCGCCGAACTGCTGCTCAAGATCGAAGAGGTGGGAGAGCTTGCCCATCAGCTTCGAGGTCCGTTCGGTTGCGCCCGCGAGAAATGCCCCGTCACCCTCATAAGGCGTATAGTTGTTCTGAATGAAATCCCTTACGTTGATTTCGTCTTTCCAGGTTTGACCTTTGAATCCTTCCCAAGCTTCCATACCTTCATCCTCCTTACATCGGTCCTTCGTCACGTCGAAGTGTTCCCGCGTTGTTTTATGAAATAATAAAGGGCAATACTTTCTTTCGAAAATATTGCCCAGACGGTCGGCTTAAAACGGATATTGCTTCCCTGTGGTGGACTCCACTGAACCGTCAGAAACAATATCTTTTTGATTTGTCTAAAGCATAACACAACATATAGGAGAGTGTCAAGGTGAAAAAGAGGAGATTTCAGGCGGATTTTCGGGCGGTTTTTATGGTATTTTTCACAGTTAAAAACCATTTACTTACGAAGGCGCGTGTGATATAATGGAATATCGGCACGAAGGAGGTTCATGTGATGGGTGAACGGATTAAGATGTATTTGAAACAGATTGACGATATGCTTGCAAACCCGCCTGAGGGAATTGATTACGGCAGGGAAATAGAAAAGCATCTTGTTCAGATCGGATTCTTTATGCATGAGCGCCTGATTCACCTGATCGTGACTGTACTTTTCGCCATACTGACGGTCGGCACGATTTTCTTTGCGGTGGCGTCGCCGAGTGTCGGACTGCTGCTTCTGACGGTAGCACTCCTGATTCTTATGGTGCCGTACATCTGCCACTATTATTTGCTTGAGAACAGCGTGCAGAAGATGTACCGGCAGTATGACGAAATGCTCCGGAGGAAGGAAGCCGGAAGATAAAGAGAGGCTTATAAGCCTGTGTGGGGGTAAGATGGGAAGAAAGTTGTTTTGTCAGATCAATCCGACATGTTATCGGATCTCAACCGAGAAAGAGATCTTAAAGCGCAAATGCAAAGATCTCTTTACGGGGGGACGGTTCGCGAAAGAGTATCGGGAGAGTCAGCTCCCGGTCATCGTGAAAAGCCACAGCTCCGTGATGGTGCGTCGCCTGAACGGGGTAGACCTGCGCCTGCAGGAGAATAAGGTCACCAATATCGAGCTCGCCTGTGAGAAGATTAACGGCATCGTCGTTCATCCGGGCGAAGTATTCTCGTTCTGGCGGACGGTAGGACGTCCGACCGCGCGCAAAGGGTACAAGGAAGGACTCAATATCCGTCAGGGTAAGCTGTCGTCGGGCATCGGCGGAGGGCTGTGCCAGATGGCCAATATGATTCACTGGCTCGTATTGAACAGTTCTTTGAAGGTAACCGAGTTGCATCATCATTCGGACGCACTGTTCCCGGATGAGCGCCGTCGCGTGCCGTTCGGAACCGGGACGTCGGTATGCTACAACAACCGCGATTACCGTTTCCGAAACAATCTTGACACCGACGTGCAGATTCTCGTGTGGTGCGAGAACGGAGAGCTGTGCGGAGAACTGCGGGCTATTAACGAGCTCCCGTACCGCTATCGCCTCTTTGAGGAGGATTCGCATTATCACAAAGAGGGTGACAAATACTATCGCATCTCGAAGGTGTACCGCAGCGTGATTGACCGTAAGAGCGGCGAGGAGATTCGCAAGGAACTGATTCTCGACAATCATTCCGAAGTTGTTTACGACTATTCGCTGATTCCCGAGGAGGAGATCCGATGATTACTGAGCGGCTGCGTAAAGCGGCGGAGCAATGGCCGGACCGTACTGCCTGCAGAATCGGCGGGGAGAGCATCACCTACCGGGAACTGTGGCAGCAGGCTTCGGAGACGGCAGGACTTCTTCGGAGACAGGGAACCTCGCCGGTAATCCTTCACGGAGACCACGGCGTGTGGGAGATTACGGCAGTGCTTGCATGCCTTCTTTCGAAGCGGGCGTATGTCCCGGTCGGAAGCGCCGTACCTGAAAAAAGGTATGCGGAAACCGTCCGTATGGCCGGAGCGACGCTTGTGATTTCGCAGAGGGAGGAAGGAGCACACGATTCCGCTATTGAGGCGGAAGTGCTTACGCTGCCGGAACTTGCCGGATTCCGGGATAACATAGAACTGAACTCAGACAATGAGACCGCATATATCATTTTTACATCGGGAAGCACGGGGACGCCTAAAGGGGTTCCCGTTTCGTATGCCAATCTGGATAATTTCGCCCGCTGGATCGGGTCATTCGGACCGCTCGCAGAGTACCGCGAGCTGAATGTGCTGAACCAGGCGGCGCTTGGTTTTGACTTAAGTGTCGCGGATCTTTATTACGCGCTTTGCAATGGACACACGTGGACGGCAATTCCCGGCGGACCGGCAGCAGCGGGAGATATGGCAGCAGGCACGTCGGCAGCGGACAGCAGTCAGGCGGGAACCATGACAGGCGTGTTCGCAAACGGAAATATCCATCTGGCGGTGCTGACGCCCTCGGCACTGAAACTGTGTCTGATTGAG
The DNA here is from genome assembly GCA_017546025.1 of Lachnospiraceae bacterium. Lineage (GTDB taxonomy): Bacteria > Bacillota > Clostridia > Lachnospirales > Lachnospiraceae > ISDg. Next base: position 57,451 of record JAFYYS010000021.1, on the reverse strand, counting down.
GAAACGTTTACGAAAGGGAATTTGCCGGAGCTTAAGGCGATATTCTGCTGCGGTGAGCGGCTTGAGAAGAAGCCCGTACGGAAACTGTTCGCACGGTTTCCGGATATCAGCCTGATCAATGCGTACGGACCGACCGAAGCAACGTGCGCGGTGTGTGCGGTGCAGATTACTTCGGAAATGACGGAAGCAGAAGGAGAGCTTCCGGTCGGTGAGATTGCTTCGGCTGCAACGGATATTACCGTTTCGGAAGATGAGATTGTGCTGTCCGGCCCTTCGGTTTTCAATGGGTATCTTGACGGACGCGACGGCGGACATTTCATCGAGAACGGTGTGAACGGCTACCGGACCGGTGACGGCGGGTACATCTGCGACGGTCTTTTATACTATACCGGCAGGAACGATTCCCAGGTCAAATACAAAGGCTACCGAATCGAGCTCGACGGGATTGAGTGTGCAATCAACCGGATTGCGGGCGTGGCGGAGTGTGCCGTTATCGCGAAGCGGAATCCGGACGGGATTGTAAAGACAATTCAGGCATTTGCCGTACCGGAAAAAGGAAGCAGCTGCACCCCCGAAAGCATCCGACGAGAGCTATCTGAGATGCTTCCCGCATACATGATTCCGAAGACCGTGACGGTTACGGAAAGCCTGCCGCGGAATGCGAACGGCAAAACAGACAGAAAGGCGCTTGAACGCATATGATAGACGTAAAAAAACTGTTATTTGAAATCTGCGAGGACAAGGCAGTGTACGACGAGGGAGTCGATCTCATCGAGAGCGGGCTTTTGGATTCCCTTGCCGTAATCGAGCTGTTTGAGGCGCTTGAGGATGCAGGAATCGAGTTGCAGCCCACCCGTATCGACCGCAACTGTCTGCGTTCGGCGGAGGGGATTGAGCGTCTGATCCGGGAGTATAAAAACGCGAATGAGTAAGAAAAAGGGACAACAGGCAAAGGGAAAACGGTGCGCTCTGCGCGTCGTTCTGATTGCGGCTGCGGCAGTATTGATAACAGTACTGTGCGGTTTTTTTGTGCTGCTTGTAAAGGTCAAAGGAAACCTGTCCTATGTCTATAACTATTTCGTGAAGACCAAAGGAAGCCTCAGCGTGGAGTATCATGCGGAGGCGGGCACTGCAAAGGGAACGCCGAAGGCTTCGCCGGAGACCGAACCGGAGAAGTATCTCAATTCGGTTAAGGTTATCGTGAACGGAAGTGTTGTTACGGAATATGAAAGAAGCCGGGCTATCGAATTCACCGACGGTCTGATCGGAACGAATACACCCAACCGTGGAATCCTTACGTTTCGCGGGAACTACCTTCGGAGCATGTCCTCATTTGGCACGGTTACGGGAGCAGGAGAGCATCTCGCAAAGGACTGGGAGGTGAAAACCGGCCGGTTCTTGAAGGATGACGGTGTCAATTACTGGTCCGGTAACGGCTGGACCGGGCAGCCGCTCGTTGTCGGGTGGACCCGCGAACAGAGAAGCAAAATGAACCTTTACGAGGAGGCCAAAGCGAAGGAAGGCCTCTGCGAAGTCATCTATCCGGGAATGGACGGAATGATTCATTTCCTCGACCTTGAAACCGGAAAGGCGACCCGCGACCCGATTCACGTCGGCATGACGTTCAAAGGCACGTGTTCCCTGCATCCTGATATGCCGCTTCTGATTTGCGGTTCCGGCGATTCAGCAACGGGGCCGTTCGGCGAGCAGGTAAGCGCGCGGATATTCGTGTACAGCCTGATTAACGGGAAGAAGCTTTATGAATTTGCGGCAAATGACACGTTCGCCCCGCGCAGATGGCACGGCTTTGACAGCTCGCCGGTTTTCGCAGCGGAAGCCGATACGGTAATCTGTCCGGGTGAGAACGGCGTACTCTATACGGTGCGGCTTAACTCAAAGTATGATGCGGAAGCGGGAACGCTGAGCATCGATCCGGACGAGGTTGTCCGCTATGTGTATGATTCGAAAGCGGCGCATGACCGCTTCGAAGCGAGCGAGAGCGATATCGGCTCGGGTTCGGAATCGAGCGCGGTTGTTTGGGGACGGTTCCTGTTCTTCGGCGACAACGGCGGCATATTCCAGTGTCTTGATCTGAATACGATGCAACCCGTCTGGGTGCAGGATCTCGGGGAGGATATTAACGCGAGTCCGGTGCTCGAGATTTCGGAGGACGGCAGCGCTGCAATCTATGTCGGGACGACGCTCAAATACCACACGTCCCGCTATCATACCGGAGAAGCGTGCGTTTATAAGCTGAATGCGACCGACGGACGTATCATTTGGAAGAAACCTTATGAGGTTCACACCGTTTCGGGACTTGCCGGCGGGATTCTCTCGTCGGGTGCGTCGGGGAGCGGTGCGGCAGCCCCGTATATCTATTTTGCCGTATCCAAGACGCCTTCGGTCAACACCGGTTATCTGGTTGCTCTTAACAAGGATACCGGAGAGGAAGCGTGGCGGAAGGAGCTGCCGTGCGACGCGTGGAGTTCGGGCTGTCTAACCTATTGCACGGACGGTTCGGCGCGACTGATTCAGTGCTGCGGAAACGGGGATATATGTCTCATCGACGCACTGACCGGAAAGACGCTTGACAGAATCAATTACGGCGCCAACATCGAGTCAACGCCTGCCGTGTTCGGAAACCGGCTTGTTGTCGGTCTTCGAAGCGAATACATTATCGGAGCAAGGATTGAATAATTTTATGATTTCACCACGAGGAAAATGGATTGCCCTGCTTCTGACTTCCCTGCTGCTACTTCTGCTTGTCTTTGCAGAAGCAGCCTCGGGAGGAAAGAAAGCGGCTTCGGGACCCGGTGCGGACGAAGTGCGGGTGGCTCTTTCAAAGGACGGCAGAATACCTGCCCTGTCCTCGGTCGGAGGCGTCGCAAACGGCATGCCGGATGACTCGATGAAGCTGTTCGCGGAAGGATATTTCGGAACGACTGTCCCGGAATATGTTTCCTTCCCGGATTTTGAAAGCGCCCGGAAGGCGCTTGACTGCGGAAAGGTTTCCGCAATCTGGGCAGCGGATGTGACGGCGGAGTATCTGGAGCAAAGCGGAGAGTACGTCTCATTTGCCCCGGCCGAAACGCCCGGAGGCGGAGAAGAACGGTTCTCGTTCGCATTTGCCTTTGCGCCTGAATCGGAAGCATTAAGGAGTAACGCCGACAGCTTCCTGGCGGCACTGAAGGCGCTTGGAGGACTGGAGCGCGGGCTGATCGGGGAAACGTGGACGTTCCCGAAGGAAATGCTTTCGGAACGCGCGGAAACATCGCCGAAGAAGGCGGGACGGAATTTTTATATCGGAGTCACCGGGGCGGTACCGCCTCTTGCGGTTTACGAAGGCGGGACGGCGCATGGCGCGGCAGCGGAGATTGCAGGTGCTTTGGCCGAAAGCCTCGGGTACCGGCCGGTGTTTGTAAATCTGCAGGAAGAAACGGCCTACGTCAGCCTGATGGCAGGGCGGGTCGATATGCTTTGTGTCGGCGCGACGAGTGAGAACCACTCGCTGACGACGCCGAAATACCTTACGTCGACAGGTTATTTCGGCGTGAAGGAATATCGTTTACTGATGCGAAAGGAGGGCAGGAAAGTGAGCGGATGGATGAATGTGATTAAGGACAATCTGATTTCCGGCGGTGCGTATCGGCAGATTATTTCCGCTGTTATCACCACGGCAGTTTTGATGCTTCTTGCCTGTGTCATCGCTTCGCTATTCTGGCTTGCGCTGAAGGCACTTTCGGAGAGCCCGAAGACAGTGCTGCAAAAGACAGCTGCGGGACTAGCATACATATTCCGGAGCATTCCGGTACCGCTTCTTTTACTGCTTCTCGGCGGCGTTGTGCTCGCGGGAGTTCACATACCGTTACTCATCCCGGCGGCGCTAGGAATCGGCTTAAACGGCGCGGGTCTGCTGTATGAGGCATCGGCCTCGGGAAAGGACGCTGAGGCAACTGCGGAAACAACAGAAAATGATGCAGACCTGGATGACACCGGTCCGAATGCATACGGCTTCAGGCAAAGACTCAGATTCCTCGCATCCCGTCCGGCACGACGGACAGCCGTAACGATGCTTCAGTGGACGACGGTTGCGGGATGCATCGGCGTACGGGATCTCGCAGAAGTCTTTCAGACCATCGGCAACCGCACGATGTATCCGCTGTTTGCGATTGCGTGCTGCATCGTCTTTTATCTTTTGGCGGTCATCATACTCGAGCTGCTTCCTTACGCGGAGCGGAAGACTGCTTAGAATCGAAGCAAGGCATAATAAAAGGACGGTCCCGATCGGGGCCGTCCTTTTTGCGTTACTTATTTATTTAGCTTTTTCCTTCTTCTTATCGTCGGATTCCAGGAACTTATAAACAAATGCTGCGCAGGCGGCACCGGCAAGCGGTCCCAACCAGAAGATCCAAAGCACTGCAAGTGAATCCGTGTTGCCGTTGGCGATTGCGTTCACGATAGCGGGGCCGAGGGAACGTGCCGGGTTAACGGACGTGCCGGTAAGACCGATGCCGAGGATATGAACGAGAACAAGCGTGAAGCCGATTACAAGGCCTGCGAACGAGCCGTGGTTGGCTTTCTTACTGGTTACGCCGAGGATGGTCAGAACGAAGATGAAGGTCAGCAGGAACTCAACGAGAAGACCGGTTCCGATGCAGTCATTCACGCCGGCAAGACCGTTCGTACCGAAACCGCCGGTCTGGTCCGTAATCTTTGCGGGAATGAAGATTGCAGCGAGCAAACCTGCTCCGGCAAATGCGCCGAGGCACTGGGCAAGCCAGTACAGGAACATTTCCGTAACTTCGATTCCGCCGGAAATGCAAACGCCGAGTGATACGGCGGGATTGATGTGACAGCCGGAGATGTTGCCGATGGAGTATGCCATGGCAACAATGACAAGGCCGAAGGCAAATGCGGTAATCAGATAACCGCCGGGTACATTACAGCCGACAAGCATGGCGGTACCGCAACCGATGAGGACGAGAACAAGTGTGCCGATAAACTCAGCCAGGTACTTCTTCATAAATACACCTCCTAAATATGATTCACGGCTCTTTGTAAGAGCTCTTTGGAAAATGCGACGTTCGCCGCAATTCCTCCTTTTATTATAGCATTTCCCAAGGGGAAAACAACCGATTTTTCAAGGTTTTCCTCAAGAATTGTTGAGGTTTTTCATACTCATACCGCATTGACGGAGAGCAAATCGGAAGGTATAATACATTGTATGAGCGGCATATAGCATTTATAATGGTTATGATGCCGCCGAAACCATTTCAAAAGAGGTAGGAACTGGCGATGGCAGTAAGAATTGTAACGGACAGCACATGCGATTTGTCTGCGGATCTTGTGAAGGAATTCGGATTGGCGGTAATCCCGTTAAATATCATCATGGGAGACACGTCCTACAGGGACGGACAGGACATCACGCAGAAGGAACTGTTTCAGTGGTCGGATGCGAACAAGGCAACGCCGAAGACTTCGGCACCGGATCTCGGACTGGTGGAGGACTTTTTAAAGCCCTTCATGGATGCGGGAGACGAGGTTGTCTATCTCGGAATCGGAGAGGCGCTTTCAAGCACGGCACAGACAATCCGGCTCGCTGCGGAGGATCTCGGCTACGAGAATATTCATGTAATCGATTCTGCCAACCTTTCGACCGGCATCGGCCTTCAGGTGCTCCGTGCCTGCGATTATGCAAAGCAGGGCATGAGCGGCGCGGAAATTGTAAAGCGGATTGAAGAAGCGCGCGGACGCGTACGTGCTTCGTTCTGCATTGACACGATGACCTATCTGCATCGCGGCGGACGCTGCGGCGCAGTTGCTGCACTTCTCGGCGCAGCATTCATGATTAAGCCCATGATTGCCGTAAAGGACGGTAAGATGGGTGTCGCGAAGAAATACCGCGGCAAGATTTCCAAGGTTTTGAAGGAGTATGCGAAGGATCTGGAGCCGGAACTTCGGAATGCCGAAACCGACCGTGTCTTCATTACGCATACCGCAAGCGACGAGACCGCACAGGAGATTGCGGATTATGTTGCTTCGCTCGGAATCTTTGAACACGTTTATATCACAAGGGCCGGCTGCGTGATTTCCAGTCATTGCGGCCCCGGAACACTCGGCGTACTGTTCTATTCGAAATAGAGAGTCCCGATTCGGTGCAAGCCCTGTGAGAATGCTGATGACTCAGCGGAAAGGGGTTTGCCATGATGGAAAAAAGACTGTTCGAGAAACTCGGAATCAAAACTTCGCTCCTCGGCTTCGGCTGCATGAGACTGCCCGTTAAGGACGGTAAAATTGACCGCGAGCGGACTGCTGCGATGTTTGATACGGCTTATAATGCCGGCGTAAACTACTTCGATACCGCCTATCCGTATCACGGCGGCGAGTCGGAGCTTGTTGTCGGCGAGCTTTTGAAGAAATACGACCGTTCGTCGTATTTTCTGGCGACCAAGCTTCCGTGCTGGGAGATTCACAGTTTACAGGACGCGAAGGATATGCTTGAGAAGCAGCTCAACAGGCTGCAGAAGGATTACATCGACTTCTATCTGTTGCATGCCCTTAACCGCGGTTCCTTCCGCGAGATGGTGTCCTACGGCGTTCCGGAATACCTCGCCGAAATGAAGGAGCAGGGTAAGATCCGGTATTTCGGTTTTTCCTTCCACGATGAGTATGATGCTTTCGAGGAAATCGTCAATTACCGTGACTGGGATTTCTGCCAGATTCAGTATAACTATATGGACCGTTATGACCAGGCAGGAGAGCGCGGCATGAAGCTGTGCATCGAAAAGGGTATCCCGCTTGTCATCATGGAACCGATTAAGGGCGGCACGCTTGCCACGCTTCCCGAGGAGGTCATGACCGGACTCCGTGCCATCCGTCCGGATGCTTCGCCTGCTTCGTGGGCGCTTCGCTTTGTCGGCTCCAGACCGATTGTGCACGTCATTCTTTCCGGCATGTCCGCCGAGGACCAGCTTGCGGATAACCTGAATACGTTTACCGACTTCGAGCCTCTTTCCGAAGCAGAGGAAAAGGCAATCGAGGAGACCGCGGCAGCCATCCGTGCGCGTGTCAGAATCGGCTGCACGGGATGCCGGTACTGCATGCCGTGTCCGAACGGCGTGGATATTCCGAAGAACTTCCGGATTTGGAACAATTTCGGTATGTACGGCAATGTGAACAGTGCCCGCTGGCAGTGGGGACATGACATTTCCGCCGAGGCAAAGCCTGACAACTGTCTCGGGTGCGGTGCCTGTGAGGCAGCCTGCCCGCAGCAGCTTCCGATCATCGAGAGCCTGCAGCTTTGCAGGGAGGAGATGGACTCCCTGTAAGCATTTGTTTTACCGCATGCGGCGTAAGCGACGCCGTAAACTTGCTATTGAATTTCAGACGGCTGCCCTGTATAATATAAGGGCAGTCGTTGTTCGTTTATTTGACGGAGCGCGGGACTGCGTCATATCCGTTTTGCAGGCATAGTACATCGGTAGTATATCAGCTTCCCAAGCTGAGGAGGCGGGTTCGATTCCCGTTGCCTGCTTTCCGTGTTTTTGGTTGAAAGGACCGCAGGGGATGCCGGGACAGCCGGCGGGAGAAAGCTTTTTATGACAAGAGAAGAATTTGAGAGATTAAAGAAGTCGGAACGGTTAAGAGCGGCCAGGAAGAGACGTCATCGCAAAGTGATGATGAATCGGGTTTTGGCGGTTCTTTTTGTTGTTGCACTGATTGGTGTGATTATCTGCGTAATCGTCATGGTTGACAGGAAACTGAAAGGACCGGAACCGGCAGAGCCGGATCTGAGCTGGCAACAGCACGCGAGCAACAATCCGACGCTTTCGGTACCGACCGATACGCCGACACCGACACCGGAGCCTGAATACACACCGACGCCGTCGCCGGTTCCGGTCGGGGTGAAAAGGGTGGCATTTACCTTCGACGACGGCCCGCACAGCGATCTGACGAGAAAGTTCGTGGATAAGCTCGCCTCCTACGGCGGCAAGGCAACGTGGTTCGTTGTCGGAAACCGCATTGATGCAGAAACGGGCGCGGATTTGAAATATGCGGCAGATATGGGCATGGAGATCGGAATCCACGCGTGGACGCACGAGTATTATTTCGACAGAAATCCCGATAAGCTTGACGAAGAGCTTGACAAGACAGCGGCGAAGATTAAAGAGGTAACGGGCAAAGAGCCGACTCTTTTCCGTCCGCCGGGGGGCAATTTCACGGATAAGCAGGTGGCTGCCGCACGTTATCCGGTCATTCTCTGGTCCGTCGATACGGAGGACTGGAAGAATAAGGGATCCGGTACCGAAGAGGTTCGTTCGACGAACATCCAGAAGACCGTGGACAAGATTATGAGGGAAACAAAGGACGGAAGTATCGTCCTGATGCATGAAATCTACTATAACAGTTACGACGCGTTCTGTTTGGCCATTGACCGTCTCTCAAAGGAAGGGTACGTTTTTGTTACCGTTTCCGAATTGATTGGGGATGAGCTGAGACCGGGACACCGTTATACCTCCTGGTACATCAGATAGCAGAACCGTTCGACAGACGGATCGTTTGCAGCGAGGGGCGGCAAGATGAAGAAACGTTTGCTGGTGGGAATCATACTATCCGAGATGCATCATCAGTTCTTCAAGAATGCTTCCAAGAAGCTTCAGGAAGAACTGCTTGCCATGGATGTGGATGTGTGCATCTTTACGACGACCGCGCTTTCCGATATGCCCGAGGCTTACCGGAAGGGCGACACCGCCGTTTATGACCTGATCAATCCCGAAATGTTTGACGGCTTTTTAGTCTACCCGGGATCCTTTCAGATGCCCGAGGAGCAGAACCGTTTCCTGCTGAAACTCCGCGACGAATTCAAAAAGCCTATATACTGCCTCGAACGGCCGAAGTATGATTTTCCGACCGTGACCTTCAAGGAAGAGGAAGGCATTACCATGCTCGTGGAGCATCTGTGTAAGGTGCACCATGCAAAGTGGATTGAATACATTTCAAGTGAAATCGAGGACGCCTCATACCGTGAGGAACTCGAGGGCTATTTTGCGGAAGCACTGCTTCGAAACGGTCTGTCCGTTGACGACACAAGCATCCGTCGCGGCTCGGCAATCGTCGGTAAGGAAGCGGAGATTGTGCAGTCGATGCTCGACAGTGAAAAAGGCCTTCCGGAAGCCATCATCTGCGGCAATACCGAGTCCGTTTCCGGCCTGATTTGCGCCCTTGAGGACCACGGCATCCACGTTCCGCGGGACATCATGATTTGCGGATATAACCTTGATATTGACGAAACGCTTCGAGGAACGACGTGTACGACAATCTTCCGTGACCCGTCCGTCATGGCCGTCAATGCGGCCAGAAAGCTGGTTAACAGCATTCTCGGGGAGGAGAAGTATCCTCCCGTCTATCGCGAGCACGAGTGCGTGCTTGTCCCGAAAGCCACCTGCGGCTGTGATTTCTATGCCCTCGGTGACTATTCCCGAATCCGAATGGAGAACCTTTTGACGAAAGACCGTCATTTCGATTCTCCCTACAACTTCATGCAGGAAGAAATTGCCGGCGCCGAGGATTTCGAATCCTGGCTCTGGCTTTTGGACTATTACGAACGCTATCTCGGTAAGGAGTGTGAGTCGTGTTACCTGTGCCTTAACGAACAGGCACTTCACATGACGGATAACGTCGTCGGATTTACCGACAATATCCTTTTAGCGCTCAACCATTCCGAAGTGCGCAAGGTTTCCTCGGAGGAATTCTTCCCGAGAAAGACGCTTCTGCCCGCCCTCTATGAAGAGTGCGACCATCCGCGCGTGTTCTATTTTGCATCGGTGCATTTCATGAGCCGCGTATTCGGTTATGCCGCAATATGCTACGGCAGCAATCCTTGCGGGTTAAACGTGTCATTTGCCAAATGGATGCGAAGCCTCGAGACATCGCTTGAGTGCCAGCGCCAGAGGACTGTTTTCGGCGACTATTATACGAAAAATGCCATCCGTGACAGCATGACCGGTCTATATAACTTCAAGGGCTACCTCGAGGTTTTGAAGGACCAGTACTCGCATATGTCCCCGGACCATGCGAAAATCAGCATCCTTTCCCTCGACATCAGCCGCTTCTCGAGCATCAACGAGCTCTACGGACGCGACGAAGGAAACGAGGCGCTGCAGATCCTGACCAAGATTCTGCAAAATGCGATGAACGACCGGGATATCTGCGCCCGTCTCGGAAACGACGAATTTGTCATCGCAGGCATCTACGAGAAGGCGCCTGATACGGACGCGCTTCTTAAAGAGATCAAGAAGCGTCTTGATACGCTGAACCAGTTCGGCGGCAGACCGTACACCATCGACATCGTTTCCGCGACGATTGTGAAGGACATCACGGATCCCGCCCAGATTGAAGAGTATACGAACGAAGCTTTGGCGGAGAAGAAGAACCGCAAGCAGGGCACCTATTCCGTCAAGACCGAGCAGACCTATGAGATTACGGCGGAAGAGCGGGAGGCGGTCCGCAAGCTGATTGACGAGAACCGTTTCGTCTACCGCTTCCAGCCGATTATCAGCGCAAAGACCGGCACCATCTATGCGTATGAGGCGCTGATGCGCTCCGGCACGGACGAGAACCTTTCGCCGATGACAATCCTGCACTGCGCGGAGGCACTCGGCAAGCTGTATGACATCGAGCTTCTGACCTTCCGTAACGTAGCGGAGATCATGACAAGAAACAGCCGTCTCTTTACCGACCGCAAGATGTTTTTGAACAGCATTCCGAAGGCGACACTGAAGGAATCCGATTACCGTGAATTCGTCATGGATTACCCGGGCGTTCTGTCCCAGGTTGTCGTCGAGTTCACCGAGCAGACCGAGCCGAACGAAGAACAGCTTTCGGCCATCCGCAAGAGAAGCCGGGAGCAGGGCTTCCGCATCGCCGTTGACGATTACGGCACGGGCTACTCGAACGTTACGAACCTGCTCAATTACATGCCCGATTTCGTAAAAATCGACCGCGGCCTGATTGAAGGCATCGAGACCGACAGCAAGAAGCAGTACTTTGTCGCGAACATCGTCGAATTTGCCAGAGAAAACGGCTTCCTTGCGCTCGCGGAGGGCGTCGAGACAAAGGAGGAGATGAATACCGTCATCCGTCTCGGCGTGGACCTGATCCAGGGCTTTTATACAGCAAGACCGAACGAGCGGTTCCTCGATGAGATTGACCGGGATGTGAAAAATGAGATCACGTCCCTCAATCTGCAGACCGTGGAATCCAGGCAGAAGAAGACTTACATCGTGGACAAGGAGCAGGAGATTATGCTGCTGCCTCTTGTCACGACCGAACATTATACCGAGTTTGTGATCAACAGAAGAGAACTGACCTTTGTCGGCAATCCGAGAATCCCGACGGATGTTTTGATCCGTGTGCCGGACAATACGGTGACGACGATTCATTTAAGAAGAGTCAGCCTCGATTCGTACCAGAGACATCCGTGCATCGAAATCGGAAACAACTGCGATGTCACGATTGCGGTGGAAGGAACGGCCGTGATGAACCGAAAGGGCATCCGTGTGCCGGAGAGTTCCCGACTGACCGTAACAGGCGACGGCAAGCTGACGATTTACGGCACCGGTGACCGGGCATACGGCATCGGCGGCGACAGCACGCAGACCATCGGCCGGATTACGGTCAATATGGGCGGCGAGATCAATCTGAAGCTGGACGGCAAGGACTGTGTCGGCATCGGCGGCGGGTATTCGAACCAGAAGGCCGGAATCACCTTCGAAAGCTGCAAGAATCTGTACCTTACCATAAGCGGCGAGCGGGCGCTCGGCATCGGCATTGCCAACAATACCGCACCGATTCTGATTAAGAACACGAGAATCAAGACGGAAATCAATGCGGACAAAGCGTGCGGCATCGGAAGCATTCTCGGGGAGGCCGATGTGACCCTGAAGGATGCGAAGATCAACCATACGTCCTCGGGCGATACCCAGGCGGCGGTCGGAAGCCTCGGAAGCAAGCCGGTTAAGGTGACGGCCATGCATGTGGAGCTGCAGGCCGGAATCAAAGCGAAGGCTTGTGTCGGCATCGGCTGTCGGGACGGCTTGGCGGATATCCGGATTGAAGGCTCCGAGCTGAACCTCAATTGCGAGGGCGCCGAGATTGTCGGCATCGGCACAAAGACCGGACAGGGGCGTGGCCGGTTCGAGCGCAGCGTGTTCAATACGACGCTTCTTTCCGCGGACTGCATCACGTTCGGATACGAGCAGGAGAACATGAGCTTTCTCGGCTGCACAATATAATTGTGATGCATTCGTGAATAAATACAATATTTTGTGAAAACTTGAAAACGGAGATTGAAAAAAGCCTTCCCGGGTGGTATACTCGGGAAGGCTTAATTCTTTATTATCCAGGGGGGATAATCTTATGAAACGCGCGTATGTTCTTTTTTTATGCCTGATCATGGCATTTGCCGCTATCGGATGCGGTAAGGAAGAGGATGACTACGGAAAGGTCGACCACATCAAAAACTCGGTGGAAGACGAACCGATGACACCTACTGCCACACCGACGCCGACGGAGGATCCGGTAAAGCCTCTGGTACTTTGTCTTGATCCCGGCCACGGCGGCAGATGGGAGGGTGCCATCTATCACGGCCAGCAGGAGCGGTATCTTGTGCTGCAGCTCAGCAAGGAAATCCGTGCCTACATAAACGAGCATTATCCGGAAATCACGGTTTACCTGACGAGAGAGGACAATGAGACGTTCTCGTCGGATATCGGACCGGACCTCAGACAGAGGGTTGAGTTCGCCAAAAACTGCGGCGCACAGATTCTTGTCAGCATTCACCTGAACGCCTCCGAAAAACACAATCTTCGCGGCACGATGGTCTGCATCTCGAAGCAGCCCAACATTCACGACATTTCGGTGGAACTGGCGAACAAGCTCTTAGACGCAACCGCTTCCATCGGCATTCCGAAAAACGGAAATACCGGCTATGTAACGAGAAACAGCGGCGACACATTTGACGAGAACGGCGTGCCGGTTGACTATTACGCCATCTGCCGTCACGGTGCTTCGCTGAACATTCCCGCGGTAATCCTCGAGTCCTGCTTCATGGACAACGACAAGGATTACGAGTTCATCAAGGACGATGCGGCCATCAAAAGACTGGCTGCCGTCGAGGCGGAAGCCATGGCCCGGTTCATGATTGAAAAGTTTTCTAAGAAATAAAAAGACTCCCGGGCATCCGACCCGGGAGTTCGTTTTTTGTGATAAATGCTAATACCATCCGCCGTTGAAACCGATGACCTGACCGGTAAGATACGACGGTGCCTGTAAAAGAAGCGATACCATGTCTGCTACTTCTTCGGGATCGGTCATCCGGCAGGCGGGAATCTCTTCGATGATTTGTTCCTTTTCTTCTTCGGAAAGCATGCCGTTCATCGGCGTGTCTACCATGCCGGGCGCAAGCGCGTTGACGGCGATGCCGCTCGGCGCGAGCTCCTTCGCAAGTGCTTTCGTGAACGAATCAATGCCGCCCTTTGTTGCGGAATAGGCAACCTCACAGGAGGCTCCGCGTCCGCCCCAGACAGAAGAGAGCAGAATGATTCTTCCTTCCTTTCTGTTGATGAAATGCGGCGCCAGCGCCTTCGAAAGCAGGAAAGCCGAGGTGAGATTGGCGCCGAAGATGGCGTTCCAGTCCGTAAGCGAAAGGTCGGTCATCAGACCGAGCGAAGCAATCCCGGCTGCATGCACGAGCCCGTCAATCCGGCCGAAGTCCGCAAGGGATTCCTGAACCATCCGGTTGACGAATGCTTCGTCGGAAAGGTCGCCGAGAAAGGTCTTCACAACGGCTTCTTCGCCGAGAGACTGAACCGTTTCGGTAAGCGCGGAACTGTTTTTATTCCCGCACAGAATGAGACGGCACCCTTCTGAGGCGAGTTTTTTGGCAATTCCGGAGCCGATTCCGCCGCTGGCACCGGTAATCAGATACGTTTTCATGGCAAAAAACCCCCTGAAAATGATGAAATCAGTTTAGCAAAAATTATCAAAAAATGCAAATATGGGCTGTTTTTTATATATTTTCGCTATATTTCCGGTATAAAAACTAGACAAATAGCACAAGAGTATCACCCGAAGGGCTAAAGTTGGTCAATTTCAACAAAATACGGAAATGTTCTTTGGTTATTTGCGCTATGGCATTTTCCGTTCGCCTTGTGTAGAATAATGCTATGCTGTTTGTGTGAATACGCGCACATATCAATTTTAGGAGGCAAAAAATGGCAAGTTTAAAGCTGATCAACATTAACAAGACATATCCTAACGGATTTGTTGCAGTTAAGGATTTCAACCTTGACATCAAGGATCAGGAGTTCATTATTTTCGTAGGCCCGTCCGGTTGCGGTAAGTCTACAACGCTCCGTATGATTGCAGGTCTCGAGGAAATCACCGCCGGTGAGCTCTATATCGGCGACAGACTGATGAACGACGTAGAACCTAAGGACAGAGATATCGCAATGGTATTCCAGAACTACGCTCTGTACCCTCATATGTCCGTATTCGATAATATGGCATTTGGTTTGAAGCTTCGTAAAGTTCCGAAGGACCAGATTGAAAAGCTCGTTAACGAGGCAGCTAAGATCCTCGGCATCGAGCAGCTGCTTGACCGTAAGCCGAAGGCTCTCTCCGGTGGTCAGAGACAGCGTGTAGCCATGGGACGTGCTATCGTACGTAATCCTAAGGTATTCCTTATGGACGAGCCGCTGTCCAACCTGGACGCTAAGCTCCGTGTACAGATGAGAATTGAGATTTCCAAGATCCATCAGAGACTGGAAGCTACGATCATCTACGTAACCCATGACCAGACCGAGGCTATGACGCTCGGTACCAGAATCGTAGTTATGAAGGACGGTGTTATCCAGCAGGTTGACACTCCTCAGAATCTGTACGATAAGCCCGGCAACCTGTTCGTAGCAGGTTTCATGGGATCTCCTCAGATGAACTTCCTGGATTGCCTTGTTTCTGTTGAGGGCGGCGATGTATATCTGAACTTCGGTTCCAACCGTATCCTTGTTCCGGAAGCAAGAGCTAAGAAGCTCATTGACGGCGGCTATGAAGACAGAGAAGTTGTTCTCGGTATTCGTCCTGAGGACATCAAGGACAACGAAGACTTCATCATGGCTCATCCGGAAGCTTCCTTCGCTGCTACCGTTCGTGTATACGAGCTTCTCGGCGCAGAAGTATTCCTGTACTTCTCCGTTGATGATTATGATATCACCGCACGTGTTGATCCTCGTACGACTGCAAGACCCGGCGACACCGTTACGATCGCTATGGATCTTGCTAAGATGCATATCTTCGATAAGGACACCGAGCAGATCATCACGCACTAATTATTTGAAGGTTTCACAGGGGTTGCTTACGCGACCCCTGTATTTTTTTGCAAAGACAAGAGGGAGAAAGAAAAGTAATGAAGAAGATGAAATTTTGGATGGTATTTGCCATCTTGATCCTGTCGCTTGCAGGCCTTGTTTCCTGCAAGTCAGACAAAGACGATGAGGAAGAAGAGAAGGAGTACGGCAAGGTTTCGGCGTATGAAATCTGTATGTCGGTTAAGGACAGTCAGAAGGATTTTGCACTCGGCAATACCGAGGATGCTTCCATGAACGATTCGGAAGAGGTTTTCACCGTTTTGTATGATAAGGCTGACTTTACGGACCTTGTATCGGACTATTACTATATCGGTTCTGCCGGCGCATCTTCGGATGAGGTTGCCGCTGCCGTTGTGAAGAAAAGTGCTAACCGCGAAAAGGTGAAGAAGGTTTTCGAGGAACGGATTGCGTACCGCAAGCAGATGTTCACCGGATATGCACCCGAAGAGGTGAAGAAGCTTGAAAAGGCCAAAGTTTTCGAATACGGCGAGTATATTGTCATGGTTGTCTGCGATGACATGGACGGGGCGAAGAAGGCCCTGAATATGGTGACGAAGAAGGGTTACGAGGAGATTTACGGTCAGCCGACGCCAACCGAACTGCCTGCAACACCGACCCCGACGCCCACCCCGACGGAGGTACCGGTTGATACACCGACGCCTACCGAGGATGCACCGCATCCTGTCATACCGACCGAAGAACCGAGCCCGTATAACGTTGACAAAGCATACGGCACAGGCTATGAGAACGGTTTCAATCCGCTTATCGTAACGGCCTATCAGCAGAAGAACCGCGCTCTGTTGACCGACCTGCAGGATCAGGAGCTTTTTGACCGCTGCAGCGAGATTCTCGATGAGGTTCTCGGCGGCAAATCGATGTCTGCCGTACAGGCGGAGACTGAGATTTACCGCTATATCGTAACGCATATTGATTACGACTATACCCATTATTCCATCGAAGGCAACTTCGTGAATTCCGACAACCCGTACGGCGCGCTGTTCCGCCACGTGGCCATCTGTACCGGCTATTCGTCCACGTTTAACCTGCTTTGCTCGATGATCGGGCTTGAGGTCATCAACGTAAACGGAACTGCTTTCCGGGAACGAGAAGCACACGGCTGGAACATGATTAAGCTCGGTCCGTGCTGGTATTACGTCGACCCTTGCTGGGGCTGGACAGGAAGCGGTTCGTATAACTTTTACTACATGAACATCACGGAACAGATGATGACCGATACCGAGCATTACTGGGACAAGGAAGGGCTTCCCGAGGCGGACACTTTGACCTACGAGGAGCGTAAGAAGGTCGGCTACGAAGGCATTGCGGCAAGTGATACGTTCGAATCGCCGGAAACCAAGAAGATTTGGGTCGAGAAGTAGGATTTTTGGGGGATTACAGATGAATAAGAGGAGAAGGTACCGGCTGCTGGCGGTTTTTCTTGCGGCACTTTTGCTGCAGGGCTGCAGCGGGAAAAAGGAGAAGAAAGAAACTCTCAATACGGAGGATTACGGCAACGTTTCCGCATATGAGATTTGCATGAGCGTGTATTTCGACACGCCGGATTTTACGGAAGGCGGCTCCTTCGGGGCGGGTTTTGAAGAAACGTCGTCATACTTTGAGAGCATGTTCTACGACGCCGAAGTGGCACAGTGCATGACGGACTTTTATATCGTCGGGGGCGAAGGCGTTGTCGCGGATGAGGTCATTGTCGCCGTAACAGATACGAAAGAGAAGCGGGACAGGATTGAGAAAGCGTTTCAAACGAGGCTTAAAGCCCGGACGGAAACATTCACGGGATATGCGCCGGTTGAGGCGGATAAGCTGCGAAGAGGACGTGTTCTCGCGGAAGGTCCCTATGTGATTTATCTTGTTTCCGGTAATATCGAAGCAAGCTGTCAGAGCGCCCTTGCGGCAATCAAAAAAGGATACGAACCGCGTTTCGGGACGCCGGAAAACAGAATCACGCCGTCGCCGGATCCTTCCAATCAGGAACCTCAGTATCATACCGAGGGCTATGAGAGCGGGTTCAACCCGGAGATTGTTCGGGCATACCGCGAGCAAAACCGCGCGCTGCTTACCGACCCGTTGGATTTAGAGCTGTACGACTGCTGCTCGGAGATTCTGGCTGATATTCTCGGCGACCGCGAGGTGACCCTGCCGGAAGCAGAGAAGGCCATCTACGTATATGTGGCGGGCCAGGTCAAATACGACGAGAAACACTATTCCCTGGAGGGAGACAGAGTCAACAGCGACAATGCTTACGGGGCGCTTGTGCACGGTCATGCCATCTGCACGGGCTATTCCTCCGCATTCCATCTGCTTTGCTCCATGGTGGAAATCGAATGTATTGACGTGGTCGGACAAGCCCATTACGAGCGTAATCCGCACGGCTGGAACATGGTCAAAATCGGACCGTACTGGTACCAGGTCGATCCGTGCTGGGGCTGGGACGGAAAGACAGAAGTCTACTTTGATTACTTCAACGAAACGTCGGAATTTTTCGAGAATACCGAGCACTACTGGCAGAAGTCGGACTATCCGGCTGCAGACACCGTGAACTACGAGACACGGCTTAAAAACGGATATCCGGACGATGTCGAAGCATTTGACGATCCGGAGGTGCCGAAAAAACGGACACCCTGAACTTTAACGGGACGGAAGAGTTTCTTCCGCCCCGTTTTTGCTGCACATTTCTCTATGGCAAATGCGACGCCGCATCCTCATTTTTCATTCTGTGTCCATTTCGTGACGAATCTGTAATAATTGTGTTTCAAAGCCATTTTTTCCTTGCCTATTGAAATCAATGATGTTAGAATAATGCTAGGTTTTTACGGGCTTTTTTGCGTTGTATTTTCCACAAAAATGCGGCGCGGAAGACGGAATAAATTTTCGGAGAAGGGTGTCTTACAATGATTTCCAATCAGATTTTACAAAATACGATTGACGGGATGAAATCCATTACCCGTGTGGATTTATGCATTATGGACACGGAGGGCAAGCCGCTCGCGTCCACAATGAACAATACAGAGGGGCTGGAGCCCATGGTTGCGGCGTTTGCCGATTCACCGGCGGACAGCCAGGTCATTTCGGAATGCCAGTTCTTTAAGGTGTACGATGACCATCAGCTTGAGTATATTCTGCTTGCAAGAGGCGATTCGGACGATGTTTACATGGTCGGCAAGCTTGCCACCTTCCAGATTCAGAATCTGCTTGTTGCCTATAAGGAGCGTTTCGATAAAGACAACTTCATCAAGAACCTTCTGCTGGATAACCTGCTTCTCGTAGACATTTACAACCGCGCGAAGAAGCTGCACATCGATGCGGAGGCAAGAAGAGTCGTATATCTGATTGAGACGAAGAACGAAAAGGACACGAACGCACTCGAGACGGTGCGCACGCTTTTTGCCGGAAAGCCGCATGATTTCATCACGGCGGTTGATGAGAGAAACATCATCATCGTGAAGGAGCTGAAGCCGTCCGATACGTATGACAATCTGATGGGCACCGCAAAGGTGATTGTGGACATGCTGAACACCGAGGCAATGAGCAAGGTGCATGTCGCATACGGTACGATTGTTAACGAGATCAAAGACATCTCGAGATCCTACAAGGAAGCAAAGATGGCTCTCGATGTCGGCAAGATCTTTTACAGCGAGCGCAAGGTTGTGGCTTACAACAATCTCGGAATCGGAAGACTTATCTTCCAGCTTCCGATGCCGCTTTGCAGAATGTTCATCCGCGAAATCTTCGACGGCAAATCGCCGGACGATTTCGACGAGGAGACGCTTGTTACAATCAACAAGTTCTTTGAAAACAGTCTGAATGTTTCCGAAACATCCAGAGAACTGTATATCCACAGAAACACGCTTGTCTACCGTCTCGACAAGCTGCAGAAGAGCACAAACCTGAACCTGAGAGTGTTCGATGATGCCATCACATTTAAGATTGCGCTGATGGTTGTGAAGTACATGAAGTATATGGAGAGCATGGAGAACTAGTTTTCTCAATGGTGGAGGCAAAATGACAGAAGAGAATGTTCTGAATCCGGTTAATCCCGATGCGGTTTCGGAAGCCGTTTCGGAAGCCTCGGCAGAGATTGCCGAAGCAGCCGGCACAATAGCAGAAGAAGTGACTGAAGCAGTGAGCGAAGCAGCCGAAGAGACTGCTGATGCAGCTGTTGATTTTACCGAGGCCGTCACGGAGTCCGTTAAGGACGAGGCAGCCGAAGCGGTTGATGAAATCACCGAAACCGCCGAAGAAGTGACGCAGTCCGTAACCGAAGAGGTTGCTGACAGCGTTGCCGAAGCAGCCGACGAAGTGAAAGAGACCGCCGGGGATGCAGTTGAAGCCGCCAGCGAAGCAGTTGAGGCCGCCGGCGAAGCAGCTGAGGCCGTTGACGAAACAGCAGATGTTGTAACAAAAGCCGCCGATGCCGCAGAGGAAAATGTGACGAAAGCCGGCGATGCAGCCGAAGAGCTTCTTGCGGAAACCGTCGCAACAGTGGCGGATGACGATAAGCTTGACGAGCTGATTGACGAAGCCGTCACAGCTGACAAAGAAGAGCCTGCTTCCGAAGAAGCGGCGAAAGCCGAAGAAGCCGAAGCACCCGAGGCAGTTGAAACGGAGCGGGAGGCAGAGCCTCCGGTCATTCTTTTCAAAAACGTTCACAAGGAATATGAGGGCCAGATTGAAGACAGCGTCGCCCTTGTTGATGTTTCCTTTGAGATACAGAAGGGCGAGTTCGTATTTATCGTAGGACCGAGCGGATCCGGTAAATCCACGATGATTCGTCTGATGATGAGAGAGATTTCTCCTTCCGGCGGCAACATTTACATCGCCGGCAAGGATCTTGCAAAGCTCCGCAGACGGCAGGTGTCCAAGTACCGCCGTAACATCGGTATCGTGTTCCAGGATTTCCGCCTGCTGCCGGACCGAAACGTATACGACAACGTGGCATTTGCCCAAAGAGTTGTCGGAGCGCCGAAGCGCGATATTCCGAAGGAGGTTTCCAAGGTGCTTCACCTTGTAGGCCTTTCGCAGAAATACAAGAGTTTTCCGAACGAGCTGTCCGGCGGTGAGCAGCAGCGTGTTGCCATCGCAAGAGCATTGGTCAACAACCCCATGATCATTCTCGCGGACGAGCCGACCGGTAACCTTGACCCCCAGAACTCCTACGAGATCATGTCTCTTCTCGAGGAGATTAACCGCCGCGGAACGACCGTCGTAATCGTAACGCATGACCGCGAGGTCGTTGACCAGATGCAGAAGCGTGTTGTAACGCTTCAGGACGGTGTCATCGTCGAGGACAAGAAGGGGGGCTATATTTATGGATAGTTTTTTCTATAATATCGGCCAGGGCTTTAAGAACATCCGCCGTAACAGAATGTTCTCGATTGCATCGGTTCTGACCATGACAACCTGCCTGTTCTTATTCGGCGTAATGTATTTCATTGTTACCAATCTCCGGTATATGATCAGAGAAGCAGAAGCCAATGTCGGCATCACCGTTTTCTTCAACGACGGCACGACCGAGCAGGAGATGCTCGAGATCAGAAACCAGATTGAGGCGAAGCAGGGCGTTAAGCTGGTTAAATACGTTTCCGGCGACCAGGCTTGGGAAGAGTTCAAGGAACTGTACCTTTCCGATCCCGAGCTTCTCGAGTCCTTCGGTGACGAGAACCCGCTTGCGAATTCCGCTTCGTTCGAAATATTCTTCGACACGGTTGAAGACCAAAGCGCACTGACAACGGAAATCAAGCGAATCAACGGGGTGCGTCAGGTAAATGACACGCAGCAGCTTGTGCAGGCCCTGACGAAGACCAACCGCGTGGTCAGCTTAAGCTCCAGCGTTTTGATTGTGTTATTGCTTGTCATTTCGCTGTTTTTGATCAGCACAACCGTAAGCGTCGGCGTTTCCGTTCGTAAGAACGAGATTTCCATTATGCACCTGATCGGTGCAACCGACCGTTTTATCCGGTTCCCGTTCATCGTCGAAGGCATGACGCTCGGCCTTTTGGGCGCAGCGCTGCCGCTTTCGATCCTGTACCTTGTGTACTATAAGGTGATTGAGCTTTTGGGAACCCGTCTTTCCGGACTGATGCAGTCCGGCATGGATGTTGTTGCGGTAAATGACATCTTCGTTAAACTTTCCCCGATGATTGTGGGAATCGGGTTAGGTCTCGGTTTACTCGGCAGCTGGATTACGATGAACCGTGAACTTCGAAAGATTCGTCATATCTGACGAAGCGGCTTCGGCCGAAAGGGAGGATCTATGAACAAGACAGTAAAACGTTTGCTTTACGTTGCAGGCGGTCTGGCGGTGATCGGTTTGATGATTCCCGTGCTCGCCTTCCGGGCGTTCCTCGGAAACACAGCGAAAGCAAATGCCGCCGGCCTGAACGGAAGAAGTGTTGTACAGGCCAGCAACAAGGGCGCGGAACTCGAAAAGAAGAGGAAAGAAGCCGAACAGAAAAAGAATGAGGCTGCGGCAAGAAAGAACAAGCTTGAGCAGGAGACGAAGAGCTTACAGCATCAGGCAGATGACATTCTTGCTTACCTCGAAGAAATCGACAAAAAGCAGTGCGAGACCATGCTTGAGATGGAAGCCACGCAGGCGGAAGCCGACCGAATTACGGCAGAGTACAATACAGCCTGTGAGGAACTCGAGGCGGCTGAGCTTGCACTTGCAAAGCAATATGACGCAATGAAGAAGCGTGTCCGTTATATCTACGAGAACGGACAGATGGAACAGCTTGAAATGTATCTGAAATCGAAGAGCATTTCCGACATCCTGAACGCGAACGAATACATCCAGAAGATTAACGAATACGATCACAACCTTCTGACGGAATATGCCCGCATGAAGGACGACGTCAAGAACCGTAAGGAAATTCTTGAGCAGCAGAAGATTGCAATGGATTCCGCGAACGAAATGTATCAGGCAGAGGCCGAATACATTGAGTCCATCATCCAGGCCAAGCAGGATGCTTTCGCCAAATACGAAGAGCTGATTGGCGCTAACGAGGAGCTTCTTGAGGTTTACATCAATGAGCTTGCAACTGCGCAGAAGACGCTTGATCAGGCGATTGCCGAGCAGCAGGCTTACATTAAGGAGCAGGAAGAAATCCGCAGAAGGCAGCAGGAGGAAGCCAGAAGAAGAGAGATGGAAGAGGCTTCCAGAAAGGCTCAGCAGCAAAAGCAACAGCAGCAGAACAGCGGTAATAATTCTTCGAGCAATGTTACGGCACAGAACAATGCCGCAGGCATCACGCAGACGGATGAGACCGATCTGAATAAGATGATCTGGCCTCTTCCGGGAGACCACAGAACGGCTTCCAAGTTCGGCCCGCGCGTTCCACCGTGTGCAGGCGCAAGTTCCTTCCATAAAGGCTGGGACATCGGCGGTAAGCTCGGTGCGCAGATTGTTGCGGTTCTTGCCGGAACGGTTACGACAGCCGGTTATAACAGCTCGTCCGGCAACCAGGTTGTTGTCAATCACGGAAACGGTTATTCGACGCATTACATGCATATGTCGAAGATTCTTGTAACGAAGGGTCAGAAGGTTAAGCAGGGCGAAGTCCTCGGACTTGTCGGCAGCACCGGAGTATCCACGGCGCCGCATCTTCATTTTTCACTTTCGAAGAACGGCACGATGATTGACCCGGCACCTTACCTGTCGAAGCTGCAGTAATATATTGATGCAAGGGAGTATTGGTTTATGAAGTCTTTTTGCAGGCGCTGCCTGTCGGTGCTTCTTGTATGTCTGATGATGTCGCTTCTTCTTGCCTGCGATATGGCAGAGGATGAGAACAAGGTCACGGACATCAAGTCCCCTTCGACGGAGCCGGCCGCCGATATTGATCAGGACGCTGTTTCCATGAAGGTCGAGAAGATTAAAGGCGTTCTTGAAAAATACTATATGGGCGATATCGATTACGACAAAGCGATGGAGGGAATCTATGCAGGCATGATTAACAGCCTGGGAGACCCGTACACGGTATACTTCTCGGCAGAGCAGTATCAGGAGTTTTCGCTGACGACGAACGGCAACTATGCCGGTGTCGGTTCCACCGTAACGACCAATTCTGACGGAAACGTGGAATTTGTAAAGCCCTTCAAAAACGGTCCCGCCTATAATGCAGGAATTCTTCCCGGCGACATCCTTTGCGAGATTGACGGAGAGAATGCACTCGGAGAGGAAATCGACTCCGTTGTGGCGAAAATCCGCGGCGAAGCAGGAACGTCGGTTAATATCAAGATCTACCGTCCGAAGGATTCCGAGTATTACAACATGACGGTTGTCCGCGACAATGTCGAGGAGCCGACCATCGAATACGAGATGCTCGAGGGTGATATCGGATATATTCTCTGCACGGAGTTTGACAAGGTTACCGAGAAGCAGTATCTGGATGCTGTCGACGATCTGACGGTCAAGGGCATGAAGGCTTTGATCATTGACCTCAGAGATAACCCGGGCGGCATGCTTACCACCGTAACTTCCATGCTTGACAGAATCCTTCCGAAAGGAAAGCTTCTGATTTATATGGAAGACAAGAACGGCAAGCGCGAAGAGTACTTTTCACAGTCGTCTAAGACCGTTGACGTTCCGATTGCTGTTCTGATTAACGGCAACAGCGCGAGCGCTTCGGAAGTATTTGCCGGATGCCTGCAGGATTACGGCGTAGCAACGCTGATCGGCACGAAGTCCTTCGGTAAAGGAATCGTGCAGTCCCTGATTCCGCTCGGCGACGGTTCCGCCATCAAGGTGACGACATCCAAGTATTTCTCACCGCTCGGACGGAACATCCACGGCGTCGGTTTTGAGCCCGACATTAAGGTCGAACTCGACAAGGAACTGAAAACGATGATTGAAATCCCTAAGGATCAGGACAATCAGCTCCAGACAGCAGTTAACTTCTTAAAAGAGAAGATTCAGTAGTATTTCGGAGAGAAACCGTAAGGGTTGCGGTTTCTCTCTTTTTGTGCTATGGTATTGGCGTATGTTTTTATGAGCGAGGGACTATGAAGTACGGACTTGGGAAAATGCTATCGTTATTGACGGTAATGGCTCTTACCGTCTTTTTTGTGTTGCATTTTTCATGGACGGAGCAAAAAATGTGCGGCTCCTGCGGAAGCGGCGTGCAGTATACGGTTTCCGGCAGCAAGGCTGACGGCTTCACACTTACGATATCGGGAAGCGGTACCGTGACGAAGTCCCCGTGGAACGCAAAGGAAGCATTAACGGGCGAGAACCTGTACCGTACGACCATTACGAAGATTGTCATCGCGGAGGGCGTTACCGGCCTTTGCGAGGGTTGTTTTGCGGAACTGACGGGTGTCAGCTCGGTGACAATTCCGTCCACGCTTTCCGCTATTCCGAAGAAGGCGTTCATGAACTGCCTCGGGCTTAAGAAGATTGACCTGAAAAAGGTTTCGAAAATAGGAGACTTTGCATTTTCCAACTGCAGCACGCTTTCCTCCGTTACGTGTAATTCCGTGACGAAGATTGGCGCCTGTGCTTTCCAGTATTGTAATTTCACTTCGTTTACGCTTCCGGCTTCCGTGACGGATTTCGATAATACGGCGTTCGACGGAAACCCGGAGTTTGCAAGCTATAAATGCGCAGACGGACAGAAGACTTACCGTTCCGTAAACAGCGTACTGTATTCTAAGGACGGAAAGACGCTCGTTGCGGTTCCTTATACATGGTCCGGCGAGTTTACGATTCCGACCTTCGTGCGGACGGTGAAATCCCGGGCATTTGCAAAGAATAAGGGCATTACAAGGCTTGTGATTCCGGCGGATGTCCACACGATTGAAACATATGCGTTTACCGGCATGACCGCGCTTCGTAAAGCTGAAATTTCGTGCCATACCACGATTTCCGCGAGAGCCTTTTCGGGGTGTTCGGCACTTAATTCGGTTACATTTGAGGAAGGTGTTCGGGAGATTGACAGCAAGGCGTTTGCCGGGTGCAATTCGCTTACGGTGTCCTCATTTCCCGCGAGCATGTTAAGGGTGGCGACGGATGCCTTTGCAACGGATATCAGCAGTGTCGTGAGCGGCTTTTCAAAGTGCGGAAAGAACTACGTGAAAACCCATACGGTTTCGGTGCAGGGAACGGAAGACCGGGATATTTCCCTGGCGCTTCTTGACATAATCAACGAAACCTTCCGGGGCGGAAAGACCGCTCTTACGTGGGACAGCGCGCTGACCGGCAAAGCTCTTACGCGCGCCATGCAGATTACCGTATACTATGACAGCCTGAATCCGACCGAACCGGACGGCTCGCAGCAGACGGCCTATGCGGAATGCCTGTTAATCGGCTCCACTTATGACACGGCGCAGAAGGCTGCATCCGGCTTAAAAGCGGATGCCATGAATAAGAGTAAGCTTGGCAGCGCGGATTACAAAAGCATCGGCATTGCCTCCATCAAAAAGGGGGATGTGACCTATCTGGTATGCATGCTCGGAACCGGCAGCGGAGACGGCATTGCTCCGGCGGGCGGAAGCAGCGAGAAAACAGGTGAGGTTCTGTTCGCCGATTATCTGAGCGTGAAGCCGGAAGCGGAGAAGCCCGTTCCGGGCGGAACAGACCTTAGCAAGGACGGCAATAAAAATACATACGTGCCGCCCGTTCATGTGAACGGGAACGGCGGGAACGGCGGAAACACGCAGCAGGAGGATGAGGCGATCGTCGCTTATGCCTGCCAGTTCGGGAATGCGTTCGGCCTTGTCTTTTATGTTTCGGATTCCGTTGCCTCGAAATTTGACAGCTCTTATCTGAAGCTTGAGGTTCCGGTTTACGCGGGCGACAAGGTAAGCAGCACGAGAACCGAGAAGGTAAGCGTTTACACGACGGAAAATTATAACGGAAAGAAGTGTCGTGTGTACTCTTATTACGGGCTTGCGGCAAAGGAGATGACGTCGAAGCTCGGAGTTTCCTTTATCGGGTTAAAGAGCGGAGAGGAGACGGTATACGAATCCGGAGATTACAGCATTGAGGAGTATGTCCTTTCGATGCTGACCGGCGGAAAAGCGGACGCCAAGCTTCGTACCCTTTTGGTCGATATGCTTTGCTACGGCGCGGAGGCACAGAGGTTTTTCGGATATCATACGGGACGGCTTGCCGATGCGGGAATCACAGCATATCTGAAATACGGCACGCAGAAGCAGGCGAGCCTGAGCGATTCTTCTTATGCGAATGAGAACACGGGTGCGGATACGTTCTCGGTTTACAGCTTCAGCCTTTCGCTTGAGAGCCGTCCGTCTATCAGTTTTTTCATCAGAACGAACCGGAAACTTTCGGGAGAGGAAGCCTACATTTCCTATGTGCAGAACGGGAAGACGGTTTATAAATCCGTTCCTTCGGACCGGTGGACAGACCTGGGCGGTGGAACGTACCGCGTGGATGTGACGGGTGTTTCCGTGACGGAGTGCAGAAACGGATATACGCTTTACGTTGTAGGCAACAACACGACATTGAGCAATCGCCTTACGGTGAGCATGGAAGGGTATTGTAAGCTTGCAAAAGAGCAAAATCCGGCTGCTTATGCGCTTGCAGACCGGCTTTTACGCTTCGGAGACGCCGCAAAAGTATATACAAACCACTAAAATATATAGAATGGTGTATTTTTTGGAGGAACAGACAAGTTCCTCCATTTTTGTGCGCAAAAAGAGAAAACATAATATTTTTACGGAAAAATGTGAAAATGTGATATCTTGTACAAAAAATCTCAAGAATATGACAAATTCCATTACTTTTCGTGTTGACAATTCTTTATACCCGACGTACAATAGATAGTGGCGTTCGAGTTTTTCTGCGATTTTTTTACTGTTTTGAGCCGCAGACGAACCCAGGGTGTAGTTTCAGAGGCTTCTTTAGATATGTAAAAATGCGTAATTGTTGCACTTTTCTATAAAAAGAGCCCGAAAAGGAGTTTTATTTATGCGAGAATCAATATTGAAAAAGGTGACGGTTACCGTCCTTTCGGCGGTAATGCTGGTCACATCTGCCCTTCCCGGCGCTGCGCTTGCGAAGGAACAAAGCGGAGAGGGTGATGCCGCCGCATCCCAAACCCGCGCCGCACTCTATATGAGCGTGGCGGGAAATCTCAACAATGTAATCAGCAGGGATATTACATGGAGACTTGACAGTAAAGGAGTCGAAGGCACGCATGAAGTGACCGATGAAAACAGGGACAGACTCCTGTACGGCACGAACAAGGACAAGGAATACGCTTTGGGAACAGCAGGTCACTTTTCTTTGTTCGGCGAGAAGGTTTACATCGACAATCCGCAGTTCAGCGATTTTGAGGGACGTGCTGCCGCAAAGCAGTTTGAGGTGAAGAACGGACCGGTTCATGGCATCTGCATAAAGGGGGCTTATACCGACGGGACCCTGCCGGATGACAACCAGCCTTATGTTGCCGCTGTCATCTGTAATAATGACGAGACGAAGTCTTTCGGAAGAGTTCAGGGCAATTACAGCGGGAACCACAGCTTTATTGTTTCCAACGAGGTAACGACGATTACAGCGCCCAATCAGGAAGAAAACTACCTGGAGCGAATTTATGCGACGCCAAAGGACGGTGTAATCGACTTCAAGAAGGAAATGGAATTCCTTAAGAAAAGAAGCAAACTATTTGCAGATTTCGCATCAAACGGGACTGTAACTGATTCAAAAGCTGCATATGGTACCCTTATTTTGAAAGGCGAGGATCCCAGACTGAACATCTTTCATTTGACAGAGGAACAGTTTGAACGTCCTGAGAACACATTCGACATTCAGATTCCTGATGGAAGCTATTGCATCATCAATGTTTCCGGTAAGGATATTTTTTGGAGCGGACAGCTGCAGAATGTTCTTTCGTTGAACGGAACTACATTAGGACAGAACGAACTCCGGAATACTCGCGTTTTATTCAATTTCTATGAAGCAGATAAGGTCAGCCTCGGCGGCAACAGCAGAGGTTCCGTTTTAGCGCCAAAAGCAGATATCGTTGATGCGCAAAGTGAATCCGGCGGCCCTGCAAACGGTGGGCATAACGCAGGTCAGCTCATCGGTAAGACGGTTACGATTCAACGTCAGACCGGCGCTTACGGCTTTCAGATGCCTGCTTCCTATATTACAGAATATACGCCTCACTACCTGTATTATACGGTCGATGATCACGGCAAGACGGTTCTTAAAGAGATGCCCGCTTCCATGTATCAGCTTCTGATCGGACAGAACGCTGCTCCGATGCCGAAGAAGGGCGTACAGTATAATGCCGGTTTCTATGAAGGCGAGACGATTGCGGCGGATGTAACATCCGAGGCTTTCTTTGAGGCAATGGGAGATGATTCCTCATTTGCCATCTATAAGACGATGCACGAGCTCGGAATCGATCCGAAGTTCGAGGTTTATACCGACGGCAAGGACTGGTTTGAAGCTGTTGAAGGCCCGAAGCTGAAGGAAGCAAACACCTATAAGAACTTTACCCGACACGACGATATCGCGCTTGACAGCCTTTCTTACACCTTTGGCAAATCCAACGTATACTTCATCATGTATCCGCTTGCCAAGGTTGCTGTCGATGTCCGTTGGGACGACAAGCAGAATCAGGACGCAAAGCGTCCCGCTTCCTATAATGTTACGCTGACGGAGAAATACTCCGACAACACTTCGGAAACACGCGAGACGCTTAACACACTGACCGGCGAAGCGGTACAGGTTAAGGAGACCGACTCCGAACTGAATAAAGAAGTAACATTTGATTACTACGAAGGCATCTATACGACTCTGGTTCCGCTTTTCGGAAACCAGTCAAAGGGTAACGGCACTTACGGTGCCGGACAGCAGTATTACGATGGTGACAAAGCCGTATTCGGCATCAGCTATCAGGTACCCGATGATTACCGCGAGATCACGAAGGCGGACAGCAGGGTTTCCTTCCCGGCTGACGGCGCTCTGGTTGATGAGAACGGTGTTGCCGCTACCTACCATATCGTTCTTGCACTGAAGTATAAGGCGACCTTCTATTTCGTCGGAACGGACGGAACGAAGACGGAGGTCTTTAAGAACAACTACAAGAACTACCGTGGTCTCGGAACGTTCAGCAACATTCCGGACCTTGATACAACATCGAAGATGGAGCTTCTCGGAGAGAATTACCTTAACGAGAACTACACGGTTGTATGGCGTGACATCGAAACAGGAAACACCTATAACCCGGGCAGCACGTATGCTTTTGATTACAGAGACGTAATCTTCGAGGCAACCGTTCGCAGAACGGAGACGATTGAGAATTCGCCGTGGCTGTATTCCAACATCATCTTTTTCAGAAACAGCCATTACATCCCGGCGCCGAGCCTGGTAGACAGAATTAAGGCCGATAAGACGACTGAGAAAGATTACTGGGGTTTCAATTACATCCAGCACGGTAATTCCGATTACAGTACCGCAATGCTCGAAAGCGGAAAATACGACGATGAGAAATTCTTAATGATTTCCTTCGTCTGCGGGATTGACAGGGAAAGAGCCGATTACACGAGAATCAGAGTTTCCACGAAGGGATACGGCGCAAAGGATCCAGTCCTTTATGAGGCAAAGAAAGCGTCCGTAACGGATTTCAACAACGGTTTTACGAATACGTTCAGTGCAATGCCCGGTGTGAATCCAAACGGAAAGACGATTCAGCAGCTCCTTCCGAGTGACCCTTATAAGAATGATTATGACGGCATGAGAATCATCCGTCTGATATTCCCGGCAGAAGCCTATAAGAACGAAACCCTGTACTTCACGGTTTATTACGAGAAGGACGGTGTGGAGTATGTCTGGGCGTATTATCCGGTATGCATCAAGTCGAACGAATACTGGACGCTCAGATAGTGTGAATAGAAGATTTATGCGAGGGAATACTATGGAAAAGGAAATATTCGAACCGGTGGATATCGAAATCATGGATTTCGAGTGCCCCGATGTAATCGTCGAAAGCTGGGGCAGTGAAGGCGGCGACGGACCCGCACCCGGCAAGCGCAGCGTTCCGGGCGGAAGCTTTGATATCCGGCGCGTCTGATATCGACAATTTAAAATTTCAAGATTTGCAAAGAGACAGGTTTTTTCGGCCTGTCTCTTATGTTTTTTCAAAAAATGAACGATTGAATTCTTTGTTGCATTTTTCAACCTTTTGTGGTAGAATTCTTTTAATCGTGGACAAATGTGTTTCTGTCGCAAACAACACGGGCAAAAAGAAAAGGAGGTGCGTTATGGGTTCCGAAGAATACTATATCGTGAAAAGAGCCGCGCTTCCCGAGGTTTTGCTTAAGGTTGTTGAGGTAAAGCACATGCTGGCCTGTGACGAAAGCCTGACCGTAAGTGAGGCAGCCGACCAGGTCGGACTGAGCAGGAGTTCGTTTTACAAGTATAAGGACGATATCGTTCCGTTCCACGAGAATTCCCGCGGTAAGACATTGAATGTCATGCTTCAGGTGGATGATAAGCAGGGGATTCTTTCCTCCATCCTGCAGAAGATTGCAGGCTGCAATGCGAACATCCTGACGATTCAGCAAAGCATTCCGACCGGCGGGGTTGCCTCTGTGGCATTGGGGATGGAAATTCTTCCGGAAACGGCTTCCACGGAAGTGTTGCTTTCGGAACTGAGAAGCTTAAAGGGTGTGCATTATCTGAAGATTCTCGGAAGCGAGTAGTATAAAGGGGTTACAGATTACAGGGAGCAGTCCGGGGGCGGACTGCGAAGGAGACAGCGATGTATGTAGCGATTTTGGGATACGGTACGGTTGGCGCCGGCGTGTTCGATGTTTTGATGAAGAACAAGGACATTATTGCGAAGCGTGTCGGATTTCCCCTCGACATAAAATATGTTCTGGATTTGAGAGATTTTCCGGGGAATCCCGTGGAGCCTTATCTGACGCATGATTTCCGTCAGATCATTGAGGATCCCGAGGTGGAGATCATCGTAGAAGTGATGGGAGGCATCCATCCTGCCTACGAGTACACGAAGGAAGCTCTTGAGAGCGGCAGAAGCGTCTGCACCTCCAATAAGGAACTGGTAGCGGTTCACGGTGCGGAATTCGTAGAGATTGCAAGATCCCGCAAGATTAACTTCTTATTTGAGGCCAGTGTAGGCGGCGGCATTCCTGTCATCAGACAGCTGATCCGTTCCATCACGGCTGACGAAGTGGAAGAGGTATGCGGCATCTTAAACGGCACGACCAACTATATGATGACGATGATGCGTGAGACGGGCGCTTCCTTTGAGGATGCCCTGAAGGACGCTCAGGCGAAGGGTTTCGCTGAGCGGAATCCCGCCGCAGACATCGAAGGTCATGACGCATGCAGAAAGATTGCCATCCTGACTTCGCTTGCCTACGCAAGACAGGTGGATTACCGGGATATCTATACCGAAGGCATCGTCGGTATTACCGACATCGATGTTTTGTACGCTAAGGCCATGAAGCACGGCATTAAGCTTCTCGGTCGAAGCTACTTAAAGGACGGCCTTGTTTACGCGATTGTAGCGCCTTACATGGTTCGTAAGAAGAATCCTCTGTATCCCGTAAACGGCGTGTACAATGCCATCATGGTGCGCGGTAACATGCTCGGCGACGTTGTATGCTACGGCATGGGTGCCGGAAAGCTCCCGACCGCCAGCGCAGTCGTATCCGACGTCATTGACGCAGCAAAGCACCGCCACGTGAACATCCCGATTCTTTGGGAGCGTGAGAAGATGGTTCTCGGCGCAAGAGACGACATCGAGAATAAATTCTTCGTACGTGTGCCGATCGCCGAAGCCGAAAAGGCACGTCAGATTTTCCCGATTGCAAAAGAAATCTCCATTTTGGAGTGTGAATCGACCGAATTTGCATTTGTCACGCAGGTCATGACCGAGAAGGATTTCCGCGAAAAAGCGGCCGATTTTACGGTTATTAACCGCATCAGATATGAGATTTAGCACGGAATAACGCAAAAAAGGTTGACTTGACGCCGTCGCATGATATACTAGAGAGTACAGTATGCCAGATTCATAATGTCAGAGAAGCCTCCTTTGGCAATAAAAGCCAAGGAGAAAACTTCGGAAACATTATCTGGAAATAAAGTCGTACCAAAAAAGGGAAAGAGTCCTCAGACAATGGATGAGGCAAAGAAGAGGATAACGGGGACGCCTGTTATCCTTTTCTTTGCCCTGAATTGGAAAATGGGACGAAAAAAGGCTGCCCGGATAAACCGGACAGCCTTTTGTTTTCTTGTCTTGCGAAATTAAGCCTCAGGATCTTCCTGATCATCAACAGGCTTGAACTCGTCAACAGCGTCGCCTACGAACTCTGCAGCTTCCTCAGCAGCGTCTTCGATCTGCTCAGCAGCCTCGTCAACAGCATCGGTAAGCTCATCGGCAGCATCCTTGTTCTTGAGCTCCTCAACCTTCTTCTCTACGAAGTCCTTAGCCTCACCGGCCTTAGCGGCAACCTTCTTGCCGAATTCGGTAGCTTTCTCGCCTGCCTTCTTGGCAATCTCGGAAGCCTTCTGCTTGTAGGTTTCGAACTTTCCTGCAGCAGCAGTTTCTTCGGTCTCGGCAGCCTCACCGGTCTCAAAATCGCCTTCAAAAAGGTCGTCATTGTCAGCCGGAACAGCAGCGGGCTCTTCAGCGGTAAGGTTCTTCACGAGGTAATAGGCTCCTCCTGCAAGTGCAGCAAGGACAGCAAGTTTGGTCAGATTCTTCATATTACTATACTCCTTTCGCGGTCTTTTTTCCCCCCAATTACTCATTGGTGGTAAATCACATTATACATTAAAAGGTCAAAAAAAGAAAGATGTTATTTACTATTTTTTGTGAAAATCCGATGAAAATCGGATTAAGGATACATGAATACCATATTTTCCGTCAAAAATTTGTGAAATTAGTGCTTGCAAATCAGAAGGACTTACAGTATAATAACGTTTGTGTCGAGGGACACCGCATATTGGGCTATCGCCAAACGGTAAGGCAACGGACTCTGACTCCGTCAGTTCAAGGTTCGAATCCTTGTAGCCCAGCTTCAAACCACAGTTGATTGCTGTGGTTTTTTTGTTGTGTTTGAAACGAATCTGCGGTATACTGTTTTCAGTGGTATTTTCCATTATGATTGATACGAAGAAACGGAGGCAGTTATGGAGCCGATCATCAGCATTGATGCGGAAGACGATCCTTTCGCATACCGCTTTGATACCCAGTTTTTGATTGACCGAAGAGACCGGGATCTGGACGAGGATGAAATCGCAGAATACATCACCTCGCATTTTGAAGGGAATTCCCTGATTGCAGTCGGAGATGAGAGCCTTGTGAAGGTGCATTTCCACACGAACGAGCCCTGGAAGCTTTTGGAGTATGCTTTCTCGGTCGGGGAGATTTACGATATTGTTGTTGAAGATATGATTCGTCAGTCCGACGGAAAGCAGGGCTGATTGTTGTAAAGTGTGTGGGCGAACCGAGTTGTACCATTTCCGCGTAATCATCAGGGGGCACGTTTTATATGGCCGGTAAACACACGAAGACGGTATTGCATTGCCTGATTCCCGCTTTTCTGATCGGGGTCTTGATTTGGTGCGCTCCTGAACCGCAGGAGACGAGTGACATTGAGATTCCCGTAGAGAAGGCCGCGGAAAATGTCATCACGCCCGAGTATGTCGCAATCCTCCCGACGCCTACACCGACGGAAGCTTTAACCCCTGACGCGACGCCGATTCCGACGCCGACGGAGGTGCCCATAAGAGACCGCGACACGCCGGAGGAGA
This sequence comes from Lachnospiraceae bacterium, assembly GCA_017546025.1. Taxonomy (GTDB): domain Bacteria; phylum Bacillota; class Clostridia; order Lachnospirales; family Lachnospiraceae; genus ISDg. Next base: position 23,254 of record JAFYYS010000021.1, on the reverse strand, counting down.
TTGACCTCACGTTTGAACGCTTTGATGAGGAAACCTATCCGGAACCGACGCCCGGCATATTCCAGATGGGCTACTGGCTTCGCAGCGAGCCGAGCCGGCTTGCCGAGCGCACGACATGGGTGCGGTACGGAACGCGCGTGTATATCAAGGGCAGGCTTGTCAACGTCTTTAACGAGCCCTGGTATTATATTTCCGCTAACGTGGACGGGCAGGACGTGGAAGGCTACGCGCAGTGCAGCACGACGCAGATTTCCGACTGGCTTCGCCCGACGCCCGGACCGGTTTCTCTGATTGATGTTGACGTGATTCAGAATCCGACCGGAACGCACGGTCCCGACCGTGACGGCGACGGCGTGTATGTCGTTGTTCTGGATCCGGGTCACGGCGGCAAGTACCCCGGAGCGACCTGCTTCGGCGTGAAAGAGAAGGACATTAACCTCCAGGTCGGAAAGTATCTCCGTGATTACCTGGAGACACATTATCGGAACATTGTTGTTTACATGACACGTTCCGGCGATTATGTTTATGACGAATGGGACCCGGATGACGATCTCGAGTACCGGGCGCGCTTCGCGATGCAGAAAGAGGCCGACCTTGTTTTAAGCCTTCACTTCAACGCGTATGACGGGCGCCAGATCGGCTCAATGGTTCTTGTCGGAACCAATCCGCAGGTCAGCGAACAGGAACGTCTCTTTGCCTCATATCTCCTGGAGGAGATGGGCAAGATCGGACTCAATAAAACCGGCATCAAACGGAAGCGGAGCGCCATGATGCGCGACAAGAACGGCAATCTGATGGACGGCTATCTGATGGTCCGCCTGCCGTCTGAGGTCGGCATTCCTTCGGTCATCATCGAGCACTGCTTCATGGACAGCAGGTATGACCGGATGTTTTGGGATACCGAAGAGAAGATTAACCGGCTCGCGGAAGGCGACGCCTTCGCAATTGCCGCGTATCTGAATCTTGAAAGGATTCCGGACCCGCCCGGCTCCGATGACGATCTGGTGGACGACTCCGGGCCCGAAACGTAAGAAAGGATTTCTATGTACCGTTATCTGCTTCTTGATTTTGACAATACTTTGCTGGACTTTAACGAGACGGAGCAGATATCCCTCAGAAAGACCTTTGCAACGTTATTTCAAAAGGAACTGACGGCGGAGGACACCGCCTTATATCACCGCATCAACGACGGCTACTGGAAGCGCCTTGAGAGAAAGGAAGTCACTCGCGACCAATTAAAAGAGGGCCGCTTTAAGGACTTCATTCAGGCACTCGGCCTTACGTGCGACGATGTCATGCATGTCAATAAGGTATATATGGACATTCTCGCGGAAACCGTTGTGGAATACCCCGAAACGGAGGATGCCTGCAGACGCCTCGCGGAGCGTTATAAGCTTTATGTCATCACGAACGGCACGACCTACATCCAGAAGGCCCGCTTCGCAGGAGCAAGCTTTCATAAGTATATGGAAGGCATCGTCATTTCGGACGAAATCGGCGTCGACAAGCCTGACCCGCGTTTCTTTGAAGCCGTGGTGCAGCTGACAGGCGATCCTGATGTGCGTCATTACCTGGTGGTCGGCGACAGCCTGAGTTCGGACATCCGGTTCGGTAAGAACATCGGCGCGGACACGTGCCGCATCGGCGAACCGACCCCGGAAGCCGACTTTAGCATGCCCGGAATGAAGGCATTGGCGGATTATTTGACGCAAAAGACGGAATAATGTAATTTTCTATTCCATTTTCCATTTGATTTGTATTAAGCGATAGTAAGAAGGCAGGAGACCTTGACGGATATGTCGGGTCTCCTTTATAATTTATTTGTTGGGCATTGCCCCGGAATTCTTTTTATGAAAGGAAAATGCTATGAATTACGGTTACTTTGACGGAAAAGCCCGTGAATATGTCATCACCCGTCCGGACACCCCGTCCGCATGGGCCAATTATCTCGGATCGCCGGAATACGGCGCCATTATCAGCAACAACGCAGGCGGTTACAGCTTTGTAAAGTCCGGAGCAAACGGACGTATCATCCGTTACCGCTTCAACGGTGTGGCACTTGACCAGCCGGGCCGTTACATCTACCTTCGCGACCACGCGGACGGAGAGTTCTGGTCGGCTGCCTGGGCACCGGTCTGCAAGCCGCTTGAGAGCTATAAGAGCGAGTGCCGCCACGGTACCGCTTACACGGTCATCACTTCGGAATACAAGGGAATCAAGACCGAAACGTCTTACTATGTACCGAAGGACGCCACCTATGAGGTTTGGAATGCCGTTGTCACGAACACCGGCGATAAGCCCCGCAAACTTTCCGTCACGGGCTACTGCGAATTCGTTAACGATAACAACTATGAGCAGGACCAGGTAAACCTGCAGTACACGCTGTTCATCAGCCACACCTATTTCTGTGGCAACATGGTTCTGCAGAAGGAAAATGAGAACTTCCACGACCCCAATAAGGAGCGCTTTTTAGGTCTTGCCGGCGCGAAGGTTGACAACTACTGCGGCGACCGCGACCGCTTCGTAGGAAACTACAGAAGCTACGCAAATCCGGTCGGTGTAGCAGAAGGCCTTAAGGGTGAGCTGAATTACTGCGGCAACTCCTGCGGCGCTCTTGAGAGCATCGTAGAGCTTGCCCCGGGCGAGTCTAAGAGATTCACCTATATTCTCGGCCAGAAACCCGAGAAGGAAGCACAGAAGATCATTGCACGCTATGAGAAGGACGGCGTTGTTGAGCAGGAACTTTCCGTATTGAAAGAGTACTGGCACAGTAAGCTTGACAATCTGCAGGTCAATACGCCGGACGAGAACTTCAACAATATGGTGAATGTATGGAATGCTTATAACTGCTTCATCACATTTACCTGGTCCAGAGCCGCATCCTTCCAGTACTGCGGTCTTCGTAACGGCTTCGGTTACCGTGATACCGTGCAGGACATCCAGGGCATCATCCACCTGGCGCCTGAGATGGCTGCCGACCAGATCCGGTTCATGCTTTCCGCACAGGTTACGAACGGCGCCGGACTTCCGCTTGTTAAGTATAACCACAATCCCGGTCATGAGAACACGCCGGACGACCCTTCCTATGTGAAGGAGACCGGTCATCCGAGCTACCGCGCAGACGACGCTCTGTGGCTCTTCCCGACCGTTTACAAGTACATTTCCGAGAGCGGCAACATCGCTTTCCTTGATGAGGAAATCTGGTATGCGAACAACGGCGAAAAGGGAACGGTTTACGATCACTTAAAGCGCGCGATCGCATTTTCCATGAACAACCTCGGAAACCACGGCATGCCGGCAGGTCTGCACGCAGACTGGAATGACTGCGTACGCCTTGGTAAGAAGGGTGAGAGCACCTTCGTTGCGTTCCAGCTTGTATACGCTGTGAAGATCCTTCGTAAGTATGCTGTTCTGAAGGGTGACACCGAGTACATCAAGTATCTCGATTCCGTAAACGAGAAGATGGAAACGATTCTTTCCGACTGCTGGAACGAGGACCGTTACATCCGCGGCTACAAGGAGGACGGCGAGGTCATCGGTAAGAGAACCGATCCCGAGGCTTCCATGTGGCTCAATCCGCAGTCCTGGTCGGTCATCGCCGACTTCGGCACGAAGGAGAAGCAGGAGCTTGCAATGGATTCCGTTGCACGCGAGCTGAACACGCCTTACGGCGCGATGGTTATGTATCCCGCTTATGAGAACCACGCCTTTGACGGCGCTTTGATGGTTTGCTTTAATAAGTGCGTGAAGGAGAACGCAGGTATCTTCTCGCAGCCGCAGGGCTGGCTGATTCTTGCGGAGTCCAAGCTCGGACACGGCAACCGCGCTTATCAGTACTGGACCGAGGCAGCGCCTGCAAGCTACAACGACCGCATTGAGGTTCGTAATCTTGAGCCTTACGTATTCGGCCAGTTCGTAGAAGGCAAGGACAGCCCGTTTGCCGGCCGTGCACATGTGCACTGGCTGACCGGTACCGCTTCGACCGTCATGGTCGGAACGACCGAAGGCATCCTGGGTCTTAATCCCGAAGCCGACGGCATCGTCATCGATCCTTCGATTCCTTCCGCATGGAAGAGCTACACGATGCGCAAGGTATTCCGCGGCAAAGTGCTGAACGTTACCGTGAACAATCCGAACGGCAGTGAGCACGGCGTGAAGAGCGTTACCGTGAACGGCGCGAAGATCGACGGCAAGCTTATCCGCGACGATATTCTGAAGCAGGAAAATGACATTGTCATCGAAATGTAACTGAATACATAATAATAGGTCCCCGGCGTCAGATGGCGCCGGGGATTTCGGCTGTTTTTCGGCAGGTTTTGCTTGAATGAACGCGGCATTTTTGCTATAGTATACTTTGTATTTGCATTTTCCGCGGAAGAGGGCGAAAAAAGATTGACAAAGCGTCCCGATATGTTCTATACTTGCGAAAGTGTTTTATAATAGAGGATTCTCTATGGATCCGAAGAAAGAATTTCACGGAGGCTATCATGGCACAGAAAAATGTTGAAAAGAAGATTCTTACGTCCCAGGGCTTGAAGAAGCTGGAAGCTGAGCTTGACGAGCTGAGAACCGTCAGACGGAAAGAAATCGCGAACAAGATCAAGGAAGCCAGAGAGCAGGGCGACCTTTCCGAGAACGCGGAATATGATGCCGCCAAGGAAGAGCAGAGAGAAATCGAAGCCCGTATCGAAGAGCTCGAAGAACTCCTGAAGAACGTAGAAGTTGTAGACGAGGACGAAATCGACCTTGATACCGTCAACATCGGATGTGAAGTGAAGCTGCAGAACGTTGAGACCGGTAAATCGGTCGTATATAAGCTGGTAGGTTCCACGGAAGCCAATGCCCTGAAGGGTAAGATTTCCAACGAGTCCCCTGTAGGACGTGAGCTGATCGGCGCCAAGAAGGGCAGTAAGATCACCGTAGAGGTTCCGTCCGGCGTTATGACGTATAAGATTATGAGCATCCACAAGGCAAGCAACTAAAGGATGCACGGAGGTTTATCGTGTCAGATCAGAACAATGAAAACCGGAATGAGGATCTCGGCGAGCTTTTGAAGATTCGCCGTCAGAAGCTTGCGGATCTGCAGGCTGCCGGAAAGGATCCGTTCCAGATTACCAAATATGACCAGACGCACCACACGGATGAGGTGAAGAAGCTTTACACCGAGCTTGAGGAGAAGCTTCTTGCAGGCCGCACTGCGCCCGATACCGAGGGCCTTGACGAGGCAGCCGCCCGTGAGGTGAAGAAGAATGATTACAATGAGCGCAGAGCCATCATGGACGCACAGCCGATTGAGGTTTCGATTGCGGGCCGTATGATGTTCAAGCGTGTTATGGGTAAGGCTTCCTTCATCAATCTTCAGGATCTGAAGGGAAGCATCCAGGTATACGTGGCAAGAGACGCCATCGGAGAGGACAGCTATGCGGATTTCAAGAAGTCCGACATCGGTGACATCTACGGTGTTAAGGGTTATGCCTTCCGTACGATGACCGGCGAGATTTCCGTGCATGCTTCCGAGCTGATTCTTCTCAGCAAGAGCCTTCAGGTTCTTCCGGAGAAGTTCCACGGCATGACCAATACCGACATGCGTTACCGTCAGCGTTATACCGACCTCATCATGAACCCCGAGGTAAAGGAGACGTTCGTCAAGAGATCGAAGATGATTTCCTGCATCAGAAGCTTCCTTGCCGGCCGCGGCTTCATGGAGGTTGAAACGCCCATGCTCGTTGCCAACGCAGGCGGAGCAGCCGCAAGACCGTTTGAGACGCATTACAATTCCCTTGATGAGGATGTAAAGCTTCGTATCAGCCTTGAGCTTTATCTGAAGAGACTGATCGTCGGCGGACTGGAGCACGTATTCGAAATCGGCCGCGTATTCCGTAACGAGGGCTGCGATACGAGACATAACCCTGAGTTCACGCTCATGGAGCTTTATCAGGCATATACCGATTACTACGGCATGATGGAACTGACCGAGTCGATGTTCCGTTACCTTGCCAAGGAAGTATGCGGTTCCGAGAAGATTAACTACAATGGTACCGAGATTGACCTCGGAAAGCCGTTTGCAAGACTTACGATGATTGAGGCCGTTAAGCAGTACACCGGCATCGATTTCGATCAGGTTGCTTCCGATGAGGAGGCCAAGGCGCTTGCCAAGGAACGCCATGTGGAGTTCGAGGCACGCCATACGAAGGGCGACATCCTGAACCTGTTCTTCGATACGTTTGTTGAGGAACATCTCGTTCAGCCCACATTTATCATGGACCATCCGGTGGAGATTTCTCCGCTCACCAAGCGTAAGCCCGACAAGCCGGGCTATGTAGAGCGTTTTGAGCTCTATATCAACACCTGGGAGATGTGCAACGCCTATTCCGAGCTGAACGATCCGATCGACCAGCGTGAGCGTTTTAAAGCGCAGGAGAAGGCACTTGCAGCCGGCGACGAAGAGGCAAATACGACCGATGAGGACTTCATGAACGCCCTCGAGATCGGCATGCCGCCTACCGGCGGTATCGGCTACGGCCTCGACCGTCTCGCCATGCTTCTGACCGACAGCGCAGCAATCAGAGATGTTTTGCTGTTCCCGACAATGCGTAGCATCGACAACTAAAAAGCCTGTAAAATCAAGGCTTTGCGGTATTTGAGATACCACAAAAATCGTCTGATTATTACACTTTTATTACAATTTCTGTTAGAAACCACGAGTAAAGACGAGGACTGACAGGAGACTTCTTAAAACAAACCGAATCATTCGCAAGATTGATAAGACACTTTTCTAATGTCATTGAGTTAGAAAAGTGTCTTTTTTGTTTACCGTCAAGCCAACAATCATAGGAGGTTTATACATGCAATTGCCAAAGTATGTAATCAGCGTATGGCCAAAGAAAAGCAGTGGAATTAAGAGTGCGGTAGTTAAGATTTCGTTTGGTGGCGTCTTTGGTATCTTTCCGGTAAGAATCGGTAAGGGAAAGGGCGGGGGGATGTGTTTATTCCTTCCGCAAGGGAAAAAAGACAAAGTGTCCAAGTGGCCACAGATTTCCATTCTTGATGCAAAGGCGAAGAAGGAAATCATATCAAATATCGAAAAAACCTATCGTCCGGAGAAGCCGACATGTAGGGAATTTAACAGCGAGCAGCCAATCTCGATAGAGTATTCCTTCAAATACAGACGGATTCCTGTGTTTGATGCAGATTTCAGACTCATTGGAAACATCGTGGCATATGCGATTATCACGATCAATGGCATTATCCGCTTTAATGACATCCGCTTGTTCGAGTATGAATCTGGAGCTAGGGTTATCCGCTTTCCGGAGAAGGTGATTCATAGCGGATGTTGCAATGCCAAGCCTAAGGCGCAGGCGAAGCTTACAACCGCTTGCGCTAGCGCAGCTTTCTCTTGCCCTTTTTCCCCTCAAATGGTACAATGAAAAGACACAAACGTACCAAAAATGTCACATCCATTTTGGTAAATATAGAATAGAAAATGTGCACATAATCATGATATGAGAAGGAGGCCCGCCATGGAAGGCTACGAACCCAAGAAGATGGCATTGCTTAGGATTCTGCAGATTCTGAAGGAGAACACCAACGCGAAGCATCCGATTACGCAGGAAAAGATTCAGCGCATCCTCGACCGCGATTACGGAATCGTTCTCGAGCGGAAGGCAATCAGCCGGAACCTGTCGCTTCTGAAAGAATCCGGGTTTGAGATTGTCTCCGGCCGGGACGGCAGTTATCTGGTCGGGACCAACTTTGAGGATTCCGAACTGCACCTGCTGATTGACGGCGTACTCAGCAGCCGCTACATTACGGCCAGGCAGTCGAAGGATTTGATTGATCGCATCTGCCGGCTTACGAGTAAGCATTTTCGGACAAATGCAAAGTATATTCATTCGGTTAACGATTGGGGAAAGACCGATAACCAGGCGCTCTTTTATAACATCGAATTAGCCGACCAGGCTATTGCGGCCGGTAAGAGACTTGAGTATGATTATAACAAATACAGTACCGACCTAAAGCTCCACAAGAGCTCACACCAGATTGTGAGCCCATATCGGATGATCCTTCACAACCAGCGCTACTACCTGATGGCGTACAGCGAGTATTGGGGCAATATGGTGTTTCATCGCCTGGAACGGATTACGAACATGACCGTGACCGAAGAAAAGGCGACGCCGATTACCAAGGTCTCGGGCTACGAGCACGGCATCAGCATCAAGGAGCTTGCGGAGACCAAGCCGTACATGTACTCGGACAAACCTGAGACGATTGACATGCTTGTGGACGCTTCGGTCATCGACCAGGTCATCGACTGGTTCGGCACCGGCATTCGCGTTCGCGCGACCGACGACCCGGCCCGCGTCAAGGTGACGTTCAAGGCCAGCCCGAACGCCATGGAGCACTGGGCAATGCAGTATATCGATTATGTGGAAGTGACCGCACCGGAGAAACTAAGGGAGAAGATCCGCGAGTCAATCCAAAAGGGGATGGAAAAGTATGGAAAAGGTGAAGAAAGCAACTAAGGAAAAGCGCAGAGGTTCTTTCCCGAACAGTGTCTGGAACCGTGAACGGATGAAGACTTCGGCAAGACTCAGTGATTTTCCGCTTTGGGAAAGAATCAGGGGCTTCGGGCAGAATATTGTCTGGAGCATGCAGCGAATCAAGCGCGGATACTCGGATTACGATGTCTGGAGTATGGATCGGTATCTGCAGCGTCTGATCCCGGATATGCTGCTTAATCTGAAGAAGAACCGCCACGGCTCACCGCACCTTGATGAAGATGACGATGCATGCCACGCCAAATGGGACAAAATCCTCAACAAGATGATTTTCCTCTGGCGCGAAAGCAATGAAGAGACCTGTTCCAAGAAGAATCCGTACGAAGAGGAGGACTTCAGATGCTTCGAGGAATTTGAGAAGAAATATGGTACTTGGGGCGAAAAACTCCGGACGAAGAAAGAGATTTCTGAAGAGAAGAAAACAGGTTTATCAACCATGCATTTCATGGATGAAGTTCCGGAGTATAAGGATATTTACGAGAAATACCGTGCAGAGCAGGAACGGCTTGAAAAGTACCATCACAAGTGCTGGAGCGAAGCCATGGACATGCTGAAAGAGTGGTACTGGGATCTATGGGACTGAACCTTGTCGGATAATCGGACAGAATAGTTCGAAAATGCAGCAAGGCCCCGATACACTACGTTTATCGGATATTGGCATCCCTTGACAGGGATACCAATAAAAAATCTTAATGATTATTTGAGGAGGTAGAATCGATGGAAAAGAGGATTAATAATCTTTTCAGTTTTGCCAAAAAGGAACTATCCCAAGATGCCGTTATCTGTTGGTTACTGAACTGGGTTAATCATCCGGAATCCGAGTTGTGCAATCTTGCTATTGATTTGTTTAAACTGCTTGGAGTACAAGATTTTGATTCAAACCAAAAAGTTACAATAAAGACACAGATAGGAAATGCAGATATAGTTGTTGCCTTGCACAAGCAAAGGGTTTTATTGATTATAGAAGATAAGACATATTCATCTGAACATGATAATCAGATTGAAAAATACAAAAGGCTCTTTTCGCAAAGTGCAGCCCAAAAACTGTATGGCATTAATGAGGACGAGCCATTTACAGATATCCGAACGGTATACTTTAAAACGGGGTTTTTCTATGATGAAGACAAACTTGTCCAAGCCGATACAAAAGTTGAAGGACAGCGCTTTTTGAATACTATTTCAAAGAAGGAATACAGAAATAAGTCGGAAATCTTAGATTCTTATGTTGCTTTTCTAAAACAGAATCTTGAATGGTATGACACATATGGTGATTTTACCGGAAGGTATTCAAATGGAGTGTTCTTTGTATCATGGGAATATATTGCTCAGCATAATCTTATGCGAACGTTCTTCCCTGAAGCACTTTGGGATGGGAAGGGAAAAGCATTTAAGGTTAGTAATGGATCTAGCTCAGGGCGACCTTGGACAGAACTTAATATATGTGAGGAAAAAACGTATCCGAATACACAGGATTGCTATCAATTATTCTGGCGTATTGACACAAATGTTAAAGGACCATATTTGTCCTTACGGTATTATGAGTGGATTGAAAAAGGCGAAAGGTCTGATTCGGATAAGAAGAGAAGACATTCTGAATACTATGATAGATTTTTGAACATATGCAAAGAGGTTATAGAGGAAACGAAGGAACAGACCGGTATTGAATGGAGTGATGTTAAAAACCGTTATGCAGGGAACTCAATGGAATCAGCATTGATCACGATTAACTTGTCTGACTATTTGCTGAATTGGAAAGCGAGCGGAGAAAAGTTAGCTGAAGCCGTGAGGCTTATTACGGATTCCGTATGGACAAAGATAAAGAATAGTTGATAGTAAACTATACCGTAGTCTCATAGAGTCAAACATGATATGACGCAAAACATAAGAATAAGGCATAGAAGAATCGCATTGTTCCGTGCATCAATCCAAGTCGCCCCCTCGTGGGGCGACTTTTTTGTGCCATTTATCAGAGGAACAGACCGGATGTACGGAAAATGGGACATCCATTGTGGTATTTATAGTATAGGCAAGAATCCCATAAAATACTTTGCGGCGATGAAAATGCGAGGAAAAAGGCAATGAAAAGAGGAGTCTTTTGGGTAATCGAGAATAGAGTATTTGCATTTGTCTTCGAAGAAGGCGCGATGGTCGGGGTTGCCAAGAGCGGCAACAATTACAATCACCGCCTGCTGTGGGATTCGGTGAAGCCGCCGAAATGCAACAAACCTTATAACTATTACCCGCGCGGGCGTGTGGAGATTACGGGCGGCGGGAAGCCGGTCATCTACATGAGCCCGCACATCGGCGCGGAGCACATCCCGGAGATCAAAAGGCAGTTCGGAATTGACACCGAGCCGAAGGTTCATTACGACGGGAGCAGACATTATCGTTGCTATATGGATATAGAAACGGATTCCTGATAAAGAAGAGAGGAAGGAATATCGTATGGCTGACAACGACAAAGGCTTCGAATGGCTGACCATGGAAATCTGTCGCGAGTATAGAAAACGTGCGGAGCAGCTTCTGGATGATGATGGGCTTGATACCGGGGCAAGGCGACAATTACGACTTGAACTTCAAAGCCGGTGTAATATCACAGAAATAGAGGCAATCAACATCCTGAATGGCTATCACATTCTGTCTTATGTCCAAAAGTATGAGATCCTAAGCGGGGCGATACCGGAACCGGAAGGACTTAAAAAGAAACACTCAAAAGAAAAAAAGAAGGATGAGAAACAGCCGACGCCGGAACTTATGGAACAGTACGAAAAGCGTATAGAATACCTGGAACAGATGACCGGACTGAAAGACGATGGTTTTTCCTTTGAAGAAAACAAGGATTAAGGTGCAATGACTGACGGGAATAGATTGTTTTCGGATACGCTTTGGGACTGTACGAAGTTTGACTTTTTTGATGATGAGACAGCAAAGAAATACCTTCGTGGAGGGTATAACTCCGGCGAACGACTTAATACATATAGGCAGATTCTTCTGTACCAGGCCATCCTTCGCGACCAGATTGGAATCGAGGACTTCGTTGACGAACTTTACCGCCTGAAAAGTAAAGAACCGTCGTCAATGTGTCTTGTCGACCATAATATCTATGAGAAGGCTGAGCAGTTGACTAAAGAAATCGAGGAAGAAAAGAGAGCAAACAACGTTTGAAAAAGTTTTACAAAGATTTAACATTTGGCCCGACTTTATTGGACCATCCAAAACGGTAATAAGGTGAAGCGGACTAGAAAGAATACTCGGATCGCCGCAGTATGAAATCCGCCTTTCATCACACTCACCCCTCGAAAGGAGACAATAATATGGCTAACGCATACGACAGAATCATTGGGTACGACACAATTAAGGCTGAGCTGATGCAAATCAGCGACATGGTCAAGAATCCGGACATCTACAGAAAGATTGGAGCAAAGCTCCCGAAGGGCATCCTGCTTTACGGGCGGCCCGGCCTCGGTAAATCTTTAATGGCGAAGTGCTTCATCGAAGACTGCGGCCTCAAGACCTACACGCTTCGCCGAAATAAGTCGTCCGAGGATTTCGTGGACGAGATCACAAAGGCATTTCGCGACGCCGGTAAGTGTGCTCCCGCAATCATCTTCCTTGATGACATGGACAAGTTCGCAAATGAGGACGAAGACCATCGTGATGCCGAGGAGTACGTGGCAATCCAGGCCGGAATCGACGAGGTAAAAGATAAGGAAGTGCTGGTATTCGCAACGGCCAATGACATCCGAAAGATGCCTCCGTCCTTAAAACGCGCAGGCCGCTTCGACCGTAAGATTGAGGTGGATGTGCCGAGTGAAGAGGACGCCCACAAGATTATTGCGCATTATCTTTCGGAGAAGAGTCTCTCGGAAGATGTGAATACGGAGGACCTCGCCAACATGATCAGCTACAATTCCTGCGCGGAGCTCGAGACTATCATCAACGAGGCGGCTATCTATGCGGCTTACGATCGCAAGGATAAAGTGGAAATGGAGCACGCGATCAAAGCAGTTCTGACAATGAAATACAGGGTTCCCGAGGATTACAATAAGACACCCGGCGAAGAGGAGCGCAAGACGGCAGCACATGAGGCCGGGCATCTTGTTGTTGCGGAGGCGTTGAAGCCCGGAAGTGTCGGTCTTGTATCTATTCGCGTCACCGGAAGCGAGCACCGCGAAGGTTTCATCCATGTCTGCAAGGAAATCGACGGCGAAGATGATATCATGGTGAGTCTCGCCGGTAAAGCCGCGACAGAGATGTTTTATCCGGAAGAGTGTACGAAGGGATGCTCTGAGGACTTGGACCGTGCGTCAGATGCTATTCGCGATTATATCTCGATAGATGCCGGTGCGGGAATTGCATTGCTTGATGTATCAGTCAGCAAATTCTCGAAGATGTCTGAGAACTATGTTGCCCGAAATGAGGCAGTTGTCCATGCGGAGTTGGAGCGCTACATGCGTCAGACAAGGAGCATCCTCTATAAGAATCGTGAATTCCTTGAGAAGACGGTCGAAGAACTGATGAGCAAGGGGACCCTTCTCTACTCCGACATCCGCCGCATCCGCGAATCCTGCGGCTGATGAAGCGCACAGCCTTCTAATGCAAGGAGGACAAGGTTATGACACCAATTCGACAGATTGAAAGAAGACTGTTCCCGTGTCCTGAGGTGGACACGGGAGAGTATCCGGCTGATCCGATGCTGATTGATCCGAACTCGGAGGATTGGTCATCCGCCAAGTCAGACGATGATTGGATTCGATATGCTTACCCGGTAGTCAGGGAGAAAGAAGAAAAAAGGTATCTAGACCTGTACTTCTATGACCCGGTGACAAAGGATGTCTCTAGGTTTGTCATTGCCCCCGGGCTCCGGATGGAGGCGGAAGAGGAAGAGCGGTTCCTTGAACTGTTGCATCAAAACACCATATATTTTTTGAAGAATCTCTCAGAAGATCTAGAGAGGCTTCAAAGGAGTTTTCCAGAGTGGCATTTGTCAAAATATGAGTTGACTCATGAGATTTTAGAGCATGCATATTTTGCAAGCCATCGTTCCGGCGCGAGGGAGATTCTGTATAAAGCAGAACTGTTCAATTATGCAAGGATTATTGAAAAGATACCCTGCTACAACCTGCTTGGAACTAGGCCGGAGACCATCATCGATTGCGGATTACCATTGAGACTTTTACGCGTTCTCGGACGGTCCGGGGCGAACAAGTTTTGCACGCAGGAGAGCATAGACCGCTGTAAAGAGGTCTATCAGAGGTATTCCGGATACTTCGAAAAAGATATTTCAAGCGGACAGTGGCAATATCTTGACGAGTTGCTTCCCGGAGGAATCTTCGAAGGTGAAAAGTTCAATCGGACCATTTTTAACCGGATGAAAGATTACAATTCATGTGTGAAGCAAATACTTCACGGCTATAAAGAATATTTGAATTGGAGAGAACAATTTCCGTTCCTTAAAAAGCGAAAGCTGCCGGACTGGCACGAAGCCTTGCGGTTAAACCGCTTACTGAATGGCATCGATGGAAATCTGGGGAAAAATGAAGGATTAAACCGCTTGATTCAGAACAGAAAGAAGAAAGGCGGATATGAGTATCAAAATGAACGGTACTCCATCATTATGCCTGCAGATGTCTTTGCGTTTCATGTAGAGGCGGCAGGGCAGGAAAACTGCGTTCTGGATTATATGGAGAAGCACGCCGACGGAGATACGACAATCCTGTTTCTCCGAAAGAACGAAAAGCTAATCTTCCCGTATGTAACCTTTCGTGTTGAGCAAAACAAAGTTGTAGAAGCCAAGGCCACGTTCAATATCGATGTATCAGACGAAGTCGCAGAGTTCCTCAAAGAGTATGAGCAGTGGCTTCAGACAAAGCAAAAGGAGGAGCTCTATGATTTACACGATTTCAGACCTGCACGGCTACCCCTTGGAAAAGCTGAAGCGGCTTCTTAAGAAGGCAGATTTTTCGGGCGACGACTACCTGTTCATCCTCGGCGACGTGATTGACCGAAACGGTGACGGCGGCATTGGCATCCTCCGGTGGCTCCTCACCGCGCCAAATGCGACGCTCCTTCTCGGTAACCACGAGGCAATGTTACTTGCCTGCGAGTTCGTCCTTGATGAGATTACGGCGGAGACCGCAGCCGCGATTACGCAGGAAAAACTGGCGATACTCAGCAACTATATCGACAACGGCGGCGACGTGACGATTCGTGAGCTTCGAAAGCTCCCGCGCGAGACGCAGCGGGACATCTTCGAATACCTGAAGGAGTGCCCGCTCTACGAGACGGTCATGGCGGGCGGGAAGGATTACATCCTTCTGCACGCAGGCTTCGACAACTTCCGCAAGGACCGGAAGCTCTCGGACTATTCGGTCGACGAACTGATCTGGGCATGGCCGGAGCTTACGGACGAGTATTTCGACGATGTCCATACGGTTTTCGGGCATACACCGACGAGATCCCTTGACCCGCGATGCAATGGCGGAATCCTCCGAACGAGAACCTGGACCGATATCGATGTTGGGGCAGCATACGGCAACGAGCCGGTGCTGCTCCGGTTGGATGACGGGAAGGTGTTTCAGATGGGAAAGTAAGAAAATCCAGGTAATGAACAATGCGAAAAGACGACACAAAGCAGGAGAGGCTGTTTATCCATGACTCGAAGAATTAACAGAAATCGAACATAAAATGGGGAAAAAGAAATGACTAGTTCAATCGAAATCAGAAAAGTTGATATCACAAGGCTTCCCACAGAAGCAATCGTGAATGCGGCAAATACCCGGCTGCAGGAAGGAGGCGGCGTGAGCGGGTGTATCTTCCGCGCCGCCGGGGAAAAGGAGATGGCAGCAGCCTGTGACCGGATTGGGCACTGCGACAGCGGAAATGCTGTCATCACGCCCGGGTTTGCGCTTCCCGCGAAGTATGTCATCCATGCGGTCGGACCAATCTGGAGCGATGGTACCCGCGGAGAGCCCGAAACACTGGCCAGCGCTTATCGGAATGCTTTGATCTTGGCGAAGGAAAATGGCATCCACTCGATTGGTTTCCCGCTTATCTCGACAGGACACTACGGCTATCCGATGGAGCTGGCATGGGACGTTGCCATCAGAACGTGCCGTAACTTCCTTCGGGAAAATCCCGACTACAGGATGGAAATCACATTTGCCGTATTGGACGAAGGTATGCTGGAATACGGCGAGAAGACGCTGCTTGCGTACGAGCAAAGGAGCAAGGCGATAGCGGAGATGATTGCGAAAGCAAAGAAAGAAGATTGATGTCGGGATACATGACATGAAGATAATCAAATTGAGGCTGCGTCCCTAAAACGAATAATCTTACATTTTTAATTCGTTGACGGGAGAAAAATGTGTTAGGTATTATAAATATATACTAATTTGCATCGGATTCATTTTCGCAAATAGGCTGGGAAGGAGATAATTGATGGAAAACTATCGTGTAGAATTGAGACTTTTCTTTGATAGTATTTACGAGTATGAAGTCTATGCTGAGTGGCGCTGCGATTCCAAAGAAGACGCCGAGGGTGAAGTAGAGTGGTTAATAGAAGAAATCGATGCGGGAAGAGATCCGGAAGCATTTCAGAAGCTGTTTTCCATTTATCAAATCGAAGAGTCCCTGATGGCGGAATTGGCAATTGCAGAATATGATGACGATGGAAATATACTTGAGGCGAATACTGTATTTACGCTTTATATTGATGAGAGCAGAGTGAATATAGACGAAATAGAAGGAACGCGTAATGTGAGTGGTTTTAATGCTAATCCTGAGATTAGCTTAGAAGATTTCACTTTGTATTTGGGGTCAATCATTAATCCACATGGAATGGATAGAGAAGATGACTTGCCTGATGGAGATATTGCATTCCTTAAAAGGAAAATTGATATGGTCCTCACAAGCTATGCGAAGAGTAAGGCGCTAACTAGTCGCAGTAAAAAAGTCAACAGGTTTTATCGTCACTATGTCGATATTGCAAGCAATAAATTAGATCATTGTCGTGATGCACGAGTGAAGAAGATGTTGAATAATCTGATTGAAACAATAGAAGACGGACACTGATACAGAAGAATACGCAAATCCTGCATGACTAAAGAGGTATTTCCATGGCAATCGGACTTAGCAAATCAAGATATTGTAAGGGCGTTCAGTGCCCAAAGATTCTGTGGATGGACAAGCACATGCCGGAAGAGGCCGTCGATACGGCGTCGGAGGCAATTCTGGCAAATGGCACAAGGGTCGGCGAACTGGCACGCGGCTACTTCGGAGATTACAGTGAGGTGGAGTACAGCGACGACAAGAAGGCTATGTGCCAAAGGACGCAGGAGCTGATCGAGGCGGGCGCGGAAACCATAGCCGAGGCGAGCTTCTCCATCGACGGTCTGTATTGCGCCGTGGATATACTTCGCCGGAACGGCGACGGCTGGGACATCATTGAGGTGAAGAGTTCTACCGAGGTGAAGGCCATCTATGTGGACGACATGGCGTTTCAGAATTATGTTCTGACCCGCTGTGGCCTCAATGTTAAACGGGTCTTCAACATGCACCTAGATAATAGTTATGTATTTCATGTAAGCCTTGATATTCAGGGCTTATTTGCCGTGGAGGATTATACCGATGCCTGCAAGAGCCGGTATGACGAAGTTGCGAACAATGTTGTGGCATTTCGCGCATATGCGGAGCAGGTGGAAGAACCTGAGCAGAAGATTGGAGTATATTGTTGGGACCCGTATGAATGCGCCTATTGTCAGCATTGCTGGAAGGATGTCCCGGAGCAGTCGGTGTTTAATATCCACCGGCTGAAGAAACACAAGAAATTCGAGTATTACCATAAAGGAATCGTGACTTTCGAGGACATTATCCGCAAGACCCCGCACCTTAGCGAGAAGCAATGGCGTCAGGTTGAGACGGCTTTCTATCATAAGCCGGACGAGATTGATCGTGGTGCAATCAGAGAGTTCCTGAAAACGCTCAGCTACCCGATTTACCATCTGGACTTCGAAACGTTTCAGATGGCAGTTCCGGAATGGGAGGGGTGCAAGCCGTACGGGCAGATTCCGTTCCAGTACTCCCTGCACATCGAATACGCGGATGGCCGGCTGGATCACAGAGAATTCCTCGCGAAAGAGGGCACCGATCCGCGCCGTGCTCTTGCCGAGCGCCTTTGCGCCGATATACCGGAAAATGTGTGCAGCATGGCCTACAATATGAAATTCGAGAAGGAAGTCATCATGAGCCTTGCTGACACCTACTCGGACCTTGCGGAACACCTTATGAATATCCACAAGAATATGCACGACCTGATGATTCCGTTCCAGAGTCAAGCCTGGTATTCAGAGGCAATGCAGGGCTCCTACTCCATCAAGTACGTGCTTCCAGCACTTTGCCCTGACGACCCGGAACTCGACTACCACAACCTCGACCAGATTCACAACGGTGGCGAGGCCATGAACGCCTTCCCGGCAATGGCATCCCTCCCGCCGGACGAAGTCGAAAAGCTTCGCGCCAACCTCCTTAAATACTGCGGGCTTGATACTTACGCTATGGTGAAGGTGCTGGAGAAGCTGAGGGAGGTTGCAGAATAGATTAGCAGTATTTTTGTGTTGATGAAAAAGGAGGTGATAAAGTGTGTATTCATAAAGAACTTAAAACAATTCAGAAAACGTTGTTGGGTACTGAAGAAAACGACCTTACCAAAGGAACAACTTCAGAAATTAATGTATTCTCTATTCTGGGAATCGATTATAAAGAAGTGTTAATGTGCCGAATGCTAGGTGCTATTCTGGACCCGCGGAGTAGTATGAATGATGGGGAAGAGGAACGCACCCGAAATGTTAAATTGTTTTTAGAAAAAGTGTTGGAAATAGAAGACCCATGCGAAAAAACTCAAGTGATTCTGGAGGATAGAACTGATTATAATAGAAGATGTGACATCCTAATTACAACAGCAAAAGGGTGTTATCCTATTGAAGTAAAGATTTACGCTAAAGATCAGGAACATCAGTTGTTCGATTACTATATTCAGTATTTCAAAGATATTGGTAATACGAAAAAGATATATTATCTTACCCCATCGGGGAAAGACCCATCTGAAAATAGTATTGGTAGGGATGGACGCTACTTGAAGGTGGGACAGTTCTGTTCACTAGGCTTTGACCGTTTAAGAAATTGGTTGCAAGAAATTCAATGTAATTATAGGGATGGAGGGCCTAAAAAGTATTTGATAAATCAATATGCTGAATCAATAAACAATCTACTGGTGGGAAATGAAATGGATAAAATGATAGAAGAAACAAAAATCGACGATTGGAAATCTTGCGAAGTATCTTATGCCATAACGCACATCTTGGCAATGGATCATGATCAATTATGGAGAAGAGTGGTTTGCTCCTATTTAAGAAATACACTAGAATATCCAGAGGATAAATATGATTTGGTTGATAGCAATGAGTTGATTGGCACTGATGAAGAGGAAACCGATTTACGCGTATTCTTTGTTTTAAAGAGAAAGAATCCCGAGCAGCAAATAATAAAAATCTGTGTTCAAGATAATCTCTATATATACGCCTGCTGTGAAATAAACGAACAAGGTTGGAGAGAGAATAGATGGAAACATGTTGCCCCTGATGGGGTAAAGACTCCATATTATTTGAAAAAGAAAGGAATTGAGAATTGTCATAATTATAAAATGAAAAAGATTGATATTTGTTCGGCTATAGAAGATGTTGAAAAGCAAATGGCCAAGAGATGAACTTTTTGAGAAGGTACACTTGTGGAAAACTAAAAGTGTGTTTCTTTAGTATACATGAGGAGTAATGAAACGGAGGAAACAAGATGGACTTCATTGACTTGCCAGAACTAAAAAGTGAAGATTTTGCTGAATTAATTAGTGCTGATTGGAAAAAGTTTAACAAGGATACGAAGTATCTTAAAAAGGAACTAAACGAATCAATTCGGGTGACGGAGCATTTAATGCCGTACATCTTTGGTAAAACAACAGACGAAGATTTCATATCTGATTGGTTGGCTTTTATTCTATCACCGCATTTGAACTCGATAGGAGTAGAGCCGCTGAATCAACTACTAGATTGTGCAAATATACAAAATCGTTTAAGTGAAACCGATATTGTATATGTAGATAGTGAAAGACCAGGGGAATATCATAAGACCAGAGAAGTTTTTCTGTCTACAAATGATAGAATTGATTTTTTGATTGAAGCAAAGCATGAAGGAGAAGACTTCGTAATCGCTATTGAAAATAAGGTTTTTTCTGGGTTGAGTAAAAAAAACCAACTCACAAGTTATACCAAGGAGCTAAAGAGGAAGTATCCTTCGAGACCTATTTATATGATATTCCTTGCGATTAGAAAAACAATCGCTTCAATCGACAAGGAAGATTTTGGTGATTTTATCCCGGTGGCTCACGAAGATTTCATAAATAGAATAAAGAGTATTCCAATTAATCCCATTAACAATTTACGTGCATCTTTTTTGTTTTGTGAGTATATTAAGAATATGGAGACAAACATCTTAAGACAAGAGGAGAATGCCATGGAAATATCGAATGACATTATAGATTTTATCTGCAGTAACAGTGTTGTAATTAACCAGATGATTACTACAAGAGGAGCCCTATTTAGCGAAATTCGGAAACGAATTTATACAAAAATCAATGAAGAATGCTTTAATTCAGGATATGAAAACAGTGGGATTGAAGGAAGTAAGAACTGGTGTTATTGGTATAAGAAAGATTGGGCATATGGCAATAATCTTCATTTTGAGGTACTTTTTCCTGATGGATCCACAAGACTTGACAATAACAACATGATTGATAACGAAGGACGCGTAGAGGTTTCGTTGTGCGTTCATTTTGAGGGGAAAACACCTTCGTTGAATGATGTTCGTAGCAGAGTTAATCAGATGATAAAAGGAAAGGAGTATATCCCCTCTTCGAAATATTCAATTGTGAGAAATACGAGAAATCTATTTGCGACAAAGCTTGTTAATTCTAACAGAATTGACGATACATCTAGCCTGGATTCTTTGTGTAAAACTTTGGCAGAAGAAATGGAAAAAGTCAAAAGAGTCTATGAGAGTGCTCTTGATGAACTTCAATAGCAGAAAGAGGAGGACATATATGAATTGGAATGGAAGGCTAATTGTAATAAATGATATTGAGAATTTGCAGGAAATGCCGTGGGATAACTATCTTGACTTTTTTGTTTGGAATGATTACAGAAGACGGAACGCTTTTGGTTGGAGTAGAGGATGAAGATCCGTTTGATGAGAGTTACGGCCAGATTCGTGTCTATAAGTGTGGCATGAGGGGGGACGAAGGCGCATTGACGGAGTTGAAAGAATCAGTCCGGGTGATGTTGGACGAACTTCGCGCTCTTTCAAAATACTGGAAAGAACTTTGGGACGAGGAAGTGGATGTCTCGGAACTGCTTAAAGAGACCGATTTGTATGATGCTTGGGAGAAGTACCTGAAACCACTGCCTAAGGTAGAAATGATAGATGATGTAGCACAGGAACGGTTGGGGCGTGGGAACAATGCTTACGGGGTACTGTACCATGCTCACAGAGTGTGTCACCTGTATGCACTTGATGCAAAACCTGTTATTACCGCTCGAGAGGAAAGAAGCCTTGCTCAGGCGATGGCTATCCATAAGTGTTGTAAGGAAATAAACTGTGAAGGAAAGGTTGCGACTGAAGAATAGAGGGAAAAAAGAATGCGGAATAGTGTTATTAAAACGGAGGATTGAATATGGATCGGGATATGTGAGACAGAAACAAATATTAAAGTTATTCAGGAAGTAATGGGTCATGCGAATGTTTAGACCACACTTGACATTTACGCAGAAGTCAATTACGCAAAGAAAAAAGAATCACTAGAGAATTTAGCAGCAAGATTAGACGTTTTTTAGAAGAGATCCGTAGATACGGATAACTGCTTGAAAAACGGGGTTACTACAACAGAAATAAAGCAATTTTTTGTGGTTTGGTGCTTCTCGGTACCATGGTTGTGGCAACTGCTCATTGTTGCAAAACCCTTTAATACCGTGCATTACAGATTGATGCCGTTTAGGTTGTCGCTATTCCCGACAATGCGCAGCATCGGATAGTGTCAAGATAATTTCGCAAATTCAGTTTTGACCGCTCGGTTGCCGGCCGTTACCCGGCCAAACCATCATCCCGGTTGTTATCCATTTCCATGAGATGATCCATGTTCATATAGCGTTTGGTTCCCCATTCCGTGCCTGCTACGTGCCGTAGTCTTGCACATACCAGCATCAGTGCACTGTTGCCATCCGGAAATGCTCCGATGGGCCTGGTGCGCCGCTTAATCTCACGGTTAAGTCGTTCCAGGGTATTGTTGGTTCTGATCCTGGTCCAGTGCTGGCTTGGGAAGTCCATAAAGGTGAGGGTTTCCTCTATGCTGTCCTCTACCTTTTTTGCAGCCGCCTTCAGCTTCATTTCGCGAAGATTCTCAGCGACCTGAGCCGCCTTTTCGCGTGCTGCCGCCTTGCTTTCCTGAGCGTGGATGGCCTTGAGCATCATGGATACCTCACGGACCCTTCCCCGGGGCACGACAGAGAAAACATTTCTGTAAAAATGGACGATGCAACGCTGGTACCTGGCATCCGGGAACACTTCATGGATGGTTTCCAGCATTCCGAGATTCTTGTCACCGATAAACAGACGAATCCCATCGAGGCCGCGTTCCTTCAGCCATACGAGGAAGTTATGCCAGCTTTCGTGATCCTCCTTCATGCCTTCAGCTGCGCCGAGAATCTCACGGTAACCATCCTGATTGACGCCGATGGCAATCAGAACGGATACGTTTTGCACTTCGCCGCCCCAGCTTCGTTTCAGATAGACACCGTCAACATAGACATAGGCATACTTATCGGTGATTGGCCTGCAACGCCATTTTTCGATGTTTTCGTAGGCTTTCTGATTGAGGTTGCTTATCGTGCCGGAGGACACGCGGGTTCCCCACAATGCCTCCGTGATATCTTCCACACGGCGAACAGAAACGCCTGCCAGGTACATTTCAATCAGGGCCTCTTCAATGGAAGTTTCACGGCGGCGATAACGCTCAATGATTGCCGTTTCGAACTGGATTCCTTTCAGCTTCGGAACGTGCAGCGTAACATCACCGGACGTAGTCGTAAAGTTCCGATCATAATGGCCGGAACGATAGCCTTGTCGTTTGCCGGAACGCTCGTAGCGCTCCGCATTGACCAGTTCATCGGCTTCGTGATTCAGAAGGGCATTCAGGGTCTCTTCCACACTGTTTTTGACGAGATCCTTCAATTCCCCCTTTATTGCGGCCTCGTTTAATTGTATAATGTTATCAGACATGGTTCTAGCTCCTCCTCGGGTTGTATTGTGTGTGGTAACTCAATAATACCGAGTGGAGATAGTCCATGTCTATCTTTTTATAAATTTGCGAAACTTATTTTACCTTATCCAGCATCGAGAACTAAGCGGCAGAGCGAATATTGAAAAGAATAAGTAAAACGGTCAGATGATAAATCGGGTCTCCAAAGTTTAGTGGGGTTTCCCAAAGTTAATTGGGGTCAGTCCGTGGGGGCTGACCCTTTTACAATGCCTCTTATTTGGGGTCTGTTAGTGGGGGCTGAGCGCACTTGTCCATTCTCATCAAAAAATTGAACCTG
>JAFYYS010000020.1 GCA_017546025.1 Lachnospiraceae bacterium | reverse complement strand
TTGGTCCGCACATCGCCGGCTGCGAAGATTCCCGGGATTCCGGTCTCACCGGTCTCACCCGCGATGAAGCATCCGCTCTCGTCACAAGGAATCTTATCGCTCCAGCCGAGGTTGTTCGGCTTCGTTCCGACCGCCACGAAAACCGCGTTGGTAGGATATTCTGTCTTTTCGCCGGTCTTAACGTTCTTCAGTATTACCGAGCTGACCATGCCGTCGCCGTTGATCTTCTCAACAACACTGTCCCAGATAATTGTGACATTCGGCAGTGACTGCAGCTTCGTCACCATGTTCTTCGATGCGCGGAGGGAATCTCTTCTGTGCACAAGCGTTACCTTGCTGCAGAAGCGGGCCAGGAAGATTGCATCCTCAACCGCCGTGTTGCCGCCGCCGACAACAAGTGTCTCACGCCCCTTGAAGAACGCGCCGTCACAGGTCGCGCAGTACGAAACGCCGGCACCGATCAGTTCCTCTTCTCCGGGACAGCCGAGCCGTCTCGGATTCGCGCCGGTCGCAATCAGAATCGTCTTCGTTTCAATCGTCTTCGCGCCGTCAAATAAAAGCTCAAAGCCTCCGTCAATCTGCTTGAAATCCTCGATTTCCATTCCCTCGATGATTTCCGTTCCGCATGCCTCGGCATGGGCACGGAACTTCTCCGCGAGATCAAAACCGCTGATACTCGGGTAGCCGGGATAGTTATCAATATCGGAGGTTTCCAGAATCTGGCCTCCGCTGATGCCCTTCTCGACAACAATGAAATCGAGCTCGGCCCGGGCCGCATATACGGCAGCCGCCATTCCGGCAGGACCGGAACCGATAATCACAAGATCATACATTCATTTATCCTCTTTTCTTTCTTACAGTCCCCCGGCACTCGGATCATGCATCGCAATCTCCGCCAGAATCATCAACAGTACCATCAGCAATACCCCCGCAGTCAGCGGTACCGTAAACATTCCGAGGAACGTTTTCAACTTTCCTTTTTTATGAAACTGCGCACGAAGGTTCTCCCAGGTGCCGCAGTTATCTGCAATCGCGCGGAACAAAAACCACGCCAGAATCGAACCGAACAAGGCCGGAACGGCAAAGGTCTGAAACACAACCGGCAACGTCAGCGCCTCACTCGTTTCTTCGGTCAGCAGGTAAAGCAGTACCGTCGAAAGCCCGTTCACCGTCAGATGCATCACGGTGCCTGCCCACAAAGAGCCGGTCGCGTATACCGCAAGCGCGAAAATCGCGCCCATGACAAATGCGTACGTAAACTGATTCAGGTTCCCGTGCAGCACGCCGAACAGAAAGCCCGACAGAATCGCTCCGGGTACAACACCGATCTTCTCATAGCCCCGGAAGAATACGCCCCGGTAGACGAATTCCTCGCAGATGGCCGGAAGAAGGGCAACCAGAAGAAACATCACGATAAAGGGCTTCTTCGTCGCTTCCTCGGTAATCATGTCCGTGGTCGGTGTCTTGAAAAAGCACTGGGACACGCCGTTGATCAGCGTCAGAAGCGGCTCGATGCAAAGCGTGAACATCACCAGAAGAATGATGTTTCCGAAGCTGAGCCCCTTTCCGATGATTTCCTCTTTCACATTACCGCGTCTTACTGCATAGACAAACGGGACGCATAATATGGCAAGCTGGCTTGTCAGAATCAGCGGCACAAACGGAAGCGAAGGAAGCATGGAAATCACAAACGATGCGGCAAGATACACCGCCACCGTCAGCAGAAACACCAGATTGACTTCTTCTTTCCGCTTCAACGATTTCACCTCCGGATTCCCGTAAAAAACCGCGCACGAAAGTATTATAACATTTTCCTTCCGTAAATACAAGAAATCACTTCATTTCTTTGCCGGATTATGCTATACTTTGCCCAAACGGGGAAACCCCGGAAGTGAGGATTGTCTATGATTGAACTCGGAAAAAAACAGACGCTTATACTGGACCGCTTTACGCAAAACGGCGCCTATCTGAAGGCTGACCGCAGCGATTCCGAGCAGGTGCTCCTGCCTAAGAACCAGCTCGGCGACGAGAAGGAAGGCGACGAGGTCGTCGTATTTGTCTATAAAGATTCGGAAGACCGCCCGATTGCAACGAAGGAGATTCCCCCGATTACTCTCGGCGGGATTGCCGTTCTGCCGGTTGCGCAGGTCAATAACGTCGGCGCGTTTTTGGACTGGGGACTTGCGAAGAACCTGTTCCTGCCCTACCGCGAGCAGACGAGACCGTTAAAGGAAGGCGACGACGTTCTGGTTGCTTTGTACATCGACAAGAGCAGCCGTCTTTCCGCCACGATGCGTGTCTATGATTATCTGCCGACCGATTCGCCGTACAAAAAGGACGACAAGGTCAGCGGAACCGTTTATGAGGTCAGCCGCAATTTCGGCGCGTTCGTGGCCGTTGACGACCGCTACTCCGCGCTGATTCCGAAGGACGACCTGCCGTACCCGCTCCGCTCGGGCCAGCTCGTGGAAGCAAGAGTCGCGCGTGTCCTTCCGGACGGCAAGCTGACGCTCTCCCTTCGCGAGAAGGCGCATATGCAGATGGATGCCGATTCCAAGCTGATTCTTTCGGCCTTAAAGGGCGCCGGCGGATTCCTGCCGTACCACGACAAGAGCGATGCCGAAGATATCAAGGCACGCTTCTGCCTGAGTAAAGCCGCCTTCAAACGCGCTGTCGGCCACCTGTACCGCGAACACCTGATTACCGTCTCCGACGACGGCATACGCCTTGCCGAAGAGAACTAATCGGCGAAGCCGCTTGCAACCGCCACGGTAACCGGCGACACCCTTTGGACACCCGCCTGCTTCAAAAGCCGCGCGCACGCCTCCATCGTCGTTCCGGTCGTATAAATGTCATCCACAAGGATCACCCGCTCAAACGGGTGGTCCTTTTTCCATTCCGCAAGCTTCTCTTCTTTTATGGCAAATGCGGACAGCAGATTCTGCAGTCTTGCAACGTCGTTAAGGCCCTTCTGCGGCTCGGTTTTACGTGCCCTGATCAGAACACCCTCCAAAACCGGAACACTAAGACACTCAGCGAGTTCCTTCGCAAAGCTTGCCGCCTGGTTATAGCCGCGCTTCCGTTCCTTTAAGGGGTGCATCGGCACCGGAACGACCGCATCGGCCCGGAGCCGTCGCAGTTTCAGCTGATTCCGCTCATACAAAGTCTTCGCGTACCAGCGGGCATACTCCTCCCTTTTGTCGTACTTGAAGCGAAGCACCGATTCACGAAGGGCGCCCTCATAGGTTCCGAGGGCAACTCCCCCGGTATAACTTCTTTCGCGTTTTTGGCAATCGTAGCAGAATTCCCGGTCTTCGTTTAAGATCGGCCGCCCGCAGCACATGCAGGACGGTTCGCTGACATAAGACACCCGGCTTTCACAGCCCGGGCACAGAACCGGTTCCCCGGAAAACCGCACCCCGTCGCAGATCGGGCAACGGGGTGGGAATAACAGATCAAAGAAAGAACCCATACAACCTCATTTACGGAAATACCGATTCGGGGAACTCTCCCTCCTCGATCAATTTCGTGATGGAAGCCACAAACAGCGGCTTATCCTCTTTGTATGTGACACCGAACCAGCGGTCGGCCGTCGGAAGCACGGCAACCTCTGCGTTTCCGGCTCTTACCATCTCGCCGACAACCTGCGGCAGAAGGTATTCCGACTTCAGCGGATTGGCCACGGCATCGGTTAACAGGAACTCGGTGAACTTCTTCTGAAGCTCGTCAAGGAAATCAGGCGTGAAGCCCCACAGATTCATCGATACGGGAACATCCGGGGAAAATGCCATCTCATTCCCTTCACTGTCCTCTCCCTTTACGACGTCACCCTCTCTTCTCAGAGCAAATCTTTCTACAACTGTAGTAAGATATCCGTTCTCCACCTCGCAGAC
The DNA here is from genome assembly GCA_017546025.1 of Lachnospiraceae bacterium. GTDB lineage: Bacteria > Bacillota > Clostridia > Lachnospirales > Lachnospiraceae > ISDg. Next base: position 7,326 of record JAFYYS010000020.1, on the reverse strand, counting down.
GCCACGCGTTACCTGTCCGTGCTCGCTCAAAGAATTGCCCAAAACGAAGCCTGCCATGCAGTAACGGCCCTTCGAGCCCTCCGGAAGATTCACAAGATACTCATGCGTTGCGCGGAAAGCTTCCTTTCCGTAGAAATCGTCCGCGTTGATGACAACAAACGGGCAGTCCAAAACGCCGAGGCAGGAAAGCACGGCCTGGCCGGTTCCCCAGGGCTTCTTCCGCCCCTCAGGCACCGTAAAGCCTTCGGGAATGTTGTCCATCTCCTGGAACACATACTCAACGTCAATGTACTTCTCGATGCGGTTTCCGATGATTTCACGGAAATCCTTCTCAAGGTCTTTTCTTGTGATAAATACGACCTTATCAAATCCGGCATCCTTCGCGGCATAAATCGAATAATCCATGATGATCTCGCCGGTCGGGCCGACCTTCTCCAGCTGCTTGATGCCGCCGCCGAAACGGCTGCCCATGCCTGCTGCCATGATAACCAAAGCTGTTTTCATCTCTCCTCCTTCCCGGTCTACACCGAAGCCGTCTCCCGGATTCGTTCGCAAAGACCGGTATACCTCTTTTGCTCGTTTGCATTTCCGATCATCTGCCGGATGGTGTCTTCACTTCCGACGATGGTCACACAGCTGATGGCACGTGTCACCGCCGTGTACAGGATATTTCTCGTGAGTAACATCCGCGGCCCCGAAAGAATCGGAAGTACAACGGCGGGATACTCACTGCCCTGTGACTTATGAATCGTAACGGCGTAGGCGTGCTCCAGATCCTCCGTCTGCGAAAAAGGATAGTGCACGGTCTTTCCGTCATCGAAGACAATTTCCATCTCCTCCGCGAAGCGGTTGATGCTTCGGATGATGCCCATGTCTCCGTTATAAAGCCCCGTTCCGGCGTCGATCAGCGTTCCCTTCCCGGAGCAAATCTCCCAGTCCATCTGGTAGTTGTTCCGAATCTGCATGACCTTGTCGCCTTCGCGGAATACAATGCCTCTCGTCTCGTATTCAACCTTCGACGGGGACGGCGGATTGATGGCTTCCTGAAGGTATTTGTTCAGATTTTCCACACCGAGCTCACCCTTGCGCATCGGGGTTAATACCTGGATGTCCGCCGCTGTAGCGCCGACATATTTCGGAAGCTTGTCCCTGACGAGCTGCGCCACGACCGAAAGCACGGTCTGAGAATCGGCACGCCGCATCATGAAGAAGTCCTTGCTCTTGTTATCAAGGGCAATCGACTCACCGCGGTTGATCCGGTGCGCATTTACGATGATGTCGCTTTCCTCCGCCTGACGGAAGATCTTCGTTAGACATACAACCGGGAAAACGCCGCTGAGTAAAATGTCACGCAATATGTTGCCGGGACCCACGCTCGGCAGCTGGTTCTGGTCGCCGACGAGAATCAGTCTCGTTCCAATCGGAACCGCGTGCAAAAGCGCGTTCATCAGATATACATCAACCATCGAGGTCTCGTCAATGATGACGGCGTCAGCCTCGAGGGGGTTGTCCTCATTTCTCTGAAACATGCCGCGGTGGAATTCTTCCTGTCCCTCCACCATATGCGACACTTCCAAAAGGCGGTGAATCGTACGCGCCTCTCTGCCGGTTGCCTCGGTCATACGCTTTGCCGCGCGTCCCGTAGGTGCCGCTAAAAGAACCGAAAGCCCGAGGCTTTCAAAGTACGAAATGATAGCATTAATGGTTGTCGTCTTACCGGTACCGGGTCCGCCTGTCAGCAGGAAGACGCCGTTTCCGACTGCCTCACGGACAGCCTGCTTTTGAATCTCATCGAGATTGATATCCAGATTGCTTTCAATGCGGGACAGACGGCGGGAGAACTCCTCGCCGGACAGCTCATAGCGGCAGTTCAAATCGCGAAGCATTCTCGCGATGCCGAGCTCCGTGAAATAGGCAACAGAGGTATAAACCTGGTTCGGTGCCTCGTCGCCGGGTGTTTTGACGATCAGCTTCCGCTCAGCACTCAGCTCAGTAACGGCCTGCTCAATCGACTCTCCGTCCACACCGAGCAGATCGATGCAGTAGCGGAGTAACTCCGGCTGCGGAAGATAGATGTGTCCGTACTGCGCCGCAAGCTGCAGCGCATAGACAATGCCGGCGCGGATACGCTCCGGGGAAAAGCCTGCGATTCCCATGCGTTCCGCGATGCTGTCCGCGGTCTTGAATCCGACGCCCGGGATGTCCTCGGTCATCTGATAGGGATTCTCCTCGAGAACAGTTCTCATCCTCTCTCCGTACTGCTTGTAAATCTTCACGGCAAGCGTTCCGGAGATATTATACTGCTGAAGATACATCATGGCCTCGCGCATTCCCTGTTTCTCTTTGAACTGGGCATGAATGTCGCGGGCCATGCGATCGCTGATTCCTCTGATTTCGGCCAGTCTTTCCGGTTCCCGTTCGATAATCCGGAACGTATCGTCTCCGAATTTCCGGACGATTCTGGCCGCCATCGTCTGGCCGATTCCCTTGATGGCGCCCGAGCCGAGATAACGCTCCACCGCAAGCCTGTCCTTCGGCACGCAGATTTCATACGATGTAACCTGCAGCTGCTCTCCGTACAGAATGTGGACGGTCATGCTGCCCTCCACCTTCACATACTCTCCCTCGCTGATGGCCGGGAAATTGCCGACGCACGTCAGCTCGTCGTTCCCGCCCGGCTCGGAAAGCTGGAAAATGGTATAGCCGTTATCCTGATTCCGGAATTTAATATGCTCAATATAACCTTCTCTTTGTTCCATGGACCTCTCTTATGAAAGCGAAAGCTTCTTGCGGTTATGACTGTTCATCATCTCCACGTAACGGCCGGTTCCGATGGCAACGCAAAGTGTCGGATTCTCGGCGGTCATCGTACGGATGCCCGTCTTCTCCTCAATCAGGTCCTCAAGACCGTAAAGAAGCGATCCGCCGCCTGTTAATACGATGCCGCGGTCGGCTATGTCTGCTGCCAGCTCCGGAGGCGTGCTCTCAAGTGCCTGATGAATTGCCTCGACAATCTGCGAGGTGGGCTCCTTAAGAGCCTCTTCCGTCTCCTCGCTTGTTAAGGAAATCGTCTTCGGAAGACCGGTTACAAGGTTACGGCCGCGCACTTCCATCGAAAGCGTTTCCGGTCTTGCGTAGCAGGCTCCGATTTTAATCTTCACTTCCTCTGCGGTACGTTCACCGATTAAGAGGTTGTGCTTTCTTCTCATATAACGGACGATGGCTTCGTCGAAGTCGTCACCGGCCACCTTAACGGACGTGCTGACTACGGCACCGCCGAGTGAGGTCACGGCGATATCCGTCGTGCCGCCGCCGATATCCACAACCATGTTGCCGCACGGACGGGAAATGTCAATGCCGGCGCCGATGGCTGCTGCAATCGGTTCCTCAATGATCTTTACGTAGCGGGCGCCTGCCTCGTAGGTAGCGTCCTCTACGGCCTTCTTCTCAACCTCGGTCGCGCTGCTCGGAACACAGATGCTGACAAGCGGCTTGTTGAAACGGCGCTTACCGATGGACTTCTGGATGAAATACTTAATCATTCGCTCGGTTACGGAGTAATCCGAGATAACACCCTGCTTCAGCGGACGAACGGCTACGATGTTGCCGGGCGTACGTCCGAGCATCTGTCTTGCCTCCTCGCCGATAGCCTTAATCTTGCTGGAATCGCGGTCGTATGCAACGACGGACGGCTCCTGCAAAACCACACCTTTTCCCTTTATGTAAACCAGAACGTTTGCTGTTCCGAGATCGATACCGATATTGGTAGTAAAACTGAACATCCGGATATTCCCCTTTCTTCATGCTGCGATTTTGCGCAACCGAAATACAACGTAGAGTTTCCCCTACGTTGTAATAATAACAGAAGCGAGACTGTTTTGCAATCTTTGTTTGAAAGGCAGGCTGTGGGAAATGCGACGTCTTTATGGCATTTCCCATGTTCTGCTGTCATGTCTCAGTGCCGGTCGTTATACTCGTAAAACAGCTCGTCCAAAAGCCGGTCAACGCCTTCCGTTTTGCCGAATGCGGCCTTCACGAAGGTGCCGGCGTTCTTCACGAGAAGCTTGAAATAGAGCCAATCGCCGAGATCGTCGTATTTTCTGGTGGAATTGAGCAGATAATTCTTACGAAGTGTTGTGTATTTCTTTCCGAGGCTGCGTCCGTGCTTCTTAAGAAGCTTCGCGGTCGCCACGTCCTCCATTGCCTTCTTGTCGACAAAGCCGCCGATGGCGTCAAAGGTTTCCTTCCGTGCCCAGAAGATGCCGCTGTAAAGGCCGGTCATGGCAAATGACACCCTGCACAGCAGGTCGTTCAGCCATAACGGGAACGAGTACCGCTCAAACCGGATCGGCGCACCGCCGCCGATGTACTGCCCGCTTTTTAAGAGCTCATCGATTTCCTTCAGCGTTCCTTTCGTCATGCGGTTGTCCGCGTCGATCGTGACAATGATCTCACCCTTCGCGGCCGCGATTCCGGTGTTCCGCACCTTCGCGATACAGCGGTCCTCATTGCTGACAACCCGTGCGCCGTTCGCCCCGGCAATCTCCGCCGTCCGGTCCGTGCAGCGGTTGCAGACAACGATGATTTCCACGTTGCCGGCGACTTCTTTTGCGGCTTTTTTGACGGAGCGAATGCACCGCGCTATATATTTCTCTTCGTTATGCGCCGGTATGATAACCGAAATGTATGGGGTCATGGCATTTTCCTCTGCTTTATGTCATAACAGTTTGAATTAGTAGGTATAGGTCCCGAGTATTGGTTCTTTTGCTCCGTGGTGAACCAGTGACGGGTCAAGGTCGGATGCGTTAATCGACCCCGTCTGATACTGTTCAAAAGTATAGGATCCAAACGCATCAACGAAAAGCCCCCACATCCCGTCCAGATTGTTCATCACCATTTCGTAATCCGGGAAATCTTCGGGGATTTCATAAACCGGAATCTGTCTGCCGCTCTTTTTGATTGTTTCAAAGAATGTCTGGGCAATCTTGTCGTAGTTGGTCGGAACACAACTGAGGTTCCAACAGTATCGCTTAATGCAACCGTACGGGTCCAACGATTGTACAACGTCATAAGTACAGTAGCCTGCAATAAGGTGACCGTTCAGAATGAAAGCCCGTCCTTCGGTGTAGTTGACATACTGTCCGTTCAGAGCGTTTTGAGCAAAATAAGCACGCATACTCGCCTCGTCCTGCGGCGCTGTATTGTCAAAAATCCTCCGGATATGGTATCCCGAACCGTCAGGATACCAGTTAAAACCACCAATCTGTGGAGTAAATCCAGGGGAAATATCAATGCAATAAGGCACGCCGTCGAATGTCCCCATGTAAATGGCACAGTGTCCTGTATAATAAGAGTCTTCAAAAACCATCGCCAAAAGATCACCCGGTCTCGCCTCATCAATGGTAACCTCATATCCCATTGCCAACTGCTCCGGACAACCGTGCAAAATCGGGATGCCGAAGGACTGATATACCAGTTTCGTATATCCACAGCAATCCGTTCCGGTGATGAAGCTCTCTCCGCCGATGACGTAAGGCGTTTTGCCGACATATTTGAGTGCCAGATCCACTGCCTTCCGGCCGTCAAGCTTGTCGTTGATTCCGACCGGCTTCGGGGTCGGCGTGGGCTTAACATTGGAAACGTACTCATGGTAACAATATGCTTCTCCGTCCTTGTATACGAAACGGTACCACCCTGTTTCCTTACAACGTCCGGTTACCTGGATTTCTGTCCCCGGTTCCAGGGTACCAAGAAGCTTGCTGTTAGTCGTCGGGAGACTGCGGACATTCACTCTTGTGTTGATGTAAAGAGTCTTGTTCAGTTCGTCAAATGTATATGGCGACTTCGTAGGCGCAGGAGCGGCAGTCGGTGTAGGTGTGGGTTCGTCAGTGGGCGTCGGCAACATCTCCTCCGTAGGCGTCAGCGCAGGCTCCTCCGTAGGCTCAGGTGTCACCTCTTCAGTCGGAGTCGGCTCCTCCGTAGGTTCCGGCGTCGGGATTTCCGTGGGTTCAGGCGTCGGGCTGGGTGTCACGGAAGGAATAGGAGTCGGCGTCGGCACAACAGTCGGTGTCAGCACCTCTGAGGGTGTAGGCACTTCCGTCGGTCTTGCAATCAACGAAATGCTATCGGAAGGTACAGGCGCAGCAGACGGTGCCTTATTCAAACCTTTTCCAAACCATACTCCGAGAAGGAAAGCCAGGATTATTCCCGTTATGAAGCACAATATAATCAGGGCATGCCCGGGTTCTGTAAAACGAACCACTGACGACTTGCCTTCCCGTACCACTGCGCTTCCAGATGCCTGTTTCCACAATTTACTGTCCGGAGCGATGCTGAGACCGTCGCCCGCACAAAGAGCCACAGTGTAATCCACGCCTGCCGGAAGACGAATCTCGGTTTCGCCGTACTTCTCTCCAATCGGGGTCTTAACGCACGCCCAACGCTCAATCAGCTCATCGCCGCGTGTGCCGTAGACTGTAACCCAGTCCTTTGAAGCCGCCGTCACCGGTTTTCTTCTCTTCATCCGGATTCGAAGCGTTCCCTCGGTTTTCCTTTCTGTTTCTTTCATTTCTTCCCGTTTTTTTCTTCTATGTGTCTTCTGCTCTTTTCATTACAGGTTGTGTTCCAACTGTTACGCCTTTACGGCTGCCAACTTCTCTTCCACCGCTTCTTCGATGAAGCTGTTCAGACTCTGATTGTGTCTCAGCGCATAAATCGCTGCGCGGCGGTGGTTCTCTTTATTTCGGAACCGGACATTCAGGCTGCCCTTGTACGGAATCTCAGGCTGTGCTCCTTTCTTTGCACAAGCCTCAAGATAATCATCTATGGCGCCGTGGAAGTCTCCGACGAGTTCCTTGGCATTTGTCCCCTCGTAAGTAATCAGTGAGCGGATGCCCTGAACGGAACCGAAAAACACTCCATCTTCTTCGGAGAATTCGACGCTGCCGATATATCCCTTATACTCCATTGTGTTATTCATAGCAATCCCTCCCTTGTCAGGAGCTCCATCAAAAGACTGACCTGATATGCTTGGTTTAGTTGTATCACATCCCATGTCGGTTTGCAACCAGATTCAGTTACACTTTGACGACACGGATAAGCATTCTGTGTAAAACAGAAAAAACACCCTCACGGGTGTTTTTTACTGAAATCCATTATCAATGTTTTTTACAGGAACGACGGGCCGGCGAACTGATATACGCAGAAGGCTGCGTAGGTCGCCAGAAGGATGATGCCCTGCGCGCGGGAAAGCTTGCCGCGGATCAGCGTCGGGATGGTCAGGATGATCATGACCGCGATGCTGACCGGAACATCGACCACAAGGGA
>JAFYYS010000001.1 GCA_017546025.1 Lachnospiraceae bacterium | reverse complement strand
CCCATGCCCGTCACTGCTACTCTAAACATACATTCCTCCGTCTACCTTGATGACTTCCCCCGTGATATACGCCGAAGCGTCGCCCGCCAGAAACAGTGCGAGCTCCGCAACATCCTCCGGCTTTCCGAGCCGCCCGAGCGGCAGCTGCTTCGTCAGCTCTTCCGTGACCTCGGCACCCAAAACCGACGTCATGTCCGTTGCGATGTAGCCCGGCGCAATCGCGTTACAGCGGATGTTTCGCCGGCCGTACTCCTTCGCCACGGATTTCGTGAAGCCGATGATGCCGGCCTTTGCGGCAGCGTAGTTGGTCTGCCCTTTGTTGCCCATCATGCCGACCACCGAACTGATGTTGATGATCGAGCCGCCCTTTCTTTTGACAAATGTGCGGATGAATGCCTTCGTGACATAAATGGCACCCTTTAAATCGACGTCAATCACTTCGCTGATGTCATCCGTCGTAAGCGCCGGAAGAAGGTTGTCTCTTGTAATTCCGGCGTTGTTCACAAGGATGTCGACGCCGCCGAAATCCGCAAGAATCTTCTCTGCGGTTTCACTTACTTCTGCGGGGTTCGCGATGTTACATACATAAAGGCGTGCTTCCGCACCGATGTCGGTAAGATTCTTAACGGCTTCCTCCGCCCGCTCACCGCCGTGTGCGGCAATCAAAGCAAGCTTTGCGCCGCATTCCACGAGCTTCTGCGCAACGGCATATCCGATGCCTCTCGTGCCACCCGTGATGACGGCAATCTTCCCGTTCAGATTCATTCTCCCACCTCCACGGCCTGTAAAGAGGCCAGATCGGACACCTGACAGATCTTGGCGCCCGGTACCGTTCTTTTCACGAAACCTGAAAGTGTCTTTCCGGGTCCGCACTCGATGAACGTATCAACACCGTCTGCTGCCATGTTGCGAAGCGTATCCTCGAACAAAACGCTGTTACAGATTTGCTCCGAAAGCGTTGTCAGAATTGCCTCGCGCTCCTTCGGATACGGAAGTCCGGTACGGTTTGCGTAAAGCGGGATCCGAGGGGCATTCATGGAAAGCGCTGCGGCATCCTCTTTAAGTCCCGCCGCTGCTTCCGCCATGTATGGCGTGTGGAAGGGACCTCCGACCGCAAGTTCGATGAAACGGACGCCCAGGTCCGTGAGGCGTGTTTTCACATTTGCCATGGCACTGTTATCGCCCGATACGACAATCTGACCCGGGCAGTTATAGTTGACCGGATAGACACCCTCTTCTTCGCAAAGCTTACGGAGCTCCGCCGCGTCCATTCTGAGCACGGCAATCATGCTTCCCTGTCTTGCTTCAGCCGCTTTCTGCATACGCTGTCCGCGGCTGACGACAAGTCGGAACGCATCGTCTGCGCTGAGGATCCCGGAAACGGCAAGCGCAGGAATCTCACCGAGTGAAAAGCCGGCAAGCGCGTCGGGAATGATACCTTTTTCCTGAAGCGCGGTTGCTGCGGCAAGGTCGGCAAGAAACAGACACGGCTGGGTGTTGTCCGTTCTTTTTAACTCCTCTTCCGTTCCTTCAAACATCCGGGAAAGCGTGCCCGGGCAGAGCTTCTCGGCCCTGTCGAACAACTCCTTAACTTCCGGTATGTTATCATACAGTTCTTTCCCCATTCCGGGGTACTGGCTTCCCTGTCCGGCAAATAAAAACGCTGTTTTGCCCATTACATTCTCCCTGTCACGAGGGCAAGCTGCTTCTTCGCATCCTCACAGATGCCGCGGACGATATCCGCGCAGCTGTCCTCGGTCTTCACCAATCCGGCAATCTGGCCGCACATGCACGAACCGTACTGGACGTCACCTTCTCTTGCGGCTCTCCGAAGCGCGCCGGCTCCCATCGCCTGCAATTCATCAGGCGTTGTGTTCGGGTCGGCTTCCTTCTTCTGAAACTCGCGTGTCATGCGGTTTTTAAGAGCGCGCACGGGATGCCCCAGAGTCTTACCGGTCACAACCGTATCGTGGTCATTTGCGGCAATGACTTTAGCCTTATAATTCGGATGAATTGTGCACTCCTTCGCGGTCAGGAAACGGGTACCCATCTGGATGCCCTGTGCCCCGAGCAGAAACGCTGCTGCCATGCCGCGGCCGTCGGCAATGCCGCCCGCGGCAATGACCGGAATCGAAACGGCATCCACGACCTGCGGCACAAGTGCCATCGTCGTTGTCTCCCCGACATGTCCGCCGGATTCACAGCCTTCTGCAACAACCGCGCAGGCGCCCATGCGCTCTGCCATCACGGCAAGCGCGACGCCGGCTACGACACAGATGACCTTAACACCGGCTTCTTTTAGGCGGTCCATATACTTCGCCGGATTTCCGGCTCCGGTCGTGACAACCTTAACGCCTTCCTCACAGACAACCGAAACAGCCTCCTCGATGAAGGGGCTCATCAGCATGAGATTCACGCCGAAGGGCCTGTCTGTCAAGGTTCTCGCTTTGACAATCTGTTCTCTTAACTGCTCTCCGTTCGAGTTCATGGCGGCAATCAGTCCGAGTCCGCCGGCATTCGAAACTGCAGCAGCCAGCTCGGCATCGGCTACCCAAGCCATTCCTCCCTGAATGACCGGATAGGTGATTCCGAGCATGCTGCATACCGGATTCTGTTCCATAATGTTCTCCCTCTTTGTTTACTGCTGCGTGTTGGCAATCAGCTCGGCAAGCTTTTCAATCGTCGTGATTTCCTGCGTCAGCTCAATCTTGCAGTCGAACTCCTCCTGCATCTGCATCACAAGCTCCATGATGTCAAGGGAATCAAGACCGATCTCGGTGAACTTGTCGGAAGCGGACAGTTCTGCCTCGTCCTTATCGAGATACTCGGCAATGATATGGATGATGGTTGCGGTAATGTCTTTCATGATAATCCTCCTTTGTTCCGCCGTCGGGCGGTTGCATTTTCCAAATCCAGTGCTATAATATTCTTGGGGGTTACCCCCAGGTCAAGACTCTTTTTCCTCAAATTTTGTTGAAAGGACGACACCATGTCACAGACGGATTACAACGAAAGACACCGCGAATACTCCCTGACGGTAGGCCGTTTTGCTAAGCTTTGCGGCACGACAAGGGACACGCTTCGCTACTACTATGAACAGGGAATTCTGACGCCGTACGTTGACCCGGAGAACGGCTATCACTACTACTCAACCTCCCAGATCAGCTCGTTTTATTTCATCACGACGATGCGGCAGGCCGGCTGCTCCATCAAAGAAATCAGCGGCATGGTGCACGATGTCTCGCAGACCGGCATGGTGCAGGTCATCAACGGAAAGATCACCGATCTCGAGCGGGAGCGCCGCCTTTTGGACAAAAAAATAAGTGCCCTGAAACTGGGCACCTGGCTCATGGAACATTACGGAAACGTCAAACCCGGCGTTCCGTTTCTTTCGGACATTCCGCCCATCAGCGTCATCTCGACACCGATCAGACGGCGGAGCGGTTCCTATCATTCCGCGGATATCGCGAAGGAAATATCGTTGCATTTTTCACAGATGTCGGAGGGAGACGGCATTGTCACCTTCCCGTCGGGCGCCACAATCGGCTACAGCGATTTCATCTCGGAGCACTACGCCTACAATAACGTCATCACGCTCTCGCTGCAGCCTACGGACGACCCGCGTTTCGTTCCGCTGCCGTCCGGACGGGCCGTACTCTGCTCGCACGACCACAACGCGACCGATATCGATAAAAGCTACCGGAAAATTGCCTCATACATAAATCGGAACAGACTGAAAGCCTGTTCCGACCTGTATTCCGTGAGTCTCATCAATCTGTACGACCATGAGAAAAATCACACATATTATAAATATCTGTTCCTGTGCGTCGAGTAAACCTAGCGCACAATCCGGTAATAGGTTCTTGCCGTCAGACGGTAGATGATCATGTACAAAACGGTGAATGCCGCGATGGTCAGTACCGTGCACAGAAGGAACAGCTTGTCGTTATAAAGCTGCAGCAGCTCGAGCAGCTTTAAGATGACCGGATAAGCAACGGTCATGTGGATTACGGCCGTGATGACCGGCAGGAAAAATACGATGACAATCTGCCGGCGAATCGTTCCCTTTGTCTCCTTCGCGGTCATGCCGACCTTCGAAAGAATCTGGAAACGGTGACGGTCGTCGTAGCCTTCGGAAATCTGCTTGTAGTAGATGATCAGTGCTGTTGCGAACAGGAACACGATGCTTAACAGAATGCCGAGGAAGAACAGCGAGCCGTAGAGGGAATACATCTCACTGCGCATGACCCAGATGCTGTTCCAGCCGGTCGAGGCCTTATAATCGTCACCGTATGTTTTAGCCACATACATGTTTAAGTCTACGGTGAAATCATCGTCGATGCTCTCATCCGGGTCATTGTCGGAGATAACGTTCGGATTCGCTACCCGTACGGCATACGTGTAAGAAACACGATTGGAGTACCACTCGATTTCCTTCATGATCTGTTCGCCCACATCCTCAAGGTCATCGATGCTCGGCACGAGAATGCCGTATACATCCATGATAGACATTTCCGTCTTGTTCGGGAAGTAATCAAGCTTCTTACCGATTGTGTAAGTCTTCGAACCGAGCTGAATTGTCCCGTCTGTTCTTTCTGTCAGATTCGCAGCGCCTTTGGAAAGCGACGCCCACGCAATCTCCCCCTCACCAAACTGCACATCAAGACCGGTAATGCTCCGGTAATCGTCCACCGGCATCAAAATAAACTCCACTGCATTCGCAGGCGGGGACTCTAACGTTCTTGACGATGTATAGACTCTTGTGCTGCCGTCCTTTTCCACGACGAACTCCTCGGCAATATTCCGGGCCGGCAAAAACGCCGTCACCCTGGAGCCGTACTTCTCAACGGCACGCTCGACGCTTTCGCGGATTTCCTCCGCCGGAATACGGTCCGTATACCACTTCTTCTCATCCTCCGAATAGTGGTACATGGTCGCTGTCACGAAGATGTCCGCTTTTCCGTCCATGAAGTAATTCTTAAGGGTATCCTCCGCGCCGGAGTACAGGCTGACGGTTGTGGAAATCATAACCAGAACGCCTGTTGCGAGAATCGCAATGGAAGCAAGGCCGACTGCATTCTGCTTCATCCGGTACAGAAGATCGGATACCGCAATCATATTTGTTCTACGATAGTAGAACGGCTTTCTCCTGCGAAGGAATTTGAGAAATGCGATGGAGCCTGCAAGAAACAGGGCATACGTTCCGATGATGACCAGAATGACGGCGATGAAGAAGACCTGAATGGCCTTGACCGGTGATTCCGTCGTCAGCGCAAGATAATAACCGGTTCCGAGTGTTGCGAGTCCGATGAGCAGAAGAATCCATTTCGTCTTCGGCTCCTTCTCGCCTGCGCCGGCACTCGCTAAAAGCTCTACCGGACGAAGTCTCGCGAGGCGGATCCGGTTCCAGAGGAACGCCGCCAGATACATTGCGGCAAAACCTGCCGCTGTCTTTAAGACGCACTCCCAGTTCACATAAAAACCGAGAATCGTCTCGACGTGTAGTATTTTACATATGAACAGGCAGCAAAGCTTATAAACGAGAATTCCGCAAAGGATTCCGAGGACGATGGAAGCTACCGTCGAAATCAGGTTCTCAAGAAACATGATTCGGCCGACATGGCGTTTCTCCATGCCGAGCACGTTATACATGCCGTACTCACGCGTTCTCTGTTTCATCAGAAAGCTGTTTGTGAAGAACACGAGAATGACCGAAAGGATGACAACGACCCAGATGCCGATCATCATGATTTCCGGGATTGCGTAGCCGCCTTTGATGTATTTGAGCCGCTCGTCTTTTGCGAGCGTCAGCATGATATAAAAGATGCCCGTCAGGCCGGTTCCCGCTAAGATGTGCGGGATGTACAGCTGGTGGTTTTTCTTGAGGTTTGACCACGCAAGCCGGAAGAAAAGTCCTAATTTCATCGCTGCTCACCGCCCGTCGTCAGAAGTGTAAGGGTGTCCGAAATCTTCTGATACAGTTGCTCGTTTGTACAGTCTCCTCTGTAGATCTGGTGGAACACCTCACCGTCTCTGATAAATAACACGCGGGAAGCATGGCTCGCAGCCTTCGTCGAGTGCGTAACCATTAAAATCGTCTGCCCCATTTCATTGATCTGGCGGAACACGCGAAGCAGCTCGTCGGTGGACTTCGAATCAAGCGCACCGGTCGGCTCGTCCGCGAGGATCAGCTTCGGATTCGTAATCAGCGCTCTGGCAACAGCCGTACGCTGCTTCTGTCCGCCGGAAACCTCGTAAGGGAATTTGCCCAGGAGGTCCGCAATGCCGAGCTTCTCGGCAATCGGCTGAAGCTTCGGCTCAAGCTCCGAAGGCTTCTCGCCGTTCAATACAAGCGGCAAAAGAATGTTGTCCCTGATGGAAAATGTGTCGAGAAGGTTGAACTCCTGGAACACGAAGCCGAGGTTTTCTCTTCGGAAGGTCGCCATCTCCGACTCCTTAATCGCGGAGAGCTCCCTGCCCTCGAGAAACACCTTGCCGCCGGTCGGCCGGTCAAGTGCCGCCAGGATGTTAAGAAGCGTCGTCTTACCGGATCCGGATTCGCCCATGATGGCAACGTACTCGCCCTTCTCTACGGAAAATGTGACGTTTGAGAGGGCCTGCACCTTGTTGCCCCCGAATCTTGTCGTATAGATTTTTTTCAGATTTTCTACCTGAAGTATAGCCATGATTTCCTCCGTGAATACAGTTGCATCGGTGAGTCCCGGTCCGCGGACGCTCCCCCCGCGGTATAAAATACACCGCCGCACCCGGCCCGGTCTCTCCCGTGCTTACAACCGTATGATACCATGTGCGACGGTGTACAAACATCGATTTCGGTTACATTTTCCATCCCGCATGTGACAGTTTCGTAATATGGCGGTTACGGGATTTCGTCCATCAGCGCGAAGCGGTAGCCCTGCTGCTCGAGATACGTAAGGACGGCATCCAGCTCGTCTGCGTTCTGCTGGCAGTCGTTGTGCATCAGCGCGACGGCACCGCTGTGATGGTAGGTCTTGAAGTGGTCGGTGACATAGCCGGGCGCCGGCGGGTTCTTCTTGTCATAATCGCCGTACGCGATGCTCCAGAATACGGTCCGGTATCCGGCGTCACGAATCAGCGTCAGAAGGCGGACGGTATAAGAGCCCGAAGGCGTGCGGAAATACGGGTCGAACTCGTAGCCTGTCTGCAGATAGAAGTACTCCGCGACATCCATGATTTCCGACACAATCTCCTCAACCGAAGCGTTGCGAAGGTCGGCATGATGAACCGTGTGATTGCAGACCGCATGACCTTCCTGCTTCATCCGGATGGCATAGGGCATGCATTTTTCAAGATACATCTTCGTTACGAAGAAGCTTGCCTTCGCGTCATGCTTTTTAAGCGTGTCGAGAATCTTCTCCGTAAGGTTTGAGGGGTACCCGCAGTCAAAGGTCAGGTAGATGACCTTGTCATCGTCGGTGGCCGAGGTGTTCACATAAAACCCGCCGTAATCCGCGATCGGAATGAACTCGCGCGTGCCGGACTGCGTGTGGTCCTTCATGCGGATGAACTGCCATGTCCGAAGCGACGTGTTATCAAGGGAATCATAGTAATCTTTGTTGTCAAGAAGCGTCTTGCGCGTCTGCTCAATCCGTTCAAGCGGCGAGATTGTCGGTGTCGGCGAAGGAGTCGGTGTCGGCGTATCGGTCGGCACCTCCGTCGTCGGCGTGTTCTCCGGCGTGCTCTTCTGTCCATCCGTCGGCGTCGCACTGTTCACACGCGCAGCATCCGGCGTGCCCGTCGGCTTACTCTCCTCCTTGCATCCAATCAGCATGCAGCCGAGAACCATGATTACGGCTGCAACCAAAAGACTTCTTTTCATTTTCCACCCACCTTATTCGTGCCTATTCGGGAACGATTTCTTCCTTTCTCATATCAATGATGAATGTGCTGCCCTTGCCGACCTCGGATGTCACCGAAAGCCCGACATTCAGCTTATGCGCGACTTTTTTGCAAAGGTACAGCCCGAGTCCTGTCGCGCGGCCGCTCTGCGGCGTTCCTTCAGACCCGATTCGTCCGTTAAACCCTGTAAATCCCTTCTCGAATACACGCGGCACGTCCTCCGGCGCGATGCCGATGCCGGTGTCTTTGATGAGCACCTTCGCATCCTCCGTAAGTGTTATCGAAACACCGCCCTCGTATGTGTATTTCACGGCATTCGATAAAAGCTGCTCGAGAAGGAAGGAGAACCATTTGCCGTCGGTCACGACCGTCACATCGGCCGGTTCATAGGAAAATGTGAGCTTTTTCGCGATGAACTGCGTCGCAAACCGCCTCACGGACGCACGAATCAGCTCGTCGAGATTGCACTCCCTGATGACCACATCCGAGGCATCGTCGCCGAGGCGCACATACCCGAGCGCCATCTCGACATACTGCTCCATCCGGAACAGCTCCGCTGCCATGGCACGGTTCTGTTCGGTATCCTCGGACTGCACCATCATCTGCATCACCGACAGCGGCGTTTTGATCTGGTGCACCCAGGTCGTATAGTAATCCTTCATCTCCTGCTGCCGTGAAAACGAAGTATCGCTTAAGGAATCGATCCGGTCCCAAAGCGCGCGGATCAGTTCCTCATAATCGGCCGCGGCAGGGCTGTATTCGTCCGGAATGGCTCTTTTCTCGACCGTGACCGCATCGATGCAGTCTCTTCTTCTCTTGTGCGCCCGATATTCGCGCAGGCAGTCAAGGCCCATGATGACCGTGCCCAGAACCGCGCAAAGAAGCACCCCGTACCAAAGGGCGTCCGAGCGAATGCCGTGAAGCCAGAATACGAGGCACAATACAAAAAGCGCCAGGATGCCCCAGCAAATCGGGAATATCCGGTCTCTGATAAATGCGACGAAGAATTTCATTCGACGATATACCCGCTTCCCACCTTAGTCATGATGAACCCGGAAAGGCCGAGCCCGTCCAGCGTCTTGCGAAGCCTTGCCACGTTAACGGTCAGCGTGTTCTCCTCGACGTAGCAGTCATCCTGCCAAAGCGCCGTCATCAGGCGGTCACGGCTGACAATCTTACCTTTATTCTCCATCAGCGTGCGCAGAATCCGGAACTCGTTCTTCGTGAGCTCCACCCGCTCGTTGTTATACACGATGGAGTTGTCTCCGAGGTTCAGCGTAAGCCCTCTGTGTGACATGGTCTGCGGCGCCTCACCGAGCTCGTAGGCACGGCGCAGAATCGCCGAAATCTTGGCGGTCAGCACCATCGGGTCGACGGGCTTCGGGATGAAATCATCCGCGCCGAGATTCATCGCCATCACGATGTTCATATTGTCAGAAGCCGACGAAAGGAATACAACCGGCACGTTGGAGACCTTTCTGATTTCCGTGCACCAGTGATACCCGTTGTAAAACGGAAGCATCACGTCCACCAGCACCAGATGCGGCTCACACGCCGCAAACTCCTCCATGACATGCTGAAAATCCTTTACCGTGACAACCTTGTTGCCCCAGCTCTCAATTTGCTTCTTGATTGCCTGCGCAAGCGCATAATCGTCTTCAATCAGGAAAATGGTTTTCATTTGCTCACCCTCCACAGATATTTATATCATTTTGCGCAGATGAGTTCAAGAATGGCTTTGAAACAATGACGCAAAAGAAGATATTTGTTTGCGTTTTTCTCGAACATATGTTTGCTTTTCTCGGAAAATGTGATATAATAGGATTTAGAAAGGCACCCGTGACGGGGCGGATTGCCTCCTGACCTCATTACAAAAGGAAAGGAGGTGACGCGAAATGACGTCTTATGAACTTTCCGACTTAATCGTCGACATAGCAAATGCTGTTATACAGTTCTTAATATGTTCAATCGCCCTCTTCTCTTTCCTCGATCAGAGAAAAAAGAAGTAAAAAAATCCTCTCCCGTCTGCCAACGGGAGAGGTCGGTTCTTTAGAACTGTTTTGAATCCCAGGAGCATCCGCATCGGAGCGGGTGCTTTTCCTTTACTTAGATTGTAGCACGATTGATTTACAAAATCAAGAAAAATCGCCTTCCGGTAATTGAATAAAGGACCGCAGATTGTATGCTTACAACTGCGGTCTTTTCTTAGTTTATCCGATAGCTTTCATCATCCTCAAACTTCAATGCCTGGGTGGCCGGATTATAATACATGGCGTTTTCCTCGGCGACCGCATTCGTAATCTGGATGGCGTAATACTCAAATTCCCGAACGGTAACCCATGGCTCACCGTTTGCGACAACGGTTTTGGTTTCCCGAATCAGGTTTCCGTATTCGTCGTATTCCAGCTTCCGCTCCACTCCGTTTCTTATGTCAATCAGATTACTGTCATAATCATATTTCTGCTCGACAAAAACGGTCTCCGTTCCGTCAGCATCGGTTCGTTTCTGATAAATGACATTGCCCTCATCGTCATACACGGTAATCATCGTGTTCACAAGGGTTCCGTCAGCGCGGTACAGTTTCGACTCTTTCGTGTGCTCCCACATATCCTCCGTGTAGGTGTGAATCTGATACTGCTTATTATCCCCTGAGCCCTGGTAGTATTCCGTGTAAACCTCGCGCCCCTGCGGATCAAACCGACGCATATAAACGGAATCGTCTATATATCGCTTTTCTTCCCGGGAGCCGTCTTCACTGTAAGAAATCTCCATGCTCAGAGTTTTAAGCGCATCCTCCCCCTGCCCGTCAACCGTGATAAACCGGACAACTCTGCCCTGTTCATCGCATATTCCGTAACCCACAACTCGCCATTCTTCTTCCGCCGAATACTTCACGAGGTCACTGATTATGTATCCGTTCGCATCGTATTCCGTAATTTCATCATAGTAAAGATCCTGGTCATTGTCGCAACTGTAATATCTGGTGATGCGGCCTGCTTCGTCCCACTCGATTACGGCAAGTGTATCCAGATCGCCGTCAGATTCGTGGATGCGGTACTCCGCCTGGATTGTCTTCTGTCCGTTGGGAGCATAAATCACCTCGGTCTTATGGTTTTCCCCGACATATACTTCCCAAACCGGTGAGGTTTCCTTCACCAGAAAAGAATAATCGAAGTACTCGTAGGTGTATTCCCCGCTCTGCCCTTCGTAGGCGCACGAAACCACGCGCCCGTCTGTATCATACTGATAGGTGCGATACAGCTTTCTCTCCCCGTCCCGGGTCCGGTATTCGCGCTTGAGAAGAAACACCTGCTGTCTTCCGTCCGGTGCCGGTGAGGGCGGATCTCCCGGTACGGTAGGTACAGGAGTCGTTCCCATTCCCTTCCCGGGTGTCTTCTTCGGTTTGTCCCGAAAGATGACGAATAAAAGCACTATCCACGCGACAAATACCACGAAACACAGTTCAAAAATGATACGGTTCCTTCTTTTTCGCATACGCCACCCCCGTTAATGCAACCGGGTCGGGTCGAAGAACATGGCATTTTCCTCGGCCGTTTTACGCGGTATCGTAATGGATTTGTATTCATAGACATATAATAAATCTACCGGATCGATTCCAATCGCATTGGATGGTGTCCCGCTCACCGTCTCACGGATTCGGTTTCCGTAGTCATCGAAATCTATCTTCGTTGTCACCCCGTCATCATACTTAATAAGGCTTCCGTTTTCATCGTAAGTCCACTCACAAAAGAGCACTTCCGTTCCGTCGCTGTTCGTCCGCTTTTCAAATATAATATTATCATCCGAATTATATCGGGTAGTCAGCGTATACTGATAGGTCTCCCCGCTGTAAAGCTTTTCTACCACAGTGAGTCCGTCTTCCGTTTCCGTATAATCGTAACAGGAATAATCATTCTCGATTAACGGTCCGGCGATTGATTCCGCATATGTTGTACGGCCGTTCGCATCAATTTTCCTGGTAATGGACTTCCCGTTTTGATAGAATATCTCTTCTCTGGACCCGTCATCGTTATAAATGTATTCCGCATGCAGCGTTTTCACTACACTGCTTCCTTCACCCTCGACGAAATACTGCTTTGTCACCCTTCCTTCGTCATCACACTGCCCCTCCTCTGTAACAATCCAGTCCCCTTTGTCCAAAGAATAAAGCATCCTCAAGGTTATAAGGCCGTTCTTGTCGTATTGATTCTTTATCCCCTCGAAAAGCGTTCCGTCGTTGTCACAACAAATGACACTGACCGTCCGACCTGCCTCGTCGTGTATTTCTTCATAAACCAAAACTTCTTCCCCGTTATCCTGAATGACATAGTCCGACGAAGCCGTAATCAGACCGTTGCTCCGATAGACTGTCTCATTTCTTGTTGCTTCTCCCCATGACTGCCTTTCGCTGATTGCCTTAATCAGATGATTTTCATCATCATACTCATAGGCAACCTCGCCCATCGTGCTGTCAGAACCCGAAACCAGCCGTCCGTTTTCGTCATACCGGAATGATTTCTGGAGTTCCGTCTTCGACCTGTCATAAGACAGGTATACCCGCTCAAGCAGCCAGACCGTTACCATGCCATCCTCGGTTGTAACCGGCTGCGTGGCACCCGGTGTGACGTTCTTCGTGACATTCTGTGTCACTTTCGTTTCATCCGTTGCCGTTTTCTTCGGATTCTTTCGGGCGATTCCCGATACAAGCACAATCCACGCGGCAACTGCCACGAGACAAAGTCCCAAAAGCAACCACTTATACTTTCTGCTCATATTCCTTCCCCCCCTGGAAATGATATTATAGTTTGTCTTTTCAGTATATCATACACAAACTCCTTTTGCGACCAAAATTTTAAATTCTTCAACTCCGTGGAAAATACCATGCCTTCTCCGCGTCCCTTATCAAACAAAAACAGGGCACCGAAAAACCCGGCGCCCTGCCATAAAACCTTTAATTAATGAATGAACTTCACGGACAACAGATGTCCGGTGCCGCCGCCGACCTTCGTGAGGTACAGTGCGGATACGCCGTCCGGAATCGGACAGGCTGCGCGGTACTTCACCCAAACATCGGAGGAGTCTACCTTCACGGAGCCGATGACCGGTCCGTTAATGGAAGTACGTACTTCGAATGCACCGAAGATGTAACCGCGAACGGTCAGCTCAATCTCCTTCACACCCTTGAAGTCGATGTACTTGAAGCCGATTGTCGTGCTCTCGCCGATGTTTGCAATGTAGGAAGGATTTCTGTCTCCGTCCTTACCGTCCATCGTGATGCGAGGCTGGTTGCCGATTCCGACAAGCCAGTGCATCGGCTGCGTAATCTCCTTGTTGAAGAGGTTGCAGGCGATGTGCGCCGGAAGCTCATCCGTATCGCGAAGCGGTCCGCCGTTTAAGCCGCAGGAAGTAATCTCCACCTGCTTAATCGAACCGTCTGCCGCGAACTTCACTTCCTCGGCACAGCCCTGACGGGAGTACCAGGTCGCATTGGTCTGGCGGTGATAGAAAATATAACGCTTGTCCCCGATCTGAATCAGGCTGCCGTGGTTGTTGGCACCGTATGCCGCAGGCGTCTCCGCATCCTTATAGCTGTCGATGTGGAAATCGCTGTTGCTGACGATGACACCGCCGTACTTGTACGGGCCCTCCGGGCTTGCAGAAGTTGCGTAGCAAAGCTCATGCATAACCTCGGAAGAATAGATGAAATAGTATTTTCCATCAAACTTCCGGATTGAGGAAGCTTCGAAAAAAGCATGATTTTCGAACTCGGTGCCTTCGCTGTAGCAGGAACCCGGAACAACAATCTTCGGCTCCTTCACAATCGTCAGCATATCCGGTCCGAGAACGGTCAGCTGGGAGCCGTGACGGCTCTTATCGCCGCGTCCGCAGAAGCCGGTGAACAGGTACGTCACGTCACCCTCGGTCAGAACGCCGGGATCGAACTGCGGCTCATCCCCTTCGCGGTCACCGAGGCGCGTGCCATCCGCGTAGTGAACATAGCCGTAGAACTGATAGCGGCCTGCCGGTGTATCGCTTACCGCAACGGAAACGATGCCGACCTTATCATACACATAATAGAGATAGTAGCGGCCGTCGGGACCTACCGTGAGGTCCGGTGCGTACAGGCACATATGGCCGTCCGCATTGATCGGGTCCGCGGTCTTCGGGAAGATTACGCCCTCATAACGCCAGTCGCCGAGATTGTTAATCGGAGCGGACCAGCAGACATAATCGCCCTGGCAGAATACATAGCCGTTGAACTGGTCGTGCGAGCCGTATACATACACACGGTCGCCGAATACATAAGGCTCTCCGTCCGGAATGAATTCCCAGTTCGGCAGGTACGGGTTGTACGCCTGCTTGCGCGCGGGGATTGTCTGGTCGGTGATGACACCGATCATGAAATCGTTGAACGGCTTATTCTCCGTGCTCGGCACACAGCCCTCCGACAGGAAGTTCATGCCGTAGTGCGAGCCCGTGCCGTACGGCTTCCAGACAGGCATATCCGTGCCGTCTGCATCCTTGCCGTTCGGATCGCCGCTCTTGATGAAGTTCGTCAGGTAGTTACACATCTGACGCGCAAGATCGAAATGATATCCCTTGAACGGTCTCCAGCAGGCTGCAAGCGTCTCAAAGAAGAACCACAGGTCTACCGAATGGAAGGTGCCGGGGTTGTCCCAGCCCGGGATATCCGGATTGAAGTTGTAATAGTAGCTCGGCGCTTCGTTGTGGGCAAATGCCGCCTTGATGGCGCACTCGAGTCCGTCGGTCGGCGCGAACATCTTGCCGTTACGCACATGGGCTTCGGGGAACGACATGAAATCGTCGTATTTGTCACCGAGTGCGTCCTTGGCCTTCTTCATGAAGTCGGCCTCGTCGTCCGCAAAGACAGCTGCCTTGAACTCATCGCCGGTGTTACCGGAAATCATGGGCACGTTGGCATGCTTGCCCTTGAGGAAAAGGATATAGGGGTCTTCTATCATGAACTGACCGTCAATGGTCGGGGCAAATCTCGGATGGGACTGGGCAAATTCGCCGTAGCGGTCCCGGATATAAACGGCATCGAGCTTTCTTGCTTCCTCGAGGGTCTTCACACCGAGGAATTCAAAGAACGCTTCGCCGTTCGGCTCATTCTCTTTTAACGCGCGGGGAGTGATAAATCCGTCAAGCATGTAAGGGCTTCTGATCATGCCGCTGTGCACGATCGCCTTCTGGAACAGTCCGATGCTCTGCGGGCTGGTCAGCTGGTTCATGACGCTGCCGCCGCCTGCGGACTGTCCGCCGATGGTGATGTTGTTCGGATCACCGCCGAATGCTTTAATGTTTCTGATGACCCACTTGATACCGGCCTGCTGGTCAAGGTTACCGAAGTTGGTCGGTGCTTCCGGGGATTCCTTCGTAATCTCGGGATGCGAGATGAAACCGAAGGCACCCAGACGGTAGTTGACGCTGACAAATACGACGCCTCTCTTGGCGATGTTCTCTCCGTTGAACTCCATCTCCGGCGGATAACCCCACTGGAAACCGCCACCGAAGAACCAGACGTATACGGGCAGATTGTCCGCATCGCTCTTTGCGTTGGTCCATACATTCAGATACAGGCAGTCCTCATCCATCGGAATCTCCGGGTCCACATGCCACTCTCTGCAGTAGATATCCGTTCCGAGACCGGGAGTATCCTGCATGGAAATCGGTCCGAACGTATAGCAGTCACGGATGCCTTCCCAATCGGCAGCGGGCTGCGGTGCGCGCCAGCGGTTCTTACCGACCGGCGGTGCTGCAAAGGGGATTCCCTTGAAAACGGAAATCCGGGTGTTGTTTCCGGGGAGGCCGCGAACGAGACCGTTCTCGGTTTTTACTACTTTTAACATACCTTTCCTCCTGAAAAATGCTACGCCGCCTCTCGGCTGCGCGTGTTCCGTCAGGGCGGCTCGCGCTGTCGCTTCTTTCCTCCCGACAATACCGGCCCTGAATAGGTTAATTATATCAAAGTCATTAAAATTTTGCAAGAATATCCCATGAAAAAGGCATGTCTTTTCCTCTCTTCTTTTCGGAAAAAACATGCCCTATTTTCTTCTCTGCGTCCTGTCCGGACTATACTCTGTAACGCTTTCTGTACTCGTTCGGCGTCATGTGCTCGTACTTGCCGAATACCGTTGAAAAATACGACGCGCTCCGGAATCCGCACTCCTTTGCCACCTCGGACATCGGAAGATTCGTATTCAGAATCATCTCCATCGCAAGGTTCAGGCGGATTCTCGTGATGTACTCCGTCGAGTGCACATTTAAGTGGTCGCGGAAGATCCGGCAGATATGCTGCTGGGAGATGCCGACATGCTCGGCGATTTCCCGAAGCGTGATATCGCGTCTGGCATTTTCCTCAATGTAACGGATAGCCATCGAAAGAATCTGCTGGCTGTTCTTACGAAGACGGTTCATCTCGCCGAGAAGAATCGTCTGACGGTACCAGAGAATCAGGTTGTACACGTAACCGGAGGCAATCTGGTGGCCGAATACATGGTCCGAGTTCACGGAAACGTAAATGCTGGTGAAAAGCCCCTTCGGAATCGTGTTATCGGTAACGGTCACGACCGTGGTCTTTGCCAGATTCAGGTCTCCGAGCAGTCTCTCACAGGCGTATCCGCCGAAAGCAACCCAGTTGGTCTCCCATTTGTCGGTTTCGGGAACAAGCTCGTACGGCGTCTCCGCGGGAATCAGAATGAAGTCGTTCTCGTGAAGCGCGTATTTGTTTCCGTCCACGTATGCCGTGCCGGAGCCTTCGCCGCAACGGATGATCTGGTTCCACTCAAGACCTTTCTCACGGGTCACCTTCGTCTGTTCGGCGCTTCCGCCGACACCGGCCAGAAAAATCGGAAGGTTGCGGATGCCGGAAATGTCGGGATATATGTTTCTGCTTGGTTTAGCCATGTTTTCGTCCTCCTTATTGCATGCTTTCGGGAATGCCCTGTTCGGGATGCATCCACCACAGATAGGAATCCACGGTGGCATAATAGTTGTTGTTCAACATCGCGCGCGAAATATTGAACTTGTTTCTGACAATCGTTTTATAAGACTCAATGTACTTCTTCTGCGTTTCGCTGTCCCAGTCCTCCGCGCCGTTCAGCCAGAGTGCTTTGCCGTTGTTCGCGTTATAGCGGACGTAGTCGGTTATGAAGCTGTTGTCCTTGAACTGCACAAGTCCGAGCGTGTCGGAGAAGATGTCAGTTCCCATGTAAAGGCGCGAATCGTACTCGATGCCGAGCAGGTTCAGAACCGTCGGCATGATATCAAGGCTGCATGCCGCCTTATGAACCGTCTGCTGTTCGATGCTCGGGTTCCAGATGACGAGATGGTTCTTGTAAAGCTCAAACTCTTCTTCAATCTTATGCCCCGCAATCTCGTTCCTGGCCTCCTCGGGAAGCCCGTATGCGTAATGGTCGCCCGAAAGGACGATTAACGTATTCTCAAGCTTTCCTGCCTTTTCCAGTTCGTCAATCAGATAGCGGACGGCATTCTCGAGCTCGATATTGCCGGCGATATAGCATTTGGCATCGTCGCTGTACGGAAGCTTCGAAACCTCGTTCTTATGCTTCTTGGCCATCGCGTTGTCCCAGTTGTAGCTCATGTGACCGCTCATGGTCATGTAATAAGCAAGGAAATGGTCCTCATTGATGTACATCGGAATCGAAAGCTGCATCATCTCGACGTCGGACTCCGGAAACTGGTCCGTGACCTTCAGTCCTCTGTACTTGGCAATGAACGTGTAGCCCATGTTCGGGTGCGATTTGTTCCGGTCGTAATAGTCTGCGTCATGGTTATGGAACGCATATGTCGCATAGCCCATTCCGTGGAAAATGTGACCGAGACAGCACGACATCTTATTCTTTGAGGATCGGCTGAAGCTGCCGCTCTTCTGCGTGTCCGGAAGAAGCCCCGTGCAGGCTGTGTATTCGCCGTCACTCGTGCTGGTAATCCAGTACGGCGTATAGAAATTGTCGAAATAAAAACCGCTGTGCACAAGCTTATAAAGCGTCGGCGTCAGCTCTCTGCTGACGGCAAGAGGCGAGAACGTCTCGCATGTCAGCATGACGACGTTATAACCCTTGAACATGCCGGTGTATTCGTTTTTATTGACCGGCGTCGTCGAGGCCATGTATTCGTGAATCGTCTTAATCGCCGTGTTCTTCTCGTTGGCCGCAAGCGTTGCGAAATCAATGTTTAAGGTATGCGGCGAACGGTCAACCGGTGTCGGGGTCGGCGTCGGCGTATGGTTCGGCGCGAGGGTCGGCTCCGGTGTCATGGGCTTATTAAGCTCCGGCGTCGGTGCTGCAAGCGTCGGGATTTCCGGAAGCTCCGCATCGATGACAATCTCACCGATATCGTTCGGATGGTAGGTCGCCGAGCGGTAGAGATCCTGGCACAGACCGACGAGAATGCCGTTCTCACGGACACCGCGGTCACTCTGCCATTCCTTGAAGAAGACATCCCTTCTGCCGGACTCTCTCGCCTTTGCGCCGTTTAAGAAGGCAAATGCGACGCTCATCGTGATCATGACGCCGAGCGCGGGAATGATGAAGCATTTTCTTCCGACCGTGCCGTGGCGGAAGCCGAGCTTACGAAGGGCAACCCAGAAGACAATCGGCAGAAGCAGCAAAACAACAAGCGGTGCCCTGCTCCAGAGGCTTCGAACGCCCTCCTTCCAGAACTCCTTTGCGTCGCCCGCGTTCCCCATGACGGAAACGGTCAGATAGTTGTTGAAAATCTTTTGGTAGAAAGTCTGAATGATGAACCAGAATGTGACTAAAAAGACAAATACCGTGTTGACTCTTTTGGCGGCCTTATCCCGCAGAAAGCCTGTCGGGATGGCATATAAAAAGCCGAATGCCGCGGCAAAAAGCGCAATATACCACACGGAACTGTCGTGGACGCCTTTATTGACGTAGATATGAAAGATCAGCTCATCCCACATCAAAAGACCTGCCGGCAGGAGCATCTGCAAAAGCATGCGCCGAAGCGTAAGCTTTACTTCATTCAGTCTGGCAAGTTCTTTTCTTTCTTTTTTCGAGAGCGGTCCGCAGGAGGGAATCGTTTCCTCCTCCGTCGCATCCGAAAGCTCCTCGGGAAGTGCTTCGGCCAGTTCGCCGAACAGTCCGTCATTTAAGCGGACCATATCGGAATCAACGGTCTCGGGCATCTCGGAAAGAACGGCGGAAAGCTGCTCCTCTTCTTTGAATTCTCTGTCTTCCGACATAAATTATCCTCTTTACGTGCTGCGTTTCTTCTTTTACGCATTCTTCTCTACTGTGATAAGGTCGTATTATACACTATTTTTTCGGAAATATCAAAAAATTAACAAAATTATCACAGTTTTATGAGAATTCACATCTGATTTTCGTGTTAATCCATCGAAAATCCCGGTTGAAGAAAGAAAAAACCGGCCCCCGAGGGAGCCGGCGTGAACGTCCGATTTGTCATATAATACCTAGCGTCTGCTGCGAAGCCCAAGCTTTGCGAGCAGCTTACTCTGCGATTTGTGATCCCGATAGTTTTGTAAAATCCCGTCCGAATGGTCTTTTCTTCTGGAGATTCCTTTTTTGATATAACGGCCGCTTTGATACAGCCATGCAAACGGTCTTAAGACGGCATGCTTCTGCGCTGCCTTCCAGTTCTTCATCCCCCGCTTTTGCAACACCGCAAGGGAAAGCTTCCGGTTCATCACGGCGGTGGCGTTGCGGTCGGAGGTCTTCCGGTTTCTGCCGAAGTTTCCGGCCTGTGCAGCAAGCTCTGCAAGCTCGGTACACAGTGCCTCGTCCGCATCCTGACACCATTCCCGCTTCGGCGCGTCGAAATACAGTTCGCCGATTCTCGTCGCGACCTTGGCAAGCTTT
Source organism: Lachnospiraceae bacterium (assembly GCA_017546025.1). Lineage (GTDB taxonomy): Bacteria > Bacillota > Clostridia > Lachnospirales > Lachnospiraceae > ISDg. The sequence goes on along the minus strand of JAFYYS010000001.1, from coordinate 23,299 downwards.
AAAAGGCCTGCCCGTTCGGCAAGCGGACGGAACTTCTCTTCATAGAATTCGTCCGTCATCACGGTCTTCACAAACATAAGCCAGTCCGTAATCTGCCGAAGCCCGAGTCCCGAAAAAAGATGGTGGGCGATGTGTTCCAGTAAAACAATGCCGTTCTCCGGGTCGGGAAGCGTATAAAAGAGATGGGCGCCGTATGTCTCAAGACGGTGTCTGTCCGGCTCGGCCATTGCAATGATCTGCTCCGCTTCCTTCTCCTCCGCCGCGTCGCCGAGGGCAAATACACGGTGCATTTCAAAGGAAATGCCGTCCTTCACATACGCCTTATGCCGCTCCGAATCCTCCTCGTCGTCTCTCACGGTGTAGCCGTGCGACAGAAGAATCTCCTCTGCCTTCTGAAACGATTCCCCGTTGTTCGGATACAGTAAAAAGTCGATGTCGCCCATGGCACGAAGCGAGGGCTCCGGATAATACATGGCGGCTGCCGTTCCCTTGATGATGACCGGCTTGATCCGGTCCCAGGTCAGAAGCCCCGTAAGGTCATCCTGTGCCTTCATGTAGGCAGAGAATTTCTGCATCTGCTTGGCCGCATACTGAACGATTTCAGACCGCACGGAATCCTCGCAGGCAATCTCCCGGACATCAGCCGTGAGGAACACGAGCGTCTGGGCTCTTAATTCCTCAAGGTCCTCCTTCGTGAGGTTCACGGGACCGGTTTCCTGCTTATACAGTGCGGCTTTGATTACGGCTATTACTGCAGCATTCATGGTCTCAGCCTTCAGAATTCTTCTTCACAACGCGGTGCTTTTCGGACTTGTAAATCTCGGTCGCACGGTCGTTGTCGTGAAGCTCCTTCAAAATGTAATTATGGAAATCTCCGAGGTTATCGGTTTCCGCCAAAGCGCGGTTCACAAGATCCTTCTCCGCATCGGACATGGCGGCAGGTTCTTTTTTCTTTTCGGGCTTGGCCGGTGCGGGCTTCTGCTTCGCGGACTCCGGTTTTACGGGCTTTCCGCCGAGCTGCGCCCGAAGATCGGCGATGCTCAGGTTATCAAGGTAACTGTCATCCGTATCGGAAACGGAAATGACCGGCTTCTTCGGCTCCGGCTGGGTGACGGTTCTGCGGGTTACGGTCTGCTTCACGGTCTCAACGGGCTTCTGCACTTCCGTGCGTACTGCCTGCTCAGCCTTCGGCTTCTCTGCTGCCTTCACCGCTTCTTTAGGCTCTACACGGACCGTTGTCTGTTTGAACCTGCCGGCCTGCTGGTTCCGCGCGTCGTTTTTTGCCTGTGCGGGCTTCTGCGCGTTACGGTTATCGTTTCTTCGGTTATTGTTGCCCTGCGAATAACTCTTTCCGTTGTTACGGTTCGCCTGGCTGCCGGAACGGTTTGCGTTACCGCGGTTCGACGAGGCTGCGTTGCGGCTGTTCGATTTGCCCTTCTGGTTGACGAACTCATGCTCCGTCGTATTTTCCGCAGCGGATTTCTTCTTGCGGAACAGGAAGGAGAAAAAGCCCATCTCATCAAGCTTTCTCTCGGCCGCCGACGCGATGTCGGGATGACGCTCCACCGTCATCTCCCCGGCCTTGTCCTGCATCTCGTGGATGGCGGGGTCGTAACCTTTGTCATTGGAGATGATGAAAAAGCCTTCTGCCCAACGTTTCGCGATATCATACCCCAGATGCACCATGATGATGAAATCCAGGGCGTTTTTGGCGATCTGGTCGTTTCGGATCAGCTCTACCGGGGTGCCGCACTGCAGGATGGACTGCGCTTCAATCAGCGACATCTTCGAGCATTTCGGTCCGAGGAAGATCTTTACCTCATCGTTTTCGGTCAGCTTGTTCAGGCCGTTCAGACCGGCCATGCTGACATTTTCAAAGTCTACATAAAAAAGTCTCTTCATATTTGCGTCATGTTTCCTCCGTTTATTGCTGGATGGAGCTGTGCCTAACGCCGTGACACAGTTCCTTTGAAACATGAAATGCATTGCCTATCGGCTGATTTCGTCCAAAGTCTTCTCGTAGGACGGGAGAAATTCCGACAGAAACAGGTCTGCTTCGGGCACGTTCATGCGCTCGATGGATGCCTCAATCGTTGTTCTGGCATGGTCGAACTCACGGTTGCCCGCTTTGCTTTCTTCGATGCACTTAATCAGGGCGGAAATCTTGTCGGCCGCCTTCACAAGCCGTTTCAAAGGCTCGTCGTCGCCCGAAGGGAAAAAAATTCCCTCATATACATCCCGCATATCCTCGGGAAGCATCCGGATCAGCGATTCGGCTGCGCGGTCTTCAATCCCGTGGAACAGTGTCTGCATCTCGTTACTGTAGTATTTGACAGGGGTGGGCATGTCACCGGTAATAATCTCATTGGCATCGTGATAGATGCCGATCAGCGCCGCGCGGTCCGCGTCATAAGACTTGCCGAGCCTGCGGTTTCCTAAAACCGCAAGCGCGTGCGCAATCATGGCGACCTCAAGGGAGTGCTCGGAGATGTTCTCCTTTTCGGAGTTTCTCATCAGCGCCCAGCGCTCAATATACTTCATGCGCGATATCATCGCGAAAAAATGACTGCCCATTTCAGCTTACCTGTCCTTCTGTCTGTCCCGGTCCCGTTTCATCTGAAGCTTCAGATACTGTCCGGTATAGGACTCCTTGCATTTCATGACTTCCTCCGGAGTTCCCGTGGCAATGACGGTTCCGCCGCCGTCTCCGCCTTCCGGTCCGAGATCGATGATATAATCCGCCGTCTTAATCACGTCGAGATTATGCTCGATGACGATGACCGTATTTCCTTCTTCGGCAAATCTCCTGAGGATTCGGATCAGCTTCTCCACGTCCGCAAAATGCAGTCCCGTGGTCGGCTCATCCAGAATATACACCGTTTTTCCGGTGCTTCTCTTACTAAGCTCTGTTGCCAGCTTCACGCGCTGTGCTTCGCCGCCCGAAAGGGAGGTCGAGGGATGTCCGAGCTTCAGATACGACAGTCCCACTTCGTTCAGTGTTTCGATCTTACTGCGGATCGAAGGGATGCTCGAGAAAAATGACACGGCTTCCTCTACCGTCATGTCGAGCACCTCGTAGATGTTCTTCCCCTTGTATGTTGCCTCAAGCGTTTCGCGGTTGTAACGCTTTCCGCCGCACACCTCACACGGCACATATACGTCCGGCAGGAAGTTCATCTCGATTTTGATGATGCCGTCGCCCTTACAGGCTTCGCAGCGGCCGCCCTTTACGTTAAAGCTGAACCGCCCTTTGTTGAAGCCGCGCACCTTGGCCTCGGTCGTATTGGCGAAAAGATCGCGGATCATATCGAATACGCCCGTATAGGTGGCAGGATTGCTTCTCGGAGTCTTGCCAATCGGGGACTGGTCGATGTTGATGACTTTGTCAAGATTCTCCGTCCCGAGAATCTCGTCATGGTCTCCCGGCGTTGCAATCCGCGCGCGGTTCAGTTTTCTTGCTAAGGACTTGTACAGAATCTCGTTGACAAGCGAGCTCTTCCCGGAACCCGACACACCGGTCACGCAGGTAAATACCCCGAGCGGAATGTCGACATCGATGTTCTTCAGGTTGTGCTCTCTGGCGCCCTTAACGGTAATCCATCCGGTCGGAGTCTTCCGCTTAGAAGGGGTCGGAATGAAGCGCCGTCCCGCAAGATAATCGCCTGTAATGCTGTCCTTACAGGCCATAATATCGGCTGCCGTTCCTTCTGCAACAAGCGTTCCGCCGTGCTGTCCCGCACCCGGTCCGATATCCACAATCCAGTCTGCCGCAAGCATCGTATCCTCGTCATGCTCCACGACAAGAAGCGAGTTTCCGAGATCCCTGAGCCCCTTCAACGACTTCAAAAGCTTGTCGTTGTCCCGCTGGTGCAGTCCGATGCTCGGCTCGTCCAGAATATAAGCGACACCGACGAGTCCGGAACCGATCTGCGTCGCAAGCCGGATTCGCTGCGCCTCCCCACCCGAAAGGGAAGCCGTCGCTCTTGAGAGTGTCAGGTAGTCAAGCCCGACATCACACAGGAAACCGACTCTTGCCTTGATTTCGCGAAGAATCAGTTCTCCGATCTGCTGCTTCATCGGCGTCAGCTTCAGGTTCGTGAGGAAATCCCGAAGTTCGCGAATCGGCAGGTTACATACCTCATGGATGTTCTGCTCTCCGACCGTAACCGCGAGTGCTTCCTTGCGGAGTCTCTTGCCGTTACACTCGGTACAGGGCTTGATCTCCATGTACGATTCGTACTCGCGCCGCATCGTTTCGGATGCGCATTCGCGGTAACGTCGCCGCACATTTTCCAACAGGCCTTCAAACTCAACCTGGTAGGTGCCCTGTCCGCGCTGGCTCTTGTACTGCATCGTGACCTTGTGGCCGTTCGTGCCGTACAGGATGATCTGACGGATGTTGTCAGGCAACTGCTCGTACGGCGTGTCAAGCGAGAATCCGTATTCGGCAGCCATTCCGACAAGAAGGCAGTTTGAAAAGCTTCCCGGGTCGCTGGCGGAATTCCACCCGGGTACTGCAATGCAGCCCTGACTCAGGCTTAATGAGGTGTCGGGAATCAGTCCGGCCTCGGTAAATTCCATCGTCATTCCGATTCCGTGGCATGCGGGACATGCACCGAAAGGATTGTTGAAGGAAAATGTACGGGGTTCGACCTCATCCACCGTCGTGCCGCATTCCGGGCACGCAAAGCTTTCGGAGAAGCGCATCCGCTCTCCTTCCGCCGTATGAACATATACAAGCCCCTCAGAAAGACGAAGCGCATTCTCGAGCGAGTCGGAAAGTCTCTTCTCCATACCCTCTCTTACAACGAGACGGTCGATGACAATCTCGATGTTGTGCTTGATGTTCTTGTCGAGTTTGATCTCCTCGGAGAGCTCGTACATATTGCCGTCCACATTGGCGCGAACGTAACCGCTCTTACGGGCGGCATCGAGCACCTTCTGGTGCTCACCCTTTCTGCCGCGGACAACCGGTGCCAGCACAAGAATCTTCGTACCCTCGGGAAGGGTCTGCACCGCATCACACATCTGGTCTACGGTCTGCCTGGCAATCTCGGTTCCGCAGTTCGGGCAGTGCGGGGTACCGATGCGGGCGTACAGAAGACGAAAGTAATCGTAAATCTCCGTCACAGTTCCGACGGTCGATCTCGGGTTACGGTTCGTCGATTTCTGGTCAATCGAAATGGCGGGGGGAAGTCCCTCAATGCTCTCGACATCCGGTTTCTCCATCTGTCCGAGGAACATGCGGGCGTAGCTCGACAGAGATTCCATGTAACGTCTCTGCCCCTCCGCATAAATTGTGTCAAATGCGAGCGAGCTCTTTCCGGAACCGGATAAGCCGGTCAGTACAACCAGCTGATCTCTCGGGATGTTCACGTCAAGGTTCTTCAGATTGTTCTCGTTCGCGCCGCGAACGCGGATATATTTCTTCTTATCGTCCATGCTTCTATTCGTTTCGGTGTTTTCTGATCTCCGCAATCTCGTCACGGAGTTCGGCGGCGCGCTCGAAATCAAGCTCGGCGGCGGCCGTATGCATCTTCTTGACAAGCTTCGCAATCAGAGCGTCAAGCTCCCGCTCGCTCATCGATTCATAATCCTTTTCAAGGCGATTCGTAATCCGGTCTGCCTTCTTCGAAATGCTGATCAGGTCGCGGACTTCCTTGCGGATGGACTGCGGCGTGATGCCGTGTGCCTCATTGTAGGCGGCCTGCACCTTACGGCGCCGGTTTGTTTCGTCAATGGCATACCGCATCGATTCGGTTATCGTATCGGCATACATGATGACATGACCGTCCACGTTACGGGCGGCACGGCCGATGGTCTGCACAAGCGATGTCTTCGACCGGAGGAAGCCCTCCTTGTCGGCATCGAGAATTGCCACGAGACCGATTTCGGGAATATCAAGACCTTCACGCAGAAGGTTAATGCCGACGAGAACGTCGAATTTGTCCATACGCATGTCACGGATGATTTCACCGCGCTCAAGCGTATCGATGTCGGAATGCAGGTAACGGACGCGGATGCCGATGTCCTTCATGTAATCGGTCAGCTCTTCCGCCATGCGCTTCGTAAGCGTCGTAACAAGCACCTTATTGCCGCGGGCGGTTTCCTTACGGACCTCACCGACGAGGTCATCAATCTGCGTTTCAACGGGACGGACAGTTACCTCCGGATCCAAAAGGCCGGTCGGACGGATGACCTGCTCCGCGCGAAGCAGCTCATGCTCCTCTTCATATTCGTCGGGCGTTGCCGACACAAACAGCATCTGGTTGATCTTGCCTTCGAATTCGGAGAAAGAAAGGGGGCGGTTACATTTCGCGGAAGGCAAGCGGAATCCGTATTCTACAAGTGTAGACTTTCTCGCCTGGTCACCGTTGTACATGCCTCTTACCTGCGGAATCGTGATGTGGGACTCGTCCACGATAATCAGGTAATCCTCCGGAAAATAATCCATCAGCGTATTCGGCGAATCGGCAGGCGTCAGCCCCGCCAGATGCATCGAATAGTTCTCGATGCCGGAGCAGAAACCGGTCTCCCGAAGCATCTCGAGATCGTATCTTGTCCGCTCGTTAATCCGCTGCGCTTCGATGTATTTCTCTTCGCGTTGGAAGTAGTCCACGCGCTCCGCAAGCTCCGCCTCAATGTTCTTAAGCGCCTGCTCGCGGTGTTCCTGATTGACCACGTAATGGGACGCGGGAAATACTACCATATGCTTGAGTTCGGACTTGCCCGTTCCCTTCAGCGCGTCAATCGACTGAATCCGGTCAATTTCGTCTCCGAAAAATTCGACGCGGTATGCCTCTCCCTCAGCGCTCGCGATCGGGTATATTTCCACGACATCGCCGCGCACGCGGAACGTTCCGCGGCGGAAGTCCAGGTCGCTTCTTACATACTGCATCTCAATCAGGCGAAGCAGCACCTCATCCCTGTCACGCTTCATGCCGGGACGCAGGGAAAGCGTCATGTTCTGGTAATCAATCGGGCTGCCGAGTCCGTAAATGCAGGACACCGAGGCAACGACGATGACGTCGCGTCTTTCGGTAAGAGCAGCCGTCGCGGAGTGTCTTAACCGGTCAATCTCGAGGTTGACGTCCGCATCCTTTTCAATGTACGTATCCGAGGAAGGAACGTATGCCTCGGGCTGGTAGTAATCGTAATAACTGACGAAGTATTCGACGGCGTTCTCGGGGAAGAACTCCTTGAACTCGCCGTAGAGCTGCGCCGCGAGAGTCTTGTTATGGGAGATGATCAGCGTCGGACGCTGGAGCTGTTCAATGATGTTGGCCATCGTGAATGTCTTTCCGGAACCGGTTACGCCCAAAAGGGTCTCAAACTGATTGCCTTCCCGAAAGCCATTAACAAGCTTTGCAATTGCCTCCGGCTGGTCACCGGTCGGGGCATACGGCGCATGCAAACGAAACTCTCCCATGATGTATCCTCTCTTCTGTCTTCCTGTCGCGCGGATTAGATTCTCCCCGTACGTACCATCCGCACGAACGCTTCCGCTCACTGCTCGGTCTCTTTGCCGGCTCCGGTTGCGAACCACTTCAGATAACCGTTGATGAACGGGTCGAGGTTGCCGTCAAGCACGCTCTGCGCGTTGCCGACTTCCACGCCGGTCCGTGTGTCCTTTACCATCGTATAGGGCTGCAGGACGTAGGAACGGATCTGGCTTCCGAAATCGATGCCGCGTGTCTCGCCGCGGATTCCGGCCGTCTTGCTCTCCGCTTCCTGCTGCTTCAACAGGTAAAGCTTTGCCTTCAGCATCTGCATCGCCTTGTCCTTGTTCTGGAACTGGCTTCGCTCGTTCTGGCACTGCACGACGATTCCTGTCGGCAAATGCGTGATTCGGATGGCCGAAGACGTTTTATTGATGTGCTGACCGCCCGCACCGCTTGAATGGTACGTATCAATCCGTAAATCCTTCTCGTTGATTTCGACATCAAGGTCGTCCTCGATGTCGGGCATGACATCGCACGAAACGAACGAGGTCTGCCGCTTATTGTTCGCATTGAACGGGCTCAGGCGCACAAGTCTGTGCACACCGTGCTCGCTCTTTAAGTGTCCGTACGCGTTCGTTCCGTTCACCTGGAACGTAACCGCCTTGATGCCGGCTTCGTCGCCGTCGAGGTAGTCAAGCGTTTCGACGGTGTAGCCCTTCTTCTGCGCATACTTCAGATACATTCTGTAAAGCATGCTTGCCCAGTCGCAGCTTTCCGTTCCGCCTGCACCCGCGTGAAGGGTGACGATCGCATTTTCCTTGTCATAGGGACCGGACAGCAGTGTCTCCAGTCTGAGATCGTCAAGCGTGCCGGTAAAGTCATCGAGCTCCGCCTGAATCTCGGGAATCATCTCGGGGTCGTTCTCCTCGTATCCCATCTCGATGAGCGCCTCGATGTCTTCGTACTGCCGCTGCAGCTTCTGATAGCCTTCAACGGTCTGTCTGAGCTCGTTCAGCTCGCGGGACATCTTCTGTGCCTTCTCGACATCGTCCCAGAAACCGGGGGACTCGAGAAGCCCCGAAAGTTCCTCAATCTTTCTTCCTTTCGCCTCCAGCTCCAGCGAGTCGCCCACCTCTTTGAGCGGCTGCTTATAAGCCGAAAGCGTTGCTTTCATCTGATCAAGTTCTATCATACATTTAACTCCTTGTCGTCGGTAATGAATCCGTGTTCTGCGGCCAAAGCCGCGCTGTCAGCACTCTTCTACCGTCACTTCATGGAATCTTTCTTCATGCAGCAGAACTTATACTTTTTGCCGGATCCGCAAGGGCACGGATCGTTCGGCATGATCTTCTTCGATGCGCGGCGGACGGGCTCCTTGGCGGCGCTGTCGTCCTTGTTGGTACCGGTGATCTTGGCAACTTCCTCACGCTCCACCTTCTCCTGCACGCGGATGTGCATGAGAGCGCGGACCGTATCGGATGCGATGGCATCGGTCATCTCGTTGAACATGTCGTAGCCCTGGAACTTGTATTCCTGAACTGGGTCACGCTGACCGAAGGACTGCAGGCCGATACCCTGTTTGAGCTGATCCATGTCATCGATGTGAAGCATCCATTTTCTGTCGATGGAACGAAGCAGCATGACACGCTCAATCTCACGGAACTGGTCATCCGGGAACTGGCTTTCCTGCTCCTGATAACGCTTCTCGATATCGTCCTTTAGTTTCTTGAGGATATCCTTGCTCTTCATGCCGGCAAGCTTCGCTGCCGTGTATTCCGAAGCCGGGATGTCGAACTCGGCCTCAACCTCGTTCGCAAATCCGTTAACGTCCCAATCCTCCGGAACGACATCGTCGTTGGTAAATGTGTGGACAATCTTCTCGGCAGCAGACGAGGCCATGGTCATGATGTTCTCACGCATGTTCTCACCGTTCAGCACCTTCAAACGCTCGCCGTAGATGATTTCACGCTGCTCGTTGTTAACCTTATCGTACTCCATCAGGTTCTTACGAATACCGAAGTTGTTGTCCTCGATCTTCTTCTGTGCCTTCTCGATTGCTCTTGAAAGCATCTTGTGATGGATTTCCTGTCCGTCGTCAAGACCGAGCGTCTTGAACAGTCCCATCATTCTTTCGGAACCGAACAGGCGCATCAGATCGTCTTCAAGCGAAATATAGAAACGGGACTCACCGGGGTCACCCTGACGTCCGGCACGGCCTCGCAGCTGGTTATCAATACGACGGGACTCGTGGCGCTCCGTACCGATGATGCGAAGACCGCCGAGCGCCTTGATTTCATTGGCACGCTCCTCGGCTTCCGCAAGCATCTTCTCACGCACATCCATGACGGCATCCTCAGGGATGTCCACATGACCGCCGAGACGGATATCGGTACCACGGCCGGCCATGTTGGTTGCAATCGTAACAGCACCCTTCTTACCGGCTTCGGCGATGATTTCCGCTTCGATTTCATGGAACTTCGCGTTCAGTACTTTATGCGGAATGTTTCTTCTTCTGAGGCTTTCGCTGATGATTTCGGAGGCCTCGATCGTAATCGTACCGACCAGTACGGGCTGACCTTTCTCATGTGCTTCCGCAACCGCTTCCGTGATGGCGTTCAGCTTTTCCTTCTTCGTACGGAATACGGCATCCTCATGGTCGATACGGGCAACCGGCTTGTTAGTCGGGATACAAACAACGTCCATGCCGTAGATCTCACGGAATTCCTGTTCCTCGGTCTGGGCGGTACCGGTCATGCCGCACTTCTTATCGTATTTGTTGAAGTAGTTCTGGAAGGTGATGGTCGCGAGCGTCTTGCTCTCGCGCTTAACCTTAACATGCTCTTTTGCTTCGATGGCCTGGTGCAGACCGTCGGAATATCTTCTGCCCGGAAGAATACGGCCGGTGAAGTCATCTACGATGAGAACTTCGTCGTCCTTAACCACGTAGTCGTGGTCCTTCTGGAACAGGTTATGCGCCTTCAGGGCGAGGTTAACGTTGTGCTGGATTTCAAGGTTCTCTGCATCGGCAAGGTTGTCAATCCGGAAGAACTGCTCAACCTTCTTCACACCCTGCTCGGTAAGGTTAACGTTACGGTCCTTTTCGTTGACAACGTAGTCACCGGTTTCAACCGCCTGCTCACCCATGATGATGTCCATCTTGCTGAGCTCGGTTTCGGTACCCTTCTGCAGCTGGCGCACAAGCACGTCACAAACCTCGTAAAGCTTGGTCGACTTGCCGCTCTGTCCGGAAATGATAAGAGGGGTTCTCGCTTCATCGATGAGAACCGAGTCCACTTCGTCGATTACCGCGTAGTGGAGGCCTCTCATAACGAGTTTCTCCTTGTAGATGACCATGTTGTCACGCAGGTAATCGAAACCGAATTCGTTGTTCGTTCCGTAAGTGATGTCGCACGCGTACTGCTCGCGGCGCTCGTCGTTGTCCATGTGGTTCAGGATGCAGCCGACCGTAAGTCCGAGGAAGCGGTGAATCTGTCCCATCCACTCCGAGTCACGCTTGGCAAGGTAATCGTTAACCGTAACGACATGCACGCCCTGACCGCTCAATGCGTTCAGGTATACGGGGAAGGTCGATACGAGCGTCTTACCTTCACCGGTTTTCATCTCGGCGATACGGCCCTGATGCAGGATGATGCCGCCGATGATCTGTACGCGGAAGGCACGCTGTCCGAGCGTTCTCTTGGCTGCCTCCCTGACCGCTGCATAAGCCTCGGGCAGGATGTCGTCGAGAGTCTCTCCGTTCTTCAGTCTTTCCTTGAACTCGGGAGTCTTCGCGGCAAGCTGTTCGTCCGTTAACTGCTCGTACTCCTGTTCCATGGATTCAATTCGGTCCACAAGCGGCAGGATTCTCTTTACTTCGTGCTCGCTGTGCGTTCCGAAAATTTTCGTGATAATACCCATTCTGTTTCTCCTCCGTCGGCGGGGTGAAAGCCTCGGTAAAGCCTTGTTTTCAAAGAACTTTCCGGCTCTTTGTCCGCCTGATTCAATCGGCCTTTTCAAAAGAAGACCATATTCTGAATTATTGTACCACATTTGCCGGTATAAGGCAACTGATTTATCCTCCCGGAGCCCCTTTTCGACATAGGAAAATGCGACGGATTCCTCTCCTTTCGAAGATTCCTCCGTCGCATTTGTCTCAGTGTCCGGTTTTCGGTTTTAAACAACCACTTTGTTGTTATAGCGTCCGGCCTGAACGCGCCACATTTCGGCATATCGGCCGTTCAAGGCAAGCAGGCTTTCGTGCGTGCCTTCCTCGACGATTCTGCCGTGCTCGAGCATCAGAATGCGGTCCGCATCCCTGGTCGTCGAAAGACGGTGCGAGATGTAGAACACGGTCTTGCCCTCTGCTGCCGTCTGCATGGCTTTATTCAGTTCGTATTCGGCCAAAGGATCGAGCGCGCTCGACGGCTCGTCCATGATCAGGATGTCCGCGTTTTTGTAGAACGCTCTCGAAATGGCAATCTTCTGGCTTTCGCCGCCGGAGAAGTTTACGCCTTCCTTGTCGAACTCGGCCGTAACCTGCGTCTCGATGCCCTTCGGAAGGGTCTGCAGCCGCTCGCTGAAACCGGCAAGGTTGAGGGCGTTCACAACGCGCTCCTCCTTCGATTCGCCGGTCGCGGTATAGGCGGTTCCCATGATGACATTTTCCGCAAGCGTCGCGCCGTACATCTGGTAATCCTGGAAGACTACGCCGATGCGCCGTCTGTACTTCTCAGGCAGGTACGTTTTAATGTCCTCGCCGTGGTACTGAATCGTGCCCTCGCTCGGGTCGTAAAGCCGCATCAGAAGCTTGATCAGCGTCGTCTTACCCGCGCCGTTATAACCGACGATGGCGATATGCTCGCCGGGCTTTACGGTCAGGCTGATGTCGCGGAGCGTGTCCTCCATGTCCTCCTTATAGCGGAAGCTGACATGCGACAGCTCGAGCGTGCCGTTGCCCGCGGGAACGTCCTCCCCCTCGCCGAGTTTAATGGTCGGCTGATAGTCAAGGAAAGCACGGATTTTGTCGACATACAGGCTGTTCTCCTGTGCCATCGGGAAGATATCCGCGAGGGATGCCATGCTGCTTCGAAGGCTTCCGGTACGGTTAAACAGTACAACCGCATCGCTTCGCGGAATCGTCTTCAAAACAGCTGCCTGATAGACAAGATAGGTAATGTACAGGCCGTCCATGACGAAGTCCGCGGCCAGGTAGTTTCTGGTGAAACCGAGCAGCGTACGCTTTGCGGCTGCCTTCTTCTCGACCTTGTAAATCGCGTCGTCCGCCTCGGCAAATTCCTCCTCCAGACGGTCGCCGACCGCATGGTGCAGACGAAGCTCCTTCGCATAGTCGTTCAGGTAGAATACACGGCTCACGTAATTACGTTTTCTCTCAAGCGGGTTCACCTCAAGACGCACCTTGTAATTCAGCTTGTTCAGCACCTTCGAAACAAGGAACCGGAGGACGAACGAGACAAATACGAAAACGATACCCATGGCATTTGTCACGAGATAGAACACACCGGTCGTGAACAGTACCGTAAGGGTCTGCATGATGCCGTTACACATCGACAGGAAACGGTCTATGGAACTCTCCGCCTCCGCAACCGCCAGCACGAAATCGTTGTAGTACTTCGTGTCGTCGTAGCAGGAAAGGTCGAGCTCGGCCGCCTTTTGGAACATCTGCTCCTTAAGTGCCTTATAAAGCTTCGGCTTTGCCCGGTACGTCCATCCGTGGATGAAGAAACCGTCCGGAATGATCTGCAGCATGTTGACGAAAAGGATGATGCCGATAACTAAAAGCGGCTTCCAGAAAGGCTCCTGGAACTCCGCGCAGCGAAGCACATAGCGGATGCCGAGCACATGCTCGAGGAAGATGATTCCCTGGTAGCGGAATCCGTCGTACAGGAAGTAAATCATGTACCAGGGGCATGTCTTAAAGCACAGTTTCCAAAGGAAAACCTGGTTTTTCCAAACATGTTTCATGCAGAAGCACCTCCCTTCATGATGGCGAGGTAGTTTCTGGCCTGTTTGCTGTACATATCCGCGTAGATGCCGTTCTGCTCCATGAGCATGTCATGTGTGCCGGCCTCCTTCACGGTACCGTCTGAAAGCAGGTATACCCAGTCCGCATTCTGAACGGAACTCAGGCGGTGGGAAATGAATACGAGCGTATTCTTCTCGCAGGTCTTATAAATGTTGTCGAAAAGCGTTCCCTCCGCAATCGGGTCAAGCGCGCTCGACGGCTCGTCAAACACCTTGAACGGGCACTCCTTGACGAACGCACGCGCCACGACAATCTTCTGGAATTCGCCGCCCGAAAGCACCGCGCCCTCGTCGTCGAACTCGTGTGTCAGTATCGTGTGGATGCCCTTCGGAAGCGTCTGTACCTTCTCGTAAGCGCCGGCCAGCTTCAGTGCTTCCGTCACGCGCTCTTCCTGCTCGTTTGCGGGAATCGGCTCGCCCATGATCACATTTTCCGCAACCGTCATCGAGAACATTCTGTGGTCCTGAAATGCTGTCGCGAAAAGGTTCCGGTACTTCTTCAGATCGTACTCGCGGATGTCCCTTCCGTTTAACAGAATCTGGCCCTCGGTCGGGTCGTAAAAGCGAAGTAAAAGCTTGATGATCGTCGTCTTTCCGGCGCCGTTGTGACCGACCAGAGCGTACGTTTTTCCGCCTCTGAATTCCATCGAAAGATGCGAAATGACCGGCTCGTCCTTATAGGAAAATGACACGTCCTTAAACTCAATGCTCTTAATCTCCGTGCCCGGATCGTCGCCCGCGTAATCCTCCGGAATGCGCTCCTTATACTCGAGGAATCCGCGCAGGTATTCGACGAACAGACCGTTCCGAAAGAGCTGCGTCAGCGCCTCGGTAAAACCGATCAGAATCCATGTCGTCGATACCATCATGCTCGTGATGACCGCGAGCTCCGCAAGTGACATCGAATGGCTCACAACCGTCCGGTATGCGCCGTAAATCAAAAGCCCTTCGAAGATAAATGTGAACGTGAACATGACGTACAGCCAGTGCAGCACCATTGCCTTTTTGGTGTACTTTCGCGTCACGTCGGAAACGCCCTGAATCGCGTCGCGGTACTGCTGCCGCATGACCTTGAAAACGCCTGTCAGACGCATTTCCTTAGCATATTCCGGCAGGTACATGACACGGTTGATGTAGGCAATTCTACGGTTATGCGGCGCCATGTCCTTGTTGCGCACATAATCGATCTGGCTGATCTTCCGGTTAAACACGAAATTGCCGATGACCGGAAAGATGATGAACAGCACCGAAAGCTTGTCGACCTGATACATGAAGACAAATGCGCACACGCTCGCAATCGCACCGAAAAACGTCTTAAACAGTGCTTCGGTCGTGCCGATGACGCGGGTGTCCGCCTGCTCCATCGCCAGGGTGTATTTGTCGTAGAAATCACTGTCCTCAAAGCAGGAAAGCTCAACATTTCTCGACTTTCGGAACAGCTTCCGATAAAGGCCCTTGTTGACGATGGTCCGGTCCATCGGAAGAATCGCGCCGCTGAACAGGTTCTCGTAAATCGTCATGCTTCCGTACACGGCAACAACGATGACAATGTACAGGAAAATCTTCCCGAAGCTTTCTCCGGCGTCCATGGCGTTGATGATGTAACGCATGAAGAACGCGCTGTAAAACAGCCATTCAAAATAGCCGAGGAACCGCATCACGCCCTGATGCACCACAAGCGACGGACAGATGCGCCACAGCAGCTTCATCGCGAAGAAATTGTTCGCGACTGCGCGTCTCTTCGTGATTTCCGGACTCTTTTTCTCCTTCTTCACTTTATCCCCTCCCCTCGAAGAAAAATTACGCCCATTCTACCCCCTTGCCCCGTTCCTGTCAAGGAAAAAATCCCGACATTTTCAAATTTGTTTTTCGCTCCCCGATTTTTTCTCATTTTCCTTTATTCGTCCTTTGAAAAATGCTATAATAGAATTTACAAAATGTATCGGATTCGGGTACATGAATCAGGTGAGGAGGGATACACATGACGGAAGCAACCGGCAAGAAAAAAATAGCCGTATTTCTGAACGGGTGGAACAACGAAAACTCGTACCGTTTTTTGGAGGGACTCCGAAAGCATCTCGATGAAAACAGCGTCGACACGTATGTTTTCATTTCCCATGCCATTTATTCGTCAACCGAAATCGAACTGAAGAGCATGTGCACCGTCTTCGACCTGCCGGATCTTTCGACCTTCGATGCGGCGATTCTGTTCGCTCCCGGGTTGAATTTTACCGAAGTAATCAACCAGCTGATTACAAAACTCGAAAAATCCGGCATTCCGGTCATCAGCATCGGTCTCAGGCATCCCGGCTTTTACTACCTCGGAATCAACAACTACGTCGGCATGCGTCAGCTCTGCGACCATCTGATTGAGGTACACGGTGTCAGGGACATCACATTTGTCGCGGGATCAAGGGAAAATGAAGACTCCAACACCCGTCTGCAGGCGCTTCGCGATTCCGCGCTGGCGCACGGCGTGCCGTTCGGCGAAGAGAACATCTTCTATTCGAATTGGGAAGTCACCCCTGTGACCGAGGAGTTCGAACGCCGATTCAAGAGCGGGGCAAAGCTTTCGGACGCATACATCTGCGCGAATGACCAGCTTGCGGAGACCGTCAGCTATGCTATGACCGACTGCGGCTTCGAGCCTGACAGCGCGATTGTGACCGGATTTGACTTCCAGCAGGAAGGGCAGAACTTCTATCCTTCCCTTGCTTCAGTTGACCAGTGCTATGACATCGTCGGAGAGCGTTCCGCAGAACTCCTCTATCACATTTTCCGCAAAGAAGCCGTAGAGGAGGAACTCCTTGTTGACTGTGTCTTCCATCCGGGCGAAAGCTGCGGCTGCCTTGACAGCCGTTCGGACGATGTACACCGCCGCACAGTAGCGCGGGGAATTCCGCGTCATTTCTCCATGAACGAATTCGTGGATCAGCGGTTTCAGGCGATGGAGCGCGAAATTGTGCAGGCGGCCGATTATGATGACATGAAGGACCGCCTTACCCGGCTTTTCCGCACGTCAGGGCTTGAGGGCGGCACTTTCTATATCATGATGGATCCGCATGTCGTTGATTTTTCGCTCGGCGGGATTGCCGACCATCCTGTGTATCAATATGCCGATCTGATGGACACGATTGTCGCGAAACGGGACGGGAATCTCCTTCCGTCTGACGTTATTCCGACGGCGCAGCTGCTGCCGGATGCCGATACGGCGGACAATGTCAACCATCTTTATTTCTTCGTTCCGATTTACTTTGAAACCTATGTGTGCGGCTACATTGTAATGGCCGACCGCCCCGATTGGCTTCGCGAGTGGTATTTCCACGTATGTGAGAGCCGATTCAACGGATCGCTCATTTCTTACGTCCGCAACATGCAGTTAACGGCGCTCAACACGAAGCTTTCCATGCTGATGGAGAAGGATTCGCTGACACTTGTTAAGAACCGGACCGCCTACGACCGGTATGTGAAGAAGCTCGAGTCGCAGATGGCAGGCGGGGACTTCGAGCCGTTCGCGGTTGTCTGTTTCGACCTTAACAACCTGAAATCCGTCAATGACGAATTCGGGCACGAGGCCGGCGACGAATATATCAAGAAGTGCTGCAAGCTGATCTGTAACACCTACAAGCACAGCCCGGTGTTCCGGATCGGCGGCGATGAATTTGTCGCAATTGCCGTGCATGACGATTACCTGCAACGCTTCGAGCTCCTTAAGGGGATGCGCGACCATATGGAAGATCTTCGCACCGACCCCTCTAAACGGTTGATTGACCGGATTTCCGTTGCTTCCGGCCTCTCCGACTGCTGCGAGCATGTCGGCGACGACTACAGCGCAATCTTCCGCCGCGCCGACACCAGAATGTACGAGAACAAGAAGGTTATGAAGGGCAAGCGGTAAGCGGTTTGCAGTTGAAGTCTGTAAGTGCAGTTAATCCTGATTTGAAGTTCAGTTAATCCTGCTTGGAAGCCCACTAAATCCTGATTTGTCTCGGTTTAGTGGGCTTTTTGCATCTATCAAAATTCGATCAAAAACCCCTCCCTCCCACTGAATCAGGTTTTTCTCACAGTTCGTAGGTCTTTTATGCCCATTTTCTTTCTACAGAAAAGCCATCAACCCACGGAATCATTTGGATACAATATTTCGTATGACCCGAAAGGGACAAATGACATACCAAACCCATCGAAATCAAAATTCAGTAGGATGCCCAACGAATGCCCTCTCCCACCGAATTCCTAAATATTTCTGTTCAGTATGAAAATGACACATCCCAATTCCCACTGATTACGGAGAATTCTCTATTCCGTATGAAAACCACATATCGCAGCTCCTACTGAATTCTTCAGAAAAGGCATTTCGTGGGACAAGAGACAAAAAGAACCCGCGCGCTCATTGGAAACGGTGTTTCCATGAGGTGCACGGGTTCTTTCCTTGTTACCGGCTCACGCCGGAATGATTGCTCTCGCTTACCACTCAAACTTAGCGGCAAAGTAGCTCTTCAAATCCTCAATCTTAATTCTCTCCTGCTCCATCGTGTCACGGTCACGAACGGTTACGCAGCCGTCGGTCTCGGAATCGAAATCGTAGGTTACGCAGAAAGGCGTACCAATCTCGTCCTGACGGCGGTAACGCTTACCGATGTTTCCGCGGTCATCGTATTCGCAGTTATAGTATTTGCTGAGTTCGGCGTAAATCTTGTCAGCGCCCTCGGCAAGCTTCTTCGAAAGCGGAAGCACACCGATCTTAACCGGTGCAAGTGCCGGATGGAAATGAAGGACGGTACGGACATCGCCCTCTGCAAGCTCTTCCTCGTCGTATGCTGCGCAAAGGAAAGCAAGAACGACACGGTCAGCACCGAGTGACGGCTCAACTACGTAAGGCGTATATCTCTGCTGCTTCTCGTCATCAAAGTAAGTAAGATCCTCACCGGACGTATTGATATGCTGTGTCAGGTCATAGTCGGTACGGTCCGCAATACCCCAAAGCTCGCCCCAGCCGAACGGGAACAGGAACTCGATATCGGTCGTGCCCTTCGAATAGAAGCAAAGCTCCTCGGGAGCATGGTCACGGAGACGCATCTCGTCTTCCTTGATACCGAGAGAAAGCAGCCAGTCACGGCAGAATGCTCTCCAGTACTGGAACCACTCAAGGTCGGTGCCGGGCTCGCAGAAGAACTCAAGCTCCATCTGCTCGAACTCACGGGTACGGAACGTAAAGTTACCGGGCGTGATCTCGTTACGGAAGCTCTTACCGATCTGGCCGATACCGAACGGAATCTTCTTACGGCTTGTACGCTGTACGTTCTTGAAGTTTACAAAGATACCCTGTGCGGTCTCCGGACGGAGATATACGGTGTTCTTCGCATCCTCGGTAACGCCCTGGAACGTCTTGAACATCAGGTTGAACTGACGGATATCGGTGAAGTTATGCTTGCCGCAGGTCGGGCACGGAACGTTGTTGTCCTCGATGAATGCCTTCATCTCTTCCTGGGAGAATGCGTCAATCGGCTTCGGAAGCGTGATGCCCTTTTCCTCGGCGAAATCTTCAATCAGCTTGTCCGCACGGAAACGCTCATGGCATTCCTTACAGTCCATCAAAGGATCGCTGAAACCGCCGAGATGGCCGGAAGCCACCCATGTCTGCGGGTTCATCAGGATGGCGCAGTCAACACCGACGTTGTAAGGATTCTCCTGGATGAACTTCTTCCACCAGGCCTTCTTCACGTTGTTCTTCAGTTCAACGCCGAGGTTACCGTAATCCCAGGTATTTGCCAGGCCGCCGTAGATTTCGGAACCCGGATATACAAAGCCTCTCGCCTTGGCGAGTGCTACGATTTTGTCCATAGTTTTTTCCATAGTGTCGCACCTCTTTCTTCTGTGTTACTTCCCTATATTAGCCTTGAAAAGCCGCAATGTCAAATCCTTTTTTCTCCTCCCGGAAATTCTTTCCGACGCCATTTCGTCAGATTCTCTGAAAAGCACTCTTCTTTCTTGTGAAAAATGATATCACGGCCTTTCATTTTCCATCTGAATGGCCGTGATAATGCCGATTTACGCAGAGATTTCCTGTTCATGACAGCAATAGAATTCCGGGCTTCCGTCTGGTACGATAAAGCTACTCTCAAGTCATTAGTTTCAATTTGAAAGGTGTCTTGACAATATAGGATTTATACTATATTCTTAGAATGGGGGCAGTAAGAAAAGTGTTTGAAGTTCTCTTTTATGAGTGTCCTGACGGACATGAACCTGCGAGAGAATTCCTGGAGGGGCTCGAACCCAAAATGCGTTCTAAAATGGACATGTTGGTAACATTGCTGCAAGAATACGGGAATCTTCTTCAGTTTCCGTATTCAGAGCATCTTGCTGATGGTATTTTCGAACTTCGTGCAAAGTTTGGCTCAGATATCTCCCGTGTACTATATTTCTTTTATGTCGGAAAACGTATTGTTCTGACAAACGGGTTCGTAAAGAAGACGCAAAAGACTCCTCCAAGGGAGATTGAACTGGCAAAGAAGTATCGAAAGGATTACCTGGAGCGAAAGGAGGGCTAGGTATGAGCACGAATTTTGATGATTATTTGAAAAAGCAACTGAAAAACCCTGAGTATAGGAGAGAATTCGAGGCACTTCAACCGGAAAAGGCTTTCATTCAGGCAATGATTGAAGCAAGACTCCGTTCCGGAATCACGCAAAAGTCTCTCTCCGAGGCAACAGGCATTGCACAGGGAGACATTAGCAAACTGGAACGCGGCTTTGGTAATCCCTCCATACGGACGCTGCAAAGACTTGCCAAAGGAATGGGAATGACTCTTCGAATCGAGTTCATTCCGGACCGGATAACCAAGTAAAAGAATAAAACAGATGCAAAAATCCCCCGCTTTACCTCAAAGTAAAACGAGGGATTCTTCTTATTCTCAAACTTCTCAGATCCCTTCTACCCCGTCGCATTTGCCAATGGTATCAATCGTGCCGTCTTCGTTATACGTAAACTCGGCAACGCATACGGAGCGGTGGAAAAGGCTTCCGCCCGGCAGCTCGTCGGTGTGGTAGAACAGGTAGGAATGGCCCTTGTAATCGCAGAGGCCGGGATGGTTTGTGAAGCACGGACCCTCTTCCATCAGCACGCCGCGGTACTCCCACGGTCCGGTCGGGTTCTTCGAGGTCGCATAGCCGAAGTGCTCGTTGCGCTTCTCGCCCTCGGCGAATCCGGCAAATACCATGTAATACAGTCCGTTTCTCTTATAAAACCACGGCCCCTCGCCGTACGTCGTTCCGGTCATATGGCTGCCCTTGCCGAACGACTCGACGGTCATCGGAATCTTCTGCACGCCGACGGTTTCGTCAATCGAAATCATGTCCTCGTTCAAAAGCACGTAGCGGAGCTCGGGGTTACCGAAATACAGGTACGCCTGTCCGTCATCATCGATGAAAACGGTCGGGTCGATGTCGTTCCAGTCGCCCTCGTCAACAAGCGGGTAGCCTAGATCCTTGAACGGTCCGACCGGGCTGTCGGAAACGCCGACTGCAATCGCCATGCCGCCGTTAATCTTATGAACGGGGCAGTACAGATAGAATTTGCCGTTACGCTCGATGCACTGCGGGGCCCATGCGCGGTCGTCCGCCCACTCGATGTCGTCAAGGCTGAAAATCTTGCCGTGGTCGGTCCAGTTCACCATGTCCTTCGTGGAGTAGCATCTCCAGTCAAACATCGTATAGAAATCATTAATCAGCTGATCCTCGTCGTGCGTCGTGTAAAGATACAGCGTGTCGCCGTACACCATCGGCGCCGGATCGGCCGTGTAAATCGAAGTGATAATCGGGTTTTTGCTTTTCGCCATTTTCGTTCTCCTCTCAATTGCAGTTACTGCACTCTCTACAATACCATATCGACCCTAAAAAGCAAGTCACATTTTCCGATTTGCAAAAAAGTTGCCTGACCCCTATAATATTTTTGCAACCGATTGAAACCCGTGTCGAATAATAGTGTGAGGGACGAAAAAACCGACGGAGGAAAATGTGATGACTGACGCTGAGATAATCGAATTGTACTTTCAGCGCGACGAGCAGGCGATCAGGGAAACGATGGACCGCTATCAGAGTTATCTGATGAAGGTTGCCGTGCAGATTCTCGGAAACGAGCAGGACGCGGAAGAAGTCGTGAATGACACCTACCAGGCCGCTTGGAGCTCCATGCCGGACTACCGGCCGGAGGTACTCTCCGCCTACCTTGTCAAGATCACAAGGCAGAAAGCAATTGACCGGCTCAGATACCTGAACCGGGAAAAGCGTCAGGGCACGGAATACGCGGTTTCCTTTGAAGAACTCGGCGATGTCATCGCAGACAGGAGTTCCGAAGTGACGGAACCCGGTGACAGCGGCCTGAATGAGGCGATTGCCCGGTTTCTTAAGGATTTGCCGGCAGATGCAAGGCACTTATTCCTCGGGCGGTATTTCTATTTTGATTCCCTCAAAGATACGGCGTCCTATTGCGGGATGAGCGAATCGAAGGCCAAGAGTATGCTGCACCGCACACGCCGGAAACTGAAAGCGTTTTTGAAAAAGGAGGGTTTATATGAATAGAGAGAAGCTGCTTAACGCAATCGGTCAAACCGACGAATCTTTGCTGAAAGATAACGAAGAGCTTCGCAGAAGACCGGAAAACAGTTCCGTAACCAAGGAAGCACCGTTCACGGCAAAGAAAGGGCGCGCAAGAAGGCGTGTCGTATTTGCCTTAGCCGCCTGTCTGGTACTTGCACTCGGCAGTATTGCCGCGTATGCATCCGGAATCTTCCGGAGCGGTTCCGTAACGACCGGTACCAACGAAAACGGACACGCGACCTACTTCTACGAGCCGGATGAGGACATGAGGCTTCCGTCTTCCGTCTTCACAGGTGCATTCATGACTGAGGTTCCCGGTTACTTCCACGAGTACTGGCAGCGTTCACAGGGCGTGACATTTTCCTATCCCGACCGGAGAAACGGTGTCAGAGGATTCGACATTGACTTTACTGATGTTCCGTTCCTCCATGCACAGGAGTTCAACACATTGGAAGATGCTGCCGCTTACATCGGCTATTCCCCGCTTGCCATCCCCGCATTTGAGCTGAATCTGGAAAAGGACTGGGTTAATGTTTCCGTTCTCGGATTAGACGACAACTGGATTCCCGGTACGGATATCGAACCCGATTTCAAGGTCGGCTGCGTAGAACTCAACGCCCGGTATCTCCTCGATGATCTGGTTGTTCACTTAGTGGATTACATGATTACGGATATTTATGCGACACCCCGTGCCATCCAGGAGGTCTCTTCCGAGTCTTCCACGTTTACTTCCGAAACCGTAGTGGCGAATAACCGCGAGTTTCAGGTTATCACCGAGGATATTTCCTCCTTCCTGCCCGGATACATCGAAAAACAGTATATCTGGGCGCAGGACAAGGTTGAATACCACCTCATCATCCGCTACAGAAACAAAGAGGCGGAAATCGAAAAGGCAGAAACTCTCATCCGCAACTGGATGGACAGCTTCGGCAACTAATACATCTCCACATAGAAAGAGCAGGCGGACCGCAATCCGTCTGCTCTTTTTGGGTATCCAAAGTTTCTTGGGGTCTTTCCGTGGGGTCTGTTAGTGGGGTCTTTCCGTGGGGTCTGATAATTTGAGAAAAATACTAAAGAAGCGCTCTTATCATCGCTTTTCTTTCCACGTAAGCAAACAGATCAACTGAAGATCGAATTCCAAATACAAAGGCTCACAGCCCTTCTGATGCAGCTGCGTCATTTCAGCTTATCGGTCTATTCCTTCAGGTTCAATTTTTTGAT
>JAFYYS010000019.1 GCA_017546025.1 Lachnospiraceae bacterium | reverse complement strand
AGTGCCGAAAGCCTTATATTTACTGGCTTTTCGGCACTTTTTATGGTATAATGGAAGTATCAAATCCGAGGGGTATTTCTTCTATGATGACACAGGAACTGGACAAGAAACGTGATCAGATCGTTATGCTCTGCATGGATGAACTTGTGCCGCAAGACCATCTTCTGCGCAAGATTGATAAGGCAATTGACTGGAGTTTCATTTATGACCTGGTTAAGGATAAATACTCACAAGACCAGGGACGTCCCAGTCTGGACCCCGTCCTGCTTCTTAAGATCCCTTTTATTCAGTATCTATACGGTATCCGGAGCATGCGCCAGACAATCAAGGAGATTGAGGTGAACATGGCCTACCGCTGGTTCCTCGGCCTTGAGATGAGAGATCCCGTCCCGCACTTCACTACCTTCGGAAAGAACTATACGAGACGGTTCAAGGACACCGACCTGTTCGAGCAGATATTCCAGCGGATCCTGGAGGAATGCTACAGGTTTAAACTGGTGGATCCCGCCGAGGTGTTCGTTGATGCAACGCATGTAAAGGCCCATGCAAACGGCAGGAAGATGCAGAAAAGGATTGCCGAGCAGGAAGCCCGTTTCTATGATGACATGCTGCGTAAGGAAATCGATGCGGACCGCGAAGCACATGGGAAAAAGCCCCTCAAGGACAGGGATGACGATGACCACGGGAGAGGCACCGGAGGCGGCTCCGGAAAAGAGATTAAGTCCAGCACGACGGACCCCGAAAGCGGATGGTTCCATAAGGGAGAGCACAAGGAAGTCTTCGCATACGGAATCGAGACCGCGTGTGATAAACATGGATGGATTCTCGGCTATACTGTGAATCCCGGAAACATGCATGACAGCCAGACCTTCAAGGGCCTTTTTGACAAGATTGAAAACATCGGCATTGAAAAACTGATTGCGGACGCCGGATATAAGACGCCGGCCATTGCGAAGTTCCTTCTGGATAAGGGAATCCTTCCGGTCTTCCCCTATAAGTGTCCCCAGACAAAGGACGGATTCTTTAAGAAATACGAATACGTTTATGATGAGCACTATGACTGCTACATATGTCCGAACGACCAGATGTTAAAGTATTCCACAACGAACCGAGACGGATACCGGGAATACAAGAGTTGCGGCGCACAGTGCGCGGAGTGTCCGTACCTGAAGCAATGCACCGAAAGCCGAGACCATGTAAAAGTAGTGATGAGGCATGTCTGGGAAGATTACATGGAGACCTGTGAAGACATCCGCTGCACTGTTGGGATGAAAGACCTGTACGCATTGCGGAAAGAGACGATAGAGAGGCTGTTCGGAACGGCCAAGGAAAACCACGGATTCCGATACACGAACATGATTGGGAAAGCCCGAATGAGGATGAAAGCCGGGCTGACCTTTGCGTGCCTAAATCTCAAAAAGCTGGCAAAAATGAAGGATAGGATGGGACTGTTAGGGGGTCCCAACGGTCTTTTTAAACGCAAAAAACGACCGAACCCCATCCTGGCATAAAGAATAACGCGATTTTGGAGATATTCCAAAATCGCGTTTGTCTTCAGTCTGAGGGATTGCCCGAAAGGCAATCCCTTTTTTTGTGTGCGTTAATCGTGTTTTTACAGTTATTTGTTGTGCTTCCTTATGCTGCGGCTCTAGCTTCCTTCTTCCGGTACGCAAAGGCATATAAAAGAACCGCAAGCGAATATCCGAAATAGTTTCCGAGCGTCCAGATGGAAGCGGAGAACGTATAGCCGATTCCGCCGATGGCAAGGCCGGCACAAATCGTCGCCCCGGTTCCGAGAATCAGCCCGATCCACAGTACCCACCGGACATCCTTCCATACATAGAAAACAAAACAGGCAAGAACGAGAAGCGAGGCAAGAACCAACAAAACCGCGCCGTCCACAGCCAGATTCACTTTGTCAAGGACACGCCCCGAATGCGTCTCCTCCCAGGCGCTCTTATAGCGGAAGGTCAGCACCAGAATCGAGATGCCGATGGCCGAAGAAAGGATTGGGAAGAAAAGGGTATGCCTGGCATTTCTCACAATCAGTAATACGAGATAGGCGAGGATGGCCGCAACGGTCAGCAAAAGCGTGCCGTGGGCAATCCGGATGCCGAAGGCCTCGTCAAGCCCTTCGGGCGTTTCATCCGCCAGAAAGCTCCAGCGGAAGAAAAATAATACGATGAGGTTGATGAGCAGGCCGATTCCGGTGACAACCGCCGCCGTAATCTTCATCCCGGCACCGGTATGTACCTTCGGCTGCGCGGGCATCGTGGGCATTGCCTTCAGCTCGGGCGCGGGCGTCGCCGTGCCGTTTTGGTAATGCATGAGCGCAATCTGCGGATACATGTCCGCAAGTCTTACGACCTCAGGACCGTTCGTCTCATTGCGTGTCCGGCGTCTTTTATTGGCAATCGCGTCCGTGCCCCGGTTGATGAGCCCGTTGATGGAGAACCGGAGCAGGTACCCAAGGAGCACAAGCGCAACGACAATCAGGATTATTATTACTGCAGGATCCATACTGTTTCCTCCCTTTCCGGCTGCTAACGGCTCTGAATCGAACTGCCCGTAAATGCAGCGGAAGTATACTGCTGGCAGATGTGGTACACATTGTCATACGGATTCAGGAAGATTGCGTACTCTCCCGTTCCGTTTCCGACCGTGCAGTCCCAGTCGTATTCGTACATCCAGTCCTCTTCCGCCTTGTACCAGTACATCCGGTAATCCCCGTGAACTTTCTTCGCGGCAACAAGCAGCGATTCGGGAATCGCATTGGTCCCGATCTCATGCTCCTCACGCACCGCGACAAGACGGTTGTTCTCAAAGTAAAATGTGTACTTGACGCCGTCCGTATAAACGTAATCGAGATAGGTTAACGGCACCTGGGACCACTCCCAGCTCTGCGTATTAGGGAGTTTTCCGTTAAAGTACCGGTTCAGATCGGAATAGGTCATGCCGAAGATTTCGTTCTCGACAATCAGAATGCCGTTCTCCCTGTGGAACGTGTTTCCGTCGTCCTTCTTCACCGACGGCGTCGGGGTCAGCGTTGCTGTCGCCGCAGGCGTTATCTCTTTCGGTGTCGGCTCTGCCGCCGGATTCGAATCGGCCGGGGTCGGCGTGGGCGTTGCAGTTGTATATGTGCTGCGTTCCTTTCGCTTCGTTTCAATGTCCGCCCAGGATTCTCCGAGCGGGTCGGTCACATAAAACAGAACGGCCACGGAAGCAATCAGGGTCAGCACAAGCTCCGCAATCAGAATCTTTTTGTTCAATGCTTCATCCTCCGTGTCGTCCGTTAAAAGAAAGAGGTCTTCGTCTTCCAGTCCGTCATGTAAACCCGCTGCGCAACCGCATTGAAATCAAGCGTCAGAAACGCTTTTTCAACGGCAGTCAGCGCGACATTGATGCCCATCCGCGCAGAGAGAACAATCGTGCCGCTCTTCACCTTCACGCGGTTCACGGTGAAGCGGTAGAAGGATATGCCCTCGCCAAGCGACGGGTCCTCGGGAAGCGCCGTCAGTGTTGCCGTAAAGCGGTCCATCGCATCGCGGAACACAAGCCGGTCGGCATGATCCCTGATGACCGTGATTCCCTGCTGCGCAAGCGTTCTCCCGTCGAGCGCGCTAAGAAGTATCTCCAGGTTCGGCACCGTCGTCCGGAAGGTGTGCATCTGCGTGTAAAAATCCGCAGGCCGGTTCCGATACGCCGCGCCGCTTTCAAACAGCTTATTGTTTTTATTCGCCACCAGAAGGCCGATAATCAGCCCGGCAGCAACCACAACCGCGATCACAATGAACGGTCCCATACGCGCATCCTCCGTCTAGACTTTCTTCAAATAAAGCTCGACGACAAATCCGCCGTCGTTATAAACCTCCGCGCCGCCGCCCTGCTTCTCCATATACGACCGGACAAGATACAGTCCGAGTCCGAAGCCGGTCTTTCCTTTCGCGGCACTTCCGCGGTAATATTTCTGCATCAGAAGCGGGAGTTCTTCCTCCGAAACGCCCGGCCCCTCATCCGCAATCCTTATTCTGACAAATGCGACGTCGTCCGCCTCTTTCGACTTCATCATCACTTCGTCGAACCGGACGTGAATATCGGTCCCCGCGTATTTGTGCGAGTTTCCGACAACGTTGTCGATAACCTGCTCCATTCTTAACTTGTCCATGTAAACGAGGCAGGACGGGATGGCATTTTCCAGAATAACGGTACCGTAGTTTTTGAGGTTTCGGAAGTATTCTTCGATTAGCGCCGTGTTCTCCTCGCGGGGCGTCACCTCCACGCGGTCGAGCTCCTCGAGCGTCGTCTGGAATACGTTGTCCATCAGCTGGCGAATCGTTTCGGTTTTCGCGGTAATCGTCTGCACCTTCTCGACGATGTCCGCCGCGTCTGCCGTGCCGCGCTTTGCCTTCAGCTCCATGACCTCGCACGTTGCCTGAATCGTCGCAACAGGCGTCTTGATATCGTGCGCAAGCTCGGCGACGAGCTCCTTCTTCGCTTTCTCGGCCTCAGCCTCGCGCTCTTTCGAAGCGCGCAGTTCTTCACGCATGATGTCAAATGCCTCCGTCAGGCTTCCGAACGGGTTGTGCTTTCGAATCGGGAGCGGCACGTCAAAGTTGCCTTTGGCGATTTCGCCCGCGTATTCGCGAAGTTCTCTTGTCGGCTTCAGCAGGAAATGGTCCGTCAAAAAGAGGAACAGAAGTCCTGCCGCAAACATCAGCCCCCACAGGATGTAAAGCATCCGCCGGAGTTTCACCTGCTGCGTCTCAAACACGCCCGAGACGTCGTTCCAGCCGATTTTGCCGACGGTCTCGCCGTTCGGCGTGAAGTCCATGACAAGCGCGTACCCGGCGTAAAGCTCATTCAGCTCCGGCGCATCTGAGGTGCCGTTCACCAAAAGCTTACAGCCGTGCTTCTGCTCGATTTCCGAAGCCGGCAGGCCCGCAAGATAATCGTCATAAACGCGGTACAGCCTGTCGTTATATGAGACCATGTCGCGCTTCTGCTCGACTGTCCCGCCGACGGTGAACCGAAGCACCGCGAGCACCGCAAGCATCATGAGGACAAATACGATGTAAATTCGATACCGGTATTTCATTCCGTAATTCCTTTTCTATACGCCGGTTTCCAAAATGTAGCCGGTGCCCCAGACCGTCTTAATCAGCTTCGGCTCGTTCGGATTGGCCTCGAGCTTTTCGCGAAGCTTTCTGATGTGCACGTTAAGCGTGCCGTCGGTGTAAAAGGCATCGCCCCAAACCTCGTTAAACAGCTGCTCCTTCTTGACAATCGTGCCGCGATGCTCGTAGAGGCAGTTAAGAAGGGCGTATTCCTTCGCTTTCAACGGAATCTGCTCGCCGTTTCTCACAGCCGACATCGTGGCGGGGTCAAGCGTCAGCGTAACGGTGCCCTGCTCCGTCTGCTGCGAACCCCCGTCGGCAGGCTTCTTCGAAAGCGCTTCCTTCAAAGCACCCGCCCGCTTTAAGTTGACCTTCACTTTGGCAAGCAGCACCGACATGCTGTACGGTTTTTTGATGTAATCGTCGCCGCCCAGGGTGAGTGCCGCGAGCACATCGTCGTCGCTCTGTCTCGCGCTGATGAACAGAATCGGAAGATCCTGCTCTTCGCGGAGCTTCTTACAAACCTGAAAGCCCGAGCCGTCCCCGAGGTTGATGTCAAGGAGCACAAGCTCCGCCGTATTCTTTTTGAAAAAGTCGTAGCACTCCGCCGCGCTGTGCACGCATGTCGCCGTCACGTCGAACATCGTCAGATATTCCGCCGTCATTTTCGCAAGCTCGGTTTCGTCGTCTACAATCAGGACCTGATAGTTCATATTCTCACACTTTCAAAGGGTGGTGTCACATTTGTCAGAGCCGTTTTAAGGCTCATACGTATCTTTTGTAATTGTACCATAATCCGCCGGAATCCGCCACAAAAAAGAGCAGTCCGATATACAAAGTATATCGGCGCCCGGAACATAAAGAACCGCCGGCGGACCGACGGTTCTTCTTACTATTCTTCCGTAATCATTTCAACGGGTTTACATCTGCGGACGCGGAGTCCCATGACGGCGGCTGTTGCCACGGCCATCAGGACGATGCCGAGAGCGCTCACTGCCTTGAAGGAAAAGGATGCGCCGAAGTTGACCCTCTTCATGCCGAAGAGGCTGAAGATGACGCGGCACAACGCTTTGCCGGAGGGACCTGCGAGGAACACGCCGAGCACGCTGCCGAGGAGCACGGCCGGGAGGTTCGAGAGCATGATCTGCAGAATCTGCTGACCGCTCGTCATGCCGAGTGCCTTGCTGATGCCCATATCGCGCCACTCTCTCGTGATTTTTCCGCGGATGATCAGCGCCTCGGTGAAGATGACGATGAATGCCGTAATCACGGCGATTACCACACAAACTGCTTTCATGGCCTTGCTGACCGTTCCGGTCGTAACCTTCATGTTCTTGGCGCTGTCGACCAGAACATAGCTCGAATCGTCGTGCGCCGCGTAAATCGTCTTCACCTCCGAAGCAAGTTCGTCATAGGTGACGCCGTCCTCTGCCGTCACGATGTAGGTAACCGCCTCAATGGAGCCGACCAGCTTCTTCGCTGCGTCAAATGTCATGTTCGCGGTTCTTCCCATGTGCTCCATCCGCTGGTCAAAGCCGGTCACGATGAACTCTTCTGTCTTCTTACCGAACGTTACGGTCACCACGTCGCCGATGTTTACGCCGAGATCCTCGGCAAGCACCTGCGTCAGCATGATTTCGTTGTCATGCACCGGAACGCGGCCCTTCAATACCATCAGGTTAAGCCGTTCGTTGACATCGCTCTCGGCGAAGGTATAGGTGGACCATTCCTTATCGCCTTTGCGGATGATCGGCTCAAAGGTCGCACAGGTGAGCACGTTGCTGACGCCCTTCATGTTTCTGATTTCTTCGTCGTATGCCGGGTTCGATTTCATCACCTGAATCGTACCGATTTCGAAGCCGAACATCTCGCCCATCGCTTCGTCGTCCATGCCGAACGTCTCGTAAAGCGCGAAACCGCATGTCATCGCGATGGCGAGAATCGCGGAAATCAGCACCAGAAGAATGCTTCTTCTCTTTCCGCCGAGCGTGCTCTTAAGCGACATCGCAACCGGAAGCGGCAGCGCCGTCTTATCAAGCGGAACATGGTTTTTCTTGTAGTTATGCGTATTGATTCCGCCGCGGAGCGCGTCGAGAACCGTGATCTTCTTATAGCGGCCGCCGAGAAGCCAGGCAATCAGCAGCGTGCTGAGCGTAAGACCGAACAGCGTGCAGACGGCAGCGCCGTAGTTCACCGGCTGGTTCCAGGAGATGCCGAGGATGCCGCTTACAAGGTCACCGAAAGGCTTCTGCGTCAAAACGCCGGCGATGATTCCGATCTTACATCCGACATACGCAACCGCCGTAATCTGGATGCAGAGCGTTGCGCGAAGCGATGCTGTCGTGTAGCCGGCAGCCTCCAGGATACCGGTGTTCTTCATGTTTCTGATGATGAAATCCCGCACGCCGTAGGCGATGATGACAAATGCGACGACCAGTATGATGACTGCGAAAAGCAGCACAACTGCCATGACGACCTGCGGCAGAAACTGTGCGCCGCCGCGCATCATCTGCCAGTTCACGGCCATGAAATCGTTGTAGTCGCGTTCCGGATGCTCTGCCTCGGCGGGGGCAATCAGACGGTGGAATACCGTTGTAACCTGCTTCTCGACGTCAGACGTCAGAAGCCCGTTATTAAGAGCCTTTTCGTCCACTTTTCCACGGAACACCATGCCGAGTCCCGCAAGACTCGGATGCTTTTCGGCAAGCGTGTCAATCATCGACTGCGACATGTAGCAGTAGTAAACGGTAATGTTAATCGAGGACGAGAAGTACGGGTCCTCGGTATACCCCGCCACGCGGAAACTGTACACGTCGTCGTTGAACTTAAGTTCCATCGTGTCGCCGATGGCAAGCCGGCTCTTTAAAAACATCGGAACGAGGATGTCCTTCTCGCCGAGTCCCTCCGGCTTGAGGCCGAGATTCATGTACTTCGGGTTGACCGTATAAGGCTCGATCAGAAACTGGAATTCCTCAAAGTCCGCGTCCTTCGTGTTTCGGAAGGAACAGTACGCCCGAAGGAACGGGGTCTGCTCCGTGTCAATGATGTCCTTTGCCTCGGCAAAGGCCTGCGTCCAGGCTTCAATCTCTTCCTCGTAATCGTCGGCAAGGATTATCACTTCCGCGCCGTTTACTTCCTTAAAGCGGCTGTCCATGACCTTTCCCATCCCGAGAAGCGACGAGCTGCACTGGAATACGAGGTAGGAAGCAAGCATCGTGAACAGAAGGAAGGTAATCATATCGCCCTTCTGCTTTTTGATATTGTTCCAGGCAATAAAGAAAAGCTTATACATCTTACCACCCCATTTCCTGAAGGAAGCTCTTGAGCTTGGTGTGACGCGCCTTGGCCTCCGCTAACTTCGGATTGGTCTCGTCGCGGTAATCTCCCGCGTACGGTCCGAGGTCGATTTCAGCCGTGATCACGCCGTCTGCAAGGTAGAGGATGCGGTTGCCGCGCTCTGCCGCCTTAATCGTATGGGTTACCATGACAATGCTCTGTCCCTGGTTATTCAGATCGGTCAGGATGTTGAGCACATTCTCGGTGTTCTGCGAGTTCAAAGCGCCGGTCGGCTCGTCCGCGTACAGAATCTCGGGCTCGTTGATGACGCCGCGCACAACGGCAACTCTCTGCTGCTGGCCGCCGGAAAGCTGTGCCGGGAACTTGCGCTGGTCGCGCTCTTCGATTTCCACGCTCGTGAGGAGCTTCTTCGCCTTTTCCGCGAGCGCCTTTCTGTCCTTGTTCTTCAAAAGGCCGCACACCATGACGTTGTCAAGCGCGCTCATCGAATCGTTCAGGTAGTTCTGCTGGAACACGAACCCTGCGTGGTCTCTTCTGAATTTCGCGAGCGCGTCGTTGCCGTAGCCGGAAATCTCAGCCTCGTTTCCGTCGAAGCGGTACGTCACCGTTCCGAGCGTCGGCCGGTCCATTCCGGAGAGCGTGTACAGGAGCGTGCTCTTGCCGGATCCGGAGTTGCCCATGATAACCGTGAAGTCTCCTTTATAAATGCTCAGGTTCAGATTCTTCAGCACGTGCTGCTGCACGCTTTCGTTGGAAAATGTCTTGCTCAGATCCTTTGCCGTTACAACGGCCTGCTTCTTCGTCGTTACCTCAATGATTTCTTCCATGTCGTTCTTCCTCTCTTTCTCCCGCCGCGGTTTCGTCCGCGCCTTTTTCTGTATTTAACATACAACACCCCCGGCGAAAAGTCTTTACGCAACTCCTGCGCATTTCTTAAACGTTTCTTAAACGGGAAATTAAGGTTTCGGTGTCACATTTTCCTTCGTGCAATCACAATTTGGTCATTTTTCGAACAAAATCTCTTCGTAACTTTCTGCTATGCTTATGACAAATGAAACCGTTACACTTTTACTTTTACAAAGGATAATATATGAAACGGATGGCAATGAAACAAAAACTTACCATGTTCTTTCTGATGACCGCGCTTGCCGTATTACTGACGGGCTGCGGCGGCTCCGCAACGGCCGGAACAAGCCGTGAGTCTGCTTCCGATTCAGGCAGCAAGGCGGAGAATCAGACCGTTGATAACGGCACCGACACTTCCGATCCGGTTGATACGAAGCAGGACAGCAAAAAGAACGATGATGACGATTCCGGGGAAGGCGAAAACGTGCTTTTCACAAAGCGGGATCTCGAGCAGTCGCCCGACCTGACCGGTGCGAAGACGCTTACGGTGAAGGACGGCGAGACGCTCAGCATTAACGCCGAGGGCACCTACGTGATTACCGGCACGGCAAAGAACTGCACAATTAAGGTAGATGCCGACAAGAAGGCGAAGATCCAGCTTGTATTACAGGACGTTACCGTTACCAATACCGATTTCCCGGTGATTTACGTTGTTTCCGCTGACAAATGTTTCGTCACCCTTCAAGGCTCCAACAGTCTTTCCGTCACGGGCAGCTTCCGTTCGGACGGCGAAACGAATACCGATGCGGTCATTTATTCGAGGGAAGACCTGACCTTTAACGGAACCGGTACCCTGACGCTTACCTCATCGGAGAACGGCATCTCCGGCAAGGACGACGTGAAGTTCACGGGCGGAACCTATGTGATTACAAGTGATCTCGATGCGATTGAGGCGAACGACTCCGTGGCGGTTTACGACGGCACATTTACCATCGTCACAAAAAAGGACGGCATTCACAGCGAAAATGACGACGACAACACGGTCGGCTGGATTGTCATTGCGGGCGGCACGATGAACATACAGGCGAAAAGCGACTGCCTGCAGGCCACCACTTATGTGCGGATTGACGACGGAAATCTGAAGCTGAACGGTTCCGAGGGAATTGAAGGCACGTACATCGAGATTAACGACGGTACAATTGATATATACGGAAGCGACGACGGCATCAACGCGTCAAGGAAGAGCAAATCCTACGCGACGCCGACGGTTGTGATTAACGGGGGAGATTTAAAGATAGAAGTCGGAAGAGGCGACACGGATGCCATCGATGCGAACGGTGACATCATCGTGAACGGCGGCACAATTGATATCACGTCGACGGTGTCCTCCTTCGATTATGACGGCAAGGCAGAATTTAACGGCGGCACAATCATCATCAACGGAACACAGGTGGACAGCATTCCGAAGTCGATGATGGGCCCGGGCGGCGGCTGGGGCGGTCCCGGCGGGCAGGACGGCCAGAACAATCCGGGCGGACACGGTCCCGGCGGACGGGGCAGCCGGCAATAGATCCGGAGTCCGGCGAAGCCGTGCACAAAACAGGATCCCCGTGCGGCACCTGACCGGAAACGGATTTTATATAACAAAAGACCTGACGTGTGTCAGGTCTTTTTCAATGCCTTGTTTCTCGATTGTCAATAACTCTTCTTCTCCGGAAGCTCCGGCCCGGTTGCCCGCTCCAAAAGCCAGTCGATGGTCAGGTTGCGTCGCATGATTGCGCGAAGCTGCTGCTCCGGATAATCCTCCAGATACTTATCGATATCCGTGTAGCCGTCCGCCTCCATATAGTCTGCCAGCATGAACTGGTATCTTGTATCGGTAAGCTCGATGCCCTCACGGTCGGCAACCGCATCCAACACAGCCTCTTCCTTAATGACCTGCAGGGCTGCCTTCTTCACGCTTTCGCGGAAGGCATCCTCGGTTGTCCCGAAGAAGGTGTTCAGATACTGCTCGAATGTCATCGAAAGGTTTTCGGCATCTCCCTGATACTTCTCAATTGCACTTTTGTAGCGGCTGTCCGCTTCCTTTTGCACCTGCCCGCCGAAGATGCTTCTCTTAACAAGCAGGTCGGTGATTTCTGTAGCGGCCTGATCCCGGTCCGTTGTCGTATACGACAGCGTCATATAGTTCCCAAGACGTACAATGGACTTCTCGCTTACGATATATTCGTATATCGCATAGCCGAGAAGCCCAATGAATGCAATCGCGAAAACTATGATGAAAACGAGACCCGCCTTGCTTTTGCGTTCGTTTTCTTTCTTCATGTCTCCCCCGTTATTGTCTGAGCAGCTGTACAATCACTTCTCTGCTCGGCGGCTTGGTTCCGTCCGTCGTGCAGGCACCGCAGGATACTGCGATGGCATACCGGATTGTATCATGGAAATGCATATTGGAATCCAGACAGTAGGCAATTGCCGCCGTCATGGCATCTCCGGCTCCGACAGGAGAAATGACATCGACCTTCTTGGCCGGCGCATAAATCGTCTCAATACCGTCGGTAAATACGCCGCCGCTCGCGCCGAGCGATACGGCTACCATTCTGGGACCTCTGCCGAGAAGCTCAACAGCCTTCTCCTTCGTCCACGCAACCATTGCCTCGTTGCTCGCAAACTCATCGCGGTAATCGAACAGATCTCTGAGTTCTGCAAGGTTCGGCTTAATATATTCGGGCTGTGCCTCAAGACCGAGACGGAGCGCCTCTCCGCCGGTATCCAGGAATACCTTACATCCGCACTGATGAAGCATTTCGGTCATGGTCTTATAGATGTCCGTCGGAACGCCTTCCGGAAGGCTGCCTGCAAGCACAAACATTGTGCCGGGCTTTGCATGCCTCTTCAGCTTGTCCATCAGAAGCTGCAGCTCCTCCTCGGAAACCTTCGGGCCGGGCTCATCAAACTCGGTCATGCCGAAAATGGACTTCACCTTCAGGTTGCAACGGGTTTCACCGCCGGCAACCGTGACAAAGTCGGACATGATCATCTGCTTCTGCAAAGCAAGACGGATTGTATCGCCGTTCGGGCCGGCCAAAAAGCCGCATGCCATATTCGGCTTATTCAGGACACGAAGCGTCTGCGACACGTTAATTCCCTTGCCGCCGGCGTCCATAACCACATTCTTTAATCTGTTTACACCACCCAGAACGAAATCGTCCAGTTCGGCTGTTTTATCCACCGCAGGATTCATTGTCACCGTAATAATCATATAACCATCTCCTCGTAAAAGTCTTGCGACGGGATGCAGTAAACCCACATACTGCGACTGAATCATCCGGAAAAGGTGCCATTTCACCTCTCCATCTTCAGAATATATTGTTACGTTTCATTTGTCAATTCTCAAAATGACCATCTAAGCGAAGTGCAATGTAATTTGGCATTTTCTCATCAAAAAAGATGAATTTTGTCAATTCCTCAATCGCCTCTGCCGTTTCGTTTTCGGCCTTGTCAAGTGCCTCCTTCAGTTGGGGCATGACGGCAAGACACAACTCGCTTCGATCCGACGTCATGATCATGCTCGGAATCTTCTCGGCGAACCCGGCAAATGCCATGATTTCACTTGCTGCCTTGCGGTAAGCGCTGCTGCGGCTTCTGGCCGCGGTGAACGAGGCTTTCATGGCGAGCAGGCTTCTGAGAACCTGTTCCTCCGAGACGCCCAGATAAAACGGTGCGATCAGGTGTGCAACCTCCTTGTTGACGGCGATATGCGCCGCAACGGGATAGCTTACGGGATCGTACCCGTCGTCAATCATCAGGTTGCGGTCCAGTTCCGCTTCCATCTTGCCGTGCGTCACGCCGGCCTCAGAGTAAAGATCGAACAGAATGGCATGTACCTCGTAATCCGAGAAAAGGTGACACAGGTATCCGTACAGATAGACGAGCTGCCGGTCATCCTCGGAAGCGGCAATCACCGCTTTCGCATTCTCAAAGAACTCCGAGAACGGCACGTGGTGAAGCTTCCTTCCGTACGCGGATACCTCCTTGCCGAATACGGCGGGACAGTAAAACAGGATGTCCGGTCCGTGCAAACCGATTAAGAAATACGGAAGATGCTTCTTAATCAGCTTTCTTGTATCGGGGGAAAGCTTACGAAGCACGTTCGCCCCCACCTTTTTGTGTGTATAACAAGCAGGCATTTCTACCCCTCCTGTCTTTATTCAGCCGGTCCGAGTACCTTGTCGTAAAGAGCCTTGTGCGCCTGATCAACCCGGTAGTCCATCATCAGATACGGAAGACCGTACTCCTCAACTGCCAGCTTCCAGTACGCTTCTTTATCTTCGTCCTTAGCCGTATCGCCGAGGTCAAGAACCTTCCAGGCCTTTACATCGGCTTCCGTTGCGGTAACGCCGAGCTCATCGCCGACAGCAAGCCAGATCAGAACAACATGGGTCTGTTCCTTCGCTCTTTCCTTCACCTGCTTGCGGTAGCTCGTGTAGCTGCCGTACGTCGACTTCACATACTCATCAAAATCAAACGTGAAACCGTAAGCCTCATAAAGAGATTTGTTCTGCTTCTCCTCAGCATCCGGAATCAGCTTGCGAAGGTTTCTGGTGAAGGTCCAGGGATATGTCTTAACCGTCGTATTCTCCTTCAGGTAGGTGTCAATTTCCGTCTCGGCTGCGCTTCTCTTCTCGCCGGTCACATTGTCCCGGATGGCCTTTTTGAAGCCTTCGGCAGTATGATCATAATAGTCGCCGAGATAGGAAGAAGCATATTCCTCAACCCATGCATCGGTCAGAAGCGCATCGTAGTCAACGGGCTCCTCGTCCTTCTTCTCTTCTTCCTTATCCTCAGAAGTCGTGGTTCCCTTCTTCGCGGCAATCAGGGATTTCATCTGCTTCTCGATTCTCTCGCCGACAAGCTCGTCGGTAACTTCTTCGACCTTAATGTCGATGGAATCCAGATTCGGAAGGCCGTTAAGGCAGTCCTTTGCGTTGTATCCCTTAATCTTGCCGTCCTTTGAAATGCCCTTGCTGTAATTGATCTCCGTGAGGCTCTTGTTTAATGCATAAACGCCCCAAACCAGCAAAACCGCCGCTGCAATAATCAGAATCGGGCCGGCCTTCTTCCAAAAGGCTTTTCTTCTGGCCTTCAATGCCCTCTCTTTTGCGGCAAGTCTTCTTTCAATGCTCATCGTATTCTCCTCCGAATGATTTCTCCGAATGATGTTTTATTATTCTATCACGAAACACCTTGAAAATAAAGGGATTTCATAAAAAATGCAGAAAAATCACACGCCTTCCCCGGTAAACGGCGGAATGAAGCTTTCCTCAGCCGTTTCGCCCTCCTGGATGTACGCATTCGTGACGCCCAGTTCCATGGCAAATGCCACGGTCTTATCATATTCGTACCGGGTCAGCTTCCGGTTCAGTTCCCGCTCGGGAAGCGGCTCCTTCGGCGGCGTGTACTGGTTCATGATGCTCAGGTAAATTCTGTCCCCGTACGTCTCATAAAGGTAGCGGATGATATCCTCCGATTCCTTCCGGTGCCCGGGAAGCACGAGGTGCCTGACAATTACGCCGCGCTTCATATAGCCCTCTTCATCAAAGACGGGCGGGCCGGCTTTTTCAACCATGAAAGCAATCGCCTTTTTTGCAATGTCCGGATAGTCCGGCGCCTTTGCAAACCTCATAGCAGTCTCTGTCGAGAAGAACTTGAAATCGGGAAGCCAGACATCGACAAGATCCGCCACCAAAGAAAGCGTCTCCAAAAGCTCGTACCCGCCCGAATTCCAGACAACCGGGATCGTAAGCCCTCTTTGTTTTGCTTCCCGAAGCGCCCTTGCGACGCGGTCCGCGTAATGCCCTGCCGTCACAAGATTGATGTTTGCGGCACCCTTCTGCTGAAGCTCCAGAAAGATTTCCGTGAGCCTCTTCTCCTCGATGGCCTTTCCGGCGGAGCCGTCCGAAATCTCGCGGTTCTGGCAGAACACGCACCGGAGCGGACAGCCCGAAAAGAAAACCGTGCCGGAGCCTTTCGTTCCGCTGATGCACGGTTCCTCCCACATATGAAGCGCTGCCCTGGCAACCAAAAGCTCATCTGCCGTCCCGCAGACGCCCTTTATACCCTGTTCGCGCTTAGCTTTACACTGCCTCGGACACAGACGGCAGCCTTCGTTCTTATCGGAAATCATATGTAATCCGGAAGGTCTTACCGTTTCCTTCCGCCTCCGCCACGGCACCGCACACAATCGGCATATGCGGCGGCAAATGCCCGAAATCAAGCCCGTACGCAATCGGCACGCCGCACTCCTTCAGCACGCTCACGACTGCCTCCTCATGCCCGAGCCCGAACGAAATCTCATCCTCGTTCATCGGCCGGCCGATCAGAAAGCCCTTTACATATTGAAACCATCCGGTATGCTTCATGGCCCAAAGCGTTCTTCTGACCGTCATCGGCGTCAGCTCGCAGTTTTCAAAGAACCACAGAATGCCGTCCTCTTTATACCGCTCGGCGAACTCCCCGACCTTATCGTATTTCGTTCCCCTAAGATTCGCGAGAATGTCAATGCAGCCGCCGAGCAGCCTTCCGCTTGCGGAAAATGTGACGCTCTTTTCACCTTTTCCGTCATAAAACACAGGGTTAAACGGATGCACCGTATTCAGAGGCGCAAGCGGATTCTCCTCGGAAACGAGGCTGTCCTCGCGGCCCTCATAAGCGGGATAATTCGTAAAGCTGAATTTCTGTCCGCGAAGAAGCGCGTACAGATCGTCAAGGCTCTCGTGAAGCGGCTCGGTGCCGAAGGACGGACCGTTCGGACCGTAAATCGAGGCCGTATCGAAAAGCGTTGTCAGCAAAAAGGTGAAGTTCGTATTGTCGGAGTAGCCGGCATACCACTTCGGCTCCGCTTCGCGGATCCGGTCCCAGTCCACGCAGTCAATCGTCTCGCACATCAGTTCCCCGCCGCCGCACGGCAGAAGAACCGAATTCTCACGACTGCAGTAAAGGTCCGTGAGCTCACGGCCGCATTTTTCGGGAGTGTTCGAAATGCCGAGGCCCTCGCCTAAAAAGCAGTTCGGGCCGAGCATGACGGGATGTCCCCATTCCTTTAAGCGTTCCACCGCGTGAAGCAGTCTGCTCTTATAGGGTTCTATGTTGCAGCCGTAGCTCGGCGCGGCAAAGCCGACCGCTCCGATTTCGGATAAGAATTTCGGGTATCTCATGGCATTTTCCTCCGAAAAGAATTGTATTAGTATCATTCTAGGGGGCAGGGAAAGAAAAGTCAAGAAAAGAAGAACTGCGATCCATTTCTGAATCGCAGTTTGTGTGGGGGGAGAAATTACTTCAGAGAAGTAATGAACCAACGTATTAAATTGATTAACAGATGCGGTTCATCTGTTCTGACATCATATTATCACACTTTTTTCGTTTTGTCATTATGCCGAAACAAGATTTTTTCGTTTCGGAAAGTCAAATGAAAAATGCAATAATCCCTGTCATTTCCTTCGTACATCAGAATATTACTCTCGGAAAAACCTTTTGTCAACACCTAAAATGCGAAAAACGTGCAAAAGCCCATGTATTTTCTTATAAAACTGCGTGTTTTTGTGTTTGCCAAATGCCGTCATATCATATATAATTAACCGTAAGCGCAACACAGTTTGCCGTTACTAATTTAAGGAGGCTTTTATGAAATTCGGTTATTTTGATGACGCAAAGCGCGAATACGTTATCACCTCTCCGAGAACTCCCTATCCGTGGATCAACTACCTCGGGACACAGGGCTTTTTCTCTTTGATTTCCAACACGGCCGGCGGTTATTCCTTCTACAAGGATGCAAGACTTCGCCGCATCACCCGCTACCGTTATAACAACGTCCCGATTGACATGGGCGGACGGTATTTCTACATCAACGAAAACGGTACTGTCTGGAACCCCGGATGGTCACCCGTTAAGACGGAACTTGACAGCTACGAGTGCCGTCACGGCATGGGCTACACGGTCATCACCGGTAAGAAGAACGGTTTAAAGGCGGAAGCCACCTTCTTCGTTCCCCAGGATTACGACGGCGAGGTTCAGCAGCTCGTTCTGACCAACGAGAGCGCTGCTGCCAAGACGTTCAGCCTCTTCTCCTTCGCCGAGTGGTGCCTTTGGGACGCTCAGGACGACAGCAACAACTTCCAGAGAAACTTCTCGACCGGACGCGTTGAGGTGAGCGGCTCTGTCATTTACCATAAGACAGAGTACAGAGACCGCCGGAATCATTACGCATTCTACTCGGTCAACGAAGCCATCGACGGCTATGACACCGACCGTGATTCCTTCATCGGTCTTTACAACGGCTTCGGCGATCCGCAGGCCGTGCTTGCCGGCGAGGCGACCAACTCCTTCGCGGACGGCTGGGCGCCGATTGCTTCCCATTACAAGAAGATCACGCTTGCTCCCGGCGAGTCGAAGACGCTTGTCTTCATTCTCGGCTATGTGGAGATGCCCGTTGATCAGAAGTTTGAAGCTGACGGCAAGACCATCAACAAGGTAAAAGCCCTTGAGATGATTGCCAAATACGATACCCCCGCAAAGGTTGCGACAGGCATGGCAGAGCTTCGTGCCGCATGGGACAAGCTTCTCGGCATCCTGAATGTTACCACGCCCGACGATAAGGTTGACCGCATGGTGAACATCTGGAACCAGTACCAGTGCATGGTTACGTTCAACCTTTCCCGCTCCGCTTCCTACTTTGAGTCGGGAATCGGTCGCGGCATGGGCTTCCGTGATTCCAACCAGGATATCCTCGGTTTCGTACATCAGATTCCGGACCGCGCTAAGGAGCGTATCATCGATATTGCTTCCACGCAGTTCCCGGACGGCGGATGCTACCATCAGTATCAGCCGCTTACCAAGAAGGGTAACGCAGACATCGGCGGCGATTTCTCCGACGACCCGCTGTGGCTGATTCTTTCCGTTTCCGCTTATATCAAGGAGACCGGCGATTGGTCCATCCTTGATGAGATGGTTCCTTATGACAACGATATGAGCAAGGCACAGACGATGCTTGAGCATTTGAAGGTTTCCTTCTATCATATCGTTAACAACCTCGGACCGCACAAGCTTCCGCTTGCGATGCGTGCCGACTGGAACGACTGCATCAACCTTTCCTGCTATTCCGACACGCCCGGTGAAAGCTTCCAGACCTACACGAACCCGAAGTTCAAGGCTGAGGGCGGCTACTCCAAGGTTGCCGAGTCCGTTATGGTTGCCGCGCTTTTCACCTACACCGGTCCGAACTACGTCGCAATCCTGAAGCACCTCGGTAAGGACGACGAGGCCAAGGCTGCGCAGGATGCCATCGATGAGATGAAGGCTGCCATTATGGAGTCTGCATGGGACGACGACTGGTTCCTCCGTGCTTACGATGCAAACGGCGACAAGATGGGTTCTAAG
Organism: Lachnospiraceae bacterium; assembly: GCA_017546025.1. Lineage (GTDB taxonomy): Bacteria > Bacillota > Clostridia > Lachnospirales > Lachnospiraceae > ISDg. The sequence continues at coordinate 60,289 of JAFYYS010000019.1, read as the reverse complement.
GAATGCGAAGAAGGCCAGATCTTCATCGAGCCTCAGGGCTTTGCCATCATGTCCGACGTCGGCAAGGAGCAGGGTACCGACCTCAAGACGCTCGCCGCAATCGACGAGAGACTCAATACGAAATTCGGTCTTGTGCTGAACAATCCCGCCTACTCCAAGTATTACATCCAGTACGGTGAGATTTCCACCTATCCGGGCGGCTACAAGGAGAACGCCGGCATCTTCACGCACAACAACGCATGGATCATCTGTGCGGCTGCTTACGCAGGACAGGGCGACCTCGCATTCAAGTACTATTCCGAGATTGCTCCGGCATTTACCGAAGACACCAGCGATATCCATAAGACCGAGCCGTACGTTTACGGACAGATGATCGGCGGCAAGGATGCCGGCTCCGATATCGGACGTCCCGGTAAGAACTTCGGTCAGGGCAAGAACTCCTGGCTGACCGGTACCGCTGCCTGGAACATGGTTGCCATCTCCCAGTACATCCTCGGCATCATGCCCGACTTCGACGGTCTGAAGGTTGATCCTTCCATCCCGGCCGCATGGGACGGCTTCACCGCAACGAGACAGTTCCGCGGCGCCGTTTACAACATCACCGTGAAGAACCCGAACCACGTTTGCAAGGGCGTTAAGTCCCTCACGGTTGACGGTCAGGCCGTTAACGGCAATGTCATCCCGGCATTTGCAAACGGCACACATGAGGTTATCGTAACCCTCGGTTAATCAGACAATGGAAAAGCCTCAGACGGCGCTGCCGTCTGAGGCTTATTTTTTTGTGTCACATTTTCCTTTATTTCTTTTTGTAATACTGTACGTTTGCGTACTGGTCGGCATAGCTGATGAAATGGTCCGTCATTCTTCCGTCGGGGAAGATCGTCACGTGATGGTAATAACCGGGATGGCTCTTATCCTCACATTCGAGATACCAAAGCGGTGCATCCGACCAGATGCTTCTCGGAATGAACTGCATCCGGTACATCTGTACCTTTCCGTTATCCGTCAGCTCGGCTTCGCCGTTCGGCTCGAAGATCCACTGTCCGGAATGCCCCTCTTCCTTCGCGTTCCATTCCCAGCCTTCCACTTCACCGCCGGTCAGCTCCCACACACCGGTCAGCTGCTCAAGAAGGTCATCCGGAATGCCGTAGAAGAACGGATTCGAGGAAAAGCTCGATACATAATCGGCATAAAGCCACAAATAAGCGGAATCGACGCGGTATACCTCACCGTCCTCCGCATACTCATAGAAGTCGGCACCTTTACTGTAGTCGATGACATCCATGGTGGCCGGATCCCAGTCGTTTAAGCGAGACTCATAATCGGCCTGCGAGCACGGGATATCTTCCCATGAATAATTGGTCTGCGCGCCGTCTGGCATTTCAATCGTCTGCTTGACAAAGGAAGCAGCCTTGAAAACCGTTGCCTCGGTCAGCATGAAGATTTCCGTCGAATCAAGGCCCATGCCCTGATAGTTCGAAAGGATGACGTTGCAGTGCTTACGGTACTTGCAGGAACCGAACGAGCCGTACGAACCGAGCTCAACAACCTTCTTGCCGTCATACATGCAGATGTTCACGGTGTCAACATGGGAACCGCCTTCAGCCCACCACATCTCGGGGGAATCGTCACTGTTCAAAAAGAAAACGCCGTAATGGATGGTCTTCAACGATTCGCTCGGAAGCTTCGAAACCTTTTCATCCAGATACTCCGCATAAGCCAGGAGTGCCTGGTTCGGGTACTCCACGTCGAGGTCGATGATCTCCGGCAGCGGCTCATGCGTCGGAAGCGGCTGTAAGCCGCCGTTCGGGGTCGGCGTCGGGGTATCAACAGGTGCCTCGGTCGGCGTAGGAATCATAGTAGGCGTCGGGGTCGGCTCGGGCGTGCCGGTCGGCTCCTCCGTCGGAGTCGGCGTATCGGTTACCTTCTCAGCCGGTGTTCCGCCGTTTCTTGTCTTGCCCTTCTTCGGTGCATCGTCCTCGTCATCCGAGCAGGCCGGAAGCAGCAAAACCATCATTGCAAGGACCAAAAGCAAAGCAATTCTCTTACGCATAAAAGACTTCCTTCCCGGAGTCCGGTCATTCGGGCTCCAATCCGTCGGTAATATAGTTTCCGCTGGCGTTCCAAAGCTGCCAGCCCGCTTCATAACCCGCATCATAGGTCGCCTTGATCTGCGCCCGAAGCTCCGGTCCGCCGTAGTCAATGTGACCTTTTACCCAGGTCGCGGTGAACGACTGCAGCCACGGTCTTACCTGCGCGCAGCGGCCTTTTGCCACATTTACCGCAAGCACCTTCTTCGAGTCGAGCATGGCGTTATAAATCAGTGCGTAAGGATCCGCATCCGGAATCGGAATGTTGTAGTAGCCTCTGCTGTAGTGGGACGGGTATACCATCGGGCAGATGTAATCGAGATAGCTCGACATGTCCGCGTAGTTCTGTCCTACGGCCGCGGCGTCGATGGTACTGCTCAGTACAACGCCGAATACGTCAACGGAAACGAAGACGCCGAGCGGTTTCAGGTTCTCACACGCATACTTTACGAAACCGGTGATGGCCGCTTCCTTGTTCTCGGTCGTCAGCTCCATGCCGTAATCCGCATCCTTAACCTTGGAGTCTGTGGAGAAACGGCAGTAGTCGAAGTTGACCTCGTCAAAGCCGAGCTTCGCGCAGACACGGCCGACCTCGGTCAGGTATTCCCACACCTCGTGGTTGTTCGGGTTCATCCATGTGAATCCGTTGCCGTCCTTGAGGAGAGAGCCGTCCGGCATATGCACGCCGTAGCTCTCGTTGCTTCGTACGCTTCGGATGTCACGGAAGCACACGACGCGGGCGATCAGATAGACGTCGCGCTCCTTTAAAGCCTGCATCTTTCCTTTGAAATTGTCAATCAGGATGCGCTTGTTCGTCATGCTGTTTAAAAGCTGCGAATCGTTCTCGACAACGATGAAACCGTCGTCGTCCTTGATATCGATGACAATGGCGTTGATTTCCGTCGTATCGATCAGATTTAACAGGGAGTTCCATTTTCTGTTCAGGGCGTCCGCATTGGCGTAGATTCCCTTCACGACGCGGCGTTCTCTGTTATCCTCGAAGTCCTCCAGCCACATATCGTCTTCTGAAAGACCTTCCTTATACCGGTCAAGGTACAGCCCGTACGGGGAAACGCCGTCCTGGTCCGCAACCTGCACCGGAATCTCAGTCGGGGTCGGCGTTCCTTCCCTGGCCGCATACTCCGTCACGTTGCTTCCGACAGTCTTCTTATAAAAGGTTCCTCCCAGGACAACACAAAGAAGAAGCGCCAGTACCGCAAGCACAAACTGCCTGCGGCGAAATGCCCTTCTTGTCCCGGAACGATAGCGCATCGATGCTCTGTCTCCGTATCTGGATGCCGCCATATCCTCTTCCTTTCCCGCAATTATGCGGCGCTTTACTGCTCTTTTCTCATGCAGCAGTTCTTATACTTCTTTCCGCTTCCGCAGGGGCACGGATCGTTTCTGCCCGGCTTCTTGTCCTTGATAACCGTATGGGACTTCCGCTGCGACAGGAAAAGTTCCTTTCTCTTCTCAGGCGTCAGAATGGCATCCCACTCCGGCAGCTCATAGAGCCAGTCCGCCTTTGCTTCGCACATATTGTAGTAAAGCTTCTCCGTGTCAAATGCGAGGCTGACCTCGGTGTCCTCAGTCATCTCCTCAATCGGATTTGCCTTAACCAGGCTGTCGTTGATGCCGTCCAAAAAACCGGCAAAATGCTTCACGCTCATATTGTAGCGCTCCGCAAGCTCCTTCACGGTTCCCTTAACCTCAACCTTCGGGTCCTTAAGAAGCTGCTCGTAAACCGCCTTCTCCTCTGCGAAATAGGCGCCCCAGTAAAGCTGGCCTGCCTTCGTGTTCATGTCCTGCTTGTAGGCTTCGTCCCGCCATGTCTCAAGCAATGTGCTCATTCCTCTGTCTCCTTCCTGTCTTCAGACTCCTGCTGCTTCTTCTCAGCCTCCAGGAGCAATTTGTTCGTTTCCTCTTCGTCCTTGTGGACGCGGTTATATACCGCAATCAGGATCCATCCGAACGCGGCTGCTGCCACGAACAGAAAGACTCCTGTCATGAAAAGTCCGGATTCCGCGCCGCCCGTAAGGGCGCCGACAAATGTCATCACGATTGCCGCTGCCTCAGCAATCAGCAGCAGGATTGCAACCACTCTCGTAAACTTAGACGTCAGCATCTTTCTTTCCTCCCCTGATAAATGCCAGCCATTCCTTTATGTGCTTCTCATAGCCCAGATCCCCGGGCTCATAAAACGTTCTTCCCTTATATTCATCCGGCAGATACTGCTGCGTGCTGAAATGATTCGGGAACAGATGGGCGTATTCGTAACCCCGTCCTCTGCCCAGTTCCGCCGCGCCCTTATAGTGCGCATCCTGCAGATAAGGCGGGATGGCAGGCGTCTTTTCGTTTCGCACCGCTTCCATCGCGCTTTCAATCGCGTTGACCGCGGAATTGCTCTTCGGCGCACAGGCCACATATGCAGCCGCCTGCGACAGGATGATGCCTGACTCCGGCATGCCGATCCGCTCCGCCGCGAGTGCCGCCGAAACGGCAACCTGCAAAGCCTGCGGGTCCGCGTTTCCGACGTCCTCCGCCGCACAGATCATGATCCGTCTTGCGACAAATGTGACGCTTTCGCCGGCATACAGCATTCTCGCCAGATAATATACCGCCGCATCCGGGTCGGAACCCCGCATGCTTTTGATGAAGGCGGATATCGTATCGTAGTGGTTGTCCCCGTCCTTGTCATACCGGACGGCACGCTTCTGGATGCATTCCTCCGCAACGGAAAGCGTGATTCTCGTAACACCGTCCGCATCGGGTGAGGTCGTTAATACCCCGAGCTCCAAAGCGTTCAGAGCCTTTCTCGCGTCGCCGTTCGCGACGTCCGCGATGAAATCGAGAGCTTTGTCTTCGATTTCCGCATTATAAAGACCCATGCCGCGCTCGTTGTCGGTCATCGCCGTCTTCAGAAGACCGGTGATTTCCTCCTTCGTGAGCGGCTTCAATTCAAATATGATGGAGCGGGACAGGAGTGCCCCGTTAACCTCGAAATATGGATTCTCGGTCGTCGCGCCGACCAGAATCACGGTACCGTCCTCCACGAACGGCAGCAGGTAATCCTGCTGGCTTTTGTTGAAGCGGTGAATCTCGTCGATGAACAGAACGGTCTTCCGTCCTTCCATGCCGAGCAGCTTCTTTGCTTCCTCAACGACCTCCTCCATGTCCTTCTTGCCGGCGGAGGTGGCGTTAATCTGGCGGAACTCGCCCTTGGTCGTTCCGGCGATGACCCGCGCAAGCGTTGTCTTGCCGGTTCCCGGAGGGCCGTAAAAGATGACGGACCGAAGCTGGTCGGCCGTGATGGCACGGTAAAGCAGCTTGTCGCGCCCGATGATATGGGACTGCCCCACGACCTCATCGAGCGTCCGCGGACGCATTCTCGAAGCGAGCGGCGCCTGCTTTTTAACGGCATTCTCGTGCATATAGGAAAACAGGTCCATTGCTGTCCGCCTTTCCCCCTGCGGGAATTGTCTTTTTCCGGAAAATGTGCTATAGTCTCTACGGCGGACATCCGCCGAAAAATGTCTGGAGGAATGCCCATGAATCTGCCGGAGAATCCCGATATCCTCTGTTCCGTAATCAATACCCGCCTGCGGGATTTTTACGGAAGCCTCAGGGAGCTTTGCGACGCGGAAGACATCTCCGAAGAAGAACTTCTGACAAAGCTTCAAAAGGCCGGATACCGGTATGATGAATCGCAAAACCGTTTCCGTTGAAACGGCTCCGATTGATACCCATACAGAATAATTATAGCACTGTTTCCGTTGTTTTACAACCATGCAACCGTGAAAGGACTTTCCCATGCCGGATGAACCGATTTGCTACCTGAAGGAAGGCGGACAGGGCGAGATTACCGAGAAGCGTTCCCGTTTCATCGCCACGTTAAGCCCCGTCACTTCCGAAGAGGAAGCGTTACTCTTTATCGAACAGATGAAAAAGCGTTACTGGGATGCGAGACATAACTGCTATGCCTATGTCATCGGCGACCGCGCCGAGCTTTGCCGCTGCAGTGACGACGGGGAACCGCCGCACACAGCCGGAAGGCCGATGCTTGATGCGCTTCTTGCTTCGGGCATCCGCAACGCCGTCGTTGTCGTAACGCGCTATTTCGGCGGAATCCTGCTCGGCACCGGCGGCCTGACAAGAGCCTACCGCGAAGCCGTCACGGAAGGCGTCCGCCACTGCAAAACCTTACAGAAGCTGACCGGCATTCCGGTCGACATCGTGACCGACTATAACGGCATCGGCAAGCTTCTGTTTCTTGCCGGAAACGGCTCGTTCCCGATTCTCTCGTCGGATTACGGGGCAGATGTGAAGGTTTCCCTTCTGGTCCCGCCCGAAGAACTGAACGGTTTTCTCTCCGCCCTGTCCGATGCGACCTCCGGAAAAGCGGAAACCGATGTCGGTGATCCCGTATCCTATTCGCTCGACGGCTCTGAGGTTATTCTGTTATAGGAACGGATATGTTGCGGAGTTGTTACATTTTCCATAAAAACTTAACAAAATGTAAGCGCGCGTAAGGTTTACAAACCTCTTCCCGCTGTGGTATCATTCCCATAAGGAGTCAACTCCGAAGGAGGAACTTTTATCCATATGTTGAATTTCAGTCATTACAATATATCCCGCTTGCAGAAGGATGCGCGGTCGCTGCCGGACAAGATCCGGTCACTGGTGACCGTCTTTGCGCTTCGTGTCGGTGTCGTTCTCGTTGCCATGTCCGTCATCATCGGTTCCTATTCGCTGTACGGCGGCTACCTCGGCATCATTTCGAAGGCTCCCGACATCGAAGGCATCTTCGACATCAACAAGGATTATGAGAAGTATTCGACCTTCATCTTTTACGCAAACGGCGAAAAGATGGAACGTGAGCTCAGCTCCGCCGGCGCCAACCGTGTTAAGGCCGACATCAGCACGATTCCGCAGGAAGTACGTGACTGCTTTGTCGCCATGGAGGATGAGCGTTTCTACGAGCACAGCGGCATCGACGTCCGCGGTATCTTCCGTGCGGCATACTCGGTACTCCAGGAAAGAAGCCTCGATTACGGTGCCAGTACGATTACGCAACAGCTTTTGAAGAACCAGGTATTCGGCGGCGGTGCCGAACGGAACGCCCTTGATAAGATTCTTCGTAAGGTGCAGGAGCAGTATCTTGCGGTACAGCTTGAATACCGTCTTGATAAGAATACAATCCTTGAATACTATCTGAATACGATTAACCTCGGTAACGGTGCGTACGGCATCGAAAAAGCCGCCGAAGTATATTTCGGAAAGAGCGCTGCCGATCTTACCATTTCGGAAGCCGCGGTTCTCGCTCCGATTGCCTGGTCCCCGACGCTTGCCAATCCGCTTAAAGACCAGGAGAAGAACTCCCGCCGTCGTAAGGACTGTCTGAAGAACCTTTACGAAAACGGCTTCTGCACCGAGGATCAGTACCTTGAGGCACTTGCCGATTCCGAGGATGTATACCGCCGGATTCAGGCGCAGAACCAGATTAAACTTGAAACAACAAGCACATACAACTCTTATTTCGTTGACGAGCTGATCAACCAGGTGCTTGCCGATCTGAAGAAGGAGGGATATTCTTCCGCGGAGGCCAGCGAGCTTTTGTACAGCGGCGGCCTGCAGATTTATACCACGCAGGATAAGGCCATTCAGTCCATCATGGATGAGGCCTTCACGAATGAGGCAAACTTCCCTGCCATTGGAAAAGGCTCCTATTACCAGCTCTCCGACCGGTATGCCCTTTCTCTTGTTTCCCTGAGCGGTACCGCAGTACACTACCATCTGAATGACTTTTTGGATTACTATAAGTCCTTTAACGACACGCAAAAGCTCTATTACCATGAAAAAGGAAAGGGTACCAAGGGCATCACTGCTTATACGGTCAATAAGGAAGATCTGGTGGACAAGCTCGACAAGTTTGTCGAGGCCATGCAGGAAGAATTCCGCACGACATATCCCGGGGAAGAATTCAGCACACAGGAGTCCCGCGAAATTACGCTTCAGCCGCAATGCGCAATGGTCATCATGGACCAGCACACCGGCGCCGTTGTTGCTCAGTACGGCGGCCGCGGCGAAAAGGTCGGTAACCGTGTATTGAACCGTGCCAGCGGAACCTACCGTCAGGCCGGCTCCACCTTCAAGGTTCTTGCGTCCTTCATGCCCGCCATCGATGCGTGCGGATGTACGCTTGCCACCGTATTCGACGATGTCTATTATGTCTACCCCGGAAGCAGCAAGCAGGTCATCAACTGGTACGATTCCGGCAAAGGCAAAGAAAACTACCGCGGACTCCAGCCGATCCGTCTCGGCATCTGTAACTCCCTCAACGTCGTTGCAGTACGCTGCCTTGTTGAAAAGGTTACGCCTGCCGTTGCCGTGGATTATCTGGTAAGACTCGGTTTCAAGAATATCGTTACCGATAAAAAAGCCGCCAAGAACGATTACAATGCTTCCATCGCGCTCGGCGGTCTGACAAAGGGCTGCTCGGTTCTCGAGATGACGGCTGCCTACGCTTCCATTGCCAACGAAGGCCAGTACATTGAGCCCCGTTATTATACGTATGTTTACGACCACGACGGCAACATTCTTCTGAATAATGATCTTGACCACGCTACCAAGCGTCAGGTCATGAAGAATACGACTGCCTGGCTGGTTACAAGCGCCATGGTAGACACCACTGCAGGCGGTGGTACCGGTACGAAATGTAAGTTCAAAGATCTCAAGGTTCCGGTAGCCGGTAAGACCGGTACCGCGCACGACAATGTCGACCTTTGGTTCGCGGGCTTTACGCCTTACTACTGCTCCGCCATCTGGACCGGCTTCGACGGAAACCTTCCGCAGACCGACACGACCTATTACCGTGATTTGTGGCGTAACATCATGGAGAAGGTTCATGTCCGCAAGGAAGCTACCACCATTACGTCTTTTGCGAAACCGAACTCCATCGTTTCCGCCAGCATATGCACGAAGTGCGGCAAACTCGCCGTTAAGGGCGTCTGCGATCAGGCTATCGACAGAGACGGCAAGGTTTCCAGCTGCGTGAAGACCGAATACTTCGCAAAGGGTACCGTTCCGCTTCAGACCTGTGACTGTCACGAGAAGGTTACCATATGTACGGAGACCGGATGCCGTGCCACGGAATACTGTCCGCATACAAAAGAAGTGGTTTATCTCATAAAAGAAGAATCCGAGACCACGCTCGAACACGGCGGCACCTGGGATACGAAGACCATCCTGCCGGAAGACAAGGACAAGGAATGCCCGAAGCACGATTCGGCTCCTACGCCTACTCCGGATCCCAACGAGTTCCAGAACAACGAACCGTTCTGATTCCTCAATCCGGTTCTTCCACGGGATTACACGTCAGAAAGGAAGCCCGAAAGGGCGTAAGCGATGAGTAAGATTCCATCCAATTGCGATTATTGTTTGTTTTTTGAATATGACGAAGAAGAAGACTGTTATGTCTGTTCCAAGGATTTGGACGAAGACGAAATGGCTCACTTTTTAGCAGGCCATCACTTTGAATGCCCGTTCTTCCAGTACGGAAACGAGTATACGATTGTCAAGAAACAGATGTAGAATTGAAAAGAGTATAGGAAAAAACATTTTTCTAAAAATAACACATTTCTCATTGCATTTTCCATATGGTTGTGATATGCTTTTTGCAATGGGGGTGTTGTAAATGATTCCGGGCCGACAGGACGGACATTTGAACACGTCAGTTTTCTATCCTCTTTATATTACGCGCGGGGAGCAGCCATCAAAGAGTTTTCATTTCGGAAGCTTTTTGGTGGCTGCTTCCCCTTTGTCCTTTTTTCCGTATGTATGCCAGGCACACGTAAACAGAAGCGCAAACAAAGGTAAAAACCACAAAAAGCCCTTGAAACCGTGCTCATAGCCGGTCGCAAAGAGGGACAGACCGAACAGCAGTCCGAGCAGGGCTGCTGCCGTGTATTTCCGGATACTCGCAAAGATGTCCTTCTTTCCGTGCAGAATATCGAGGACGATGACGCAAAGAGCCGCCAGACTGAACAGCGTCTGGAAAATGGCATAGAGAATCATTCCGCCGCCTTCCTTTACCGCAAGGACAGGGAAACAGATGCGCAGAAAGACCGTAATCCAGTCTAACAGATAATAAGAGCAGTGCGTGTAATTCTCAGACGGATAAAGCATCTTAAAACCGTTCGTATCGGCGATGCTTTCCGGACGGACAGCCGAAAGAAAGACCAGAACGCCTGTCTGATACAGAATTCCGAACACGGTGACCGCTAATAAGAAGAAGCCGATTCCGAAACGGCTGTCCCTCTCCCAAAGATACACGCCGACAATGATCACAAGTCCCGCAAGAAAATACGGGGACCATAAAAGCGCGAAGAGAAGCACAAGTAAAACAGCCAGTAGCGTAGTCATAGGTTTCTCCTTTTCCGGAAGCGGATTACCCTCCCATTGTACCCAATAGACGCTTTTTTGTAAAGATGCGGGAAAAACCTCTTCCCCTTTGCTTCGTCTTATTATATACTGAATTTATTATCAAAGTTCCGTAATCCCCGCGGAGGTATTTATGAAACTGAATTACAAAAGAACAATCCTGATGGGCTTCGCTTTTTTGGCGATTTCCGCCTTCTGGCAGATGTACGACAGCGTCATCCCGTTGATTCTGAAGTACACCTTCACGCTCGGCGAAACCTGGACCGGTGTCATCATGGCAGCGGACAATGTGCTTGCCGTATTCCTCCTTCCGCTGTTCGGCGTCTGGTCCGACCGGACGAGCACCAGACTCGGCAAACGGTCTCCGTTCATCTATGTCGGAACGATTCTTTCCGTTGCTTTTTTGATGCTTCTGACCATAGCGGACAAGCCCGGCAAACTGTATCTGTTCATCGGCATTCTGTTCATGCTGCTTCTTTCGATGAGCTTCTACCGCTCTCCTGCCGTTGCGCTGATGCCCGATCTGACGCCTCCGCCGCTTCGCAGTAAGGGTAACGCCGTCATCAACCTGATGGGTGCTGTCGGCTTCATCTATGCGCTTGTCATGATTAAGATCTTAGGCGGCGACGCCACGACGCGTCCGTCCTATGTTCCGCTTTTCGCCGTCATCGGCGGCATCATGATTGTAAGCCTTCTCGTTCTCGTTTTCACGGTTCACGAAACGAAGATTCAAAAGGACGTCGAGGCGGAATGCCGCGCGGCCGGCATCACAATGGACCCGACACCCGACGAGAATCCTCCGAAGGATGCCAAGGGCACGGTCAACCGGATTCCGAAGAACATCCGCTTAAGCCTTGTGATGATTCTTCTTTCCGTAGCTTTTTGGTACATCGCCTACAACGCCGTCACGACCGCATTCTCGCGTTATGCGAATGAGGTATGGAAGATCGGCAGCGGCTATGCGGACTGTCTTCTGATTGCCTCCGCCGTTGCGGTTGTCAGCTACCTTCCGATCGGTATCCTTTCGGGCATCACCGGCCGTAAGGTCATGATTCTCTGCGGTGTCGTCATTATGGCAGTCAGCTACGGATGCCTGTTCTTCTTCACCTCGTATCATTTCACGGCTGCCATCTTCTTCGGCCTGATCGGCTTCGGCTGGGCTGCGATTAATGTCAACTCGCTCCCGATGGTCGTCGACATGTGCGAACCGGAAGACATCGGGCGGTTTACCGGGTATTACTACACATTTTCCATGGCGGCGCAGGTGTTCACTCCGATTGCCTCGGGTGCACTGCTTGAGTACGTCAGCTACCGCACGCTGTTCCCGTATGCGGTGCTCTTCATGATTCTCGCCTTCATCACCATGCAGTTCGTGAAGCACGGAGACATCAAACCGGCAGGGAAGAAATCGCTGCTGGAGCACTTTGATGCAGGGGATTAAGTAGGGGTTGAAAAAAGAAAACCGGAGTATTACAATGTTTTATGAAATCTCTCCCGTTATCGTTGCACTCTTGCAGCGGAATGCGGGAGGCGCGCGCAATTAAGTCGCTTCGCGAAAGCGCGCGCTTCGCGTGAAGGAATCCTCCCACTTCGTGGGCCCCTCCTTGACGCCAGGGAAGCATAGCTCAGCCGGGATGAGCGTTCGCCTCACACGCGAAAGGTCAGGGGTTCGAGCCCCCTTGCTTCCAACAGAATAGGATTGCTATTTTAACAAAGGTAGCAATCCTTTTTCTTGTAATCTCGTCTGATTTTTGCTATTGCTTAATAGTACTGATACCTTGGAATACCTGGTTGTTTATTTGAAAATGCAAAGGAGGGTGTGTCAGAATGTGGGAGCAAATCAATTCCTTGGGGGCAAAAGGCAGCGAAAATGGAATAATACTCCAGGATGAAGAGTATAAGAAATCATGCAGAATCACGCTTGAAAAATGCCCTCGTTATTACGCCATAACTTGCGGCGTATATGGCGCAATGGTTCATACCGCTTTTTGTGATTATAACAATTATAAAGAGATTTATGAAGCTATGAAAGAAGAGCTTTCTGCTTTTATAGATCGAGAGACAACAGAAGATGAAGAAATGGACTTCTACGAATACTTCACAAATAAATACCAATAAGGTCATACTTTGATGTGTTCCGATGCATTACAGCAATATTACGAAATATAACGATTACCCTCATTTTGTCAAAATAGTAATCTTTAGCCATGAAACGGCACCCATTGGGTGCCGTTTTTCCTTTACTCTATTGTTTTCTTCAATTCGCCGGCGTCGAAGATGATGGACGCCACCTTCCATTTGTCACCGATCTTGACGAACCAGAGCGGGTGCTCAACTTCGGAATCGAACTTCTGTCCGTTCCACGAGCTGACGAAGCTTTGGTGCATCGTGAGATCCATGTAAACAAGCGAGTCGTTGTACCGCACATACTTGCGAACCGTGTGGTTCGTGTACTTGGGCGGCGTGGAATGCATGTTAAACCACGAGTTGTCGAGCGAAGCGATGACCTTGAAATATTGGGAATTCGCCGGAAAATACGACTGCATCTCCCATGCCTTGCGGTCATTGGATATGAACAGGCAGAACAGCGTCAGGAAATCAAAGCCCATCTGCGTCAGCTCATCCTTATCATCGTCGATGCTGTGATACGGGCACGTCAGAAGCCGTACCGTATGCATCTCGCCGTCTTCGGTCTCGATTCTGGTAACGCTTTCCTCCGCCTCGAGCGGCGTGCCGTCGTAGTCCGCAAAGGAGATTGGTGTACCCTTTTCCACGGTCACAACCGTGCTCTCACGCTCCGGGAGCATTCCGTCCAAAACGCCTTCGTATTCGGGATACGCGTTCGTTACCGCCGTCAGGCTCTTGAACGTTTCCGTATCCTCCTCGATGTTCCAGACTGCGCCCTCCTCGGGGTTGCCGCCGATGTAGCAGGCCATTCCCTTCGGGCGTACAATCTTGACCGTCTCCAGAATGATCGGCTCGGGTGTCGGGGTCGGCGTCGGGGACGGTGTCAGAAGTGCTGCGCGTCTTCTTTCCTCCGCTGCCTTTGCAATCTTACGCTGCTGCTCTTCGGCCTTCTGCTGCTCGGTGATTTCGTAGTTCTCGAGTCTGGTCCACAGCAGTTCGCCTACCACAAGGAGCGCAAGCGCAAATACAATCGTATAAATGATCATGCCGTAAAAGAAACGGCTGTGTTGTTTTTTCGGTTTCTTATATTTCATCGCGTCACCTCACCAGAATCGTGGTGGGAAGGTAACGGTCGCTGATCAGATTGGAGCGGCTGGAAACGTCCTTTCCCTTATACATCATGAGAGCGGAGCTGCCTCCGTCCAGATTGGCTGCATTTACGGCACTGAAATCGATGAAGATCTCAATCAGGTCCGCATAGGTTGCGCCGAGCGAGTTGGCCTGGCGGCCGTCGATGCACAAAAGAAGCACCGCGCCGTCTTCGCGCTGTCCGATAGCGGTTCTCGGGTTCAGACCGCCGCTTGTGCCGGAAATGTTCGCGGGTTTGCCGTTTACAATCAAAGCCGGACCGAACGTCACTGCATCGCGGATTCCGATTTCATCGGCCTTCTGCGTGGACATGTTGCCGACCACGAGAATGTTGTTTTTGTCAAATCCGATGAGGAGTCCTGCTCCTCCGTCATGCACGCGCCTGCCTTCGGAATAGCAGAAGCCGAGCGGAATCGTTCCGGTTCCGAGTCCGCCGGGATCGTCGAAGCCGCCTGCATTCGTGCCGGCAACCGCGCCGTACCGTTCGATGATCTGCGAAACCTTTTCGCCCTTGCCGTTCGGATTTCCGACGCTCTTGCAGACGCCGACAAATACACGGGACGGATCGGTCACAATCATCATATGTCCGAAATACGTGGAACCGGACACTTCACAGATGATGATGCCGTCTTCGTCCGAAATAAGCCGGTCGTAGATGTGACCGTCGCTCGCGCGGGTCACAAGCTTCTCTTCGCCGTCCTCCAGATACTGGATGATCTTCTCAGGCTCCTTCTTGCCTTCCGGCTGATCAGGCGCCTTCGTCGGAATGTGAATCAGGTTGGTATCGGTTGTATCCTGAATCTCCTCGATGGTATTTTCCTGCAGAATCTGCTCTAACTCTGCTTTCGTGGTGAACCAGTCCGCCAGAAATCCGATGGCGCTCGTCTCACGCACGGACTTGACGAAAACCTTGTGTGCGCGCTTGCTCGGTCCGTAATTGATGATGCACAGAACCGCGAACAGCGCAATAAGCAGGAAAAGCACCGTAACTCCTGTCACGATGCCAATCCGCGCCAAAAGGCGTTTGTAATTGATTTTTTTGAAGAACTCTTTCATATTCCCCCCGGGTCTGACTTACTAGCTTACCTGATTGAGCAAATCCTGAACGTGGTAGTAATAGGTACCGGCCGGGAAGCGCTCCATATACTCAGTATAGAATTGTTTTGCGCGAACGTCGTCGCCTGTCAGCTGATACGTTCTCGCCAAAAAGTACAGGTTCTTTTCGTTATCGGGCGACTTTTCATAAGCCGCGACGAAATACTCGAGCGCATCTGCGTAGCGCCCCTTCTGGAACAGGTTCGAGCCTTCCTCGAAAAGCTCGGCGCTGGTCATTGTTACGTTATAAACATCCGGATAATCCGCCGTAACACGCTCCACGATGGACTTCGCGTAAGCGTTGGACATCTCCTGCTGGGAAATGGCACGCAGTCTCATCTGCAGAATGAAAAGGTTCATTCTCGACGTGTCGCCGGACTTCTTCAGCTTCAGGTAGTAGTCCACCATACGGAAGACGTTGATGCCGCCTGCCTTGTCGGCTGCGTTCTCAAGCTCGTCCTTCTTCGCTTCGAGTTCGAGCTCCTGCATCTCCAGTCTGGACTGCAGCGATTCGTTCGTCTTCTCAAGCGCGTCAAGCTCCTGCAGGTAACCGGACTGCTGTTCGCCGAACTGCCGCTGCTTCTCTTTGAATTCCTCCCGCATGCCGGTCTTGACACTCGGAATGACTAAGAAAAATACGAAGAGAATGCCGGCAAACAAACCGATGCATAAACAGATGAAGGACCGGTAATCCGGCTTATCCTCGGCGTACTTAAACGACGGAATGATGCCGCCCTTCACTTCGCCTTTCATTTCCTCGGCATCGGGGCTGACTTCCTGCTCGGCCACCGTAATCTGCAGCTGTCTGCCCATCCGCTTGATCTTTCGGATCTCCTTCAGATAGCCGATGGACGTCGTATTGGCAATATCAATCGAGAGCGTGCGCTTCAGGCACCGTCTCGCACGGTCGTTGTCACCGTTCTTCATATAAAGGAGGGCAAGCAACTGCCATGCCTTTACATACTTCGGGTTCAGCTGCACTGCCTTCTTGAGCTGGATCAGCGCGAGGTCGTCTCCTCCCTGCACCGCAAGCTCAACCGCCGCATTGTATTTACGGAGGGCGTTGTTATACTGTTCCGTCTTCCCGGCATTGCTGCGAAGCATGTCGAGATAGCGGTCGGCGGGATTGTTCTCCTCAAGGAAGCTCTTGCTCACAATCCATTCACGGACGGCAAGGCCCACCTCACCCATTTCAAAATATATCAACCCGAGAAGGTTTCTTGCGTCAACGTTCTTCTTGTTGACCTTTACCGCACGGCTCAGCATATCGATGGCGCCGGAAAGGTCGCGGATCTTCGCTTTGGCAAGTCCCTGGTTATAATAATAGCAGGAATACTTCCGGGTCTGCTGGTTGACTTCGATGTCATAACCGCACTTATCACAGACACCTCTTTTGAGGGTCATGTTAGCGCCGCATTTCGGACAAATCATACCGTTCTCCCCTTAGTTGTCTTTCTTATCCTGCAAAATCTTCTCGATGATGTCGCCGATGTCGGTCATCTCGCTCGCAAGCACCGCTTCCTCAGCCTGGCTGATTTCCATGCTGGGACCGTATTTTGCGATTTCTTCTTCAAAGTTAATCATACAAAGCCTCTTTTCAATCGTCACATGAAAAATGGCAGAACCGGCGTCCATATCCGATTCCCCATCAAAAGGGTATACGAATATATGATACCAATTCTGCCATTAAAAATCAAGCACTACATGGTGTTTCAAGCCGGGGGCCTACCCCCTTACCATGTACTTTATCACTTCTTAAGATGAGCAAGTCTTTCCTTTACCTGCGCAAGCATTGCTTCGTACTTGGCGAGTTTGTCCTTTTCCTCGGCAATCTTTGCCTCGGGAGCCTTGCTTAAGAACCGCTCGTTCGAAAGCATGCCGGTGCTTCTCTTCACCTCACCCTCGAGTCTTGCGAGTTCCTTCGTAAGACGCTCGGTTTCCTTCTCGATGTCAACCAGATCGGCGAACGGCATGTAAACGGTCGTGTTCGGAATCACTACGGAAACCGCATCGGCATCGATGCCGTCCTTCGTGCTCTGAATCAGAACCTCGGAAGCGCTGCCGAGTGCCATGAAGAAGAGCTTACTGCCCTCGAAGATGTCGCGTACGTGCTGCTGCTCGGAAACAACGTAAACCTTTGCCTTTCTTGACGGCGGAACGTTCATGTCGCTTCTGAGTCCGCGCATTGCGGTAACGGCGGTCTTAATGAGCTCTACCGCTTCCTCTTCCTTCGGGAAATCATAGGCTTCGTCGAATACAGGCCAGTCGGATACCATGATGGAGGTATCGTCCTTAAGTTCGCCCTCGGCGTCCTTCAGCGTTCTGTAAACCTGCTCGGTAATGAACGGCATGTAAGGATGCAGAAGCTTCAGGGAAGTGGTGAGAACGGTGCGAAGCGTCCAGATGGCGGCCTTCTTGGAGGTCATGTCCTCGCCGTACAGTCTCGGCTTAACCATCTCAATGTACCAGTCACAGAACTCTTCCCAGATGAAGTCGTAAATCTTGCCTACGGCAATGCCGAGGTCGAAGTTCTCCATGTTCTCGGTAACGGCCTTCGTCAGCTCGTTCACCTTCGAAAGGATCCATCGGTCAGCGTCGGTCAGTGTGGAAGCGGGAACTTCCTTCACCTGTCCGTCGGCACCCATCTGCTCCATGTTCATCATGATGAAACGGCTTGCGTTCCAAACTTTGTTGGCAAAGTTCCGGCTTGCCTCCACACGCTCCCAATAAAAGCGCATGTCGTTACCGGGTGCGTTACCGGTTACAAGCGTGAAGCGGAGCGCGTCTGCGCCGTACTTGTCGATGACTTCAAGGGGATCGATGCCATTTCCCAGGGACTTGCTCATCTTGCGGCCCTGCGAGTCGCGAACGAGTCCGTGGATGAGTACGGTCTTGAACGGAACGTCGCCCATATGCTCGAGACCGGAGAACATCATGCGGATTACCCAGAAGAAAATGATATCGTAACCCGTTACAAGCGTGCTCGTCGGATAGAAGTACTCGAGCTCCTTCGTCTTCTCGGGCCAGCCGAGCGTCGAGAACGGCCAGAGTGCCGAGCTGAACCACGTATCAAGCGTATCGGGATCCTGACGCATCGGCTTGCCGCACTTCGGACATACTGCCTGATCGTCCTTCGTTACAACCATCTCGCCGCAGTCGTCGCAGTAGAACGCCGGAATCCGGTGGCCCCACCAGAGCTGACGGCTGATGCACCAGTCGCGGATGTTCTCAAGCCAGTGATAATAGGTCTTGTCAAAGTGCTCGGGAACGAACTTCGTCTTGCCCTGCTTAACGGCTTCAACGGCCGGGCCGGCAAGGGGTTCCATCTTAACGTACCACTGCATCGAAACACGGGGCTCAATCGTCGTGTTACAACGGGAGCACGTTCCTACGTTGTGGCTGTAGTCTTCAATCTTCGTCAAAGCGCCGCATGCCTGAAGGTCCTTTACAATGGCCTCTCTCGCTTCGTAGCGGTCCATTCCGGCGTATTTCGGATAATCGTCGACAATCTTAGCGTCGGGCGTCAAAACGTTCACTACTTCGAGATTATGGCGAAGGCCTACCTCATAGTCGTTCGGGTCGTGCGCGGGCGTAATCTTAACTACGCCGGTACCGAATTCCATATCTACGTAATCGTCGGCGATAACCGGAATCTGACGGCCTACGAGCGGAAGCGTGATCATCTTGCCTACGCAGTCCTTATAGCGCTCGTCGTTCGGATTTACCGCAACGGCAGTATCGCCGAGCATCGTCTCCGGACGGGTCGTTGCCATCTCGATATAACCGCTGCCGTCGGTGTAGGGATAACGCAGATGCCAGAAATGACCTGCCTGATCCTCATAGTTAACCTCCGCGTCGGAAATCGCAGTCAGGCAGTGCGGGCACCAGTTGCCGATCCGGTTTCCGCGGTAGATCAGCCCCTTGTTGTAAAGGTTTACGAAAACCTCTTTAACGGCCTTGTTGCAGCCCTCATCCATCGTGAAGCGCTCACGGTCCCAGTCACAGGAGGAGCCCATCTTCTTCAGCTGCGATACGATGCGGCCGCCGTACTGGCGCTTCCACTCCCACGCACGCTCGAGGAACTTCTCACGGCCGAGATCTTCCTTTGTCAGGCCTTCCTCAGCCATTGCGGCAACAATCTTCGCCTCGGTTGCAATCGAAGCGTGGTCGGTGCCGGGAAGCCACAAAGCTTCATAGCCCTGCATTCTCTTGAAACGGATCAGGATGTCCTGAAGCGTGTTGTCGAGGGCATGACCCATGTGCAGCTGTCCGGTGATGTTCGGCGGCGGAATCACGATTGTGTACGGCTTCTTTTCGGGCCGGACTTCCGCATGGAAGAACTTCTTCTCCTGCCAGAACCGGTACAGACTGTCCTCAATCTCCCGGGGATCGTAGGTCTTGGCTAATTCTTTCATTTTAACTCCTTTCTTTTCTCCGATAAACGAAGAGAGCCCCCCGTCATATAAGGACGAGGGGCTTTCGTGGTACCACCTTATTTCGCAGCTGTTGCTGCCTCATTTACGCCGCTCCGTTAAGCAGCTCATCTGTAACGGGATTTCCCGGAGACCTCTACTTCCGAAGGTTCGAAATCTCAGCTCCGAAGCTACTTCCGCGACTCCGTTTCCGAACCGGTCTTTCAGCCTGGGGCCGGTCTCTCTGTCGGTCGGTAGAAGCGTACTCCTCTTCTTCCTTGCCTTTTGCGTTTGAATATGGACATACTTTAACGCAACCGCGTGGCATTTGTCAAGGGGAAAATGTGACGTTTATGCCTCACGGTAATTCTTCTTCAGTCTGGCCACGGTTTCCTCGAACAGCCACCAGAAGCCGCCGTCCTCATCCGTGGACTCTTCCTCGCGGTCCTTAAGCTCCATCAGACGGAGCACGTTGATGTATTCCGGCGAGTATTCGCGGTTCTCCTCAAGGAAGTAGAACTGGTTCTCGATGATTCTAAGCACTTCGGTCTCGTCCGAGTACTTGTTGAGCTCATCATTGAACTCCTGCTCCATGCCGCCGATCTTCAGCGCGTATAAATACTGGCACAGGCTGTCCTTGCCGGCGCCCTTCTGGTAAGCGTTCAGGAAGTATTTCGCCGCGTTCTTAAAGAGGCCGTTCTTGGCAAGCAGCACCGCCATGTTGTGGTAGGCCTTTGCCTGCTCCTCCTCGGGCACATAGACGAAGTCGCGGTCGTCGAGAAGGTTGCGGTACTCAAGCATCGCCTCACGGGTCTTGCCGTAACGCAGGAACGCGTCAGCGTGACGCTTCTTCCGCTCAATCGGAAGCATGTCGAAGTAGCGGTCAATCTCTTCGATCAGTGCGTTGATTTCCTCTTCGGTGTAATAGTCGGTGCTACAGAAAATCGATACGACCAGGTCCTTGATGCCGGCGTTGCGGTCCATGAGCTGCTGCAGGAAATCCGCACGCTCCACCATGCCGAGCTCGTTGCGGATCCACGGCACAAGCTGGCGCTCCGAAAGATCCTCCTCCAGCGTTTCGATGTTATGATAGAGGTAATAGCACAGCTCTTCCATCGTGTAGACTTTTGTCCCGGTGGACCGGAAGAAATAGGGTTCCTTGGCTTTGTTGCCGATGCAGAATATCAGTTTGCCCATATGTGCCGCCTCCTCTCTTTGAAAAATGCGAAACGCTCTTTAGATTGTCACAATCTTCTCCCAAACACGGTACGTGTTCGGATAGAAATGTCCGAAGCCCAGGTCCTTCACGGTGATGACCGCCGTCTCGCGGTCGAGACACCGGATGCCGATGGAAACACGGGTCGTTTTGTTCTCCCGGCCGTGCAGGTTCTTAAGACTCATGACCACGTGCTGGGAATCTTTCTTAACAGTATGATAGATTGTGAAGTAAACCTCTTCGGTGTCGTCGAGAATGCCGACCGTCTTGGCATTTACCTCGCTCCAGCGCGTGCCCGCGCGCACCATCGGATAGTCTGCAATCTGGTTATCCTTGAACATGCGGATGGCAATCGTTGAGCGGATCATGTCCTCGGTCAGGAAGAGGAAGTCACGCATGTCCTCCGCGTTCTCATATAAGCCGTAATATGCGGCGCCCTTCGCGTACAGGTTCATGCCCTTGAATACGCGGCGTCCGGCAACGAGTGCCTTCAGCACTTCGTCGGACCAGGCACCCTCGAAGCCTTTACCGGTGACATAAATCGTCGACAGAATCTGACGGTATAAAACCTTGTCGGTAATCGTTCGGAAGCAGTATGCCAGCTGGTTGTCCGGCATTGTCTCGAGCATGTTGCTGTCAAGCAGCGTCGACAGATCGGTAATCTGCGCCGTTACGGTAATCGGCGCAATCTTCTTTGCGGTCGAGAGCTGCGTATACGTAAGGCCGTTCTCGTTGAATTCGAACAGGCCGACGTCGTTCACCCAGAGTTCCTTCTTCTGGCAGACCGCATAGAACATGAAGTTCTGCAAATGGCTGCGCACACGGATGTGCTCGCGGCGGATGCCGGTCGTCTCCAGCGCGTCGGTCACCATCTGAATCACCTTGTCGCTCGGGTCACGCATCGAAACAACGACGTGCTCCACGCTGTCGCCGGTGTACTTCTGGCGAAGCACAACCATGATCTTACGGAAGAAACGCTCTAAGAAGTTTCTCGGCGTATACTCGACATCGCGGATATAGACGCTTTCCTCGCGCTCCGCCTTGCCGAGAAGGTCGTCGATGAACACTCCGGCATTGCGGTTCTTGCAACGGATTGCTTCTTCTCCGAAAAGCCAGTCGCCGCTGTCATTCCGCACACACAAAACGGTCGGAATCAGAAACTGCCCGCTGGTCGAAGAAACACTGACGGACTCAGGCTCTTCTCCGGCCCTGCTGACGGCAATCTGCGTCATTTCCGGTGACAGGTCAAATCCTATGACAATCGGTCTACCCTCCGGCATGATGGGTTCTCTCCTTTAACTCTTTAATCCTTAATCTCCCTGAACAGCTGGGAGATGGCAAATTCATCCTTGATGTAACGGTCCAAAAGCTCAAGCGCTTTGTTCCGGTCGCCTTCCTTCTCGGAAGCGATGATCCGGTTGATCTGCGCGAACCGGCTCGTGGACTCGCCGCTCTTGTCAAGCGTTCCGACAAGCGTTGTCTTCTCGGTAACGATGCTGCCGTCCGCAGACTCGTCCGAAATCACATACTCAATCGTCTCGCCGTAGAACAGCACGAGCTCCTTGACGAAGATTCCGTAACAGATGTCGCGCATCGGCACGTCACGCTGCTGCCTCTTTCCGGCGAAGCGGAACGAATAGTGAAGCGTTACCCGGTGCTTCGGATTCGTGCGGTATTCGATCAGCCGCTTGTCCTCTAAGCTCTCCGGTAACGGGAAGTACTTGCAGAGCTTCAAAAACTCCGGCAGCACCTTGCCGCGCGATTCCATTCTCGTGAGCCAGTACTCGGCGAAGTCGCGGTCCTCCGTGGAGAGGTCCTCCGCCTCCGCGCAAAGCTTCAGCAATGCGAGAATGCAGATGTCGTATTCGTCGAGGTTCGTATCCTTTTTCATAATCGCGACGGTTTCCTCGGAAATCGGCGCGTCCGAAAGAAGATACTTATAAGCGACGTAGGTCATGTAGGCCTTGCAGAGCTGGCGGTTTCCGAGCGGACTGTAGTACTTGCGGAATACCGCGTCGCCGTACGGCAGATATGCCTCGGTGAACAGAATCTGCGCCAGAAGACGTTCGTCCATCTTCGACGTGTCAATCTGCTTGTCGTTGGCCTCCTGCCAGAGGTTATACATGTCGACGGTGCGGCCCTGATAATTCTCAAGAAGCACAGCGAAAATCCGGCTGCTGCGACGTCCCTGACGGAAAATGTCATACATGAAATCCGTCATGAACTCAATGTTGTCGGCAATCATCTCCTGCGGGATTTCCGTGGCGAAGCGCTCCAGCGCCTTGATTTCCACGTTTTTATATCCGTATGCAAGGATCAACTCCAGAACCTTCTCGTAGGAGCTTCTGTTGATCAGCATGCCGATCATCTTGCCGCGCTGCTTGTCGGGCATGACGGCCCAGTTCACGGCATTGAACATCGAGTCTAAGCGGGAATCCTCGAGGCTGTCGTAGAAGTGCAGGATTAACGCCCGGTTCAGCTCGTCGGCAAATGCCGGCCGCAGACCCTGAATGCGGGATGCCTTCTTACGAAGCTCGATGGAGTAGGCGTCGGTCTTTCTCTCCTTCAATGCCTTCTCGGCAAGCCAGAGGAGAATCATATTGCTTCCCGGGCTTACCTGATAAGCCTCCTGGAAGCTGTCCTCCGCATGCATCAGCTTATGGTCTTCATAAGGGATGCCGTGCAGATAACGGTTGTGCTTTTCATCCATCAGGACAATCACGGCATGCTCCGTGTAAATGTCCACCTGCGCGATGCCGCCGACGAACGGCACGATTGTCTCGGTGTCGAGCTCACGGTGTGCCACGCAGACGTAGCGGATGCCCGGTGCCGAGCAGCGGATCTCATGGCGGAATGCGATGCCCTCAAGACCGTTCAGGAATTCCTTCCGAAGCGTCTCGTCGTTCATGCACTCGTTATAAAGAATCGTTAAGAACGGATCGTTCTTCTGCTCGCGCATCTCGGTCAGCGCATATTCGAAAATCTTATTCTTGTAGCTTTCAAAAGCCTCACGGTTGCTGTCCTTATGCACCACGATGTTGGCGTACAGATAGGACAGGCGCTTGTCGTGCAGCTTGCTGTTGTAGGCAAAGTACGTCAGAACGGCCGGCTCGAGCACCTCGTCCGTGTCCCCGCTCTTCGTGTACATGTAGTATTCATACAGTTCCGGAATGCGGAGCTGCTCCTCTACGCCCTTTTTGTACCACTCGGCATAGATGAGGTCCTTCTTTCTCGCACGGATCAGCATCTGGCAGAGTGCGGAAAGCGCTTCCTTCAGCTGGAACTTCCGGTAGATGCCGGCAAGCACCAGATAGCAGATGTCCTTATACTCGCGAAGCCGCTCGGCGAGATACGAGAACTGAATCGCGGCCTCTCTCTCAAGATAATCATGTCTGACGGCAAATGCCATGGTCTGCACTTCGAAGTTACCGGTCTCGTGCAGAAGCGAAGGTTCCGCGTTAATCAGGGAAGCCGCTTCGGAGAACAGAATCGGAGAACGGTTTCCGTCGTCGTACATGCCTCGAAGCTCATCAAGCTTAAGCTTGCGGTTCTTTGCGTAACGGGGGTCAAGCTCCAAAAGCAGGAGTGCCGGAACGAAATGTCCGTCCTTCTCGCTGCAAAGAACATATAACTGCTCCATCAGATCGGCTCGGCCTTCCGAAGCG
The DNA here is from genome assembly GCA_017546025.1 of Lachnospiraceae bacterium. Classification (GTDB taxonomy): domain Bacteria; phylum Bacillota; class Clostridia; order Lachnospirales; family Lachnospiraceae; genus ISDg. The sequence continues at coordinate 36,096 of JAFYYS010000019.1, read as the reverse complement.
CGCTCGGCCTTCAGGTAAAGGTACAGTGCCTTCGTGACGGTTCCGCCCTGCATCCACTCCTCGTCCGTCAAGGCGCGGAGTCTTGCCGCAGCGGCATTCTCACGGCCTGCAATGCGGTCTAAGTGAACGCGGTACAGTTTCAGGCCGATATTCGATTCCTCGGTATCCTTCTCGAGTCTTGAAACAAGTCCCTCGGCCTCGGCGACATACCGGCCGGCGGAGATGTGGTTCATCCGGAAGGACAGATAGTTTTCATATAAGCGGCCGAATGCTTCCTTCCGCTCGTGGCGCTCAATTAACGCCTCGGGCTCCGGAATCGGCTTGTCAACGGAGACGGTGACGAAAAGCTGCTGGTTCTGCGCCTCGACGGCAAGCGTCGCCGTGCTCGTGCCGTAGCCGAGCTTATCGGGCAGAATCCGGAACGGAATGTCGCAGCGGTTGTCGTGGAAGCTCTCCATCGAAATCTGCTCCCGGTCGGGAACGAGAAACTCCGCCGAAGAGGTGATTCTCGCATTGACATAGCCCCAGGTGCTTTTCGTAATCTGAATCTTTCCGTAAAGGCGGTTTTCCGATACGGAATACTCAAGCCGGTCCTCATCGCTTTGCAGCGTCACGCCCATCTTCTTGCCGGTCACGACAAGGAACTCCTCCAAAGCCCGGTCGCTTACCTGGCTTCTGCGGAGCACTTCAAGAAGGAAGACGCTGTGCGGTTCGTGGTATTGCAAAAAAGGCAGGAACGCAGGGTCGTTAAACAGACGAAGCGCTTCCTCCCAATGATAGCGGGCCAGGGATACAAACCGGTTCATATCCGCAATCGTCCCCTCAGACGAAATCAAAGAGGGCGCACTGACGGAAATCCGGTACGGAAGCGACACTTCGCCGCAATCCGTCACGAACGTAATCTCTCCGGTGATATCCTCGCATCCGGTAATATAATCGCCGCGGATGACATATTCCACAGTATTGTTAACGCCGACAAACTGCGGCGTGGTGATTTCAAAAATACGGTTGTCCGAGCAGACGATTCCCTTCATGGAAACGCCGGAACTGTTTGTGATTCCGATTCTGCCGGTCTGTCTGCGCCACATTTCGGCGGAAAGGACAAGCTTCTCTTTGGACAGAATGATGCGGGGAAGTTCGTACTCAATGATACCGCGGGAAATCTTTCCGATCTTCTCTTTCATGAGAGCTCTCCTTTCTTTAAGCATACACAGAAATTGTAGCACAATTTATCACATTTGTCACGAATAATCGAAAAAAGGCAGTTCTCCGTTTTTTCGGAAAACTGCCCTTCATAAACAATGGATTTTTGCACCGATTATGCCAGCTTAGCCTTAGCGGTTTCGCAAAGCTTTGCAAAGCCTGCAGCGTCGTTAACGGCGAGATCGGAAAGCATCTTACGGTTGATATCAACCTCAGCAAGCTTAAGACCGTACATGAACTTGCTGTAGGAGAGACCGTTCATGCGGCATGCCGCATTGATACGTGCGATCCAAAGAACACGCATCTCTCTCTTTCTCTGCTTACGTCCGGCAAATGCGGAAGTAAGAGCGCGCATTACGGACTGCTTGGCAATGCGGTACTGCTTGGAACGTGCTCCGCGGTAACCCTTTGCCAGCTTCAATACTCTGTTATGTTTCTTCTTGGCGTTTAAGCCGCCTTTAATTCTTGCCATGATATTAGTCCTCCTTCGACCGTCTTACAGATAGGGTAAGATTTTCTTCATATTTCTTTCGCTGGCATGGTCAACCGTGGTCGAATGCCGCAAATTTCTCTTCATCTTGGTAGACTTCTTGGTAAGAATGTGCTGCTTTCCGGCCTTCATTCTCTTCAGCTTACCGGTACCCGTCTTCGTAAAACGTTTTGCAGCGGAGCTGTTTGATTTCATCTTAGGCATAATACAATGTCCTCCTTGTTTAAACTCGATCTGTTATTTCTTTTCCGCCAGAATGACCACAAGATTCCGGCCCTCCATTTTGGGCGGCTTGTCAACTGCGGCGACATCCTCCAGTTTCTGACAGAATGCCAGAACGGTGTCCATGCCGGCCTGCTGGTGTGCCATCTCACGCCCGCGGAAACGAAGTTCCACCTTAACCTTATTCCCTTTCGTAATGAACTTGCGAGCCTGACCTGCCTTCGTGTTCAGGTCATTGTCGGCGATGCCGGGAGTAAGCTGAATCTCCTTGATTTCGGTGGTTTTCTGTTTCTTACGATTCTCCTTCGCTTTGCGCACCTGCTCGTAGCGGAACTTGCTGTAGTCCACAATTCTGCATACCGGCGGCTCTGCGTTGGGCGCGATCTTCACCAAATCCAGATTGGCTTCCTGTGCAATGCGGAAAGCGTCCTTTGCGGGCATAACCCCAAGCTGCTCCCCGTGCTCCCCGATCAGCCGGATCTCTTTATCCCTGATCTGCTCGTTGATCATGTAATCGCTAATGGTACAACACCTCCTCAAAGGGAAAAACGGTACTTTTTCAAAAAGAAAAAGCGGATGATAATATCCGCCCGACAAATAGTCCCGCTTTCTCAAAAAACGGGAAAATATACGGACCTCTTCGCGCAATTGCTTGAGGTGAGAGCGGATACTCTGCTTCGGCTGTAATCTTACAGCAAATGGAATAATACCATGTCCCATGGCAAATGTCAATGCTTTTTTTGAAAAAGGCTCCGACCTTGGCCGGAGCCCATTCTACCAGGTTTCCACGCGGGTTGCAAACCGCTTCATGACGTTTTGGTCATGGGTGATGAAGATGTAGGTTAACTGATACCTGTCGTGCAGTTCGGCAAGCAGCTCGAGGATCTGCTCCTGCACCGTTACGTCAAGTGCCGAAACAGGCTCGTCGAGAACGAGCACCTCGGGTTTCGACATAAGTGCCATGCCGATTGCGACTCTCTGCCGCTGGCCGCCGGACAGGTCGGTCACCTTTCTCTCGCCGTATTCGGGCGGAAGTCCGACTCTTGCAAGCATTTCCGCTGCCTGCTTTCTTCTTTCCTCCTTCGGAACCTTCCGGATGCGGAGCGGTTCCTCCAAAAGCCAGTTCACGCTCTTCGCGGGATTCAGGCTTCCGTAAGGATCCTGGAATACCATGCCGACGCTTCCCTTCACATCGACGGTGCCGACAATCGGGCGCAGCAGTCCGCACAGGCACTTCGCCAGCGTGGATTTGCCGGTGCCGCTCCGGCCGATGATGCCGTAAACCTCTCCCTTATTAACGGAAAGGTTGTAATTCTCCAAAACCTTCGTGCGGTAGTTAAGCGGGCTTCTGCCGCGCTTCTTTCCGAAATAAACATGCAGATGCGATACTTTGATGATCTCTTCGGGCGTGGTGCCTTCGGGAACGGTCATCTGTTCCGAGAAATCCTTTCCGACCGAAGCCGCAATCAGTTCCTTCGTGTAAGGCTCCGCAGGATTCTCAAACACCTCTGCTGCAGCACCCTCTTCGGCGATGACGCCGTTATGGAACACAAGCACCCGGTCGCAGATGCGCTTCACGATGCCGAGGTCGTGCGAGATGAACAAAACGGCCGTCCGGTATTTCTTCTGTAACTTATCAAGAAGCACGAGAATCTGCTCCTGCGTCTCCGCGTCAAGAGCGGTCGTCGGCTCGTCGCAGATCAGCACCTTCGGATTATTGAGCATCGCCATCGCGATCATGATGCGCTGCCGCTGTCCGCCTGAAAGCTTCGACGGGTAGCTCGAAAGAATGCGGTCCGTATCGGTCAAATCGACTTCAATAAGAGCGTTCTTCAGCTTTTCCTCAATCTCTTCCTTCTCAAAATGCTTCTCGCTGTGCGTAAGCATTTCCGCCATCTGTCTGCGGATCTTCATGGATGGATTCAGGGACGACATCGGCTCCTGGAATACCATCGCGATTTCCGCGCCGCGATAGCGCTGCATTTCTTTCGCGTTGTAATGGGACATGTCCACATCGTGGCTGCCCTCTTCGTCCGTATACCGCACGCGGATGTCACCGACTGCCGCGCCGCTTTCGGGAAGCAGGTGCATGACGGAAAGCGCCGTGACGCTCTTGCCGCTTCCGGATTCACCGACGATGCCGAGCTTCTCGCCGGGCTTTAACCTAAAGTCAACGCCGTGCACAACCTCCTTCTGTTCTCCGCTGTCCGTGGAAAATGCCACGCGGAGCCCCGTTACGCTGAGCACCGAACCGTCATCCTCCGAAACCTGCTCGGGATACCGCTCGCGAAGGATGCGGCGGATCTTCTTTCTCGTTGCAGCCGGGTCCTCGGTATCTGCCGCGTTGCCGGAATGCACGTCGCTGATTAAGGTCACACCAAGTACGCAAAGCACGAGAACAAGGCCCGGGAATATGACAATCCAGGGTGCAAGACCGAGGTAGCTCTGGCCGTCCGAAAGCATCCGTCCGAGACTGGCGTCCGGAGGCTGCACGCCGAGACCGAGGTAGGAAAGACCTGCCTCCGCCAAAACCGCATTATTAAAACCGACAGCCATCGTCACCAAAAGGGTGGCGCGGATGTTCGGAAGCATATGTACAAATAAGATTCTCAGCTTTCCTACGCCGAGAAGTTTGGCATTTGCCACATAATCCATCGGGCGCTGCTTGCGGATTTCGCTCCGCACGACGCGCGCAATGCTCGGGACGAACAGGATGCCGAGCGCGAGAATGACATTTTTCTCGCCCTTTCCGAACAGGCATACCATGACAAGGGCAAGCAGGATGCCCGGGAACGCAAGCAGGCTGTCATTTACGCGCATCAAAGCCGTATCGAAGAAGCCGCCGAAGAAGCCGGCCATCGCGCCGAGCACCGTACCGACGATGCCGCCGAGCAGAATCGTGGCTGCTCCGATGAAGAACGAGGTGCGCGCGCCGACCATGACACGGCTCAATACGTCACGTCCGAGCTGGTCCGTACCGAACGGATGCGAAAGCGACGGTGCCGCGTTTCTAAGCGAGGCATTGACGGCCGTCGGGTCGTAGGGCGTATGAATCAGGCCCCACAGCACGAGAAGCACCGTGAGCCCCAAAAAGCAGCCGCCGCATATAAAGTTGAAGGAACGGTACCGTTTCATGCTATTCCTCCTCCTTTTGTATGAACGCCTCAATCACGCCGTTTAAGACGATGACGACAATGCCGATATACAGTACGATTGCCTGCACGACGTTATAATCGCGGTTCGCAACCGAATTGACCAAAAGTCTTCCGAGTCCGTTCACGCCGAAAACCTGCTCGATGACAATGCTTCCGGCCACGATTTCGGACACAACAACACCCAAAAAGGTTACGGTCGCCGCAAGCGCATTCGGAAGAAGATGCTTGCGAAGAATCTCCCACTCCCCAAGCCCCTTGCTTCTTGCGGTGCGGACATACTCCTTCCGTTTCTCGGTAAGAAGCGCGCTTCGAAGGAAACGGATCGTCATCGAAACCTTCGGAAGGGCAACCGCCAGAGCGGGGAAGAACAGGTAGGCTGCGCAGCGCGACAGGTCTTCGTCATAGGACACGAAAGCGCCCGGAACGAACAGATTCAGCCCGAGCCCTAAAATAACCGAAATCAGAATGCCCATGAAGAACGCCGGAATCGCCATGAACGTCTGGTTCACAAACACACCGGCGCGGTCGCCGATGCTGCCCGGATAGCGGGCATACAAAAGCCCGAACGGGAACGACAGCACAACGATGATGACAAATGCCATGCCCGCCAGGATTAACGTATTCGGAAGCGTTACGGAGAAAAGTTCCGAAACGGGACGTCCGTACCGCTCGGATTTGCCGAGGTCGCCGGTGCACACGCCGCCGATCCAGCGTCCGTAGCGCACAAGCACATTGTCGTTAAGGCCCATCTCCTCGCGGAGCGCCTCAATCTGCTCCGGCGTCGCATTTGTCCCGAGCTTGGCCTCCGCCGCGTCGCCCGGCAAGACGGAAAATGCCAGGAACGTAATAAAAGAGAGCGCCACAACGGCAGCAAACATCGAAACGATCTTCTTAACTGCTCTCATGGCGCTCTCCTTTCCAATTGTTTTACTTCTGTTCGGAAATCGCACTCATATCCTGTACGTATACGGGATAGAAGGTGTATCCGGTCAGTCCCTTACGGACTGCTACCATCAAAGACGGGCTCTGAAGGAATACGGAAGCCGCATCGTCTGCGAGACACTGCTGTGCCTTCAGATAAAGGGCCTTCTTCTGAGCCGGGTCCGTCGTTGCCAGGGCATCGTTATAAGCCCGGTCGAACTCCTCACTTTCATAATTGATGAAATTCTTCTTCGAACCGCTGATGTAGTACTTCAGAATATCGCTCGGCGCGAGCTGGGAATCAAGTCCGATGATGGTCGACTGATGATTGTGATCATGGTACACATCGGAAAGCCAGCTTGCCCACTCAATCAGCTGAATCTCCATGGTGATGCCCACCTTCTTCAGCTGGGAAGCGATAACCTCTGCCGTCTGCACGTGGTACGTGTAGTTGGACGGAACGGCGCAGGTGAAGGTGAAACCGTCGGGGTATCCCGCTTCCTTCAAAAGCTGCTTTGCCTTCTCCGGATCGTAGGAGTACGTATTCACGCAGTTCTCGTTGTAATAAGCGGTGAAGCCGGCGTATACGCCGCTTCCGATCTTCTTGCCCTTGCCTTCGTTCAGAATGGCGAGAATCTCATCTTTATCGATTGCGTAATTGACCGCCTGGCGGACTTCCTTCTGATCGAATGGCTTCACCTTGTTGTTCAGGAACAGTCCCTGAACGAGGCTCATCTCGCCGACTTCGATATAGTATTTGTCCTTTAACTGTGCGGCCTGGTCGGCTGTCAGGTACGGGAAGATGTCAATCTCGCCTGCCTGCAGCTTCAGGAATGCGGCATCCGTGCTCTCCGAGATGGAAAATGTGACCTTCTTCAGGCTCGGTGCCTTGCCGTAATAACTGTCGTTACGCTCCATGACAAGTCCGCTCATGGGCGTGTAGGAAACGAACTTAAAGGGGCCTGTTCCGACGGGCTTCGTCTTCTGCTCCGTGTAGTCGCAGGGAACGATGCTTGCCGTAAAGTACCCGATCAGCTCGGTATTGCCTTCCTGCAAAGTAACAACAATGGTGTCTTTGTCATTCTCCTTTGCGGATGTGATGTCGGAAATAACAGAAAAAGCGGCCAAAACCTGGACCTCCGGATCGGAAGTCTCGAGCTTGCCCGCGACACGTTTCAGGGAATAAATAACATCCTCTGCAGTAAGCTTCTTTCCGTTGTGGAAGGTCACATCGCTTCGAAGAACGAAGGTATATGTCTTTCCGTCCTCGGAAATGCGGTAGCTTTCCGCTACTGCAGGAACGAGATTGCCCGAAGGATCTGATTTCACCAGACCTTCAAACAGGTTGTACAAAACTTCCTTAGTTCCTGCCGCTACTGCCTTATGCGGGTCAAGACTGTCTAAATCCTGTGTTATTCCGACCACCACTTCACCGCCGTTTTTCCCGTCCTTTGTGCCGCCTTTCTTACATCCGGAAAGTGCAGCCGCAGCTACGGTAAGGAGAAGAACCGTGAAAAGAAATCTCTTCATATGTCCTCCCTCGGCATCGTGTGATGCTCTTATTAGATTTACAAGCGTATCATATCACATTTTCCCCGGAATGCAAGACTTTTCGCCTTATCGTGAGGAAAATGTGAAAAAAGAACTGCTTTCTTGAACGATTTCATAAAATATGATAGGATAGGTTCTATCGGGGGATAACTATCATGAAACGTAAGAATTTTCTTTTGTTATTACTGTGTGCCGTGCTGCTTACGGCGTGCGCGAAGGAAACCCTGCCGGAGGCGGGAAAGTCCCGGTCTGCGGGCAAAAAGACCGTGACCCTTGCGCCGACCGAAACACCGACACCGGAGGCGACGTCCACGCCGACGCCCACACCCAGTAACACGCCCACGCCGACGCCCGAGCCGGTTCGGATGTTGGATGCCGGTGCCGTCGGACTTAAAAAGGATGATATCGTCGATTACTACTGCCGCGTCGGGCTCACAAGCGAATTCACGAACGGCAACGTCATCGACTTTGTGCGGAAGTGGCCGACACCGATTCTTTATACGATTAACGGAACACCGAACGCGGACGATCTGGCGTTGATTGACCGGCTTGTTGCGGCGCTCAATGAGATTGAAGGGTTCCCGGGCATGTATCCGGCCGATTCGCAGAGTGATTCCGCAAACTTCATCATGATGTTTCTGGATACGGAAGCGTATAAGGCCGCTTCGCTTGCCGCCATCGGCGACGAATTCACGGACGGCTTCAGTTCCATCTGGTTCATGGGCGGCGATATCACCCAGGCCGAAATCGGGGTATGCAACGACCTCACGAGAACCAACAAAAACCATGTCATTCTTGAAGAGATCATTCAGGCCCTCGGGCTTCAGAACGACACCTACGATTACCCGGACAGCCTGTTCTACCAGGGCTACAACGAACCGCAGTGGCCGACAGAGCTGGATTGGTTCTTACTCCGCTTCCTATATCATCCGGAAATCGAGCCGGGCATGAAGGAGCCTCTCGTCCGCATGACGGCGGAGCTGATCATCAAGGAATAACCATATCGGAAAGGAAAGTTTATGCAGGATCTTAACGGCAAACAGACGGCGCTTGAAGACGACGCCGAAATCTATAAAAGAGGCGCGGACCGCGCGGACAGCAAAACCGAAAAGGAGACCTGGAAGGAATTAAGCGCAAAGGGCAAATGGTCGTATTTCTGCTCTTACTATCTTCTGAAGGTTCTTCTGATTCTCGCCGTTTTGGGGCTGATTGCATACGGTTTGTATTCCGCTCTGAAGCCGAAGCCGGAGGATGTCTGCTACATCGTTGTGCTCGACAATACGCTTGACGCGGTTGCCCTGCAGGAATTCTTCGATGACGCGGTTGAAGAGATGGGCTACAAGCGAGACAAGGCGCTGATTTACTGTGACACCCGCCTTTCCGGCTCCCAGAACTCAATCAACGACATGTCCACGCTTTCCACCTACATCGTGGCAGGCGACCTCGATATCATGATCGGCGACGACAAATCTTTGCGGCGCTATGCGGAGAACGGAATCCTCGTAGATTTCGACACGGTTCCCGACGACATCAAAAACGCAATCGCCGAGGAAGACCGTTACATTTACCACTATGTCCCCGACAAAGATTCCCCTGAGGGCGAAACGGAGCGCGATGTGTTCCTCGGCATCTGCCTTGACAGTAACCGGGTCATTCAGGACGTCAAGTTCACGACCGGCGAAACCGGCTACATCCTCACGATCGTCAAGACCGGCGAGGCTTACAAGAACGGCAATGTCTACGGCGTCATCCGGGCTCTGCTCGGAATCCCGCAGGTAAAAGAATAAAAGGCTCTGAAAAATGCAACGAAAAAACCGGGCAGCAACTGCCCGGTTTTCTTATTGCCTGTAACTTATTTCTTCGTGATATAACCGAGTGCAACGAGCGTCTCGGCGGAAAGGATTGCACCGCCGGCAGCGCCGCGCTTCGTATTGTGGGAAAGTCCCACGAACTTCCAGTCATAAACCTTGTCTTCGCGAAGACGTCCTGCGGAAACGGCCATGCCGCCTTCGAGGTCGCGGTCGAGAGCGGCCTGCGGACGGTTGTCCTCTTCGAAGTAATGGATGAACTGCTTCGGTGCGCTCGGAAGTTCAAGCTCCTGCGGAAGTCCCTTGAAGGCTGCCCATTTCTCAAGGATCTGCTCCTTCGTGGGCTTCTTTCTGAACTTCACGAATACGGCTGCGGTATGTCCGTCCGTTACCGGAACACGGATGCACTGCGTCGTGATGACCGGACCGTCGGCCTTCACAATCTGTCCGTTCTCAATCTTACCCCAGATGCGGAGCGGCTCCTGCTCGCTCTTCTCTTCCTCGCCGCCGATGTACGGAATGACGTTGTCAATCATCTCGGGCCAGTCCTTAAAGGTCTTACCGGCGCCGGAAATCGCCTGGTACGTCGTGGCAACGATCTCAAAAGGCTCAAACTCCATCAGTGCGTGAAGCATGGGCGTATAGCTCTGAATCGAGCAGTTCGGCTTAACGGCTACGAAGCCCTTCGTCGTTCCGAGACGCTTTCTCTGGAACGGAATGATGTCATAGTGCTGCGGGTTCAGTTCCGGAACTACCATCGGAACGTCGGGCGTCCAGCGGTGTGCGCTGTTGTTGGAAACAACGGGCGTCTCGGTCTTCGCATACGCATCCTCGATGGCGCGGATCTCGTCCTTCGTCATATCGACTGCGGAAAATACGAAGTCAACCTCTGCTGCCACAGCCTCCACCTCGTTGACGTTGCGGACGATCAGCTTCGCTACACGCTCCGGCATCGGGGTCGTCATCTTCCAACGGTCACCGACTGCTTCCGCATAGGTCTTGCCTGCGCTTCTCGGACTTGCGGCAACCATCGTTACCGTAAACCACGGATGGTTCTCCAAAAGGGAAATGAATCTCTGGCCTACCATACCCGTAGCGCCGAGGATTCCGACTTTAAATTTTTCTTTTACTTCTACTGCCATATCGGCCTCCCTGCTGCGGAATAACTACTCTCAATCCCGCATTGTGTATTTCTGTGGCGGACATTTGTCCGCGAACTTGCCTTATTCTATACCATGAGAGAGGAAAATGCAAGTCCTTTTTTCATTTTTCATAAAGTTTTTTTAATATGCTGAAACAATATCGTCGTAATAGGTCATCATCGTCATGATCATGACGTTCATGGCATCGTCCAAATCGTACACAACTGCGGCGTCGCGCGCGTCATCGAACGAGCAGTCAATGATCTCGTACTGCACGTATCCGTCCTCATCCAGGTCCGCAATCAGGAAGAACTCATAACCCGGGAAGGTAATGCTGATACTTGCAAGACGCTGCGTGCTGTAATAGTTGTTTTTGTCCTCCGGCACGAAATAACAGAAATAGCGGTCGGTAGAGTCAAAGCCAAAGAAGACTGCATAGGCGTTCGACTCCTGCTGCTCCGCTTCGCGGTCTCCGGCGCCTTCAAACTCCACATCCTGGCTTCTGAGGAATTCGGCAAGGTCCTCATAGGACATCGTGCCGAGCCCTTCGACAACGCCGGTCAGAACGTATCTGTAACGCTCCGAGCGGCTGTAACCCCAGTGGTCTTCATAAATGAAGCCTTCCGTCCTCTTCGGGGCCGGAATATAGGAGCCGTAAGCACCGACCATCGATGCGACAAAACGGCCGGGATACTTAATGATTTCATATTCCATGCTGACCTCGCCGGTCGCATAAGGCGCAAGCGTTCCGGTGTTGAACCAAAGCTCGAGACCTTCGTCAGTAGCCACCCAGCCGATTGTTTCACCTGCAATTGCCTCACGGGCAACCGTCTCCCAGTTGTCCCAAAAGCCTTCCTCGTCAGCCACTTTGGAAAAGTATTCCACAACGTCGTTCGCGAAGCCTTCCTTATCGGAAATCAGGTCCCAAAGAGACAGAAGCACGCCGGTCTGCGAATTGAAGCAGTAGCCGGTCCGGTATTCATACGGATGTGCGCCGCCCAGATACGTATCGTCCGTTCTCGTATACGCGAAAACCTTGGAATCGTTTCTCTTCACAATAATTGTATTGTTTTCGTACCATTTTTCATGGAATTCGTAGGTCAGCTCCTCAAACAGCTCGGCTGCGCTGAAGCGGACCTTGTCGTTCTTCCGGTAGGTGTCAAGGTTCTGCGCCCGAACAGCCTTCGCAAGATTCTTATAATCGTATTCCGTGATATAAAGGTAATCGATTGAGGAATCAAAGGCAGGGCCTTCACCCTTATATTTCTCGGTATAGCGGTCACAGCCGTCTCCGCGTCCGATGACCCAGTTCGGACCTTCCGTTACATCCGGTACCGGCAGTCCCTGCGAAACAGGCGTCGGCGTAGGCGTTTCGGTCACTTCGGGACCGGGCTCCTCCGTCGGGGTCGGCGTAGGTGTATCGGGCTCGCCGGTCGGCTTCTCCGTAGGCGTTACGTCCGCTGTGGGCGTAAGCGTCACCTTCTTTTTGCCGTCGCGGCTCTTGCCCTCTTTTGCACCGCTTTCGTCATCGCCGCAGGCCGTCAGGCAGATCATCATGACAATCGACAAAACAATACAAAGAAATCTTTTCATCGTCTTCTCCTTCCGCGCAAAACCGCGCGTTTAGAACAATTCCGGATAATACAGATAGAATCCCTGCAGCAGCACCGCCAAAGCGTCCTCCACGTCGGCAAATGTAACCGTTCTCTGCGAAGGCAGCCCGTCCTTTTCGGGGAAGGACCGGTCAATCACGTCATATTCTACCGAACTGCTGTGATAGTTGTCCGTCACAAGCAGGAAACCGTTCGTCTTGGCGGGCATGACATATAAAAGGGAAAGCGTATTCTCACCCGTCATATTGACCCCGTCCTTCGGCCAGAAAAGCATATAAACCTTATCGCCGTTCGTCGGGTCGTAAAACGTGATGTTGGGCTGCTCCTCTTCCGCTTCCTCCGGGGGAACAGGGGAATACGAAAGGTCGGTCATGTCAAGCAGGGTCGTGCATTCGTCAAAGTTCAGCGCTCCGACACCCTCAATCAGCTCAAGAAGCACTTCTTCATAAACCGGAGACTGCGCGGTCTTCGGGTCAACCCTGTCCTCGCGTTCCTTCAGCAGGTCACCCGTAAAGTCACCGACATACTGCTCCGTGAAAAGCTCCGGATGCTCCGTAACCTTAAGCGTGCCCCTGTAAAGCTCGGTCAGGTTCTCGGTCAGATATTCCATTTCCACCCAGTACTCGATGCCGTCATCGCTGTATACCCAGCCGTAATGCCCGAATCCGAACAGCTGCGTGAAGACATTGTCCCAGGAATCGAGCAGCACGTTTTTGCCGCCATACTGTGCCTCAATGCACGCGCGCATTTCTTCCTGCAAAACATCGGTATCCTTGATGACATCCGTAATGTCAAGCGGCTCACCGGTCTTCGTATCGAACACGTAACCCGTCACATTTTCCGTCGCAATGACGCCGTTATATTCGCGAAGGCATCTCGTGTAGGAGAATACTGCGGAATCGTTCCGTTCAGGCATAATCTGATCGAAATAATACCAGCCCTTGTCAAACCGTTCCGTCTGCTCGGAAAGAATCTTCAGTATCTCGTCCTGATAGTAGGCTCCGGACTCGCTGTGCTGAATGTTTTCGTCCTTCAGCCTCTGTGCAAGTTCCGGGTATCCTTCCTCGGTCAGATAGATGAAATCAATCCCCGTTGCGAAAGCGGGCTGATTGGAGGTTGCGCTGCCCAGGTAGGCCGAACCGTCCATGGTGGTTCCGATTGCATAATACGGGCCCTCCGTAAGCTCCGTATGCGGAAGCTTCGGCGTGTCAGGCGTCGGAGTAATCTCCTCCGTCGGCTCCGGACTCGGGGTGCTTTCGGGTGTTCCGGTCGGCTCCCCCGTTGCTGCCGGGGTCACCTTCTCCCCTTCTGTTTTCTGTTTCTCACCGCATCCGGCAAGGCATAAAACCATTGCCAGAAGCAGAAGAACCGCAATGCTTCTTTTCATGTCATCCTCCTAAAACGCACTTAAGCTTCATATTGGGATACGAAGCGAAGGAGTAACTCCTCAAGCTCCGCATAATCGGCTATTTCGTTTGACCTTCTTCGCAGTGCCGCCGAATCGGGATACCCTGAAAAATACCATGCCACATGACTTCTCATCATCGGGATGGCCCGTTTCTCGCCGACCCTCGCAATCGCTGCCTTCGCGTGCCGTAAAGCCGTTTCGGCCACTTCCTTTACGCCCGGCCTTTCCGGTACCGGCTCGCCCGAAAAGGCGGCCTTACACTGTGCAAAAATCCACGGGTTTCCTCTTGCCGCGCGCGCAATCATCACGCAGTCAACACCGGTCTCACGCTTCATCGCAAGCGCCTTATCCGCGCTGTCGACGTCACCGCTTCCGATGACCGGAATCGAGACGGCCTCCTTCACCCTGCGGATGCAGTCCCAGTCGGCCTTACCCGCATAAAACTCGCCGCGGAGCCTTCCGTGCACGGCAATTGCCGATGCCCCGGCCGCTTCGCATGCCTTCGCGACCTCCGTCGCATTTTCCACGGAAAAGCCCTTTCGGATTTTCACCGTGACAGGCTTCGGCTGCGCCTTCACCATCGCATTTACGATGTTATAAATAAGAGAAGGGTCTCTCATCAAAGCCGAACCTTCTCCGTTATTTACCACCTTCGGAACGGGACAGCCCATGTTGATATCGAAGAAGTCGAATTCGCGGTCGGCAAGATACGCCGCCTGCTCTGCCATGATTGCGGGATCGCTCCCGAACAGCTGCAGCGCAATCGGGTGCTCCGAGGGGTTTGTCTCCAAAAGCTCTTCGGTATTCCGGTTCCGGTACATGACTCCTTTCGCGCTGACCATTTCCGTATATAAAAGGCCCGCTCCCTGTTCCTTGCATATAAGCCTGAACGGCAGGTCCGTTATACCGGCCATCGGTCCGAGCGCCGTGTCCGTTTCAATTGTCACATTTCCGATGCGAAAGCTCATGCCTTGTCCTTCCGCCTGCTCTGTTTCGCATAGATGATCTGCAGTCCCTTCAACGTCAGGTCGGGATCGTAGATGTCAATCATATCCGTTTCCTCGGAAACGATTCTGCCGAGGCCGCCGGTCGCAACGACCTTCATCTCCGTAAGGCCGGCTTCCTCCTTCACCTTTTTGATGATGTATTCGGTCTGTCCGATGCAGCCGTATACAAGGCCTGCCTGCATACTCGTAATGGTATCTCTTGCGAGGATGCTTGCCGGCTTTTCAATAGCAATCTCCGGAAGCTTCGCGGTCTCGTTCCACAAAGCGTTCGCGCAGATGCGGATGCCCGGGCTCGTGATACCGGTTTCAAACACACATCCGTCCAGAACGAGGTCATATGTTGTCGCCGTGCCGAAATCAATGACCATGACCGGTCCGCCGTACAGCTCATAGCCCGCCACGCAGTCCACGACACGGTCCGCGCCGAGTTCCTTCGGGTTGGCCATGTTGATGCGAAGGCCGGTCTTCATGCCTGCCTCAACAACAATCGGTGTCTTGTTCAGGTACTTGATGATGCCGGAATTCAGCGAATGCATGATGCCGGGCACAACGGATGCCACAATGACATCTTTAAGGCTTTCCGCATCAAAGCCCGTCTCTGTTAAAAGCGTGCGGATCCAAACGCCGAATTCGTCGCTTGTTCTCTGCATCTTCGTCGTCATGCGGAACGTCTTAAGGATTTCCTTTCCGCGAAAGACGCCGAACGTAATATTCGTATTGCCTACGTCGATTCCGAGTAAAATATCCTGTTTCATGCCTCTCCCTCCGGGTCCTCTCCGAGGAAGAAAACCTTAAAGTACAACTCTAAGGATTCCCACAGTTCCTGCTCCTCGTTTCGGATCTTTTTAATCTCGAGCGCGCTTCCGATTTCGTCAAATGCCGGGTCCCCGTCATTGGCGGAAACGCTGAACAAAAGCGTTCCTTCTTCATCGAACTCAAGCATCAGTCTGCCGCCTACCTTCTCCGTGAAGAACACGCAGATGATCTTCAACCGGTCCTTCACTTCCTTGGGAAGGTTTTCAAAATCCGGATTCAGGTAGAACAGCTTCTCATATGAACTTGCTCCGCAGAGCACAACCTTGTCTTGGTACACTTACAGGTCCTCCTATGGTAACGGCACGCGCAGCAAAGCTGCACCTGCCAAGTCGTCGTCGCATTTACAGTTCATGACTGCGTCATGAAAGCTCCTCCTCCGAAAGCGTAGCGAACATAACCGCCTTAATCGTATGCATGCGGTTCTCCGCCTCGTCAAATACCTTGCTGTACTTCGACTCGAATACCTCGTCGGTGACTTCCATCTCATTGAGGCCGAATTTCTCACTGATCGTTTTGCCGATGCCGGTGTTCAGGTCATGGAAGCTCGGGAGACAGTGAAGGAAGATGGCATTTTCCGAAGCATTCTCCATGCACTTCATGTTCACCTGGTAAGGAAGCAGGTCATGGATACGCTCGTTCCAGACCTCGTCAGGCTCGCCCATCGATACCCATACGTCGGTCGAAATGACGTCGGCACCCTTCGTGCCTTCCGTCACATCTTCGGTAAATGTGAGCGTTGCGCCGGAAGCCTTCGCGTACTCTTCGCAAACCTTGCGGAGTTCTTCGTTCGGCCAGTATTTCTTCGGTGCGCAGCATACGAAATGCAGTCCGAGCTTGCTGCAAACGATCATCAGCGAATTGCCGGTGTTGTAGCGGGCGTCGCCGAGATAGGCGAACTTAATGCCCTTCAGGTATCCGAAATGGTCCCGTACGGTCAGCATGTCGGCAAGCATCTGCGTCGGATGGTACTCGTTCGTCAGGCCGTTCCAAACCGGAACGCCGGAATCCTTCGCGAGCGTCTCGACGATTTCCTGGCCGTAGCCGCGGTACTCGATGCCGTCGAACATTCTGCCGAGCACTCTTGCGGTGTCGGCGATGCTCTCCTTCTTGCCGATCTGCGAAGCGGACGGATCAAGATAGGTCGTTCCCATGCCGAGATCATGCGCGGCAACCTCAAACGAGCAGCGTGTTCTCGTGCTCGTCTTCTCGAAAATCAAAGCAATGTTCTTGCCCTCGCAGCCGGAAACATGGATGCGCTTTCTCTTTCTGTCGCGCAACTCCGCAGCGAGGTCGAGGAGTCCGATGATCTCCTCGGGGGTAAAATCCTTAAGCGTTAAAAACGATCTTCCTTTCAAATTCATGACAGCCATTCCTCCTGATTAATATTCCACCCGTTGAAGCGTCAGTCCGTGCGCCGGTGCCGTCGGCCCCGCAAGCGCCCTGTCCGCTCCGTCGAGAATTGATTTCATTTCGCGCCGGTCGCGCTTTCCTTCGCCGATTTCAAGAAGCGTTCCCGTCAGGATTCTGACCATGTTCGGCAGGAATCCGTTTCCGGAAAATGCGACGTCAATCTCCGGGAAGGACGTCTCCCCTTCCTTTCGGACCGTCTCGGTAAAGGTAATATCATAAACGGTACGAACCGTTGATTTCTTATAATGCTGGTTTCCGAGAAAGCTTCGGAAATCGTGCTCGCCGATCAGGCATTCCGCGGCCTTTTTCATTGCCGCAAGGTCAAGCTCCTCCGGATGCCACAAAACATACTGGCGTCCGAAAACCGGTCGGAGCCTTCCGGTCACAATCCGGTAGCAGTACGTCTTCCGCTTGGCGTTGAGCCTTGCATGAAAGCGCGCGTCGGTCATGCGGCAGTCGGTCACGACAATGTCCTTCGGCAGGAATATATTCATCTGCTCCATGACCTTGTCGGGCCCGAGATTCGTGTCCGCGGCAAAGCTGGCGACCTGTCCGACGGCATGCACGCCCGCATCGGTCCGGCCGGAGCCCTGAATCTCAATCTCCTGCTCGAAAAGCTTCGAGAGCATTGCCTCGATTCTGCCCTGAATTGTATTGTCCGTGTTGCCCTGCTTCTGCCAGCCGTCGTAGCGGCTTCCGTCATACTGCAGCGTAATGCGAAAATGCTTCATTTCGGCTCCTTTTGGAAATAGTAAGACATCTTACATCATAGCACATTCTCTGAAAAATGTGAAACTTTTTTCAAATGAGCCTCAATCCTTTACATTTTTCATGAAAACCGATATAATGCTATAATGCGAGCCGAACGTAGTTCGGCTTCGGCAAATCGTTTTTTATGAGGCTTTTTCATGAAGATTCCCATATACGAGAATCCCTTTAAGGACCGCCCCAAGCGGCACGAAATCAAGATTCTTCTGTCGTATCCGCAGTATGTGGAACTGCGTGCAAGGGTACAAGGCGTCCTGACGCCGGACCCGCATATGCCGGGACCGGACGGATACCTGATCCGAAGCGTCTATCTGGATACGATACGGGACGACGGCTATTACGAAAAGGACAGCGGCGTGCAGCACCGGGACAAGTACCGGATCCGGGCTTACAACAACGACGACTCCTTCATCGTTTTAGAGAATAAGGAGAAGATTGACGACCGCATCTGCAAGACGTCCGCCCGCATCAGCAGAGCGGATTATGACGCGGTCATGCGCGGAGATTTCTCGGTGCTTGAAAACAGAGAGGAGCCTCTTCCGCAGGAAGTGCTGGCGCTTCACCGGGCACACGGGCTTACGCCGAAGGTGATTGTCGAATACTATCGGGAAGCCTTCACGCATCCGCTCTCCATGGTCCGTGTGACATTTGACAGAATGGTGGCGGCCGGCATGAATACGCTTGACATGTTTGATGAAAAGCTTGTCACGTCTCCGGTTTTCGATAAGCGGGAGGTCATTCTCGAAATCAAATACGACGATGCGTTTCCGATGTATCTGAAGCAGCTGCTTCAGAATTCGGGCATCCGCCTCGCGGTATCGAAGTATGTCATCTGCCGCGACAAACTCAGACAAAACTATATCTGTTTACAATAAAGGAGCCGATATGTCAGATTATATCAACGAAATCAAGAACCTGATGGGCCAGGCCGATTCGTTAAGCAGCACAACGCCTGCAGAAATCATTGCCTGCCTCACATTTACCATCATCTGCGCAGCCGTCATCTACTGCGTCTACCGCTTCTTCTACCGGGGCGCGAGCTACAGCGAAAACTTCGCCGTGCTTCTTGTTCTGGTAACGCTGATTACGGCCATGATCATTCTGACCATCAGCTCAAGCGTGGCGCTTTCGCTCGGCACAATCGGCGCACTGAGCATCATCCGTTTCCGTTCCGCCGTGAAGGATCCGCTCGATGTCGGCTTCCTTTTCTGGGCGGTTGTTGCGGGACTGACGACCGGCTCCGGCATGATTCCGTTCGCGCTGATCGGTTCGGCCTTCATCGCCGTCGTTTACATCCTGATGTTCTTCCTTCGCACCTCGAAGGGCACGTACCTGCTTGTCATCCGCTATTCGGACAAGGCACAGGAGGCCGTCGAGAAGAAGGTTTCCGAACTGAAGGGCAAGCTGAAGAACAAGACGCTTTACAAGGACGAAACCGAGCTTACCGTGCAGATCCGTTTCCGCGGCACCGACACCGGCTTTTTGAAGGAGCTGCAGGCCGTTGACGGCGTCAGCAACACGGTACTGGTGGAATTCACCGGCGAATAATGATTTTGATTACCATAACGGAGAGTGAATATGAAGAGAAAGAAACTGATTATCATCTGCTCGGCGATTGCGGCCGTTGCCGTCATCATCGCCGTGGTGATTCTGTTAAATAAAGAAAAGCCCGCGACCCCGCAGCCGGTTCCGCCCGGACAGCAGACCGAGCCGGACCGCGACGAGCCCGGGACAAAGGTGACGCCGCCTGTCGATTACGGCGAAGAAGAGGATAAGTTCACATTTACCGACGAGATGGGCGATTTGATGTTCTCCCACAACCAGTACTTCTATGAGGAAGGCATCTACGTCCGCATCTATTCGCGTAACGGCGGCACCATCCACTATACCGTAACCGGCGAGACGCCGACCGAGAAGTCAAGCGTTTACACGCCCGGCAAGGGAATCTTCCTGGCCGCTTCCACGACAGAGGACCCGAAGGTTCATACGATTCACGCAAAGGCGTTTTATGATGACGGCACTAGCTCAGACGAGCTGATTCACAGCTATCTGATCGGCCGCGGCGTAACGAACCGTTACGAGAACCTGCTGATTTTCTGCATCTCCGGCGATCCGAAGGATCTGACGGCTTCGCCGAACGGCATCTTCTTCGGAAACAACTACGAGCTTCACGGCAAGAAGAGCGAGCGCCCCGTTTACGTGGAGGTGCTGAACCGCTCCGGCGAAAAAATTACCGAGCAGAAGCTCGGCGTGCGCATCAACGGCGGTTACAACCGTCAGTTCTCGCAGAAGTCCATGAAGTTCTTCGCGAGAAAGAGTTACTCTCCGAACGAAGGCACGACGTATCTGAACTGCTTCAACCTTCTTGCGGAGGACGGCAGCCAGATCGTCCGCTATGACAAATTCGTGCTCCGCGCCAGCGGCAATGATTTCCGCTTTGCATTTGTCAGAGACGAGCTGAACCAGATGCTCGCCGCCGACGCCGGTTTCTCGGATTACGAACCGGTCTTCCCGGCCGTTGCTTACGTGAACGGACAGTATTTCGGTTTCTACTGGCTCCACGGCGCATATTGCGACGAGTTCTTCAAAAACCGTTACGGCGACAGCCCCGCAAGAAAGGCCGCGAACGGTGAAAAATGTGACGAGGGCGAATTCATCGTTCTCGCCGGAACCGATACCGAAAAGGAACTCGACGAAGACGACGAGGAAGAAGCAAAGATTGCCGAAGAGTTCAACAGACTCTATGCAGAATTCTCGAAGAAGGATCTCCGCAACGAGGCCGAATACCGCAAGCTCTGCGCCTGGATGGATGTGGAGAACTACCTCGATTACATGGCCTATAACATCTACCTTTGCAATCAGGACTGGCCGAACAACAACGTCCGCTGCTACCGGTATTTCACGACCGAGGGCGAGTCGTACGGCGAGGCTCCGTATGACGGACGGTGGAGATACCTGTTGCATGATATCGACTACACGTACGGCCTGTACGGACAGCAGGAGGTTCTGAACTCCTACGATACATTGAAGCAGGTACTTTCCTCTCCCGGCCCGCGCCGTTCTCCGCTTTTTGCGGCATTGATGGAGCGTGCGGACTGCCGCGAATACTTCGTACGCAAGTCGCTTGACTTCGGCGCAGGCGCCCTCTCCTACGGAAACGTTTGCGCAAAGCTTGACGCCGTAACGAGAAGCCGCGAGAAGGAAATGGATTACTACTACGCTTACCTGACCTCTCTCGGAAAGCCCGATGTTTCCTGGGTAAAGAAGAACCAGTATGCCGGAAACCTGCAGACCATCAAGGATTTCGCAGAACGCAGAGCCGACCGCTCCGCCGACTATCTGAAGTTCAACCTGAATCTGAAGGGTGAGAAATACTGGATCAACGCTGTCGGCGCTACAGGCGCACAGCTCGTGATCGGAAGCTTTACCGCGAAGGAAGGCGCCGGCGTCAACGGCGTATACTTCACCGATTATGCCGTAAAGGTATCCGCCAAATATGAACTCGGCAAGGCATTTGATTACTGGGAAGTAAACGGTAAAAAGGTTACGACCGAAAGCCTTTCCGTGACCAAGGCGTCCCTGCAGGACGGCCGCGTTGCCATCACGCTTCATGTCAAGGATGTTCCCGTTGACAAGGTTCTGATTTCGGAATTCTGCGCACGTGACAAGGACTCCGTTGTGCTGACGAACTATTCGACAGCGGATGTTTCCTTAAAGGGTTACATCCTCTCCGACGGCACCTATGACTATCCTTTCGAGGACAGCGACGTGATCAAGGCCGGCGAAAGCATTGTCATCTACGGAAACAACACCGATGCCGATGCCGCATCCCAAAGAAAGGCCATCTTCAACCTCTCCGAGGGCGAAACGATTGTCTTTAAGAATGCCGCAGGAACGGTTGTGGATTCCGCCTACGTTCCGAATCCGCATATCGGTTTTTACTTTAAGAGAAACCTCTTCACAATGAAATTCGAAGAGGTTTCGCAAGGCACAGAAAGCTAGGTTTTATAAGATTACATAAACTGCTGAAATGAGAAGCTCCGCGACGCTTGCCAGACAGGCCGCTCCGGAGCTTTTCTTTTTCTCCGAAACATATTCTGTGAGGAAGCACACTGCATCGCATAAGACAACAAAGGGGACATAAACCCTGCCGCATTTCTTATAAATGACCAGATACAGACAACCCATGAAGAAGGCAGAAACAAAAACGCTCGCAACCCGGTGCTGCATGACAGACGCATTTACCGAAGGTCCCATGACATACTTCCAAAAGGCTTTCTCCACGTAAGGCGTAAGCATCAGAAAAGACAGCCCGAGCAGAATGCCCGAAAGAACCCTGTTCCCCGTATAGCAAAATATAAGACCGAACAGATTCAGTGCCGCAATGAAAAATGCCATAGAAGCCCCTTTCTATGATCTTCCCAGGTTAACAATATGCTCGTTGCTGAAAAGAGCCACCAACCGTTCAGAAATGATTACAACAATTACACCTGCCGAAAAGATTCCCAATCCAAGAAGAAGGCTCACTTTTTCTATAAGGTTGACCTTGAAAACAGATGTAAAACAACAACCGAAAAACAACAAATACGGGATCATCGTGGCAAAAAGCTGCCCATGTTGAAATCCCCATAATACCAAGCATAAAACGCCTGAGATTGCCATTGACACAAAGGGGACCAAAAAGAGCAGGAGGATGGCTTCCTTCAAAGAAAAAGACAGCCAAAAGCCGTTAATCATCCGAAGAAGAAAGAGCGTCACCCCTTCCGCCAATAAACTGATGCTTTCGGATACGATAAGTGAAGCAAGCAATTTCCCTCTCCATATTTGTTTCTGCTTCACCCCGTTTGCCAAAAGGACCATCAGAATACCCTGCCTTCGCTCCTCATTAACTCCGCCGGTGAAAACCAGGACGCAAACAACCGGGATTGTCATCATGGGATAAAACACCAGCATCTGAACAAACAAACGGTTAAGCGTTGCCTGATCCCGTATCAGGTTTGCTGTTTCCCGTACCAAAACAACCGGGATCAGAACCTGAAAAACACCCCATGCAAGAATAATCCACTTAGAAGTACGAAACATCAGGAGGAACTCCTTTTTTAGCATATTTCTCACTCTGCACCTCCTACTTCTGCAAGATAAATATCTTCCAGCGAATTATAGACCGGGGAGAACTCCATGATTGTATATCCTTTTCTTTTTAAAGTGTCCAGTATCAGATTAGCCGTACCAACGCCGCTCTCCGAAATGATGCTGCTGTCCCCGGACTGTTCACATTTTTCATAACTTCCGAGAACAGCCGGGAAGTCCTCTATCTTTTCCCTGACAACGATTTTGTATCGGTCCGTAACCTTTTTATTCAGATCAACCATGGACAGATTATTCATCAGATGCCCTTTTTTGATCATTAACACCCGATCACACAGTTTTTCAACATCAGCCATATTGTGCGAGGAAAAAACGACAGAGTGATTCCGTTCCTTAACCCATGTCTTCAAAAATGCGCCCAAAAAAGCGTGACTGGTAATATCCAAACCGTCAAACGGTTCATCCATCAAAAGAATATCCGGATTGGTGAGCAAAGCCCTTGCAATAGCCAGTTTTCTGGCCATTCCCTTGGAGTATTCCTTTACCCTGTCATTTCTGACCTCATACAAATCCATGCTCTTCAGCAATCCGCATATCGTTTCCTTTTCACTTTCCGGCGGGTTTTGCTTGTTCAGTCTGTAAAAGAAACTCATATTCTCATACGCAGTTAATTGCAAATAAAGCCCGTTGCCGTCAAATACCGCACCTGCCCGGACTCCTTCTTCCAACTGAACTTGCCCCTGCGTCTGTGAGTTCACACCGGCAAGAATTCTTAACAACGTGGACTTACCCGCCCCGTTTGGCCCCACAATTGCCGTAATCTCATTACGACGGATGTCAAATGAGACCTTTGAAAGCGCTTCTTTTTTATTTCCGTACGTCTTGCTGATATTTTCCGCCTTAAGCATATTCCCCTCTATCCTGTAAAATCATTTATCTCTCCGCTTTCCCGATGCAAAAAACTTCATGCTTCAGGATCCCGTTCTTTACCGCCAGTTCGGTCAGCGCACAGTCTTTGCAAAAATACCGGTTTCTGCACTTTGAACACCCCTCAATTTCCCTTTTCGTCAGCCGCCAGTACTTATCCAGTCTTTGTTCCTGAAAAAGCCTGTCAATCGGGTCCTTCTCAAGATCCAGCAAATCGTCGTCTATCATCGGGCAAGGGCGCACAAAACCATCTGCCGTAATCGCCAGTTTGTTTTTCAGGCAATGATGGAACGTTTGGTTGTTCCAATAATCCGGATTCCTTCGATTAATCCGATTTGCATAGGAATTGTCTTCCAACGAAGCATTATCGGCATATAATCTCACGGAAACATTATTATTTTCAAGAAAAGAAAGGATTTCCGCCTCTGGATTCATGACCGGTGTGATTACCTCTATGGGAATCGGTTCCATATACTTCCGGATGCAGGTAACCATCTCCTTTAGTCTTTCTGTCCGGGCAAACGGATTTTCCCCTGTTAACACCAGTTTATCCACCCAAAGTTTTGCTATTCTGGAAATGGCATTTTCGAAATCGTACTTCTTCCTAATTCCGCTCCGATGAGGCCACGCTTTGCAGGCATAACATCCCCTGTGGTTTTCCGGTCCGCCGGTGCTTTCCGTAGGTTCCGCCACATCGTTCACCTCCAAGAAGATTTCCGTAAAATGAGGGATTTCCTCCATTAATCCCCTGACCTCAACTGCTTTTTTATCTCTGTGAATATCGTTATATGCCAATCCCTTATAATAATAACAATAACCCGCCGCCATTAAATTTGCAATCAGGTCTTTTTCCTTCTCTTCCAACAGTTCAAAATCTTTGGATTCACACTCCAGCAGTCTTTTCAATACTATACTTTCATTATAAGAATAATTTATCTTCTCAAATGTAAGCATGTCAACCACACTTGCGCCCATCTTATCATAAATAATCTGCGCTGTCGGCAGCAGTTTATAGTATCCCATTTTCCCCTCCGTTATGAATTCAGTATCCATTCTTCACGATATATAAAGTTATCTGTCGCATGAGGATTGTACTCAAGTATCGTATACTGCGTCATTAAGCTCGCCTTAAAAACCTGAACCAGCTCATCACACTTAGGGCTGTTAAACGAACCGTTCCGGATTGCGTACGCATAGCACATCGGACATTGCTTACTGATAGGGCATCTGCCGCATTGCGCAGTAACATTGCGGTTATAGTCTTTAACCAACTGCGCGATTGCCTCAACGTCAAAACCGGAATCAACATCCCCGATGGATCTCGTACCTTCGATTTTCTCACAGACATCAAATTTTCCGTCCGTCCTCACAGAAAATTTCATTCCCGGGAAGCACGCCCCCGTATACGGAACGATGGGCAGTTTCTTATCCTCAATGCCGTATTTAAGCACAGCGGGCATTAGTTGAAGCGTAAAGAATATATCTTTGTAGGAAGATCTTTTTTCATTCTGTATTACAGCCATGGCATATTCCTGCCTGAACCTGATGAAGCGCTCCGTGAATTTTCTGATGTCCTCCTCTGAAAACTGCTCATAGTAATCTGTGCCGTTTGTGGAAACCAAAGAAACACTTCCGACATAAGGTAACCAGTCGCTGTTTTCCTTAAAGAATTCATCGTTCGTGATCAGGTCCGTGCAATAGTCATAAACACATGACAGATTAATCTTTTTATACGACGGATACTTCTTCACAAACTCTCTGATATTATCCGTGACTGTTTTATAGGTTCCTTTCTTTCCCGCGGAAAGACGGTTCCTGTCATGCTCCTCCTCACATCCGTCCAGGCTCACGGTAATGGCCGTATTATGCTGTACAAGATAATCCGCAATCTCCCCCTTTAATAAAGTTCCGTTTGTCGTGATGTTAAACATATATCCTATCGGCGAATTCTTCTTCGTGTACTCGATTGCCCACTTGATTACTTCGAAATTCAGAAGCGGTTCTCCTCCGTAAAACGTTACAGCACATTTCTTGCCGGGATTGATTTCGCCGTACTGCTTCATCATAGAAAAATACAAATCCAATGCCTTTTTTGCCGTTTCAACACTCATCATTTTATTCGTTCGGTTTCGCGTATAATGGTATGTTTCAGACAAGAAGCAATACTTACACCGCATATTGCAGTCTTCTGTAACATTCAGAATGATTTGCTGCGTAAACCCGATCTTCAAAAGATTCTGAATGGTTTCTCCCGTCACGTTTACGGAATCCTCCCATTTCTCCTTCTCTGCCTCATCATCCACGTAGAACGCCTTGGTTGAATACTTTTTCACAAAGGCCAGGGCGGCATCAATTCTTCTTTCATCCTGATACTTCTTCCTAAGTTCCTGTTGCAACTCTTCTTCACCTTTGCTCTCGTAACCGTATATGCAATCCAACAGAATGTCGTCTACAGCCATAACGGTTCCTGTAACCCCGTCATAAATATACTTGCTGTTCTGTGTTTCAAATTCCAATATTTTTAAGCTCATAACTCTCTCCCATTTAAACAAACCGATAATGACAATTTGCCTTTAACTAAGGATTTCCCGGAATCAATACCATCCATAAGATTTGTATGATTCCGGGATTCTCAATCCTCGCCTTTCCCTATGACGAAATAATCGCCGAAGATGTAGCGCCGGCTGTTGCAGAGGCAACGCAACCGATTCCGGCCGGAGCAGAAGTGGTTCCGAAAATTGCCAAACATCCGACAACACAACCCGAAAGGCCTAAGATACCACACGTACCTGCACAAATTGTTCCTGCCATGTTTTCCCTCTCCTTTCTGAAATACTGGCTCGAGTTTTCCCCCTCAGATTCCATACAAAAGGAAACCCTCTTGCTAACTCAACCATAGCAAAGGAGTACAGGCTTTTCAAACATCCGTTGATGAACGACATATTTTTTTGATGAACGACACTAAAATATTGAAAAAACGCTTTTTTTGCGAATATTATTATATTTTTACATGCAAAAAAAGTGAGCCGCCTGATGCGACTCACTTTTCGTTTTCACTACTTTTTTAAGATGCAGAAGCCTCTTTACTCTGCTACTGCGCTGTCCATGATTACCTTGAAGGCAAGGTCGAACAGCATGCTCTGGCGAAGCTTATCCTTGTTGTAATCTGCTTCGAACTTTGCCTGATCGGTGTAGTCGTACTTGTTCATGTACTCCTTCACCATCGTGTTGTACTGTTCGTCCGTCAGGACAATCTTCTCTGCAGCGATGATGGCATTTAACACCATCTCTTCCTTCATCGACTGCTCGGCAACGCCCTTGACCTGGGCGTTGAATTCATCCACCGTCGTATTGTAGGTGGCCGCCAGATACTGCTCAAGGGTCATGTTGTTCTTCAAAGCTTCGTTTGCGTAGTAATTCTTGATGTCGTTATAGTAGCCGTCAAGCTTCTCGGAATCCAGCTTGCCGAACTTCGTGTCGGCAACAATCTGATCGAGGAGCTTGCTCCGAACCTCGCTCATGTAGGTCTGCGCCTTAGCCTGAATGATGTACTCGGAAGCGAATTTCTTGTACTCGTCAACCGTCTTGAACTGGCCGTTCGAGTAATCGACGATCAGCTCGTCATTCATCTCACGAACCTTCTTCTCGACGATGTCATTCACGGTTACGGTAAATGTGACCTTCTTTCCGGCATAAGCAGCATAATACTGCTCGGGGAAGGTCAGGTTAAGCTTTACGGTCTCGCCCTGCTTTACGCCGATCAGACCGTCCTCAAAGCCTGCGATGAAACGTCCGCCGCCGATTTCGAGGATGTAGCCCTTGTCGGTGCCGCCTTCAAACGGCTCTGTCTCTCCGTCCAGAACGCCGCTGAAATCGATGTTAACGAGGTCACCCTTCTTCACAGCCGTGCCCTTACGGTCCTCCAAAACCTCATAAGTCGTGTAGCGCTCCAAAATCTGTGCAAACAGATTCTCAAAATCCTCGTCGGATACCTCAAAGGTTTGGTTGGCGTACGTCAGGCCTTTGTATTTGCCAAGGACCATTTCGTCCTTCTTCTCTCCGCAGCCGGCAAGGCAGGGAAGCAGCAGACATACCGTCATCAAAAGCAGCAGTAATTTCTTCATTGTTTCCTCAGGATGGCCTTCCATCCTTTTCCTTTCTTAGATGTCCTGATTTTATGTAATTTCTGATAAATGCGAGCCATGTCGTCGGTTTCCTGACTGCCGATCGCCCGCAGATAATACATGGTTGCCGCGGTTACCGTTTCCGAGCCGTAGACCGCGTCCTCACGGGCAATCTGCCGGATGACCGGAAGCGGCGGGGTCGGAATGTGGTCCCGGAAGGGTTCGCAGAAATCCGCGATGAAGACCGCCATCTCCATCGGATGCTCTGCCATCTCCATCGAACCGTCGCAATGGTTTCCGATGGCCCGAAGCATCTCCGCATCGCGTATGCCGTACCGGTCTCTTGCCATCACCCTGCCTGCAGGGCCGTGCCAGATGCCTTCAATCGGCAGCACGTCATCACGAAGCTTCACGCGGTGTTTCTTCAGGTAGGCAAGCGTTTCATCGCTTCCGAGGCTCTTCGCACAGTCGTGAAGGAGACCCGCTATAAGCGTCTTTCTGACAAGCCTGTTTCCGGCCGGTGTTTCAAGAAGGCCTTCCGAATCGAGCCACTCTGCCATCAGGTTCGCCGACATGAAGGCGACGCCCTTTGAATGGTTCAGACGGTGCGGCGAAATGGTGCCCGCGAGTCTTTCGGAAAGCGCTTCATAACGCTTAAATGCTTCCTTCCGGACGGCAGTCGGTTTGCAGCCGTATAAGCCGAACCGGTGAATGTATGCGTCGGTCGCTTCGACCAGAGCGGGATGCGGGTTCGTTTCGGTCCGCACGGCCTGTCTAATCTCCGTCGACGAAATATCATAATACGGAACCGTCAGTGCCTGAAACGCTCCGCCGAATTGCCGGTTGCGCTCGTCCAGCAGCTCCTGAAAGCCTTTTTCATCCGAGCCTCTTACGGCAACAAGCAGCGTCGCGAGAGATGCAATCTTCTCCGGCTCATGCCATGTGACGAAGTCCCGGAGGGAATCTTCTCCGATGATGCAAAACAACTGATCGTCGGGATGTCTCTCATGTAAGAGTGCCAGCGTGTCGGATGTATAAGAGACGCCTTCGCGTTCAAACTCAGTCAGATCGAGCTCAATGCCTTCTCCGACGGGAAGCGCCAGCGTGACCATCATCAGCCGGTGCACGTCCCCGGTAATGCCCTTATTCTGTTTGTGCGGCGGGATTCGCGCCGGCATGATGCGGACCATATCAAGCCCGTACTGTTCCTTCGCCGCGCGGGCTATCGCGAGATGTCCCTTGTGGATCGGATCAAATGTTCCGCCGAAGATGCCGACTTTCATAATCTCTCCCCTTTTGTACAGGATACTGCCACATTATATCACTTGACAAAGGATTTTTCTACTATTATTATAATTCCGTTTGATAACAGAGTGTATATGACCTCCTGCAAGCCGTGCAGGACAACCGTTTGGAAGGAATCCGGAATGAGTGAACCCGTCTTAAAAGAAAACAAAATGGGCGTGATGCCCGTTAACAAACTGCTTGTATCCATGGCCGTGCCGATGATTCTCTCGATGCTGATGCAGGCGATGTACAACATCGTGGACAGCATCTTCGTCGGCCGCTTCGACCAGAACGCCTTAAGTGCCGTCACGATGGCATTTCCCGCGCAGTCACTGATGATTGCGATTGCCGCAGGTACCGGTGTCGGCGTCAATTCCCTGCTTAGCTACAGCCTCGGCCGTAAGGATCGCGAAAATGCCAACAAGGCCGCCACGCACGGCATCTTCCTCGCATTTTGCGCGGCAATCCTGTTCCTTGTGTTAGGGCTGTTCTTCTCCGAAGCGTTCTACCGCTGGCAGATTTCCGCCAAGGAATGGAGCGAGAATCCGGACGCCTGCCGCGCGATCATCGCGTACGGAAAGGACTACCTCGGCGTCGTGACAATGTTCAGCCTGGGCATCTATATGCAGGTTACGTTAGAGCGTCTTCTGCAGTCCACCGGTAAAACGTTTTATGCGATGATCACGCAGATGACCGGTGCCGTCATCAACATCATTCTCGACTACATGCTCGTCTTCGGCAAATTCGGCTTCCCGGCAATGGGTGCCAAGGGTGCCGCAATTGCGACGGTCATCGGTCAGTGGATTGCCATGTCGTTGGCGCTTGTTTTGAACGTTCTTAAGAACCGCGAAATCAGCCTTTCGTTCAAGGGCTTCCGCGTGGACCTTGGTGTCGTAAAGACCATCTACCGCGTCGGCTTCCCGAGCATTATCATGCAGGCGATTTCATCCGTTGTGACATTTTCCTTAAACAAACTGCTGAACGGCTTCTCGCAGGTGGCGGTCAACGCGTTCGGCATTTACTTCAAGCTGCAGAGCTTCATCTTCATGCCCGTGTTCGGTCTGAATAACGGCATGGTTCCGATTATCGCGTTCAACTACGGTGCGCGGCACAAGAAGCGTATCTTCGATTCGATGAAATTAAGCTACCTGATTGCGGGCAGCATCATGGCAATCGGAACGGTCATCTTCCTGGCGTTTCCGAAGCCTCTTCTGTCGTTGTTTTGTAAGCCCGAGGCGCTTGACGAGCTCGCGCGCTACGGCGTTCCGTGCCTTCGGCTTATCAGCCTGCACTTCGTTGTTGCGGCCTTCTCGATCATCACAATTTCCGTGTTCCAGGCGCTCGGCAACGGGCTGTACAGCATGATCGTTTCGATCTGCCGTCAGCTGGTGATTCTTCTGCCGGTCGCGCTGTTCATGGGACTTGTCCTTAAGAACATCGACCTCGTATGGCTCAGCTACCCGATCGCGGAAATCGCTTCCGCATCGATGTGCGTATTCTTCCTGATCCGCATCTACCGCAAGGATCTGAAGCATCTTCCGGAATAAACGGACGGCTTTGCATTTTCCAAACGCAATAATAAACCGGCGCCTGATGACGCCGGTTTTTCTTTTCTTCCGTTTTCTCTCTCAAATCAAATCCTTTTCCATATAGCCGCACGTGAACGGGAAGAAGGCGAACTTCTGCGTTCCGACATGAACAAAGCCGTTCTTCTCGTACCAGCTGCGGAGCACCTTGTTTTCTTCCACAATTCCGATCTTCAGCTTGTCTTTGCCGAATTTACGGGTCTTTTCAAAGCAGTCCGCAAGCAGTTTCGTCCCGATTCCGTTATGCCGATATTCCGGAAGCACCGCGAGGTTGTTAAGCTCAGCCGAACCATCCTCAAAAAGCGCAAGCGAGTAGTATCCGACAATCTTTCCGTGATACGAGTAAACGTACATCGGACGCTTCTCCACGAAAAACTGATACGCAAGCCGTCCCTCTTCGGTCGCATATGCCGTGAAGCGCGGGGCGTTCTTCTCGGTAAACCCGAACTCGTCCGCCACAGTCTGAAACGACTTACGGATGACGTCGACGCACTCCGGAATCTCCCGTTTCTTCATCTCCCGGATGGTTCCGGGAACGCTCTCGTCCTTCAGATATACCGTGGTGATGTAGCGGGTCGGGAAGAATTCGTAAAGGTGCAGCGAGGTCACCTTTCCGACGAACGGCTGAAACTCTTTGATTACTTCGGGCATTGCGCGGGCAATCACCTCGGGCTCGTCAATCAGCATGGTGGTATGTGCCGCCCAGTCGAAACTGTCACCGAACGATTCCTTCAGATCCAGGAGCTCCCGGTTCGTATCGGGCCCGAGGAAAAGGACATAGCCGCCGCTGAAGATCCCGACATGGCTGAAGGATATCTCAAAAGCATCCGTCTGCTCCGCAACCGTATGTAAAAGCGCCTTCAGTTCCTCCTCCTGCTCGGTCGGGAAGGAATCCAGGGTGATATGCGCCGGAAGGTTTTTGGTATGGGTTCCGACGAATCCCTGCTCATACAGTTTGTTCTGGATGCCGGACAGATATGTTTCGGTCTTTTCGTCATAACCGGCCAGAACGTAAAGCTTCTTATTGTCTTCCATGTTGTCCTCCCTTCTGCCGCGAAAACGGCCTAAAACGACTTCACAACACAAGAAAAGCACCCGCAAGACACAATTCAGTCTTTAGGGTGCTCTCGCGATAATGTCGAAACTATAACAAGTCCCGTCACATTTGTCAACCCCCGATTCCGTCAGAACACGTTTCCGAGAAGCAGCGGATTTAAAAGAACATACTGCGTATTCGGGATGCCGAAGGCAACAAGCACGAGCGGAATCAGGAAAATCACCACGCATGCAATGACAACCGGAATGCTGTTTCTGAAATACCGGAACAGCAGTGAAATGATTGCAACAACAAGCAGACCGCCGGCAAAGCGCATCAGCATGACAAGAAGCAGGTACCCGCCTACGGAGATGCTTTGCGGGATCTTCGACAGGTGCTCCATGCTTGCGGCCGGTGCTCCGAAGCCGCCCGTTCCGTACGCCTTTAAAATGTTGATGGCAAATACCATGTAAGAAAGAACGAAGGCAACAAGCGTTCCGCATACGCCCAGCATGCATTTGATTCCCGTAAGCTTTCGGCGGCCGTTGCAGGTGGTGCGGAGAATCCGCATTTCGGAATTTCGGTAATCCACCCCGTAGATGCCGAAGGCCGCGGCAATCAGCAGAATCACGAACACGAAGGCCTGCATGATATCACGGTTTTTGTAATTGTCCCGGTCCGTCAGGATCGTGTACCCTTTGTCAAAGAACAACTGCCCTTCGGGAATGGTTTCCACATAGGAAACATGTTCGGAAACCTTATCGAAGGCGCCCTGCCGTTTCATTTCATCCTGATACTTCGTGTCGATATAGTACTGACTCTTTCCCTGCGAAAGGTCCGCCTGTATGTTTTCAAAAAGGCTGTCAAACCTGTCCTGCTCCGCCTGAAGCAATGCACGGGTTTCCGCATTTAACGGGCCTTCGAACCGGTCCATGTAATCCTTGTAATAAACCTCGTCCATGGAATCGAACTGCACCTTCTCAGCCGGATTCCACCAGATGGTAAAAAGGCACGCCGGAATCAGGACGATTAAGCATCGGCCGGGAACAAACAGCTTATAGCATTCATGGAGGAATACCGAAGTGTGGCTCTCGAGGTTTCTAAGAAAGACCCTCTTTCCTGCAGAAGAAGCCTTCGTTTCGTGCGGGACTTCCAGGTAGCTGATCACGCCCCACGCGATGAACGCGGTCACCAGAAGCCATACAATCCAGTATAACAGGAAGGTATTCACGGGCGTTTCGAACAGGTTAAGGTTCACATAGTCCGAAAACATGTCGCCGGTCCGGATACCGTACGAAATATTGATGTACTTGAAGATTGCCAGAAAATGTGTCGCGGGAATCTTCGCATAAAGAACCGTCTCCCAAAGGACCGCTGTCGCCGAAGTGACGAAAACGAAAATGATGCTGTTAAACAGCGCTCCCATGAGCATGAAGAAGATTCCGATCAGGAAGCAGGTCAGCACCTTGGCAAGAAACCAAAGCCCCAGATACTGTCCGATTGTAATCGCGAACGGGCTCTGCCGGTAAAGGTAGATGCTTTGCAGCGGACTGCCGAAATCAATCGCGCCGAACAGACATCTGCCGACCACGGCGTTCACGGTATACAGCCCGATGACGACCGCAAGAACCGACAGAAACATCGCGCCGGCCTTGGCTGCCATCAGCCTGCTTCTGCCGTTTTTCGCCGTACGGAGAAGACTCAGCTGGTCCTCATTCTTCTCGTAAAACACAAGATTCAGCGAGAGGATGAAGATCATGATAATGGCAAGGTAATCCGTGACCGCGTTGTCCGTGATGCTTAATAGGGGCATGGGATCCTGCACCTTCGGCGTGACCCCTTTCAGCTTATCGTACACGGCGCTTGTCTTCGTGGCATTTTTCAGGGCATAGCCGCCATCGTCGGCGAACCGCTGCATGATGGCGATTTCGTCAGCTTTGTCATCAATTGAAGCCAGATAATCGCCGTAGGAAAGGATTGCCTCAAGTTCCCCGTAAACCCGCCTGCTGAGGTTGAACGCACCGTAGGTCCGGGCATTTTCTTCTCTTTCTTTCAGCCCCGTCAGGACGTTCTCCGGACGCTCCTTACTTACCTCACGGTACAGGCTGCTGTAATCCGAAAGCGAATAGGCATCTTCGTTCGGTGTCCTTACGGAATAGAGCTGAAGGAGCGGATTGACGGCAAACAGGAGCAGAAGAATCCACACGGTTCTTCTCGAAAAGAGTTTACAGATTTCACTTTTCAGTATACGCATCGTTATGCTCCGTTCAGATACAGATACAAATCCTCAAGACCGGGGCGTACCGTTTCGTTTGCGAAGGTGTCCTCATAGCTGTCCGCGATGATGCGGGCAATCACGCCGTTCTCATCTCTTGTGATGTTGCTCACCTTGTAGCGTTCGTTCACCTGCGGCAGGTCTTCGTCCTTGATATGGATATTGCGGACCTTCCCCTCCAGCTCGCGAAGAAGCTCCGACGGGGAACCGCTCCTAAGAATCTTCCCGCCGCTTAACATGATGATTTCCTTCGCGATGAATTCCACATCCGTGACAACATGTGTCGCGATGATGACAATTTTATCCTTAGCAACCTCCGAAATCAGGTTGCGGACGCGGATTCTCTCCTTCGGGTCAAGTCCCGCGGTCGGCTCGTCAAGAATCAGGATGTCGGGATTTCCTAAAAGCGCCTGCGCAATCAGCGCCCTCTGTTTCATGCCGCCGGAAAAGGTTCCCAGTTTCTTCCCGAGAACCTCCCTGAGATTCACCATCCTTACATACCGGCTGATATCCTCTTCCGACTCAGCCTTTTTGAGTCCCTTTAAGGAGGCCATGAAGAACAGAAACCTTCTGAGGCTGAGATCCGGATAGATGTTCTGCTGCTGGGGCATATATCCTAACCTTCTCCTGTATTCGCTCCCCAGCTCCCCGATGTTTCGCTCATCAAACAGAATCTGCCCATTTGTCGGGACAAGATTGTCCGTGATGAGATTCATCATCGTCGACTTGCCGGCACCGTTCGGTCCCAGCAGGCCGTAAATCCCCGGTGTAAAGGAAAATGTGATGTCATCCAGTGCCACTTTGTCTTTATAGGTCTTGGTAAGACCGTCAAGAGTCAGTTTCATTTCCGGAAATCCTCCCATTGGCTTCTGACGCTGTCCAGATAGTCGTCCATCAAATCGGCTTTGAGTTTGTCTGCGGCAGCCGCTGCCGTTTCGTCTAATGAAGTGTCTTTTCTGCCTGTTTCGATTATAAACTCATTCATTGTCTTCGCAATGCCGCCGAGCTTTGCGGTATCCGGCTCGAAGCCGAGGAACGGAGACTTTGCAGTGCTTTCAAAATATGCGAAGAGGTCGTCTCTTCGGTTAATCAGATTTCTGTCACCGCTTCCGGGATACACGTTGACCGAAAGGTTCAGACACATTCTGTCGAAGAGTTCAGGTTCCAGCACAGAGCCGTCCATCTTCCGGGCAACACCATCAACAACCTTGTAATCCACGCCTTCACGACCGTACAGAAGAATGTTGGCATACTTTCCTTCGCCGTACAGCAGGGTAAGGAAATCCACCACGGCATCGACATCCGCTGCGTTTTTCGAAATCGCAATCGAGCCGTTGATTCTTGATTCCAGATACGGACTCAAACGTTTCACGGTGATGAAATCCTGTTTGAACTCGTCGTCAACGTCGCTTTCTGACAATGCCGCTACGAATTGACCGTCCGCAATCCGATTCCAGACTTCTTCTTTGTAAATCTGCGGATCATATTCCGAATCATAAATATATGCTTCGGTAATCCCTAAATACCCGTCCTTCTTCATCTGGTCGAGAACCTTCAGATAGTGCATCAGCTTCTCGGACTGTAACGGGTTCTCAACCGTCAGCGTTTCGTAATCAAACAGCAGTCCGAAACTGATTTCGCACTTGAGCATCCCGTCGAACTCGAAACCGTCAATCAGATACTGGAAGCGGGGAACGGTGTTGTCGCTCCAGTCGGCCTTTTTCAGGATTTCATAGAGTCCGTCGATGGTTCCGTCCCATTTTTCAATATCCGCATCCGAAACATAGTTTTTGTTAAATGCGGCGAATACGCCCTGATTGTCTGTCGTAACACCTGTGGGAATCGAATAGATGTGACCGTCACATTTTCCACTCTCCCAGAGGTTTTTCGGGAACGCCTCGTAAATGACCTTGCCCTTGTCCCCGGAAAGGATTTCCTCGAGGTTAAGAACAAGCCCGGAACGAAGCATATCGTATACCCAGTTCTCTCCTCCGCCGATTCCGGGACCCATAAAAGCAACATCGACACCGCCGTTTTTCAGTTGCGTCTCAAGCTCATGCCGGTATACGTCCGAAGCAACAGCCTGGCCCAGTTCTTCAAGCTCCAGTCTGTAAGGATGTCCGTCCTTTAAAAGTGCCTCGTTAAAATACTTCAGAAACTCGTCCTGAACCTTGCAAAGATCACTCGGAACTGCAAACCGGATGACTTTTATGTCCGCCTCATCGATTTCCGGGCCTTTCTTCCCGGAACCATTTTTCT
>JAFYYS010000018.1 GCA_017546025.1 Lachnospiraceae bacterium | reverse complement strand
CTTCATGACGACAATCAGGTCGCTGATGCTCATGGCTTCTTCCTGGTCGTGCGTGACGAAGATGGTGGTAATGCCGGTCTCGCGCTGGATGCGGGAGAGCTCCTCACGGGTCTGCAGACGGAGACGCGCATCGAGGTTCGAAAGCGGCTCGTCAAGAAGCAGCACGCTCGGTGTTTTTACAAGGGCGCGGGCGATGGCAACACGCTGCTGCTGGCCGCCGGAGAGCTCGTTCGGCTTTCTTTCCATCAGACCGTCAATCTGCACGAGCTTAGCCGCCTGCAGGGCGCGCTCATGCATCTGCTCCTTCGTGAGCTTATCCTTGCCGCGAAGGTTTCCTAAGGGAAATGCGATGTTGTCCTCCACGGTGAGATGCGGATAAAGAGCATAGTTCTGAAACACGAGACCGACACCGCGGTTTTCGGGCGGAACATCGGTAACATCGGTTTCTCCAAAATAGATACGGCCCTCGGTCGGAACCTCAAGACCGCTGATCAGGTTGAGTGTGGTGGATTTGCCGCAGCCGGACGGGCCGAGCAGTCCGATGAGCTTACCGTCGGGAATTTCAAAGGTCAGATCGCTTGCCGCAATCACGTCCTCTTTGATCTTTTTGTTGCGGTTCGGAAACCGCTTGGTCAGGTGTTCCAGTCGTATCTTCATATGCGCCTCCCGGATGGATTTGAAATCACTTTTAATTATACGTTTCGGCAGGTCAAAAGTCAATTTTCTTGCACGCTTTATTCACTTGTGGTATAATCGAAAAAAGGTCTCATTTTTCAAAGGGGGAAATTATGAGCGAAGAGAATACTGCCAATAAGAGCAAACAGGATTATATTGACAATCCCAACTCGTTTGACATCGACTTGTTCACCAATGACATGTATCCGAAAATCGGTGCGAAGAAATCCGAGGGCGGCTGTCTGAAGGGCTGCCTTGTCTTTTTTTGCATGCTTGTCGCAGGATTCCTTTTTGTTTTACTGGTACTCCTGATTTCGGAAAGGATTCGCGACCGAAAGCAGGAAAGGCAGGGGGCAAAGGATAAGGAAATCGCGAAGGAGTCGTTAGAATGGTCCCTGAAGCAGTATTACGGCCTTGACAAAGGGGATTATGCCTGGGACGGCGAATTCGTGAAGATGTACAGCGGGTACCGGTGCAATTTTGTTGTCAACGGTCAGATTTATTCGGCTGAATACCATAGTTCCGACTGGAAGGAAACGGATTATCTTGTTGCGAAGTTCCAGGATGGCCTTCGGGAGCAGCTGCTTCAGAACATTCGGGAATCCAATCTGTTTCCGGGGCACGTGAAGGAAAATGTCACATTTACCTTCAACAAGCTCCCGACATGGGTTACCGAAACGGAGATTGCGGATTTCTTTGCCGGCAATACAAACCGTATGGACAAATGGAAGGAAATCGAAACCAATCTCGGCATCGAATTCTTTTCAAACGACGAGACGGTTTACGGCGTGATGCCGTCGGCTGCGACATTCTATGACGCGCTGAAGCTCGGGGACATCGGGTTCAATGTGAAAGAGCTTACGGTTTCCTGCAGCGTGTGGCCGATTCCTACAGACGGTAACACCGGGCTTGTTGCATGGAGAAGCTTCCAGCTTCCCGACGATGTCACTAAGGCACGCGAGATGATGGCTGAGCAGGAACCGATTCGCCACCGGTTCCGGAACAGCTTCACCCGGATGATGCGGGAAGATTACGGCATCGACCGTGGCGATCTGGAGATTGTGGATATCACGCTTTCGGAAAGCATGACATATGCGAAAGTTCAGTTCTGCTATAAGGATAAAACCTATGACGCCTATTCCGTGGGAGAGAGCATAGAAAGCCCGTCCGGATGGTGGACGAATCTGTACTACGATTCCTTCATCAAGGCGGCGCGCGAGTATTTGTACCATAAAGCCGATGCGTCCGGAATGTTCCCCGATTATAACGGCATCGCTGTTTCCGCGAGAAGCTCGAAGGTTCTCAAGGGATTCGGAGAGCGGAAGGTGCTGCCGTCCTGGATCGGCGAAGAGGAGATTAAGGACTGCTTCCGTTCCGCTTCGGACCAGTTAAAGTGGAAAGAACTTACAGTCCGTTATGAAATCGATATCTATGTCGCCGGCGAAAGTGACCTCACGGACAATTGGAAACGCTACGTTCCGAATACAGCAGATGCCTGTTGCACGTTGGAAATGAGCAACCTGAACGGTTATGTCGGGACACCGGATAAAGCAACTTTTCTGGGCTCGTCTGCCTATATTGCCGACAGAACGAATAAGCCGGTTTCCTATAATTTCGAAGGCACGGAAATCACCATCTTAGACTGGTGGTCCGATGAGAACTGGCGGAAGGCACAGAATCAGTATGAGGAGATTTTCCTTGATGAGTTCACTGATTCGGAAGAACTGTACCATTTCACGCTTAACCGTAAGAATATCGTCGCCGATACCGGCAACAGTTATCTGGAAACCCTTACGCTTTCCATTGTGAACAATGTTCCGGAGGGACAGATTATTACACTTAAGAGCCGTGAGATTGCGACGCTTTTACGAAGCGGTCTGCTTGCCGATGTGAAGACTGCTTCCGTCAATTGGGATGATGAAAAATGGAACGCCCAGGTGAAGCAAATCATGACCATTAACGGCGGTTTATACGGCTTTGCCCCGAATAATAACTATATTTCGGTAGGCTCCGGCAGTTATTCGGCCGGAATCGGTGTGGTCTTTGACCCCAAGGTTTTCCATACACTTAACATCAGCATGAGTCTTCCGTATGATCTGCAAAAGGAAGGCAAATGGAACTGGGAGGAGTTCACCAGACTTTGCGGCAGACTGACCTGCGATACGAATAACGACGACCAGACGGATATCTACGCATTGTCCGTAAAGGCCGGAACGTTAGCTGAGGCGGCGCTTCTTTCAAACGACGCTTCGATTATCACAAAGGAACGTGATACCGGCCTGCTGGTGAAATATGAGAACAATCCCGCGGCTTTGGCAGCTTTGAACTTTGTGGAAACGTTATACAAAAACGGATACATTGTTCCGGAGCCGAACCCCTCGGATGATTATAAGTGGCCGCAAACCGCATTCCGTAAAGGCAATGTGGCAATGTACATAGCAGAAGAGGAAGAGGCATATGAAGTGCTTCAAATATCGATGATGTTTGGCTTCGTCAGCTTCCCATACGGACCCGATGCAGGAAAGGCCCGTTCCCTTCAGAGCCCGCACATTATGGCGGTTCCGTCCTGCTCAAGCATTGCAAAGGATATTCCGGCTGCAATAGCGGCGTACGATATTTACACAACTGCTCCGTTAATGTATGGCGGTGATTCCATTTGGATGGGACCGTATGACCGGAAGTATCTTGATGAGCGGATTATAACGGAGACGCTTCGTATCATGCTGGTAGACGGTCAGAAGAGGATGAATCCGGCAATTCTGATTCCAAATTATGACTATGACACCTGGGCCGAGGAGCTGATGAACGGCAAGGATTTGGAAACGGTCATGAATACATGGTCGCCCAAGTGGAATGAGCAGATAGAAGACTTTAACGTGAAATTCAAATAGAGCGTGAAAACTGAGAAATAACAAAAGGCAGCCTTTTATGAGGCTGCCTTCGTTGCATTTGTCATCAGAATTCTTACATTGAGGTGTAGTTGTCGAAATAACCCTGAATCAGGATGACCGGCGTTCCCTTATCGCCGGAGCCGGAGGTCAGGTCGCAGAGGGAACCGATGAGGTCGGTCAGCTGGCGGGGCGTCGTGCCCTGGGATGCCATGTTGCCGACGAGGCTGCCTTCCTTCGCCTTGATGCTCTCGGAGATGGCTGCTTTCAGCGCTTCGCCGGAAAGATCCGCAAAATCGTTGTCGGCGAGGTACTTGAGCTTCAGCTCGTTCGGGGTGCCGATGAGCCCCTTCGTGAAAGCGGGAGAGACAACCGGATCGGCGAGCTCCCAGATCTTGCCCTGAGGATCCTTGAAAGCGCCGTCACCGTAAACCATAACTTCTACGTGCTTGCCGGTCTTCTTTAGAATCTCTTCCTGAATTGCTTCAACAAGCTTCTGTGCACCCTCGGACTGCGGGAAGAGCTTCACCTTGTCCTCGGTCGACTTGTTCGAGCCTAGCAGACCGTAACGGCTGTTGAAACCGCTTCCGTTCACCGGAGCAGTCATCAGATCGTCAAGTCCGCATACAACCTTTGCGCCGTTCTCCAACAGGATGCGCTTCGTGCGCTTTCTCGTGTGGATGTCGCAGTTGATGATGCAGTCGGTGTAATTGAGAATCGTCTTGGCCTGGTTGGCAAATACGACCTCAACCTCCGCGCCGCAGTCACGAATCAGGTCGGAATAGTATTGAACATAGTCCACGCCGGTGAATTCATGCTTGCGGTAACCGAACAGCTCGCGGTAACGCTCAAGCGTCAGAACATCGGAGTAGGGATTGATGCCGGCTTCGTCAACCTGATCAAGCGTAATCAGCGCGTTGCCGACTTCGTCGCTCGGGTAACTGAGCATCAGGACAATCTTTCTGCATCCCTTGGCGATTCCGCGAAGCACGATGGCAAAACGGTTTCTCGACAGGATCGGGAAGATAACACCGACGGTTTCACCGCCGAGCTTGGCCTTTACATCGGCAGCAATGTCGTCAACACTGACATAATTGCCCTGTGCTCTTGCAACGATGGACTCAGTCAGTGCGATGACGTCGCGGTCGCGAAGCTCAAAGCCTTCGCTTTGCGCAGCGAGCAGAACGCTGTCAACGGCGATGTCTGTGAGGTTGTCACCCTCTCTGATGATAGGGCAGCGGATGCCCCGGGATACGGTACCGACTCTTCTTTCTTCCATACTTTTGTGGACTCCTTTGGTTTCATTTGGCAGTGCGTCAAAGCACCGAGACACATTGTATCACATTTGTCGGGAAAAGAAAAGCAGATTAAACGCACCGGACCGGCCAAAGTCAGTTTTGGGTGGTATCCAATTGGGATTTCTGTTATGGCTAGTTCCAGAGTATGTTCTGCACTGAGTTTTGAGTGGTATCAAATAACGATTTCCGTTCTGGCAGGTACCAGAGAACAGTCTGCACAAAACATAAGGTGGTATCAGGGGCCAAGTCTATACGATTGAATACTATATTACATGGTGTGATTGGTATTCATGTTGAAATCTATGATGTAATGATACCAGTTAACTTGGTTTAACATTACATGGAATATGAAGGTTGTGGTATCTTAACGAGGATAAGGTTTGGATGAATACCAAACTAAGAATGAAGAGTGGAACTCAACATCATAGCTTTATAAATGAGTACCACATCTGTCCCAAGATGCCCTGTTGAGAGGAAAAACAGGGGTTCAAGAGTACCTCATCTGCACCCAAATCGTTCCGTTTAACGGACAATCCGGGGTCAAAACTTGAAAAAAAGATGAGTTAAGCGCCGACAAACAATGCCGCCAGCATCTGCCGCACGGAATCCATATTAATCGGCAAAGTGCTGCTCTCAAAAGACATGAAGACATCAATGCCGGGGATGAGCCCGTTCTGAATGTACAGGTTCTCACGTTTTAAGAATCCGTTCAGATAACCAGGATCATCCATGCGGCCGCAATGCTCGAAGTAGCAGACTGTGCGGGCATGCGGTTTCAAAATAGTGAAGTCAGGATAGATAACAATATCATTTTCTAAAAACAGAGGGGCTTCGTAGCGGTACGGAATGCCAAGGTCATTTAAAGCATTGGCAATCAGAATCTCGGATTTTGAGCGGACCCGTTCTCCGCGGACGGTTTTATAAAACGGGTCGGTATCATTGAATTCTTTGCCTTCATAGGGTTCACGCAACCAGGCTTTGGCATACTCTTCGTCGGATAGAAAGAACGGATCGACCAGTTGCTTTCGCAGTTCGGAAAGAGAAGAATAAACATCTTCGGGGGAGAGATACCGGACTTTCTCAATTCTCCCGATGAATGACAATTCGTTTGTAATTGCGTCCTGAAGTCGTTCAAGATATGCCTTTTGCGCAAGAGCCTGTGCCTTCGGAAAGTCGTCTTTACCAAGGTATTTGCCACATCGGTTGGCAGAATCGAGCACCTGATAGTAGCGGGATGGCGGGCCGGCTTTGATACGGAGCCGCCCCGGCGGCATCTTCCGAAGCCCCTGCTTAACCCGTTTCAGGGCAGAATTCAGTTCTTTTTTTCGTTTGTTCAGATCATGAATATACATGTAACCTCCTTACAGATAAATAGAATTCCGGGGAAATGTGAGACAGAAAAGAAACAGAGTTTTGGAATGAGACGGGACAGAATACACGAGATGTGTGCCCGATGAGTAGTTCTATGGTAACAAAAACGGAATGCCAGGTCAATGCCTTATGGTAATTTGAGTATTCTTTTTATGTTTGGGGCTTTAAAAGAGAAAGGTTGTGGAACAAAACATTGGATTCTCGATATCTGGTACCACTTGAAATGGGCCAAATGGTACTAAAGCGTCAGAAAAACAGGCTTGATACCAAACGGGAGCGTTGCAAACTGATGAAGTCCAAGAGGGAGTAAAACTAAACATATTAGGAATCAGAAATGGTACCATTGGGATAGGCCGTGATGATACTCAATTTGATATTTCAGAGAGCAGGGTGCCACACTATTACTTCTTAACTCGTCGGAAGGGTATCAATTGAAGTTTAAGGTCTTATGAAGTACTTTCCAATCGCGAGAGGTGTGGTATCAAAAGAAAAGAATGCGGAGGAAGGGAACATGCCTTTCCCTGAAAAGAGGGCGTGGGAAGGATTGAAAGACCGTACATACGTCATTGGGAGGACGGGGAGGCAGTCTATACTTCCAAAGCTTGGATTATCTTGGAAAGAAACCGCGTTTTTCCTTTACTTTTGGGAACAATTTCGGTATTATTAGTTTGACAAAGACCGCTCCGAAGAATAACGGGCGGGGAAGGGTAGAAAAAGTGCCGAACGATATCGAACAAGAAGGCAAAGCCATGCAGCCGGTGAAGCAGCAAGAGGATAAAACAGGGCAGCCGGTGAAACGGGCAGAACAGGATCGTCAGAAAGCAAAACGCGCCGCACAAAAGAAGAAAGAAGAGCGCCGTGAACGTCGTGCAGTGCGGCGGCACAAGCGGGCGTGGGCATTTTTCCGGTTTTTGCTGACGCGGTTTTTTGTGAAGAGATTCAATTACTCCTTTGACAGTCTCAAGGAGATCGAAGGGCCGTACCTGGTGCTGGCGAACCACAACATGGAACTGGATCCGGCGCTTGTCGGAATTGCCGCGGACAGGCAGCTATATTTTGTCGCAAGTGAGCATATCATGCGGAAGGGGCTTGGGACATGGTTTTTAAGACGGTACTTTAACCCGATTATTCATACGAAGGGCAAAACCGGGACACAGTCCGTCATGGGCATCATTAAGAAGCTTAAGAAAGGACACAACGTGTGTCTTTTTGCCGAAGGCAACAGGTCCTTTAACGGCCTGACCGGAGAGATTCTCCCGTCGACCGGTAAGCTGGCGCGGGCAGCCGGAGCGTCACTTGTGACATTCCGGATTGAAGGCGGTTTTCTGACACAGCCGCGGTTCAGCACATCCATCCGGAAAGGGCAGACCTACGGACATCTTGTCCATGTCTATAAGCCGGAGGAATTGAAGGCGATGACCGATGAACAGATGAACGAAGCCATCAACCGCGATCTTTATGAAGATGCTTACGCGGTGCAGGACGAGAAGAGGATTGCGTACAAAGGGAAGAATCTGACGCTCGGCATTGAAAGCACGCTGTTCTGGTGCCCGGCATGTAAGCGGATGGAAACGCTTAAAAGCACTTCGGACGAAGTCCGCTGCAGCGCCTGCGGATTTACGGCAAGCTATGATGAATACGGCTATCTGAACTGCTCGGACGGCGTGACGCGGAATATGCGTGACTGGGATAAGCAGCAGAAGGAATTCCTGCTCGGACAGTTTCGTGACGGAACCTTTGAAGGCTTTTCGGATCAGGTCACCGTACGGATCATCGGTGCGGATCACAAGGTCGAGGAGACGAAGACCGGCGAGCTGCGTGCGACCCTTGAAGGTGTCACATTTGCCGGAAAGCATTATACACGGGCGGACATTTCCGGACTGGCGGTCTATTCGAGGAACTTCATCAACACGCTATTCGGTCCGGAGGAAAAGCAGTACGATTTAAGAGGCGATTTGGGATTTAACGCTTTGAAATATTATTATCTTTATCGGGAAACCGGAAAGGAGTCCGAATGACCACAGTAGACTATTCGGCGGCTAACACACTTCTTTGGAATGCGGTCGTCCAGATGGGTATCATCGCCACGACGATTCTGGTCGCGAACCTCTTAAGAAGGAGGTTTCGGTTCATCAGAAGGAGCATGATGCCGACGGCAGTGCTCGGCGGACTTCTGCTTCTTATTGTCAAAGTCATCTTTGATAAGGGCTTCGGGCTCACATTTCTCGATAACGTGTTTTTGGAAAAGCTGACGTATCACGGGATTGCGGTCGGCTTCATCGCAATGTCTTTAAGAGTGCCCGAGAGGGACGAGAAAGA
Source organism: Lachnospiraceae bacterium (assembly GCA_017546025.1). GTDB lineage: Bacteria > Bacillota > Clostridia > Lachnospirales > Lachnospiraceae > ISDg. Next base: position 123,030 of record JAFYYS010000018.1, on the reverse strand, counting down.
GCCGATGAACCACGTCGGGCTTCGTTCCGGCGCGACGATTGTCAGTTCATACATGATTCAGGGAATCTTCGGACTCGGCATCTCCCTTGCGCTTGCATACACGGTAATGCCGAACCTTTTTAAGGCGTCGGGCATCCTGCTGCCGCTTGGCTACGGGCAGGGACCCGGACAGGCAAATAACACCGGAAGCGTGTATCAGAACGATTGGGGCTTTGCGGGCGGACGTTCGTTCGGTCTTGCGATTGCCGCAGCGGGATACCTGTCGGCATGCATCGTCGGAGTCCTTTACATGAATTATCTGCTTAAAAAGGGCAGGATTCAGAGGGTTGACAGGGAGATTGCGGACGGCTCGGTTACGGTGGATAATTTCCAGCATCGCGACGAGATTCCGATTGCAGAATCACTTGACCGTCTGTCGATGCAGTTCGCGCTTGTGATTGTGGTATACCTTCTGACGTATCTCTCCACATGGGGAATCACGTCCGGAATCAGCGCGATCAGTGAAGGCGCCGGCAAGACGATAAACGGTCTTCTGTGGGGCTTCAACTTCATGATCGGTTCCGGCCTGGCCATCGCGGTCCGTGTCATTTTGAAGAATCTGAAGAAGCACCGCGTCATGGAGAAGCAGTACCAGAACAATTACCTGCTCTCGAGAATTTCAGGCCTGGCATTTGACATCATGATCATTGCGGGTATCGCATCCATCGATATCGAAGACCTGAAGGGGCTCTGGCTCCCGTTTGCGCTGATGGTAGTGGCGGGCGCGAGCGTGACGCTTTTCCATCTGAAATATGTCTGCAAACGGATTTATTCGACTTACTATTACGAAGGCCTTGTGTCGATGTACGGCATGATGACCGGTACCATCAGTTCGGGTGTGTTGCTTCTTCGTGAGGTGGACCCGCAGCTTGAGACACCGGCCGCAAACAACCTGATCATCGGCTCGAGTTTCGCAATTCTTCTCGGCGCGCCGCTTCTCGTACTGATCGGCATGGCGCCGAAGAGCGCTCTGATGACCTGGATTACACTCGGCATCATGATTGCTTACTATATTGTTCTGCTTTTGATTGCATGCGGCGGCTCGAGGAAGTTCCGCGGCGAAGAGAAGGCGGAATAGAAGATGGCAAATGCCACACCGAACACTTTGTTTTCGTGAGGAATTATCATGGAGAATAAGAGAAAACGGATTTTTCACATCATACAGATCGGGACGAACGACGATATCATCAGCCGTGCGTTCGATATCTTTATTGTTTGTGCGATCTTCCTGAACCTCTTTGTTGTCCTGTTTGATACCTTTGATGTGGCGAAGGATTACAAGACCGCGGTCAACATCATTGAGTGGAGCACGGTCATCATCTTTACGATTGAGTACATACTCCGCCTGTGGACGGCCGATTTTCTCTACCCGAAGCGTTCCTTCTGGGGCGCAAGGCTGGCGTTCATCTTTTCCTTCTTCGGTCTTGTTGACCTGCTGGCGATTCTTCCTTCGTACCTGCCGCTCATCTTTCCGGCGGGCGCGGTGGCTTTTCGAATGTTCCGTGTCATCCGAATCTTCCGGCTTTTCAAGGTCAATGCCAAATCCGACGCCTTCAATGTCATTGTCGACGTTTTGAAGGACAAGCGGAAGCAGCTTTTTTCGTCCATCATCATGATCCTGATTCTGATGGTGGCAGCTTCCCTTTGCATGTACAGCCTGGAGAACCGTGCACAGCCCAAGATTTTTAAGAATGCGTTTTCGGGCATCTGGTGGTCGGCATCGACGATTCTGACCATCGGTTACGGTGATATTGCTCCAATCACGACGGGCGGAAAAATCATGGCCATGGTGATTTCCTTCCTCGGTGTCGGACTGGTAGCAATCCCCACCGGTATCATAAGCGCCGGTTTTGTTGAACAGTACCAGCGCGCGAGACACGTAGGCGATACGGCTGAAGAGCAGAAGATTCGTTTCGTAACCTCGGTTGTCGGCGCAAAGCATCCGTATGTCGGAAAGCTTGTAAAGGACATCGCATTTCCTCCGCAGCTGCTGCTTGTTGTCGTTCTTCGAAAGAAGGATGCGGGCGAAGAGGAGATTGTGCCGGACGGCGGCCTTCAGATTATGATGAACGACGTGCTTGTGTTTGCCGCGCAGAATTTCGACGATACGCGCAAGATTGATTTGCGTGAAGTAAAGATTAAAGAAGAACATCCCTGGGTAGGGAAAATGATACGCGATCTCGACATTTCACGGCTTGAACTGATTGTATCTATCGAGCGGCGTGGAAAGACGGTCATCCCGAACGGACGCACCGTGATCAAGAAGGACGATACCCTTTTGATCTACTCGAAGAAGGGCTGAAGATGGAAGCAGAAGAGTTTCTGAAGAAACGATTTACGGAGCTGGCAAACCGGTCTGATTCCGAAAACCGGTATGCCTTTACCGGATTTTTGGGGATCGGGGAGCTGGCTTCTTTTTATGAGGCGCAAAAGCAGTTCCCGCACGTTCCGTACACAATGGAAGGCGGCACGGAGACAGCCGAGCGCGTCATGGTGCGGTTCGGAAGCCCGGAGACACTCGGCTATGAAGAGGCCTTTCCGATTTCGTTTCTGAAGATCGCGCCGCGCATGGAGAAATACGCCGAAGCGCTCACCCACAGAGACTTTCTCGGGGCTGTCATGAGCCTCGGGATTGAGCGGGAAAAGGTCGGAGATATTTATACGGACGGGGCATGTGCTTATGCCGTGGTTGATTCTACAATGGTAGAATACATTGCGGAGAATCTGACCCAGATCCGGCACACGCCCGTAAACTGTACCGAAATCAGTGAGCTCCCGGAGGTTGCCGTCGGCAAAGGGGAAGAGCTCTCGATTGCGGTCAGTTCGGAACGAATCGACGGAGTCATCGCGAAGACGTTCAACCTGTCCCGAAACGAAGTCAACGAACTGTTCCGGGAGCGGAAGATCTTCTTAAACGGGAGGCTCTGCGAGAATAACAGCCGGCTTCTTAATGCCGGCGACAAGGTGACGGTCCGCGGTTACGGACGTGTCACATTTTTCGAAATCACCGGCGTAAGCCGGAAGGGGAAACAGTATGCCCGTGTCATGAAGCTCGGGCGTACAAAGTGAAGAGGGGAAGTATATGCGATGTGGGTTTTGCGGACATGACAATCCGGCAGGAGCAAAACGGTGTAAACAGTGCGGCGCAGAACTGAAGATACAGCAAAGCAAGTCGGGCGTTTCCTTTACCGAGAATGAGGCTCCCGGGACTGAGGCGCCTGTGAAGGAGCCCTGGAAGAAGGAGCCGACGACTGCGGCTGAACGGGCTGCAGCCTACAACAGTGCAGCGAAGCCGCTGATGAAGTTATTCGTTGCATTTGCCGTTATCCCGGCGTTTTTATTCATTGCATTCATCTTTTTCATGGTTTTCGTCGGCTTTCCGAAGAAGGATAAGAATCAATCCGGCGTAACCCGGAAGGAAATCACAATCGATGCGGTTTCAAAGCAGCTTCAGAAGTATCACAGCCTGGGAACGAAGAATTACAAAATCATTGAGGAAAAAGTCAAAGCCAAAGATCCGTATGACGGAATGTTCGGAGGCGACGGAGTAATAGAAAGCACATGGTATTACCTGGAATTCGCCGGACAGCAGTATGCCCTTGGCAAATACGAAACAATACCCGGGGTAAACGCTTCCGTACCGGAAGGGGAATGGCACTCGAATTACTATTCAAAAAGCTTCGAGATGAGCCTTAACACAGCTTCACTGACGCTGTTTCAAAGGACGGGAGTCATCTCGGAAAGGCAGTGGACGGTGCTTAATGTGACGGTTAACGGCACGCTTCCGCTTTGGGTGAACTGGGAGGAATCGGCAGATATTCTTTCCGGGAAGGCAGACCGCACACGGTGGCAGAACAGGCTTGTGACGCTCAATTCCGACATCGTCCTTGAGATCGGCGTGAATGAGCCGATTAAGCTCACGGAGGAGGACCTTTCGAAGTTCCGCGAGAATTGGTTCTTCCTGAACCGGATCATCGTGGATTATGAAGGAATTAAGACAGAATACTTTTTGTACGAGTAGAGTTGGATGAGGCCTGCGTCCGTTTCATTTTTCGGACGGAAAAGCGGAAAAAGCTATGGCATTTTCCACGGCAGTATGGTACCATTGAAAACAAATCAAACGGGACGCTTCGGCGGCCGTTTCAATAACTATTTCGGAGGACACACTATGGATCCCAACAAGAGACCGGAGACGATGGAAAGAATTACCACCCCTGCACTCGCGAAGGCATTTATCGACGAGCAGGTTGCCGCCATTCAGGCGCAGGTGGGCGACAAGAAGGTGCTTCTTGCACTGTCGGGCGGCGTAGACAGCTCGGTAGTTGCGGCACTTTTGATCAAAGCAATCGGCAAGCAGCTGACCTGCGTGCATGTAAACCACGGATTGCTTCGTAAGGGCGAGCCCGAGCAGGTTATCGACGTATTCGGCAAGCAGCTGAACGCCAACCTGATTTATGTCGATGCAATCGACCGGTTCCTTGATAAGCTTGCGGGAGTTGCCGATCCCGAGACCAAGCGTAAGATCATCGGCAAGGAGTTCATCGAAGTTTTCGCTGAGGAAGCACGTAAGCTTGACGGCGTTGAGTTCCTGGCACAGGGAACCATCTATCCCGACATTCTCGAGAGCCACGGCGTAAAGGCACACCACAACGTGGGCGGACTTCCGGAGGATTTGAAGTTCGAGCTCGTTGAGCCCGTGAAGCTTCTTTACAAGGACGAGGTTCGTGTTGTCGGTAAGGAACTCGGCCTTCCGGATAACATGGTTTACCGTCAGCCGTTCCCGGGTCCGGGCCTCGGTGTCCGCTGTGTAGGCGCCATCACCCGCGACCGTCTCGAGTCTCTTCGTGAGGCTGACGCCATCGTGCGTGAGGAGATCGGCAAGCTCGATCCCGTACCGTGGCAGTATTTCTGCGCAATCCCGGATTTCACCTCGACCGGCATCCGTTATGTCGATGGCAAAGGTGAGCGTTACATGGGCTGGGCGGTTGTCATCCGTGCGGTTAACACCAAGGATGCGGTATACGCTACCGTTCCGGAGATTCCGTTTGGGATGCTTTGCACGATTCGTGACCGCATCATCGCAACGGTTCCCGGTGTAAACCGCGTTCTCTGGGATATCAGCGAGAAACCCGTTTCGACAATTGAGTGGGAGTAATCCGATATCGCAGGAATGAGTTAAGGGGGTATGCTTATGTCCGATGGTGAATGGGGTGTTAAACAGGCATTGATTGTGGCGATTGTCGGAGGATTTCTCTTTCCTCTCGCCATTATTCTGATTCTCCCGCATACCAATGCGGAAGAAAAAGAATACATCGAAAAAGGCGTGCTGACGCGGTGCTTTGTGGAGACGGTTGTCTCAATCAACAATAAGCAGCAGGTCAGTGTTGTCTATACGGATGCAAACGGCAAGCAGGTCAGAGCCAAAGGGGTCCTGAATAAGCATGTAACTGCCGGCGAGTATGTTGACGCCTATGTGCTTGCGTCGAAGCCGAACGAGGTGTTTTATCCGGCTTCCAAGTTCTGGAAGATTGCGTTTTACATCATTGCCGGACTGATTGCCGTCGGATCATGGATTCCTTTATTCTTCCTGCTGCGAAAAGGGAAGATCGATAATCTGGCGGAACAGGCCAGAGCGATGAACCGGAAATGGAATGATTAACGAATGAAAAGGCTGTCTGATTCCGCTTGGATCAGGCAGCTTTTTTTGTGCGTGCGGAGCGAAGAGCGGTTTAGCGGACGATGAAAAATGCGACGGCGCTGTGGATTTCCTGTGTCATTTTCCACTTGCGAAAAGGATATTTTTGCGGTACAATCATCGAGGATTTCGATCCGATGAAGCAGGGGAGGAGAATGACAATGCGCGCGAAGCTTTTCGATGTGAAGAAGACTGCGGCCGGCATCATCGCCATGATGGTGCTTCTTATTGTGCTCCTTTCCGCTTTCTGTCTCGGCCTTGAAGCGGGACATGACTGCAGCGGCGAAGACTGCCCGATTTGTGATTTCATGCGGCAGTGTGAGAATACCCTTCGCAGTTTCAGCGAGGGAATTGCGCAGCCGGCGGTTGTGATGCTGCCTGTGCTCATCGCGCTTTTGGCTGCCGAGTTCTTTGTTTCTTTCCTTTCTTCGGAAACACTCGTTTCCCGTAAGATCCGGCTGAATAATTGAAGAAACCTCTTTTAAGGGTGAACTGCGCCCAAAAGGTGCGGTCTGCCCTTATTTTCCATGCTCAAAAAAGGAAAACACGGAGGTTTTTGTAATGAAAAAAGCATTATCTGTTCTACTTGCCGTTTTGCTTGCGGCAGGCTGTCTTTCCGGCTGCAAACTCGGAGGAAAATCCGACAGTGACGGAAAACTTAAAGTTGTAGCGACCATTTTCCCGGAGTATGACTGGGTCATGAGTGTGCTCGGTGATAACCCCGCAAAGGCGGAGGTTACCCTGCTTCTTGATTCCGGCGTAGACCTTCATAACTACCAGCCGACCGCGGCCGATATTCTGAAGATTTCCGAATGTGACCTGTTCATCTATGTCGGCGGTGAGTCCGACGGCTGGGTCGACGATGTGCTGAAAAATGCGACGAATAAGAACATGGTTGTCATCAATCTTCTCGACGCTCTCGGAGACGCCGTGAAGGAAGAAGAGGTTGTGGAGGGCATGCAGGAGGAAGAGCATGACCACGACCACGAAGACGCTGACCATGATCACGAAGATGCGGACCACGACCATGAGGACGGCGACCATGATCACGACCATGAGCACGGCGAAGAACCGGAATATGACGAGCATGTATGGCTTTCTTTGAAGAATGCAGGCATTCTGACGGGCAGCATCGCCGATGCGCTTTGCAAGCTTGATCCGGACCATGCGGACACCTACAAAAAGAACGCGGAAGCCTATAAAGAAAAGTTGAAAACGCTTGATGAGCAGTATCAGAAGGCGGTTTCCGAGGCAAATGTGAAAACGGTCCTTTTCGGCGACCGGTTCCCGTTCCGTTACCTGACGGATGACTACGGTCTTACCTATTACGCGGCGTTCGTCGGCTGTTCTGCGGAGACCGAGGCAAGCTTTGAGACGGTTATCTTTCTTGCCGGAAAGATGGATGAGCTTTCGCTGCCGGCTGTTCTGACGATTGAAGGCAACGACCATAAGATTGCCGAAACGATTGTCCGGAACACGGGTGCAAAGAATCAGAAGATTCTGACGATGGATTCCATGCAGAGCACAACGACAAAGGACATCAAAAACGGAATAACGTATCTTTCCGTCATGGAGAAGAACCTGACGGTGCTTAAGGAAGCGCTTAACTAGGAGAAAAGCCGTGTTGAACCGATTATTCCTGTTTCTTCAATATCCGTTTGTGAGGTATGCACTGATTGTGGGAGTGCTGATTGCACTTTGTTCGTCGTTACTCGGTGTCACGCTTGTCTTAAAGCGGTTTTCCTACATCGGGGACGGGCTGTCGCATGTGGCGTTTGGCGCCATGTCGATTGCAGCTGTGATGAATCTGACGAACAACATGCTTCTGGTGCTTCCGGTCACGGTTTTATGTGCCGTTCTTCTGTTACGGACGGGACAGCGTGCCAGAATCAAGGGAGATGCCGCGATTGCCATGATTTCCGTTGCCGCGCTTGCATTCGGCTACCTGATCATGAATGTCTGCTCGACATCTGCGAATCTGTCCGGTGATGTCTGCACGACGCTGTTCGGCTCGACGTCGATTCTGACACTGACGCTGTCCGAGGTAAAGCTGTGCATTGCTTTGTCAGTACTTGTGGTTGTTGTTTTCGTACTCTGTTATAACCGGATATTTGCCGTCACCTTTGACGAGAATTTCGCGAAAGCGACCGGTATGAAAGCAGAGGTCTGCAATCTGCTGATTGCCGTCGTCACGGCCGTCATCATCGTGCTTGCGATGAACCTGGTCGGTTCGCTTTTAATTTCGGCTTTGGTTGTCTTTCCGGCCCTGTCCGCCATGCGGCTGTGTAAAAGCTTTCGCGGCGTGACGGTTTGCTCCGCCGTGTTCGCGGTCGTGTGCGCCTTTTCGGGCATCGTCATTTCGATTCTGGCGGGGACACCGGTCGGATCGACGATTGTGGCGACGGATGTGGTGGCATTTGTCATTTGTAACTTCGGAGGAAGAATCATGGGAGGAATCGGACGATGAGAAAACCAATCGCTTTACTACTTGTTTTGCTGACAGTAATCTCTGTTGCGGGCTGCGGCGCCGGGAACGGCGGACGGAGAACCGGGGACAATCCGAACAGCGTGAATGATGTGCTGCGAAAGGGCATGGCCGAGGCGGACGGAAACGTAAGCCCGACGGCATCGCCTGTTAAACCGTCGGAGCCTGAAACCGTACTCGAGTACACGCCTGAGGAGCCGGAGGAACCGAATGACACACAGGTCAGTCTTCGAAACGGAGACATCGACGTGGACCTGACGGTGCTTTCGTCAACGCTCGTGTATGCCGAGGTGTACCACATGGTCACCGCGCCGCAGGATTATGTCGGACAAACCGTGAAAATGCAGGGAACCTTTGCTTACTACTATGATCAGGAGATTGACTGCTATTATTCCGCCTGCATCATTCAGGACGCGACCGCGTGCTGCTCACAGGGCATCGAATTCGTCCTGACGGATGAGTTCATATTCCCGGACAATTACCCGGAGCCCGGCACGGACATCTGCGTGATCGGAGAATTCAGCACGTATACGGAGCACGGAACGGTGTACGGCACCCTGAAAAATGCAAAGCTGCTGTAGTGGATCGGTGGCATTTTTCACTTGCGGAGAGGGCCTTTTTGCGGTACAATCAAAGAGGATTCCGATCCGACAAAAACAGGGAAGGAGAATAACCGTTATGATGATTGTAAACACGGACTATATTACGGGCAAGAACCTGATCATGCTCGGACTTGTGAAGGGCAGCATCGTGCAGTCCAAGCACATCGGCAAGGACTTTGCAGCAGGGTTGAAGAGTATCGTCGGCGGTGAGCTCGGAGGCTACACCGAGATGATGGAGGACGCCAGAAAGGATGCAACCTACCGTATGGTGAAGGAAGCAACGGCCATGGGCGCCGACGCTATCGTAAACGTACGCTTCACGACCTCTGCCATCATGCAGGGTGCGGCCGAAGTAATCGCATACGGCACCGCCGTGAAATTCGGCTGATAATCTGAGGAAACATGCGGGGAGCAGGTACGAAATTGCCTGCTCCTTTTTCGCGCTTTCAGGCGTGTTTTAATGGTGCTTGCATCTGCAGGGCTTTTATAGTATGATAGGGCTGTTTGAGCGGTGAAACGGGCGGAATTTAAGGCGTCCGGCAGGATTTGCCGCGAAGGAGCAGTAAGATTTCATGAAACACAATCGAATCGTAGGGATGACGTTAACCGCGCTGATGTGTGTGGTCATCATCATTTGTTCCCAGATTATCGTCCCGATGGCATTTGTCCCGTTCACGATGCAGACGTTCGCGGTTTTCGCGTCGCTTCTGATTCTCGGGGGCATGAAGGGCACGGCGGCGGTGGCGCTTTATCTGTTGATGGGCGCAATCGGGCTTCCGGTGTTTACCGGCTTCTCGGGCGGTCTCGGGCATCTGCAGGGCGCGACAGGCGGCTATCTGGCCGGTTTTCTGCTGACGGCGGTAATTTATTGGATCTTCGAGAAGAAGGCCGATGAAAATCCGTTCGTGAAGTGGGTTGTTCTCGGCGCAGGTCTGGTCGCGTGCTACGCGGTCGGAACGGCCTGGTTTGCCGTCATGTACGGCAGCAAAAGAACGGTATGGGGCATTTTGATGCTCTGTGTCATTCCGTATATCATTCCGGATATCGTCAAAATGATTCTGGCGGATCTGGTGGCGAAAAGAGTAAGAAAAGCCTTCCACAGTGAGATGGAAGAGTAACAGGAGGATAGAAATGAGCGAGGAAATTAAGAATCAGGAAAACGCGGAATGCACGCATGACTGTTCGACATGCAGCCTGAACTGCAGCTCGAAGCAGACTTCCCATGAGGAGCATCATTCGGCGAATAACGATTTGCAGGCACCCCTCAATGCGCAGAGCCATGTAAAGCGCGTGATCGGTGTCGTAAGCGGAAAGGGCGGTGTCGGAAAGTCTCTGGTGACGTCCCTTCTTGCCGCAACGATGCAGAAGAACGGCCGTGCTGCCGCCATTCTCGATGCGGATATTACCGGACCTTCGATTCCGAAGGCTTTCGGCGTAAAGGGACCCGCTTACGCAAATGACATGGGCATCGTTCCCGTGACCGGCAAGAGCGGCGTTAAGATCATGAGCGTAAACCTTTTGATGGAGCAGGAGGATGCTCCGGTTGTTTGGCGCGGACCGGTCATTGCCGGTACCGTGAAGCAGTTCTGGACCGATGTTGTCTGGGGCGATGTGGACTATATGTTTGTCGATATGCCGCCCGGAACCGGTGACGTTCCGCTCATGGTATTCCAGTCGCTTCCGCTTGACGGAATCGTCATCGTGACGAGCCCGCAGGACCTTGTTTCGATGATTGTCGGAAAGGCTGTTAACATGGCAAGAATGATGAACATTCCGATTCTAGGAATCGTTGAAAACTACAGCTATATGGAGTGCCCGCATTGCGGCGAGAAGCTTTCCGTATTCGGCGAAAGCCATATCGAGGATGTTGCCGCCAAGTACGAAACGCTTGTACTGGCAAAGCTTCCGATTCGCCCTGACATTGCGGCTCTTGTGGACGCCGGCAAGGTAGAAGAGGCAGATTTGCCCGAAATTCTTCCTGCCGCGCAGATCATCGAGCGTCAGATGGCGCTTGTGTAAATCGTATGAAAAGAGGAGGATGGAAAATGGCACGGAAACTGTTGGCAATCCTTTTGGTTATTATGATGATGGCAGCCCTGGTCGCTTGCGGCGAGGACGATGATGACGAGGGCAGTTCAAGAAAGAAGAAGGCTGACAAAGTGACACCTTCGACGGAAGCTGTAACGGGAGACCCGACGCCCACGGACGGACCGGACATCACCGGACCTGCCGTTGACGGTTCCCGGGGTCTTGAATACACGGAATCCGGTTCCGGAGACAGCATTGCGATTCTCGGTATGGGTTCCTGTACGGATAAGAATGTCGTGATTCCCGATACCATTGACGGAAAGCCCGTGACGGTAATCGGTCCCAAGGCATTTCACCAGAATTATACGATTGAGAGCGTGACGCTCCCCGATTCCATCGTAAGAATCGAGAAGAGCGCTTTTGAGCAGTGCCATGCTCTGAAGACAATCAATCTTCCGGACAGTATCGAGAAGATTGAGAGCCGTGCGTTTTACGGCTCCGGCCTTACGGAAGTAACAATCCCCGCTAACGTGAAAAACATCGAATCGTCTACGTTTGAAAAGTGCGTGGACCTGACGGCTGTTCATACCTCCGGCAATCTGAAGCAGATCGGAGACGAGGCGTTCCGCGGGTGCACGTCGCTTGTTACGGTAGAGCTTGCGGAAGGACTCCAGCAGATCCGTTCGGAAGCTTTCCACGAATGCTCCGCGCTTAAGAGGATTGAGATCCCGGATACGGTTTCCACAATTGATGACTGGGCATTCCGCGACTGTACTTCCCTCGAGTCGGTGAAGCTTCCGAAACAGCTCAGAACGCTTGAGTATGCTGCGTTCATGCACTGCTTTAACCTGAAGGAAGTCACACTCCCTGCGAATGCCGATTATTTCAAAATCGTCGGAAAATGCCTGATTGACATCCCTCACAGATCGGCGAGTCTTGTTTGGGACGGCGGTACGCTTCCGACCGACGGCAGCATCCGCATGGTATTCGAATACCTGTATTATGATGACGAAAGTCTGACCGAGATTACGATTCCCGAAGGTGTGGAAGAAATCGGCGCCGATGCTTTCTGCGGATGCCGCAACCTTACGAAGGTTGTTCTGCCTGCTTCCTTAACCGAAATCAACAACGGCGCATTTGAAGGGACCGGAATCACGGAAATCACAATCTCGGACAATGTGAAGAACGTATTCGGCGGCGTATTTGCCGCTTCGTCGCTTGAGAAGGCGTATATCGGAGCAGGTGCAACGAAGAGTCTTGTTGAGACGTTTAAAGACTGCAAGAACCTGAAGGAATGCACAATCATCGGACAGGACAATGTGTACCTTGATAAGACGTTCTCCGGTTGCGAGAGCCTTACAGGCGTTACACTCGGAAAGAGCGTTAATCTGATTCTTCCGGATACGTTTAAGGACTGCGGAAGTCTGAAGGAAATTACGTATCAGGGAACAAAGCAGGAGTGGCAGGCTGTTGAGAAGAGAGACGGCTGGGACGGCGGAATCGAAGGCCTTGTCATTCATTGCACGGACGGAGATCTGTAAAGCGTTGAAAAGAGCAGGAAGCATAAGATTTTTTGCTTCCTGCTCTTGACAAAAATATATATTCTATACTACAATGGTAGTGTGTGTAAATTCGGAAGGAGTATGCGATGCGGGTAATCGCCGGGAAAGCAAGACGTCTTCAGTTGGAAACGCCGGCAGGCCAGACGACCAGACCGACGTCGGACATGATTAAGGAGACGCTTTTCAATATCCTCCAGCAGGATTTGTACGACGCGTCTTTTCTGGATTTGTTCGCCGGCAGCGGCGGAATCGGCGTCGAAGCGCTGAGCCGCGGTGCGAAGTACTGCTGCTTCGCGGATAACAGCAAGGAAGCACTTTCCTGCATCCGAAACAATCTGAATCATACAAAACTTGCCGATCAGGCAACGGTATATGCGATGGATTTCACGTCCGCTCTTTTGAAGATGCGGGATGAGAAGAGAAGCTTCGATATCGTTTTCCTGGATCCGCCCTATGAAAAGGGCATGGAGGTAACGGCACTCAGGCTTTTAAAAGAATACGGACTGCTTCGGGAAGGTGCAACGGTTATCGTGGAAGCCTCCCTGAAAACACCGATTGAGGAGACAGACGGACTCGGGTACCGTGTGGATCGGGTTAAGACCTACAAATCCAATCAGCACTGGTTCCTGACCGAAGGAGAATAGATGAAAGTCGGAATATATGCCGGTAGTTTTGATCCGGTTACGTTGGGACACCTGGATGTCATTGAGCGGGCTTCCCGCATTGTCGATAAGCTGATCATCGGTGTCCTGAACAATACGAGCAAGACCCCTTCCTTTACGGCGGAGGAGCGCGTGGAACTGATCCGGCGCGTGACAAAGGACATCCCGAATGTCGAGGTGGAGACCTTTGACGGGTTAACCGTGGAATTTGCCAAAAAGAAGAATGCACGCATTCTCGTGAGAGGTCTTCGCGCGGTTACCGACTTTGAATACGAATTGCAGATTGCCCAGCTGAACCATAAGCTGGATCCGAAGATTGATACGATTTTCCTGACGACGAGCGTTGAGTATTCGTACCTGAGCTCCAGCATCGTGAAGGAAATCGCCCATTTCGGCGGAGACATCAGCAAGCTTGTTCCGAAGGAAGTCAAGCAGGATATTTACGATAAGTTAACGAGCAAATAAGAGGAGTCAGTCACATTTTTCATCAAATTTTTAATTGCGCAAAGGAGAGAACGCCATGGTCAATCGTCTTGAGCAGCTGATCGACGGAATTTATGAATATCTGGAGGGATGCAAGCCGATTAAACTGCAGCCCGGAAAGGTTTCCGTTAACAAAGAAGAACTCTTTGAAATGTTGGACGAACTGAAGCAGAGAACCCCTGATGAAATCAGAAGATATCAGAAGATCATCGCAAACCGCGATTCCATCATTGCTGCTGCAGAAGAGAAGGCAGAGCAGATTATCGAAGAGGCAAGAGGCAAGGCAAGACAGCTTGTAAGCGAGCATGAAATCATGCAGCAGGCTTATGCAAGAGCCAACGAGATGGTTGCTTCCGCAAGCGGCGAGGCTGAGGAAATGCTCAGCAGTGCCAACAACGATGCAAACCAGATCCGCACCGGCGCTCTCAGCTATGCGAACGATATCATGACGGATATGGAGAAGATTCTGAACAATGCTTACTCCTCCGCCAGAGATCATTTTGACGGTCTGGTATCTACCCTGAAGGAGAGCTACGATGTTGTTGCGGCGAACCGTCAGGAGCTCTATCAGCAGCTGAATCCGAAGGAAGCCGCAACGGTTTATGACGATCCGATTGCAACGGTTTCCACCGAGGAAGAAGACGACGACAACTTCGAATTTGATGAGAATACGTTCCTTGAGAACATTGATGAGTAATGTGAGATAACAGTAAGGCGCAGCCAACCGGCTGCGCCTTTTTCATTGTCTATACGGTTAAGAATTTCCGGAGCCTTTCATCGGAAACGGCGACGCCCTTTCCGAACAGAACGTGGCTATAAAGCGCGGTCGCGGAAAGCTCGGTCTCAAACAGCTTCCGCGCGGCTTCCGGCAGCGCCTTCATGTCCTTATTAAGCCTGATTAAAAGCGGGACGGAAGAGCTTTCGGCAAGTTTTCCGAGAAGCGGTGCCGCCTCCTGACGGATGCCCAAAACATGCAGATACGGAAGATTATCGGAGCGGTATTTCGCGTCCGCTTCCTTCGTAATCCCTAAAAGGATGTGGCACAGGGTCCGGTTCACATGCGTCAGCGTATGCGACCGTTCGCGGATTGCTTCCGCAAGTGAAGTCCACGTAAACGGCTGTCTGGCTGCCTCTGCGAGGCGTCTTGCGGTGTCACTCGAAATGTCAGCGAAGGCCTCAAGTTCCGCGGCTGTTTTGCCGTGTAAAGCGGAGAACAGTTGGCCGCTGAAGTCGTCCGGCTGTACGGCATGAGAGAGTGCTTCCTCATACAGGGCATGCAGGTTTTCGGGAACGGAGTCTTTCCACGAATCTCCGCCGGTCATGCTGCGGATGGCCGTTGCCGAGGCGAATTCGCCGCCCTCCGTGTCATGGTATCCGCTGCCGATTCTTTCAATCGGAACCGCGGAAAATGCGACGTTTTTCCGAATCATGGCTTTTTCATATTCGACTGCCAGAATGTTGTTCGGCGTGGACAGCGAAGCGCCGTCGTCTCCGGTAATCTGCCGGTATGCTTCAAGGCGCGAGGCAGGATAGGAACGGCCGGAGGAAAGTCCCTCCTTCAGAAGCTCCTTATAGTGTTCGCTTTCTTCTGCGAAAAACGCTGCGGCGCGGCGGATTTCGGCATGCGTTTCCGTTACGCTCTTCCCGTCGCACTCAATCCCGTAGGAGACTGCATCAACCCCGAGAGCCGAAAAGGCACGTACGGCACCTTCCGCGAACAGCTCGGCGCTTGCCGCCGCACTGAAAACAGGGAGCTCGATGACAATGTCCGCACCGTTACGAAGTGCTGCCTCTGCGCGGTCGTATTTGTCCATGATAGAGGGAGTTCCGCGCTGCACGAAATTGCCGCTTTGGAGCACAATAACAGAATCACATCCGGAGCGCTTAAGCGCCTCACGGATGTGATATGCGTGACCGTTGTGAAACGGGTTGTATTCGGCTGTGATACCGAGCAGCTTCATTACATCTTCTCCGGTTCCGGATAATCAACGCCGAAAGTATCGACGGTAACTTCTTTCATGATGACGGGGGTAATCGGCTTGTCGTTCCAGTTGCGGCGTACATGCGCAATCGCATCAACGACATCGAGGCCCTCCGTGAGCTTACCGAATGCGGCATACTCACCGTCAAGGTGAGGAGAGGTCTCATGCATGATGAAGAACTGGGAACCGGCGGAATTCGGGTTCATGGCGCGTGCCATCGAGAGAACGCCGGGCGTGTGCTTCAGGTCATTTTTGAAACCGTTATGGTTGAACTCACCGCGGATGCTGTAGCCGGGATCGCCGGTGCCGGTACCCTTCGGGCAGCCGCCCTGAATCATGAAACCGGGAATGACGCGGTGGAACGTAAGGCCGTTGTAAAAGCCCTTCTTAACAAGAGAAATGAAATTGTTGACGGTATTGGGCGCTACCTCCGGGTAGAGCTCCGCCTTCATCACGGCGCCGTCATCCATAAGAAACGTTACGATGGGGTTCATAGTATACCTCCTGGACTGATTGTAGTAAACGGAAGAATGCGGGCAGCAGCCGCTGAATAGGTGTCGGCTGCTTCGCAATAAGGGATTCTCCTGCTGCGCGGGTCCCTCCTTGTTGCTATTGAACGAAAGCGTGATAAATCACGTTGATCGCATCCTCAAAGTCGTTGTTGGAAACGCCGATGATGATGTTCAGCTCGCTGGAGCCCTGGTCGATCATGCGGATGTTGATGGAAGCGCGGTCGAGAGCGGAGAAGATTCTCGCTGCCACGCCGCGGTTGCTGCGCATGCCGCGTCCCACAACGGCAATCAGGGCGATGTCGGTCGAAATATCGATGGCATCGGGATTGCAAAGCTTGTGAATCTCGGCAAGAACGGTCTGTTCCTTTGCCTCAAACTCGGTCTGGTGAACGACGACGGTCATCGTGTCGATGCCGGACGGCATATGCTCAAAGCTGATGCCGTTGTCCTCGAAGGCCTGCAGAAGACGGCGTCCGAAACCGATCTCGGCATTCATCATGTCCTTTTCCACGTTGATGGCGGTGAAGCCCTTCTTACCGGCAACACCGGTAATGGTAAAGGCGGGTTTTCTCGAGGTGTTCTCGACAATCAGTGTGCCCGGATCTTTCGGGGAATTGGTGTTCTTGATGTTGATCGGGATGCCTGCGGTACGAACCGGGAAGATGGCATCCTCGTGCAATACGTTAAAGCCCATGTAAGCAAGCTCACGAAGCTCACGGTAGGTGATGACATCGATGACCTTGGGGTTCTCAACGATTCTCGGGTCGGTTACGAGACAGCCGGACACGTCGGTCCAGTTCTCGTAAAGATTGGCCTGAACGGCTCTTGCCACAACGGAACCGGTGATGTCGGAACCGCCGCGGGAGAACGTCTTTACACGGCCGTCCGGAAGGGAACCGTAAAAGCCCGGAATGACGGCATTCTTCATGCCGCGCAGCTTCTCGGAAAGAGCAGCGTTCGTGTCATCCGCACGGAACGTGCCATCCTGCGCGAAGAAGATGTATTCAGCGGAATCGATGAACGGGAAGCCGAGATAAGCGGCCAGAACGATACCGTTCAGATATTCACCGCGGGATGCGGCATATTCCCGTCCCGCATGCGCCTTGAAATCCGCACGGAGCGTGTCGAATTCCTTCGCAAGAGACAGGTTCATTCCGAGACCTTCGATGATTTCGTCATAACGCTTTTTAATGGCGGCAAGCGCATCGTCGAAATCTGCATCCTGCTCGGCAAGAGCATAGCAGGAATACAGCATGTCCGTTACCTTTGTATCGGCGCTGTGGCGCTTTCCGGGAGCGGAGGGAACGACAAATCTGCGGTCCGGATCCGCCTTAATGATATCCTTTACTTTTCTGAACTGTTCGGCGCTTGCAAGAGAGCTTCCGCCGAATTTTACAACCTTAACCATACACGCGAACTCCTTAAGGAAAATACTTTCACAGATTCTACGATACACATTTTTTGTAAATATGCAAGGGAAAATGTGAAAAAACTGTTTTATTAAGGGAAATTTTCTTTGGTTTTCTTTACTTTTTTAGCCGATTATGGTAAGATATTGTGGGTTTAGATGTGTTTAGTTTTTCGAAAGGATTCGACGTTCATGGAGAAAATCATTTCCGCTATCACGGAAAAGGTCACGGCGGCTTTTCAGGCTGCCGGCTATGAGGAACGTTTCGGTGCCGTAAAGGTGTCCGACCGTCCCGATTTGTGTCAATATCAATGCAACGGCGCCATGTCGGCCGCAAAGCAATACCATAAAGCTCCGATTCTGATTGCAAACGAAATCGTAAAGGTTCTTGCGGAAGATCCGCTCTTCTCGCAGGCGGAGGCAGTTGCCCCCGGATTCATCAACCTTTCCGTCGGACCGGAGTTTCTTGCGGATTACGTACGGCAGATGCAGAAGGAACCGAAGTTCGGACTGCAGCCCGCAAAGAAGCCGCAGACGGTTGTGGTGGACTACGGCGGAGCCAATGTTGCAAAACCGCTTCATGTGGGGCATATGAGACCGGCGGTTATCGGTGAGGCAGTAAAGAGAATACTTCGGTATGCAGGTCATACGGCAATCGGCGATGCGCACCTCGGAGACTGGGGGACGCCGATCGGACTGATCATTACCGAGCTTAAGGTAAGACAACCCGATCTCGTATACTTTGATCCGGATTATACCGGCGAGTATCCGAAGGAAGCACCGTTCAGTGTTGCCGAACTGGAAGAGATTTATCCGTACGCAAGCAAGTGGTCGAAGGAACACGACGACTACCGCGAAGAGTCCCGTAAGGCCATTCTTGAGCTGCAGCAGGGACGCAGAGGGTATATGGCTCTCTGGGAGCACATCATGCGTGTTTCCATGGAGGACCTGAGGAAGAATTACGACAACCTCGGTACCGTATTTGACGTCTGGGGCAAGGAAAGCGACGCGCAGAAGTACATTCCCGACATGATCAAAGACATGAAGGACAACGGCTATGCGCACCTGAGCGAAGGCGCTCTCGTTGTGGACGTCAAGGAGGAAACCGATACGAAGGAAATGCCTCCGTGCATGATTCTAAAGTCGGACGGCGCGACGCTTTACAATACGACCGACCTTGCAACTATCGTAGAGCGTATGACGTTATACAATCCCGACCGAATCGTCTACATCGTCGATAAGCGACAGTCACTTTACTTCGAGCAGATATTCCGCTGCGCGAAGAAGACCGGGATTGTGAAGCCCGAAACCGATCTTGTACACATCGGATTCGGCACGATGACCGGCAAGGACGGCAAGCCGTTCAAGACAAGAGACGGCGGAGTCATGAGACTCTCTATGCTGATTGACCTGATTGTCGATGAGGTCCGCACGAAGATGGCCGACCGCGAAATGCCCGAAGAGGAGCGCGATAAAATCGCGAAGCAGATCGGACTTGCGGCTTTGAAATACGGCGACCTCAGTAATCAGTCGACGAAGGATTACATTTTCGACATTGAGCGGTTTACCTCGTTTGAGGGAAATACCGGACCGTATATCCTTTACACGATGGTCCGGATCAAATCCATCCTCGCAAAGATTGCCGACACGCCCGTTCGGGAGCGTGCCGCGAAACGCGAATACGGCGCTGAAGAAAGCGCGCTGCTCCTGACCATCGCGAGATTCTCCGATAACGTCGAGAAGGCTGTGACGGAGCTGGCGCCGATGAGAATCTGCCAGTACATTTACGAACTGGCGGACTGCTTCAACGGATTCTATCACGCAAACAAGATTGTGACGGAGCCTGACGAAGCGAAGAAGGCGGAATGGATTTCCCTTTTGAAAACGACACTCGGAATACTGAATGACTGTATTGATATGCTGGGCTTTGAAGCACCGGACAAGATGTGAGAAAGGAGTCACTTGATCATGAGAAAAGTTAAATGGGCTAAGCTTTTGGGAGTTGTCATGGCCGTGCTTTCGGTATGGCTTTGCTTTTCCCCTGCAGGAGGTGTTCTGGCAGCAGACGGTGCCGACACGAAAACAACCCCTACGCCCACTCCGATTCAGGACTATGTAAATAAAGAGCAGTATCTGGAAGGTTACTACCGCGGATACGTTGCATCCGATAACTCAGCTGTACGGGAAGGTCCCGGAACGAAGACCTATCCGATTCTGAAACTCGATGACGGAACGGAAGTTAAGCTTCAGAAGGGTACCGAAGTATTCGTATACGGCGAAACAAAAGATATCGATCTGGACGTTTGGTACCACATCAAGGGTACATTCAAGAACCAGGAATTCGAAGGATATCTTTACATCAAGCGTGTAAACAGAGAGAATACGCAGATTAAGTTCACCCCTACGCCTTCTCCGTCTCCGTCCCCGACGCCGACCGTAAGCCTTGAGGAGCCGACGCAGGAGCCCGGCGGACAGGGCGGTGATCCTTCTGCCGTTTCGCCCGCACCGACCTCCAACATTTCCGATATCGGAGAGAAGTCCAAGAAGGGCGACGGATGGAAGCTTCTGCTTGCTTTTTGTATCGTCGTGATTGCGTTGATTGTCATCTATACCATTTTCCAGCGTGTTCAGGAGAAGAAGCTGGAAGAGGAGATGGAGCGCTACAGCAAGAGACGTCCCGCCATGGAACGGCTTGACGGCGAGGATGAAGAGGACTTCAAGGAAGCCAAGAAGAAGTATTACGCCAGCATGAATCTTGGGCATCCGAATTCGCGCAAGCCGAAGAGCGGCGCCGCCGGAAAGAGCACGAGCTCTTATGACGACGACAATCTGGAGGACGATTTTGACGACCTCGGCACCTCCGGTTCCGCAAAGAGCAGCAAGAGCGATTATTTCGACGACGATGACTTTACGGATGAGGATGTAAAGGTTGTCAACGATTTCCGTGCCAAAGGACACAGCAAGGCGGCAGATGATTTTGACGATGATTTCTCTGAGGACGATCATGCATATTTCAACCGTCTGAAGGGTAAGACGGAAGCTCCGTCCGAGAACGCCATCAGAAAGGCCGGCAGTGCAGCCAGCATTCTCGATGAGTCTCCGGATGTGGATTCCTATTTTGAGGCTGATGAGCCTACGAAGGAAGAGCGCCTCAGAAACGCTCTCGATGCCCTGAAGCCCGAAGACAGCTTCGTGCATAAGCTTTACGGCGAGGGTGTCGTAATTGACAACAGCGATTCCGAGATTATTCAGGTTCGTTTCGGCAGAGATCTTCGCTTCCTGAAGAAGGATAAGATTGCGAAGAAGGAGCTTGTTGATCTGTAAGCTGCGGAATATCGGAAACCAAACGCATTTCTCTTGGGTGTGGGCAACCACACCCAAGTGCTGGGTTAAGGAGGAATTCGGTTTTCTCATGAAGAGACTGTTCCAGGAAGATCTTAAAATCTATTTGTCCAACGTTCTGATGGCTTTGATGGCTGTTGTGGTTTTGGAACTCGCATTTGCCTTCGGCGTTTTCACAAAGAACAAGGGACTTGCCGCGACGGCGCTCCAGCTGTTCCTTTATGTGCTCGTCGTGCTGCTTGTCATGTTTTTCGTGATGGCCGGAAAGGCTTTCTATCAGAAGCTCGGAAATGCGCAGTATTACCCGGTGAAGAAGGAACAGGGATACTCATCCTGCACCCTTCTCGGCGGCCTGACGCTCATGTACACGCTGTTCTTTTTCGCTCTGGCACTGATTTACATTCTGATGATCGGTCTGGATGTCGCATGGTGTACGAGAGCCTTTCCGGAGGAGCGCGAGGGACTTACCTCAATTGTGAATAAGCTGTTTGAAGGCGGCAACCGTGTGCTTTTAATCACGGCGGAATTCATCGATTTCTTCATGATTGCGTTCTCCTTTACGGCGCTTTTGTATTTCTCGGTGACGATGGCATATAACCTTTTCACGAAGAGCCG
Organism: Lachnospiraceae bacterium; assembly: GCA_017546025.1. Taxonomy (GTDB): domain Bacteria; phylum Bacillota; class Clostridia; order Lachnospirales; family Lachnospiraceae; genus ISDg. Next base: position 101,615 of record JAFYYS010000018.1, on the reverse strand, counting down.
TTATTCGGGCTTTCTCGCGGCAATTTTCTTTGCCCTTCTCAGCTATGCCGTTGCCACGATAAACATTAAGGTGACCAATGTGAGCAATCCGGTTCAGCAGCACTTTTTAAGCGCTGTCGTACAGCTTGGATTTTCCGTCATCTTCCTCGCAGTCACACTGTCTTCTTTGAAGAAGCACGAGTGGATTGACGAGCCGCATTGATGACCGTATTTTCTGACTTTTACTGATTTTCGGAGGATTTTCGTTATGGCAGTTATCAAACCTTTTCAGGCAATCAGACCGGCACAGTCGGTAGCAGACAGAGTGGCAGCTCTGCCTTATGACGTATATAACCGCAAGGAGGCCAAGGAGGCAGCCCTTAAGGAGCCCCTGTCCTTTTTGAATATCGACCGTGCGGAGAGCAACCTTCCCGACAGCGTGGATACCTATGATCCGATTGTTTACGCAAAGGCTAAGGAACTGCTTGATGCAAGAATTGCCGACGGGACCTTCATCACCGATCCCGGCCGCTGCTATTTTGTATACGAGCTTACGATGGACGGACGTGCGCAAACCGGTATCGTGGCATGTGCCTCGATTGACGATTATATGAGCGGTGTCATCAAGAAGCATGAGAATACGAGAGAAGAGAAGGAGCTCGACCGTATCCGTCACGTGGATTCGCTTGACGCGCAGACCGGTCCCATCTTCCTTGCTTACCGCAGCAACCCCGTGATCAGCGAGGTGATGAACCGCTATCGCGAAACGGAGCCTTTGTATGCTTTTACGGCTGACGACGGGATCTCGCACCGCGTGTGGAGAATTGCCGCTGAGGCTGACGTAAAGCTGATTCAGGACGCTTTTGCGGGCATTGAACAGATTTACATCGCCGACGGACATCACCGCGCGGCAAGCGCCGTTAAGGTCGGCCTGAAGAGAAGAAACGAGCATCCCGATTATGACGGAACGGAAGAGTTCAACTTCTTCCTGTCCGTACTGTTCCCGGAGGATCAGCTGATGATTCTTCCGTACAACCGTGTCGTAAAAGACCTGAACGGCTACACGAAGGAGCAGTTCCTCGGGAAGATCTCCGAAAACTTCGGAATCAGAGAAGTCGGAACGGAGCCTTATGCACCGAAGGCAAAGGGGACGTTCGGCATGTTCCTCGATGGTAAATGGTACGAACTCACCGCCGGAGAGAAGATGCTTGCCGTTACGGATCCGGTAGCATCCCTGGATGTTTCCCTGTTACAGGATTATCTGCTCGGACCGGTTCTCGGAATCGGCGATCCGCGCATTGACAAGAGAATAGATTTCATCGGAGGAATCCGCGGCCTTAAGGAGCTTGAGAGGCGGTGCGGCCTTGATATGGAAGTGGCATTTTCCATGTATCCGACACAGATTACGGAGCTGTTTGACGTAGCGGATGCAGGTCTTTTGATGCCGCCGAAATCCACCTGGTTTGAGCCCAAACTCCGAAGCGGCCTTTTCATTCACAAATTATCATAAAGGAGTTGAACGGCGGCCGGCAGGCGGGCGTGAAGTCCGCTGCCCCGCCGTATTTTTATCATGAGCATATTATCCGTGGAGAACCTGTCACACGGCTTCGGCGACCGCGCGATATTCCGTGACGTGACGTTCCGGCTTCTGGCGGGCGAGCACATCGGGTTGATCGGCGCGAACGGCGAAGGCAAGAGCACGTTTTTTAATATCATCACCGGGCATCTGATGCCGGACGAAGGGACCATCACCTGGGCAAAGCATGTGCGCGTCGGTTATCTCGACCAGCACACCGTACTAAAGCCCGGCATGACGATTCGTGACGTCCTCGCGTCCGCTTTTTCATGGCTGTATGAAAAGGAAGAGGAAATCAACGCCATCTGCGATAAGATGAGTGATGCCGATGAGGATGCGATGAACGAACTGATGGAGGAAATGGGTGTGCTGCAGGAGATGCTTGAGCAGCATGATTTCTATTCCATCGACACAAAGATTGATGAAATCGGGCGCGCGTTTGAACTCGATGCGCTCGGCTTTGACCGTGATGTCAGCGAGCTTTCGGGCGGACAGCGTACCAAGGTGCTTCTTGCGAAGCTGCTTCTCGAGAAGCCGGACATCCTGCTTCTCGACGAGCCGACCAACTATCTGGACGAACAGCATATTGACTGGCTGAAACGGTATCTGAACGATTACGAAAATGCGTTCATTCTGATTTCACACGACATTCCGTTTCTGAACAGTGTCGTTAATGTCATTTGGCATGTGGAGAACGCAACGCTTACAAGATATCCGGGCGATTATGACCATTTCCTTGAGGTCTATGAGATGCGCAGGGGCCAGATTGAGGCCGCCTATAACCGCCAGCAGCAGGAAATTAAGGAATTGAAGGATTTCGTGGCGCGCAACAAATCGCGTGTCGCGACAAGAAACATGGCGATGTCCCGCCAGAAGAAGCTCGATAAGATGGATGTGATTGAGCTGGTAAAGGAGAATCCGAAACCGGAATTCTCGTTTAAAGAGGCACGTGTTCCTTCGCGTGTCGTCGTGGAGTCGAAGGACCTTGTCATCGGCTATGACCGCCCGCTTTCCCGCCCGCTCAACATTAAGATTGAGCGCGGGCAGAAGGTGATTTTAAAGGGCGCGAACGGAATCGGTAAGACGACGCTTCTTCGGAGTATTCTCGGGCAGATTCCGGTGATTTCGGGCAGTGTGACGCTTGGGGATTATCTCGCAATCGGCTACTTTGAGCAGGAGCTTTCCGGGGAAGGCACGAAAACGTGCATGGATGAGTTCTGGGACGAGTATCCGAGCTACACAAACTATGAGGTGCGTTCGGCGCTTGCCAAATGCGGCCTTACAACCAAACATATCGAAAGCCAGGTACGGGTGCTTTCGGGCGGCGAGCAGGCAAAGGTACGCCTCTGTAAGCTGATGAACCGGGAGAGTAATCTTCTGATTCTCGACGAGCCGACCAACCATCTGGACGTCGACGCAAAAGCAGAGCTGCACCGTGCACTTTCCGAATACAAGGGCACCGTTCTGATGGTGTGCCACGAGCCGGAGTTTTATGAGGATCTTGCAACGACTGTAATTGATTGCAGCGAATGGAGTCTGCTCGCATAAAAAGCTTAAAGGAGGATATGAAATGAGTACGACGAAACTTACACCGGCGGCAACGCTGAAGAAACCGGGGGAGCATAACCCGCTGATGACGCAGCGGTTCGGTGCCGATCCCTATGCACTTGTCTACAACGGTAGAATATATATTTATATGACTGCCGACGTAATCGAGACGAACCCGGACGGCTCGCCGAAACCGAACAGCTATCAGAAAATCAACAAGATTAACGTCCTGTCATCCGATGACATGGTGAACTGGACCGACCACGGTTCGATCTTCGCCGCAGGCGATGAAGGCGCAGCTAAGTGGGGCGGCAATTCCTGGGCTCCCGCGGCAGCCTGCAAGGAAGTTGACGGCAAGATGAAGTTCTTCCTGTACTTCGCAAACAGCGGCAACGGCATCGGCGTGCTTTCGGCTGACAGCCCCGTCGGTCCCTTCACGGATCCGATCGGCAAGGCGCTCATCAACCGCGACACTCCGAACTGCGCAAACGTAACCTGGCTTTTCGACCCGGCCGTATGGGTGGACAAGGACGGCAGCGCTTACATCTATGTTGGCGGCGGTGTTCCCGGATGGCCTCCGACCCCGGAGCAGATTGAGCATCCTCACACGGCCCGCATGGCAAAGCTCGGGGATGACATGATCTCGCTTGCGACCGATCCGATTGCCATCGATCCTCCGTTCCTGTTCGAGGATTCCGGCATCAACCGCATCGGCGACACCTACTACTACAGCTACTGCAGCAACTTCAACGTGGACGGTCATCCGAGCGCTTCGAAGTACAACCTTGAGAACGGCCAGATCTGCTACATGACGTCAGACAGTCCGTTCGGACCGTTCACGTATCAGAAGGCGATTCTTAAGAACCCGGGATTCTATTTCGGACCGGGCGGAAACAACCACCATTGCATCTTTGAGTTTAATGGCAAATACTATATCACCTACCATTCGCAGATTCTTGATGCTCCGCTTAAGACGGGCGGCGGCTACCGCTGCACGCATATCGATGAGCTGACGGTTAATCCGGACGGTTCCATCGAGATGGCAACCGGAACAAGAACCGGCGTTAAGCAGCTGAAATACTTCAATCCTTACGAGACCGTTTCGGCGGCAACGATGAGCACGATGGGCGGAATCGATACGGTTCCCGCGGATGAGATCACGAAGCAGTACGGCTCCGGCACAATGAAGGTTTCGGGCATCGACGACGGCGACTGGATTATGGTATCCGGCGTTGACTTCGGTGCGGACGGCGCGGCGTTGTTCGGCGGCACATTTTCCGTGAACGCAGACGCAAAGGGCGCGGTTACGGTACGCCTTGACAGCCTTACGGACGGCACTGACGCAGCAACGCTTCCGATTGGGGATACTGCAGGTGCTTCGAGGCTTCGCGTCGGCACTTCGATACCGGAGAAGATTACGGGCGTTCATGACGTATACTTCCTTTTCAGCGGTTCCGGATACGAGTGGATCAGCTGGGAGTTCGGAAAATAAGTCTGAAAGTGAGTGGGAAATGATGAAAAGGGGTTCCCGGCAGCATCAAATCGGCTGCCGGGGGGCCTCTTTTTTATGTCCGGGAAAGGCATCATTTCCCGATATCCGGCCCTTTCGGCACCGTCTTTTTCACAAAAAGAAGGAAAACCCCGGAGAAAACACGGAAAATGCACGAATTTGTCAAAGAACTGTAAGGAAAACGTAATATTTATCGCTTTTCTTTGACGGGGAAGTATGGTATAATTAAAGGGACTATAGGATGGGAGGAATTTACCGGATGATTCATAATCAAAAGACTAGACTGATGACCCGGTGTGCCATCTATGATAAGCATGAGGGGGCCGATGATTTAAAGAAGGCCAGATTCTTCCGCGCGGATTACGTCCGGCTGGAAATTCTGAAGACAATCATCGGGGTAACGGTCGGGTATCTGATTATTCTGTTAATGATTATCATGTATAATCTGGAGTTTTTGATTAAAAATGCACTGCAGCTGAATTATAAGATGCTGGGCACGAAGGCGTTAGCGTATTATATTCTGATTCTCGCGGTCTACATCGTATTTGCCCTCGGCCGGTCCAAGTATGAGTACATCAAGTCTCATAAGCGGCTGGCAAAGTACTACAAGATGCTCGGAAGGATCCGGAAGATTTCCGAGGAGCAGGAGTATGAGAGAGAACTGGAAGAGGAGAACTGGGAGGAGATGCAGTCATGATGATCGTCTTTGAGATTCGGGCCAAGCTTACGGAGTTATACCAGAGGCATGACCTGATTGTGAAAACCGCGCTGAAGTTTCTTTTGATGTTTCTGACGTTTCGGAAGCTCAGCAACGTAATCGGATACAATACCGGACTTTCCGGATTTGCCGTTGTTCTGGCGCTGTCCGTTTTCTCGGCGGTGCTGCCGCCGTCTCTGATGGTATTTGTCGCTGCGGTTTATGTATTCCTGCAGCTGATTACCGCTTCGGTGCTGATTGCCGTAACGGTCGTTCTGATCTTTTTGATCATGTACCTTTTCTTCCTGCGTTTCGCACCGAAGGAAGGCATCACGATCATTGCTACGCCGCTTCTTTGCTCGATGGGATTCCCGTACGTGGTTCCGCTGTTTCTGGGCTTGTTCGGCAGCTTTTTCTCGGCTGTTCCCGCTGTTTGCGGCGTGGTCGTGTTTTACCTGCTGAAGGCCGTTAATAACAACATCATCACGATTGAAGAGCTGAAGGCCGCAAAGGACGAGGCACTGGCCATTTACATAAAGGTGCTTGACGACCTTTTGAAGAACCCGCGCATGTACGTGGTTATGGCGATTTTCGCCGTGGTCATCGTCACCATCGTATTTGTCAGAGCCATCAAAATGGATTACGCTTTTGAAATCGCACTCGGCGTCGGAACCGGCGTGATGATTCTGGGCTACATCCTCGGCTCGCTGAAGTACGAGATGGACCTCAAGGTCGGCGCAATGGTGTTCGGAAGCCTTATTTCGATGGGCATCATATTCGTCTGCCTGTTCTTCTACAGGGTGCTGAATTACTCGGCGGCGGAGCATGTGCAGTTCGAGGACGAACGGTATTACTACTATGTGACGGCGATTCCGAAGATTACCGCAAAGTCACCGCGCCGGGCAATCCGTAAGGTTATGTCCAAGCGCGAGGATGTTCCCGAGGACGAGGATGAGGAATCCGCCATCGAGGCCATGAACTCAATGCTTGCCAATAAGAACAATCCGTACAAGCAGGAGCTTACGGCCGGAGAGGCCAAGAGACTCAGAAGAGACCTGGCCAGCAAGGAAGAGCCGGATTATGACAACGAGGATGAGGACGAAGAGGTTGTCATCACCGGACCGAAGGCCCGCGAATCCAAAAAGGGAATTAAGGCTCCGATTGATTCCATCATCAGCAAGCTTCGCGGTTTCGGATCACTGCTTCCCGCGAAGAAGAGCCGTCCCGTGAAACCGCTTCCGCCCGCCATGGATCCGGAAGACGAGGATGACGAGGACGAAGACGCACAGTTGTATTTCGCCGACGATTCGGAAGACGGCGGAGAGGACGAGAATCTCAGATAAAGGAGGAATTCTTCCGTGTGGGATAATCTCAAAGAATTTCTTGCGAAGTATTTCAACCGACTTTTGATTCCCCGGATTCATCTGCTTGACTGGGTGGAGATTCTGCTGATTGCGTTTGTTCTCTATCACCTGATTAAGTGGATTAAGCGAACCAGGGCCTGGTATCTGGTAAAGGGCATGGTCATCCTTGTCGTTGTCTGGGTGCTTGTTTCCCTGTTCCGCTTCACGGCAATCCAGTGGATTTTTGTAAATACGATCAATGTTGGCATCATTGCCATTTTCATCATCTTCCAGCCGGAGTTACGTCGTGCTCTTGAGCAGCTCGGTCAGAGAAGGCTGTTAAGCTTTTTCGGGGATTCGGATTCCGGAGAGCGCTACTCTGACGAGACGAGAGACGAAATCCTGACCGGCGTGTTTGAGATGGCCAAGGTGAAGACCGGTGCCCTGATCTGTTTAGAGGGCGTCATCAGTCTGGAGGATTATGAGCGGAGCGGCATCCCGACCGATTCGGTTGTTACCGCCGCTTTGCTGATTAACATTTTCGAAAAGAACACCCCGCTTCATGACGGCGCGGTCATCATCCGCGGCAACCGTGCAGCGGCGGCAACGTGTATTCTTCCGGTTTCGGAGAATATGCGTCTTTCGAAGGATCTCGGTACGAGACACCGCGCAGGCGTGGGACTCAGTGAAATTACCGATGCGCTTGTCATTATCGTGTCCGAGGAGAACGGAAAGGTTTCTCTCGCGCAGAAGGGTCAGCTGATCCGCGGCGTGGACCGTGAATTCCTTTCCAACAAGCTCTTGGAATTCCAGAATAAACCGACGCCGCAGAGCCGGCTTCTGTTCAGAAAGGAAAGAGAGAAAGATGGCAAAAAAGCTTAAAACCGAACAGCAGAACCTCGGAATGAAGCTGAAAGCCGAAGAGCGTAAAATCGGCAGCAAGCTGAAGACCGGCTTCAAAAAGCTCGGGGTCATGCTCACCAGAAATATCGGCGTCAAACTTCTGTCGTTTCTTCTGGCCTTTCTGATCTGGGTTACAATCATGAGCATTTCGGACCCGCAGACGACCAAGAAGATCGAAGGCATCGAGATTCAGACGCTGCACAGAGAAGATTACAACGCGCTGCCGGAGAATGTTAACATCTCCCTGCAGACAGACGAAATCGGCACCCTGTCCATCAAGGTTACCGGAAAGCGTTCCGAGGTGGAGAATCTCGGACCGTCCGATTTCGTGGCAACCGTTGATTTCAATGATTTCGTCGGCAACGAAGGCAACGCCCTTCCGATTGTCGTAATCCCCCGCTCGTCAAGCCTCGCGGACAGCCTGGAAATCACGTACCAGTCACGCAATGTGCTGCAGGTTAAGCGTGTGCAGAGCGAGACGAAGATGATCAGTGTTTCCGTCAACAAGCTGAACGCTCCGGATGACAAGTACGCACTGATTCGCGAACAGTCCTCTAACTCCCTTGAGATTACCGGTCCGAAGGAGATTGTGGATTCCGTTTCCAAGCTTGTTGCGGATGTGGATATTTCCACGATGACCTCGAAGAAGCAGCGCTTCATGATTCAGCTTTATCCGGTTGACAGCACGGGCGCCAGAATCGACGACGCGTCCATCGAGCTGAAGCAGAAGACCGTTGAGGTACAGATTGAACTGCTTGCGGTGAAGGAGGTTCCGCTTACCGTAGACTATACCGACCCCGCCGCCACGCAGGTGATGGAAGGCTTTGCCATTTATGATTTTGAATACAACCCGAAAACCATCCGGATTGCAGCGGACGATGAGATGCTCGAGGAGCTTGAGGACATTGTGATTAAGTTCACGACGGAAGATCCTTTGATGAAGACCATGCAGCCCGTTTCGAAGAATTTCAACATTTTGAAATACCTTCCCGACGGTGTCTATCTGAAGTCGGACACATCGGATGTCATCGCAACGGCCACAGTTGAACCGACAGGCGAAAAGGTTCTGACGATTGCCAAATCTAAGATTGAGTACCGGAATCTTCCCGAGGGTCTTCGCCTTCCCGATGAATTGCTGAATGAGCTTGAGGACGGAGAAGAAGTTGAGATTACGTTGAAGGGATTCAAGACAATTCTTGATACCATTACCTCCGCCGAACAGTTAAAGCCGTTCGTAGATTTGAAAAATGTCACGAACCCTAACCGATGGCCGCTCACAATTGAATATGACATTGACGATCAGTATCAGGATCATCCGAACAGAAAACCGAAGATTGAGGCTGATATCATCGAAATACAGATTTTCGAGGCACTTCCGGAATAAAGGAACTGCCCGAAACCGGAAAGGAGAAGATGTCTATGGTACAGGCAACCTTAACCGTGAACAATGTAAAAGGGCTTCATATCAAGCCCGCCGGAGAAATGAGCCGGATTGCACTTTCCCGTCCCTGCAGAGTCTATCTTCGAGTAAGGGAATATGAGGTTAATGCAAAGAGCGTGCTCGGCATTTTGAGCGCGCAGGTAAAATGCGGAGAGGAAATCACCATCGTCTGTGACGGCGAGGGTGAAGAGTATGTGCTGAAGGAGATTGAGGCCGCGGTGAACAACCGTTTCGGCATTGAGTAGGCGATATGAAGCATTTTGAACGATACCGGCGGAATCCGCTCCCCGAAATGACCGAAAGGCAGTGGCCTTATAAAACGATTGACAAGGCACCGCTTTTTTGCAGCGTCGATTTACGGGACGGAAACCAGGCTTTGATGGAACCGATGACAGTAGATGAGAAGACGGAGTTCTTCACCTTCCTCTGCAATCTCGGATTCCGTGACATTGAGGTCGGTTTTCCCGCCGCATCTTCCGTGGAATATGAATTTGTCCGCCGCCTGGCGGAGGAGAAGCTGGTTCCTGACGGTTGCAGGATCCAGCTTTTGATGCAATGTAACGAAGATCAGATTCGGACCGCTTTTGAGGCGGCCCGCGGTCTTTCGTGCGTCATTATGCACATCTATAACCCTACGTCCGAGCTGCAGAGAGACGTCGTATTTGCCAAAAGCAAAGAAGAGACGAAGGTGATTGCCGTCCGTGCGGCAGAGGCTGTTCTGAAGTATGCAAAGGACTTCCCGGGAGAGGCGATTTTTGAGTATTCGCCGGAAAGCTTCAGCGGGACAGAGACCGATTATGCCGTTGAGGTCATTGAGGCGGTGCTTGATGTCTGGAAACCCACGAAAGAGCATAAGGCAATCATCAATCTGCCGGAAACGGTGGAACTGAATACGCCCAATGTTTATGCCGACATGGTGGAATATGTTTCGACGCATCTTCATAACCGTGAGGCCGTTGAGTTAAGCATTCATACGCATAACGACCGCGGCACCGGCGTTGCGGCAACGGAGCTCGGCGTTTTGGCCGGGGCGGACCGTGTTGAGGGAACGCTTTTCGGAAACGGCGAGCGGACCGGCAATGCGGATCTTCTGACGATTGCTCTGAACCTGTTTGCAGAAGGCGTTGATCCGGGACTTGATCTTTCGGACGTTCCCGGAATCACGGAAGAATACAGACGGCTTGTGAAGATGCCGGTGCATCCGAGACATCCGTACGCGGGAGAGCTTGCGTTCACGGCTTTCTCCGGCGGGCATCAGGATGCCATCAGCAAGGGCTTTTCGGGCATGAAGACGCCCGACGGGCTTTGGAGGGTTCCTTACCTGCTCATTGACCCGCGCGATATCGGAAGAACCTACGAGCCGCTTGTGCGGATTAACAGCCAGTCCGGAAAGGGCGGCGTGGCATTTGTCATGGAGAGAACGCACGGCTTCCGGCTTCCGAAGGAGATGCACCGCGAATTTGCCAGAGCTGTTCAGGCTTATGCGGAGCAAAAGGGCGGAGAGGTTACGCCTGAGGAGCTTCTCGAAGTATTCCGTACGGAGTATCTGCGCCGCAAGACGCCGCTTCGGTTCATCCGCTGTAATGTGAATGACCGGACGGACGCGGAGGAGAGAGAAGGAACGCATGCCGTTCTGACGCTTTCCTATCTGGGCGAAGAGATGACGCTCGACTGTTACGGCAACGGTCCTATCGATGCCGTGAAGAAAGGTTTGCAAAAGCTTGTCGGAAGAAGCTTCCGGCTGCTTGATTATACCGAGCATGCGCTGACCACCGGTTCAGAGGCTCAGGCTGCCGCATATGTGTCGATGGAGGACACGGCAAGCGGCGCCTCAACCTTCGGTGTCGGCATCAGCTCTAACATCACAAGGGCATCCATCCGTGCGGTATTCTGTGCTTTGAACAGACTGCTTGCGCCGGAGGGAGAGTAGGCCCGGAGGAACGGATTATGGTAATTGCGGGACTTGTGGCCGGCGGGAGCGGAACAAGAATGAAGCAGGCAATGCCGAAGCAGTTTATGGAGCTTGCCGGTGAGCCGGTGCTTCTTCGGACGCTTCGGGTTTTCCTTTCGGCCGAAGAAATCGATGCGGTTCTGATTGCCGTTCCGAAGGAGTGGACGGGATATACGAAGGAGCTTCTTGCAACGCTTCCCGAGGATGTCCGCGGCACGAAAAGAACTGAGGTCTGTCAGGGCGGAACGAGCCGGAACGATACGGTCAGAATCCTTTCGGAGGAAGCCGTTTTGCGGTTCGGGGCGACGGATGAGGACATCCTTTTAACGCATGATGCGGTTCGCCCGATGGTGAGTCTTTCGATGATTTCCGATACGGTTTCCGCGATGGAAGGTGCTTATGCCGTAACGGCGGCAATTCCTTCAGGAGACACGGTTGTGCTCTCGGCGGACGGAAAGCGTGTTTCGCAGGTGCCGAAGCGTGAGACGGTGTACCGGATTCAGACGCCGCAGCTCATCCGGTTCGGACTGCTTCGCGAGCTTCTGGCATCGGTTCCGGCTGACGATGCATCGGTGACTGATCTGTGCAGTCTTTGCGAGAGAAAAGGAATCAAGCCGGTGCTTGTGCCCGGTTCTTTTGAAAACATTAAGATAACGGTCCCGACTGACCTTGCCTTTTGTGAGGCAGTGCTTCGGGAACGGGTCAGGGAGGAACAGGAAAATGTATGATTATCTCGTTGTGGGAGCCGGTTTGTTCGGCGCCGTATTTGCAAGAGAGGCGACCGACAGAGGGTACTCCTGCCTGGTAATCGACCGACGGAGCCACATCGCCGGAAACGCTTACTGTGAAGACATGTACGGGATTCCGGTGCACACCTACGGCGCGCACATCTTCCATACGAGCGACCGGAAGATCTGGGATTACGTGAACCGCTTTGCGGAGTTCAACAATTTCGTGAATTCCCCGGTTGCAATCTATAAGGACGAGCTTTACAATCTGCCGTTCAACATGAACACATTTGCCAGGATGTGGAATGTCAAGACACCCGCCGAGGCGAAGCAGAAGATTGCGGAGCAGGTTGCGGAGGCCGGCATTACCGAGCCGAAGAACCTTGAGGAACAGGCCATTTCGCTTGTCGGCCGTGACATTTACGAGAAGCTCGTAAAGGGATACACCGAAAAGCAGTGGGGCAGAGACTGTAAGGAGCTTCCCGCCTTCATTATCAAACGGCTTCCGGTCCGCCTGATTTATGATAACAACTACTTCAATGACCGCTATCAGGGCATCCCTGAAAAAGGGTACACGGACATGGTGGCGAAGATGCTTTCGGGCATTGAGGTGAGAACCGGCGTTGATTATTTAAAGGAGCGCGATACGTACCGCGCCCTTGCGAAGAAGGTCATCTATACCGGCGCTTTGGACGAGTATTTCGGGTACTGCTACGGCAACCTGCAGTACCGCATGGTGAAGTTCGAGCAGGAAGTGAAGGATACCGACAATTACCAGGGCAATGCGGTTGTCAACTATACGGAGCGCGAGATTCCGTACACGAGAATCATCGAGCATAAACACTTCTATCCGGGACTGAAGACCGAGAAGACTGTCATCTCGAGAGAGTATCCGGCGGAATGGCATCCGGGTGAAGAACCGTATTATCCGATCAACGATGCGAGAAACGCAGAGCTGTACACAAGATACAAAGAACTCGCGGACCGCGAGGACGGCGTGATCTTCGGCGGACGGCTCGGAGAATATAAGTATTATGACATGGATAAGGTCATTGCTTCGGCACTGAATCTTGTCGAAAAAGAACTGTAAAGAGCAATCAGAAAAGCCCCGAAATATCGGGGCTTTTCCTATCTCTCAACGGTATTATGAAAATGATTCCTTATTGGACTGATTTCTCTTTTAAGGTTACGTCAACCTTGATTTCCTTATACTCGCCGTCCGTCAGGCGGTATACCGTAAGCGTGACGGTCGTGCCGAAACGGTAGGACGAAATGCGGGACTGCAGCTGCTCATTGGTGATGACCGGAACATCGTTTACGCCGGCGATGATATCGCTGACCTGAAGGTCGGATTCCGATGCCGCGCCGCCTTCGATGATTTCCTTGATGTAAATGCCTGCGGGCCAGCCGAGGCTGTTGATTTCTTCATCGGTAACCGCCGCAATGATGACACCGAGGAAGCCCTGCTCGTTCTCGCGTACCTTTTCCTTCTGCTGAAGCTCCTTGATGATCGGAAGCGCTACGGTGACCGGAATGGCAAATCCCATGCCTTCAATGCTCGCGGACGCAAGCTTTGAGGAATTGATTCCGATGACTTCGCCTTCGATGTTCACCAAAGCGCCGCCGCTGTTGCCGGGGTTGATGGCCGCATCGGTCTGAATCAGCGAGATGCTTGAGGCTTCTCCGGTAGAGTAGCGGTGATTCGTTGCGCCGATGTATCCGACGGTTACGGAGTTGCCGTATCCAAGCGCGTTGCCGACGGCAATGACCATTTCACCGACGCGGACTTCTTTGCTTTCCGCAAGTGTTGCCGGGACGATGGAATCTAACGTGGTCTGTTTGAGAAGGGAGCGCTTCACGGTCAGGATGGCCAGGTCATAAAGCGAATCCGAGTTCTTCACAACAGCGGGATAGCTCTCGCCGTCGGGAAATACGACCGAAACCGTTACGGCATTCTCGACCACGTGGTAATTGGTTACGAGGTAGAGGAACCCCTCCTTACTCTCAATGAAAATGCCGGAGCCTGCCGATTCGCCTTCTACAAGCTGTCCCAACAGGTTGATTCCGCGGACCGTGCACTGCACCGATACCATGGACGGAAGTACCTTTTCGGAAATGCTCTCGATGTCAATCTCGTCGAGCACCTTCACGGATGCTTCGTCGGTATAGCGTAGTATATTATTCTGATTCAGACTGTCCTTCAGTTTTTTGGTGGAAACTCTTGTGACACCTTCGGAAACCGCCGGTGTTGTCTGAAGAGCGGTGTCTGCAGACCTCTCGCGGTTCAAAAAACGGTCGGAGAGTTTTAAAACGCCGTAGAAGATGCCGCCGGCAAATGCTACGAACAACACGGCGCCGCCGATCTTCCTGAAGATTTTCATGACATCTGCCTCCGTAAATCGCAGTAATAAAACGGGATTTCCCGTTTACCACGATAACCTTACCGCGCGTTTGTGTTGAATATGTGAAGCAAAATTGAAGATTCCGAGGAAAAACGCTTCTCTGATGAGGAAATCCCGTATTGCATTTGTCACAGGTATGGAGTAAAATAAATATGTATACCCATATTCAGAGGGACATCAGGGGGAGTGTTCCGGAAGGGAAGCGGAAAGAGTTATATGGATGATAACAAACAAGACAGCGGCAGGGACGGATACGAGCATGTCTGTATGATGTGCCACAGGCCCGAAAGCGTATGCGGAAAGCTGTTCCACATGCCTCCGGGGCTCGATATCTGTGAGGACTGCCTGCAGAAGTCGTTCGATCTGATGAATGCGACGGGCAATAAGGACGAGACGGCCGATCCGTCAAAGCCGATCGGCAATCTGCGCATCATCTTTCCGGGACAGGGAGGAAACCGGACGACCTTAAAACCGAAGAAGAAGGAAACGGAAGAGGAAGGTAAGAAGCCCGAGGATGTCATGGACATCAAGAAGCTTCCCTCCCCGCATGAGATTAAAGCGAAGCTCGATGAGTACGTCATCGGACAGGAGCACGCCAAGAAGGTCATCAGCGTTGCCGTTTACAACCATTATAAGCGCGTAAAAAGGCAGGACGAAGAGGCCTTTAAGGACGATGTCATCATTGAAAAGTCCAATATGCTGATGGTCGGACCGACCGGCTGCGGCAAGACATATCTGGTGCAGACATTGGCACGGCTTTTGAATGTGCCGCTTGCCATCACGGATGCGACATCCCTGACCGAGGCCGGCTATATCGGCGATGACGTGGAAAGCGTGCTTTCGAAGCTTTTGGCCAACGCCGACAACGATGTGGAGCGTGCGGAGCACGGCATCGTTTTCATCGACGAAATCGATAAGATTGCAAAGAAGAAGAATACAACGAGCCGCGATGTCAGCGGCGAAAGCGTTCAGCAGGGACTTTTGAAGCTTTTGGAGGGTGCCGACGTGGAAGTTCCGGTCGGAGCATCCAGCAAGAACGGCATGGTGCCGACGACGACAGTGAATACGAGAAACATCCTGTTCATCTGCGGTGGCGCGTTTCCGGGGCTTGACGAAATCGTCAAGAACCGGCTGACCAAATCGTTTACGATGGGCTTCAATTCCCACTTAAAGGACAGCTACGACGACGATCCGGACATCCTTGCGAAGACGACGATGGAGGACCTTCGCGAGTACGGCATGATTCCCGAGTTTGTCGGCCGTCTGCCCGTCGTATTTGCCTTAAGAGGACTCGATAAGGAGGCGATGAAGAGAATCCTTACGGAGCCTAAGAATGCCATCATCAAGCAGTATCAGAAGCTGTTCGCCATGGATGAGGTCAAGCTGATTTTCGCCGACGATGCGATTGATCTGATTGCGGAGAAGGCGCTGAAGCGGGAGACCGGCGCAAGAGCGCTCCGGTCCATCCTCGAAGAGTATATGCTCGATATCATGTACGAAATCCCCAAGGATTCCTACATCGGTGCGGTAACGATTACCGCGGATTACCTGAATGGAACCGGTTCGCCCATCATTGAGATGCGGAGCTGAACGGTTTTATGATAGAATAAAGAGAAGGAGCGTGAATCATATGTTTTGCCCGAAATGTGGAACTCAAAACCCCGACGGTGCCATGTTCTGTACGACCTGCGGTGAGAAGATTGGGATAGCTCCCCAGTCTGTGGTTGAACAGGCAGAAACTGTTGCAGCTGCTGTTAACGAGCAGGCTGCAGAAGTAAAAGAAGAAGTTGCGGCAGCAGTTACGGAGGCAGCAGCACCCGTATTTGAGACCGTTAACGAAGCAGTTGCGAACGCAGCTCCGGTCATCCCCGAAGCTCCGGTGCAGCAGCCCGTATTTGAGCAGCCTCAGCCGCAGCCGGCATTCCATCAGCCGCAGTACCAGCAGCCTGTATACCAGCAGGCTCCGGTTCAACAGCCCGTATATCAGCAGCCGCAGTATCAGCAGCCCGCATATCAGCAGCCTGTATACCAGCATCCTGTATATCAGCAGCCCGAAGCTCCCAAGAAGAAAAAGTCCAAGGCTCCTTTGATCATCGGCCTGATCATTGCCATCCTTGTTCTTGCGGCAGGCGGACTTGCTGCATGGGCGAACCTGACGGATGACCATCCGGATTTCCTTGATTTTGCGGATTTCACCGAAGAGAAGCAGGCCCTTGCACTTTCCGAAAAGGAACAGAAGACGTTTACGTCTATCGTGAAGAAGCTCGACCAGGCCATCATCGACAACGATGCAGATGCTTACGAGGATGAGATTCCTTCCTATGCACGTGATTTCGTATGGTCCGTTTATGACTTCGACGACGGCGATGATTTCGTGGAGTATCTCTATGCCGATGAGAAGTACGGCGTTAAGCAGCTCGGCGATGAGCTTAAGGTTACCGAGGAAATCGTTTCCGCTGAGAAGGTTAAGGATCTCGATGCTTTGACGGAAGCCTTCGACGATGTGTTCAACAAGTCCGTTGACATCGCGTCTGCTTACCTGATCGGCAACAATTCCTGCTTCAAGGGCGACGAGGGCAGCGAGAAGTATTTCGATTACTATCTGTTCTTCAAGTCCGATGATGAGTGGCATGTCATCCTGATCGGCAAGGACAATCTCAAGACCTTCGGTCTTAAGGAGAAATAAGCAATTTCATAAGCGTCACCAAAGGCGGTGCGGTTCTTCAAAAGAACTGCACCGTTTTTTGACTTTTGAAGGAAAATGTGATATCATAATTTCGATTATGGTTTTATGAAGAAAGCGGTTACAACATGCTGATTGTATTTATGCTTTTGTGGATCATTCTGAACGGGCGCATCACGGGAGAGGTGCTGATTTTCGGGCTTTTCCTGACGGTACCCGTTTATCTTTTTTTCTGCCTGGTCATGGGTTACCGGTCGAAATGGGAGTGGAATGTCATCAAAAGCATTCCGTGGGCACTCCGCTATGCCGGAACGCTCATAAAAGAAATCGTCAAGGCTAACATCGCCGTCATCCGTCTGATTCTTTCGGACCGTTATGAGGCGGAGCCGGTTCTTCGTACGTTCAAAAAGCCGTTTAAGGAGTCACGTCATAATGTTCTTCTGGCCAATTCCATTACCTTAACGCCCGGGACCATCACGGTCAGCTTAGACCGCGACGGCACATACGTCGTTCATGCGCTTGATAAGGAGTTCGCGGAAGGCATAGACGAGTCTGTTTTCATAGATTTGCTTACCGAACTGGAGGAAAAGGATGAACATTGAGTCGGCATACAATCTGCTGTACGGCGGTTCCGTTACGGTGCTCGTTCTGATCATGCTCTGCGTTCTGGTAAGAGCCGTGAAGGGGCCCGAAATCGTTGACCGGATTGTGGCGGTCAACATGCTCGGAACACTGACCATCATGATTATCTGCATCCTGTCTCTGTGGCTTAAGCAGGGATACCTTTTGGATGTGGCGCTGATCTATGCCATGATTTCCTTTTTGGCCGTTGTCATTCTGACCCGCATCTATCTCGGCGTATACCGGGAGCGTGCGAAGAGAAAGGAGGCCAAAGATGAATGAATGGGTTGTGTTCTCATTTGCCGCAATCCTGATTATCGGCGGTCTTTTGGTATCGCTGATTGCGGCCTTCGGTCTGTTTAAATTCCGTTTTGCGCTGAACCGCATGCATGCTGCCGCGATGTGCGACACGCTTGCCATCCTTTTGGTGCTTCTCGGTCTGATTGTCATTGACGGGGCGAGTATTCTTTCACTGAAGCTTGGCCTGATTATCGTGCTTTTATGGTGCGCAAGCCCTGTATCGAGCCATCTTCTGGCCAATATGGAGGTCATTGTTTCTTCCAAGCTGAAGGACAATTGCGAAGTGCCTGAGCAGGAGGAAGGAGGGGCTTCGGAGTCATGATTGTGAAAATCATTATGCTTCTGCTGGTTCTCTTTCTGATTGTATGCGCATTGGGCGCAGGCTTCACGAAGAACCTGCTTGTATCCATCGTCATTTTCATGTCCTACAGCCTTGTCATGTCCATTATCTGGATGTTCCTTTCGGCTCCGGATCTGGCCATCACCGAGGCTGCAGTCGGCGCGGGCGTTACGTCGGTGCTTTTCTTCGCGACCCTTCGAAGAATCAACGCTATCGACGCGCGGGACAGAAAGGAGGAAAAGCATGAGCCGGGTAAGGAGTGATTACGAAAAATCCTTCCGTGCGCGCTTCCGCCGTTACATCTCGGGCGAAGAGGAGCTGAAGGACGTTGACTACATGCCTCTTTTCGAGAAGCAGATTGCCGATGAGCGTGCCGAGGATGAAAAAGCCACGGAGCATTACCTTGTCCCTCCGATTAAGGATCCCCAAGAGGATGCCAGACTTTACGCGGAGTATTCCGGAATCAAGTGGTTCCGCAGACTCTATCAGGTCATGGCCGTTGTTTTGTGTGTCGCAATCTGCGGCGTACTGATTTATAACATTGCTTTCATGCCGGGCTTCGGAAGCGCCGACTCCCCGATGAACAACGGGGTTTCCGAGCGCTACCTTGAAAAAGGCGAAGAGGAGACCGGCGTTACCAACATCGTTACCGGTCTGATCATTTCATACCGCGGTTTCGATACGTTCGGGGAGACGCATGTGCTGTTCATCGCCACGATAGCGGTCATGATTCTTCTGAAGCTTCGGAAGGACGAGAAGCCCGTTGTCGCGGAAGGCGAAGAGGAAGGCGGCGACATCATTCTGACGACAATCGCGCGCGTTTTGGTGCCGATGATCTTTCTGTTCGGTTTTTACGTTTTAGTGAACGGACACTTAAGCCCGGGCGGCGGTTTCTCGGGCGGTGCCGTGATGGGCGCGGGTCTGATTCTTTACTCGGCCTCGTTCGGATTTACCAAAACGGCGAAGTTCTTCAACGAGAAGATTTACGATATCATCAAGGTGGGCTCGCTGCTTTTATACAGCATGCTGATCGGATACAATCTTTTTACCGGGGCAAATGGCATAGCTTCCGTTGTACCGCTCGGCAGAGCCGGAGAGATTCTGAGCGCCGGTCTGATTCTGCCTATCAACATTCTCGTGGGACTCGAAGTGGCGTGCACGATGTACGCTTTCTATGCCCTTTTCCGAAAGGGGGCGATCTGATGCTTCATTATCTTTCGGAAAACTATGTCAGCGTTGCTGCCATGATTCTGTTCGGCATCGGGTTCTGCAACCTTTTGCTGCAGCGGAACATGATTAAGAAAATCATCGGTCTGAACATCATGGACACGGCGGTTTACCTGTTCCTCGCGTCGATGGGTTATATCCGTGACAGACTCGTTCCGATTATCGTGAACGGCGACACGGATGCGACAAAGTACATCAATCCCATCCCGAGCGGGCTTGTGCTGACAGGCATCGTTGTTTCGGTCAGTGTTACGGCGCTGATGCTCGGCATTACCGTGAAGCTTTACGAGCGTTACCATACGCTTGATATCGACGAAATCACCATGTTGGTGCGAAAGGAGCATGAATGATGGACTTCTTTCGTAACTTCCCTTTCTTCACCATTATTCTGGCGATGGTTTCCGGACCTGTTTCGTCGGTGCTTTCCGGGAAAAAGGCGCGAATCCTTTCGCTTTGCGTCGTATTTTCCTGCACCGTTTTATCGGCGATGACGTTAATCTACACGCTCGGGCTTGAAGAGCCGTTCGTGTACACGATGGGACGTTTTGCGGCGCCGTTCGGAAACGAAATCCGGGCGGGCGTTCTGGAAGCGCTTATGGCGACGTTCTTCTGCATCATCATGTTCCTTTCCCTGACGGGAGGACTGAAGTATTTGGAGAAGGACGTGCCCGAGGAGAAGCAGAATCTGTACTTCATCATGATTAACCTGCTTCTTGCGTCGCTTCTTGCACTGATTTATACGAACGACCTTTTCACGGGTTATGTATTTGTCGAAATCAATACGATTGCTGCGGCCGGACTGATCATGATCCGCGGCTGGGGCCGGAACATTCTGGCTGCTGCCAAGTATATGATCATGTCGCTTCTCGGCTCAGGTCTTTTGCTTGTGTCCATTTCGATTCTGTACGGAATCACGGGACACCTTCTGATGAGCAACCTTCACGAGTCCATTGCGGTCATCGCGGAGAATAAAACGTACATCGAGCCGCTCATCATCGCGGTCGGCCTGTTCTCGGTCGGACTTGCCATTAAGTCGGCACTGTTTCCGTTCCACGCGTGGCTGCCGGATGCATACGGCTATTCGACCTGTTCCTCAAGCGCGATTCTTTCGTCGCTTGTGTCAAAGGGTTATATCTTCCTGCTGATTAAGTTCATCTACCGCGTGGTAGGCGTGGAGGTGTTCAAGATGACCGGCGCGGACGATGTGCTTTTCCTGTTCGGTATTGCCGGCATGATCATCGGCTCCGTTGATGCCATCATGCAGACGGATATCAGCCGGATGATTGCATTTTCCTCGGTTGCGCAGATCGGATACATTTACATGGGCTTCGGACTTGGCGTGGAAGCCGGAATGGTTGCTTCGACGTTCCATATCCTCGCACACGCCGCTGCCAAATCCATGCTGTTCGTTTCGGCGAACGGACTGGCGGAGGTATCCGGAGAGAGCATGAATTACCGTGACCTTCGCGGTTCCGGAATCCGAAACCCTTGGGCCGGAATCGGCTTTTTGGCGGGTGCGCTGTCGATGGTCGGCATCCCGCTTTTCGCGGGCTTTACCTCAAAGGTATATTTCGCGCAGGCTGCGCTTCTCGGCGCGAGCCCGGCGAAGGAGATTGTTACGCTGATTGCGTTGGCTGTCAGTACGGTACTGAACGCTGTATACTTCATCCGCATGTCCATAAGCGTATATACGCCGCGAATGAATGCGCAGTATGAAGACCGGTCGTTCCGGGCCGGCAAGGCATATGCCGTATCGATTTTTCTGTTTATTGTAATCGTTCTGATCCTCGGGATTTTATCCAATCCGATTTTCGACTGGATTTCCCTCGGACTGAAACAGTTTTCATGAAAGGAGACGACTGAAAATGGATTGGATTTTACTTCTTCCCGTTCTGATTCCCGTATGCGGGGCGGTCTGTCTTCTTGCATTCGGAAACCGCTTCGGCAAAAAGACCGCCGAATATATCACGCTGTTCTGCGTTTTTGCGGCGGGCATTACCGTACTGATCATTTCGCAGACCGGAGGCCTTTCTATTACGGTTCTGCCGCTTTTGCCGGAGCTGCCGGTTTACTTCCGGTCTGACGGCATTTCGCAGGTATTCGCGGGGATTACCGCATTCATGTGGTTCCTGTCAACCTGGTTCTCGTTCGGGTATCTGGCTGAGGACGAGCGCGAGACGAAATACCAGATGTTCTCGCTGCTTTCCCTCGGTGCGCTGCTCGGCGTCTGCTATTCGGGTAACCTGGTTACGACCTATCTGTTTTACGAGATGATGACGCTCGTCACATTTCCCCTCGTTCTTCATGAGAGAACGAAGGAGGCTGTGTCGGCGGGCCTTACGTATCTGTATTATTCCGTGGCCGGTGCGTTCCTCGGGCTTTGCGGCATATTCTTTTTGTACGCAAATGCCATGGACGGCGACCGTCCGGGCGGAAAGCTCGGCTATCTTGAGGGCGGCTTCTTAAAGGCCGGCGCAAATAAGTCCGTGCTGCTTCCGGTCATCTTTCTGATGCTTGTCGGTCTTGCGTGCAAGGCCGGTATGTTCCCGCTTCACGGATGGCTTCCGAAGGCACATCCGGTGGCTCCGTCCCCGGCTTCGGCGCTCCTTTCCGGTAACATCACGAAGATGGGAATACTGTTCACCGTACGCGTGATTTTCTACTCGGTAGGACAGGAGTTTTTGCAGGAAACGTGGGTGATGGACGCGCTTTTGTGCCTGTCGCTCTTTACGGTATTCCTCGGCTCCATGCTTGCTTTCCGCGAGAAACTTTTGAAGAAGAGGCTTGCCTATTCGACGGTCAGCCAGACGTCTTACTGCCTGACGGGCATCTACCTGCTTTCGGGCACGGCGCTTACCGGTGCTTTGATGCACGTCGTGTTCCATTCCGTCATTAAGAACCTGCTTTTCCTCTGTGCCGGCGCAATCATTGTGCAGACCGGAAAGAAGACGGTTACCGAGTTAAAGGGAATCGGAAAGGTTCTGCCTTCGACCATGCGGTGCTTCACCGTGGCGGGCCTTGCGCTTGTCGGCATTCCGCCGCTTTCGGGCTTCATCAGCAAATGGTACCTCGCTGAAGGTGCAATTGAATCCGGTCTTCCTGTGTTCATGTATCTGGCACCGGCTGTCCTTTTGATCAGTGCGCTTCTTACGGCAGGCTACCTTTTGACGGTATCCGCAGACGCCTTCTTCGGAAAGACCGAAGAGGAGACAGAGCGGTGTCCGAAGAGCATGTACCTGTTGCCGCCGCTTATCATCGGCTCGATTCTTGCAATCGTGCTCGGTGTATTCCCGGATCCGCTTACGAATTTCCTCGAGAGAATCGTTTCCGGACTGTTCTAACGTAACTTTTACTCCGAATAACGGGAGAGTATTTCGTCATGAGTGTGTATTTTCTGCTTGTTCCGATTCTGCTGCCGATGATTTGCGGCGCTGCACTCGGACTCCATCCGATTACCGATACGAAACGAAGATCGTACTTCGTTTTTTCGGTGACCCTCCTGACGTCTCTCGCAATCGGTTTGCTGCTTATATACCCGCCCGGGGCGCAGGAGGTTGCCTTGCAGCTCGCCGGCGTTCTCGAAATCCGGTTCCGCTTAGACGGCTGCGGCATGGTATTTTCCGGACTCATCGCGTTTTTATGGCCCATCGCGGTGATGTACTCGTTTGAGTATCTCGAGGGCAGGAAACAGAACGCGTTCTTCGCATTTTACACGATGACGTACGGGGTTACGTCGGGTATCGCGTTCGCCGGAAACCTGCTTACGATGTACATGTTTTACGAGCTTTTGACGATTGTCACGATTCCGCTCGTCATGTATGAGCTCGACCACAAATCGGTTGTGGCCGCGCGAAAGTACATGAAGTATTCGTTCGGCGGCGCGGCGTTCGGATTCCTCGGGTTCATCACGATCCTGACGCTCGGAAACACGACCGACTTCATCTTCGGCGGCGTTCTGCCCGCGGAAGCAATTGAGAAGCACGGCACGTTCTTATTGCTGATTTACACGATTGCCGTATTCGGTTTCGGCGTAAAGGCGGCGTTGTTCCCGGTTCACGGATGGCTGCCGACGGCTTCGGTGGCGCCGATGCCGGTTACCGCCTTACTGCATGCCGTTGCCGTTGTTAAGGCCGGTGCGTTCGCCATCATCCGTGTCACCTATTACAGCTTCGGGACGTCGTTCCTTTCGGGAAGCGTTGCGCAGAAAATCATTCTTGTCGCATCGGCCGTGACGATTCTGTACGGCTCCGTTAAGGCGCTTAAAGAGCAGCACGTCAAGAGGCGTCTCGCGTATTCGACGGTCAGCAACCTGTCCTACATCATTTTTGCCGCGGCTTGGATGAGCGAAGAGGGCATGCAGGCGGCATTACTGCACCTTCTGTCGCACGGCCTGATGAAGATCACGCTGTTCTTCTGCATCGGCGCGGTCATGGTCAAGACCGGCAGGAAGTACTTGTGGGAGATGCAGGGAATAGCCGGGCAGATGCCCGTCGTCGTGACGGTATTCACGCTTTCGGGAATCGCGCTGATCGGCATTCCGCCGTTCCCTGGTTTCATCAGCAAATGGTACATCGCCCGTGCAGCCGTGAAAAATGGGACGTTTTTCGGCTATTTCGGTCTGGCCGCCGTGATGATTTCGGCGCTTTTAACGGCCGCATACATCATGGAATTTGTCGTGAAGGCATGGCTTCCGAAGAAGGAAGAAGAGGTTTCGGACGTTGAGACGAAGAGCGGTAAGGTCGGCCTGAGAATGGCGGTTCCGCTTCTCGTTCTCGCGGCTGCGGTTTTGGCAGGTGTCGTTTATTTCCGCTTCCTTGTCGATGCGCTCGGCGCGGTTGCTTCCGGAAGCATTTAATTGAATTTCAGGTTTTTGAGGGATAATTATGAAAGGTGAGTCGGGACTGCTTCTTCTGATTCTGCTTCCGATGATCGGCGGACTTGTAAGCCGGTTTCTGGCAGGAGAAGAGCAGAACAATCAAAGACGGATGCGGGCTTCGGAGCTTGTGTTTGCGGCGGTTTCGCCGTTGACACTCGGTCTGGCGGCCTATTATGCCTTCCGCCCGGTTGACGGGATTCCCAAGCTTACCGTTTCGAAGATCTGCGGGAAAGGCATGACATTTTCCATGACCGGATTCCGGACGGTTTATGTCCTTGTCGCCCTGATTGCCTGGTCGGTTTCCTGCCTGTTCGCGCTCTGGTACATGTGCAATGAGGAGAACAAGGGACGGTATTTCTGCTATACGCTTGTGACGCTTGGTTCAACGCTCGGCGTATTCCTTTCCGCAGACCTTTATACGACATTCATTTTCTTTGAAGTGATGTCGCTTGCAAGCTATGTCTGGGTTGTCCATGAGGAGGATAAGGAGGCGGTCCGCGCCTCAAAGACGTACCTGGCCGTTGCGGTCATGGGCGGTCTTGTGATGCTGATGGGAATCTTCATTCTGGTGAACGGAGCCGGCACGACGGATATGGACCGTGTGGCTGCTTTCATCCGCTCGCAGAACGAACGTACGGAGATTCGTGCCGCCGTATTCTGTCTGCTGTTCGGCTTCGGCGCGAAGGCCGGCGCATTTCCGCTTCACATCTGGCTTCCGAAGGCGCATCCGGTTGCTCCGGCGCCTGCATCGGCGTTGCTTTCCGGCATCCTGACAAAGGCCGGCATGTTCGGTGTATTGCTGATTTCGGGACAGTTCCTTGTCGGAGACGAGGCGTTCGGAAAGCTGTTGATGATTATCGCTGTCTGCACGATGCTCATCGGCGCGGTCATTGCGCTGTTCTCGGTTGACATTAAGCATATTCTCGCATGCTCCTCGGTATCGCAGATCGGCTTCATGCTTTGCGGGGCCGCCGCCATGTGCATCATGAAGGAGGAGCAGTGGCTTGCCGTTTCGGGAACGGTGCTTCATATGCTGAACCATTCGTTCTTCAAGTTGTTGCTGTTCTTACTCGCAGGCGTTGCGGTACATGATCTGAAATCCCGCGATTTGAACGTCCTTCGGGGATTCGGCGCCGGAAAGCCGTGGCTCATGCTTTTGTTTATGTCCGGTGCATTCGGCATTGCCGGTGTGCCCGGTTTCTCCGGTTTCGTATCGAAATCGATGATTCACGAATCGCTTGTCC
The DNA here is from genome assembly GCA_017546025.1 of Lachnospiraceae bacterium. Classification (GTDB taxonomy): domain Bacteria; phylum Bacillota; class Clostridia; order Lachnospirales; family Lachnospiraceae; genus ISDg. Next base: position 76,246 of record JAFYYS010000018.1, on the reverse strand, counting down.
TCTGTTACAAGGAGACCGGTGAGATATCCTTCCGTGTGACGGAAATCCTTTTCCTGATTGCGGGCGGATGCACGGTGGCTTACATGCTTAAGCTGTTCCTTGTTTTGTTCTTCAAAAAGCCCTCAAAGGATGTCGAGGCGTTCAATGCAAGCGGCAAAAAGTATCTTTCCAAGCCGTGCCTCATTTTGTTGAGCATACCCGCAGCTTTGATTTATCTTGCCGGCACGCTTCCGGAGTATCTGATGCTTCCGGTGGCAAACAGGGCTTCCGATATTACCGTCTTCGGCGTCGCGAGGGAACGTTTCCGTGTCTTCACCGGTGAGAACTTTAAGGGCGGACTGATTTCGCTTACCATCGGTGCCGCGCTCTGGTTCTTCGTTGTGAAGCCTTTGATCACGAAGCAGGTATCGAAAAAGGAGACGGTTTACGTCAACCGCTTCCCGAAAAAGCTGGATCTCGAGCAGGCGATTTACCGTCCGGTTCTTTTAAAACTGCTTCCGGGTCTTTTCGGCGGCATCTGCCGGATCGCGGAGACGGTTACAAAGAAGGCTGCAATCGGCCTGTTCCTTTTCGGAAAGAGAATCTGCGGGCTCGCGGACAGAACGCCCGAGCTATGCATAACCGGTGTCCGAAGGACCGTACTTCGTCCGGTTTGCGAGACGACGACGGTGAGCACGGCGAGAAAATTCAGCATTGTAACGGGCGGCTTCATGAATGCGGTTTCGGCGTTTCTTGCCCGAATCTTTAAGAAGAAAACAAAGCGCACGGACAACGTGGAGCGCGTATACCGCGGACTGAATGACATGAGCGAGACGGCCAAGCTTGTCACGCGAAGCCTTTCCTACGGGCTTTTGGCGTTCTGCGCCGGTCTGCTTGCAATGCTTGTATATCTGTTGTATTGTTTACGGGGATAGCGTCACATTTCCCACGGAATTGTAAATTATCCGCCACGGCGGTTTTAAGGAGTGAAAAATGGCACAGTTAATCGACGGAAAGAAGATCTCCGCGGAGATCAAGGACGAACTGAAGGAAAGAGTTGCACAGCTTAAGGAGGAGGGCAGGGAGATTACGCTTGCCGTTATCCAGGTCGGAAACGACAAGGCTTCCACCGTTTACGTAGGCAACAAGAAGAAGGCCTGCGAGTACATCGGCGTACGTTCTTTGGCGTATGAGCTTCCCGAGGAGACGACGGAAGAGGAGCTTTTGAATCTTGTGAAGGAGCTGAATGCAAGAGAGGATGTCAACGGCATTCTTGTACAGCTGCCGCTTCCGGCACATATTTACGAGGACCGCATTCTGTTGGCAATCGATCCCGATAAGGACGTGGACGGTTTCCATCCGGTTAACGTGGGACGTCTGTGGATCGGCGAGGAAGGCTTCCTTTCCTGTACGCCGGCGGGCGTCATCCAGCTTCTGAAGCGCTCCGGCATTGAGATTTCCGGTAAAAACTGCGTTGTCATCGGACGCAGCAACATCGTCGGAAAGCCGATGGCAGCTTTGCTTCTTCGCGAGAACGGCACGGTTACGATCTGCCACTCCCGCACGAAGAATCTTGCCGAGGTAACGAAGCAGGCGGATATTCTCGTTGTGGCAATCGGCAAGCCGAATTTCATCACGGCAGAATACGTGAAGGACGGTGCCGTTGTCATTGACGTCGGCATCCACCGCAATGCGGACAATAAGCTGACCGGAGACGTGGATTTCGAGAGCGTTTCCGGGAAGGCATCCTATATTACCCCGGTACCCGGTGGCGTAGGCCCGATGACCATTGCCATGCTGATGTGCAACGTGGTCAGAAGTGTCAGAAAGTAAGGTGGGTATGAAGGTCTGTTTGATATCTCTCGGCTGCGACAAGAACCTTGTGGACAGCGAGAAGATGCTCGGTCTTCTGCGTGATGCAGGGCATGAAATCACGGACGATGAGAACGAGGCGGAAGCCATCATCATCAACTCGTGCTGCTTCATTCATGACGCCAAGGAAGAGAGCATCGAAAACATTCTTGCTGCGGCGGAACGGAAGAAGAGCGGCGTATTGAAGCGGCTCATCGTGACCGGCTGCCTGGCCGAGCGCTATGCGGACGAAATCCGCGCGGAGATTCCGGAGGTGGACGCCGTTTTGGGAACGACCGCCTGGGAGTCTGTTGCAGCGGCGCTTAAGTCGAAAAAAGGCATTATCGAAAAACGGGAGCTTTCGTATCTTCCGGATCCGAAGGTCAGACGTTTTCAGGCGCCCGGCAACCATGTGTCCTATCTGAAAATATCCGAGGGCTGCGACAAGCACTGCACCTACTGTGTCATTCCTTCGGTGCGCGGGCCTTACCGCTCATTTGCCATCGAAGAGCTTGTTAAAGAAGCCGGGGAGCTTGCCGAATCGGGCGCAAAGGAACTGATTCTCGTGGCGCAGGAGACGACGGTTTACGGCGTTGACCGGTATGGTGAGAAGAAGCTTCCGGAGCTTCTTAAAAAGCTTTGTAAGATTGACGGAATCGACCGGATCCGGCTGATGTACTGCTACCCCGAGGAAATCACCGACGAGCTGATTGCGGTAATGAAGCAGGAGCCGAAGATATGCAAATACCTCGACATGCCGATTCAGCATGCGAGCGACGAAATCCTTAAGCGGATGGGCAGAAGAACAACGGAGAAGGAGCTGCGGACCGTTCTTAAAAAGCTCCGTAAGGAAATCCCCGGAATCGCCCTTCGAACGACGCTGATCACCGGTTTTCCGGGCGAGACGGAGGAGGATATCGAAAAGCTTAAGAAGTTCGTTTTAAGCGGCAAATTCGACAGACTCGGCGTGTTCCCTTACTCAAAGGAGGAGGGGACTCCGGCTGCCAAAATGAAGAATCAGGTTCCGAAGCGGATCCGCATTCGCAGAAGGAATGAGATTATGCGCCTGCAGCGTGACATTTGCGCGGAAAAGGCGAAGAAATGCATCGGGAAGAAGTTCGACGTCATGGTGGACGGATTCCTTCCCGAGGAAGGCGTCTATGTCGGACGGACGTACCGGGATGCCCCCGGGATTGACGGCATGGTATACTTTACCGCAGGCCGCAGCCTTATGTCCGGCGAAACCGTTCCGGTGCGCATCACCGGCGCGGGAGAATATGATTTGATTGGAGAAATAAAAGAATGAATCTTCCGAACAAACTCACTCTGTTCAGGGTTTTCATGATTCCGGTGTTTGTGTTCACGCTGTTGTTTGAGGACATCCCTTATTTCAACTTTTTCGCACTGGCGATTTTTGCGCTTGCAAGCTTCACCGATTTCCTGGACGGTCACATCGCGAGAAAATACAATCTGGTCACGACATTCGGAAAGTTCATGGATCCGCTTGCGGACAAAATTCTGGTCTGCACGGCACTCATCATGCTGATCGAATTCGATAAGATTCCCGCTGTTATCGTTGCCATCATCATGGCGCGTGACTTCATCATCAGCGGCTTCCGTCTGATTGCGAGCGACAAGGGCATCGTCATTGCAGCCGGCATGCTCGGCAAGATCAAGACCGTCGTGCAGATGGTCATGTGCATGCTTCTTTTGTTCACGGCAGGCGATACGTTCGACGGCATCATCTTCGACATTGCCAACGTGCTCGGTCAGATTGCGATGTGGCTTGCCCTGATTCTGACCGTTTTGAGCCTTGTTGTTTACATCTGGGATAACCGGGAGGTCCTGAAGGACAAAAATGCTTAGAGTCGTTGTCATCGGAGGGGGTGCAGCCGGCATGATGGCCGCCGTTTCCGCGGCCGAATGCGGGAACCGTGTCACCCTTCTTGAGAAAAATGAGAAGCTCGGGAAGAAGATCTACATCACGGGCAAGGGCCGGTGTAACTTTACGAACGCCTGCGACCGCGAGGAGTTTTTCGAGAAAATCGTAACGAATCCGCGGTTTTTGTACAGCGCATTCCACACCTTCAGCAATGCGGATGCCATGGCATTTTTCGAAGACCGGGGCATGCCTGTCAAGGTCGAGCGCGGCAACCGGGCGTTTCCGGTTTCCGACCATGCATCCGATGTCACAAAGGTGCTTTCGGACGAGATGAAGCGGCTCGGCGTGACCGTAAGGCTTCGCTGCGAGGTTTCGGGAATTGAAACCGTGCCTTACCGCGGGACCGTGAAAAAGGATACACACACCGCCGCGGTAACCGGCGTCCGTCTGTCGCACGGTGAGGTTGTTCCCGCAGATGCTGTCATCGTCGCGACGGGAGGCCTTTCGTATCCCTCGACCGGCTCGACCGGCGACGGCTACCGCTTTGCGGAGGAGGCAGGACATACGGTTACGAAACGGAGTCCTTCGCTTGTCTCGCTTTCCGCGCAGGAGCCGTTTTGTAAGGAGCTTGCAGGCCTTTCCCTGAAGAATGTCGCCGTCCGTTTCGTAAAGCAGAATGAGACGCTTTACGAGGATTTCGGCGAGCTTCTGTTTACACATAAAGGCGTGAGCGGACCGGTTGTGCTTTCTGCGACGGGCACCGTTTCCGGAAGGCTTACCGGCAGTAAGCTTTTGATTGATTTAAAGCCCGCGCTTTCCGCGGAGCAGCTTGACGCAAGGCTCGTCCGCGAATTCACGGGCGGTGCCTCGAGACAGCTGAAAACCATTCTCGGGACGCTTGTTCCGGCATCCATGATTGAGCCGTTATTAAAGCAGGCCGGCGTGAATCCCGAGGTGCGCGGCGCAGACGTGACAAAGCAGATGCGCGCAGCGCTTTCGGATGCGCTCCGCGGCTTCACGCTTACGATTACCGGTCTCGGCGGTTATCAGGAGGCGGTTGTCACAAAGGGCGGTGTTTCCGTATCGGAAATCAACCCGTCCACAATGGAATCGAAGATTGTCCGCGGGCTCCGCTTTGCCGGAGAACTGCTTGATGTGGACGGACTTACGGGAGGATTTAACCTGCAGATTGCCTGGAGCACCGGGTATCTGGCGGGCCGCATAAAAGAACAGGAGGCGAAGCAGATGAGCATTAACATTGCCATTGACGGACCTGCAGGCGCAGGCAAGAGCACAATCGCAAAGGCGGTTGCAAAGAGACTCGGCTACATCTATGTGGATACCGGAGCCATGTACCGCACGATTGCATTATACCTGCTCAGAAAGGGCATCACAGCCGACGACACCGAAGCAATCGGCAAGGCCGGCCGCGAGGCGGAGGTATCGATTGATTACGTGAACGGCGAGCAGCAGGTGCTTTTGTTCGGGGAAAATGTGAGCGGTCTCATCCGTACGGAGGAGGTCGGCAACATGGCAAGCGCTTCGTCCGTGAACAAGGATATCCGTGACAAGATGGCGGATCTGCAGCGTGAGCTTGCCCGCACGAAGAACGTTGTCATGGACGGCCGCGACATCGGCACGAACGTGCTTCCGCATGCACAGGTAAAGGTATACCTGACCGCATCGGTTGAGGTCCGCGCGATGCGCCGCGTGAAGGAATACGAATTAAAGGGCATCAAGGCTGATTATGAGCAGGTGGCAAAGGACATCGAGGAGCGCGATTACCGCGACATGCACCGCGAGCACGCCCCGCTTTGCCGCGCCGAGGACGCCGTTCTTTTAGATACGTCCGATATGACGATTGAAGAGGTTGAAGATGCAATGATCCGCATCATTGAGGAAAAACTTTCCGCTAAGCAGTGAGGAAGGTGTCACATTTTCCGGGGAAGGAGGACGAACGCGTGACGGTAAAGCTTGCAAAAACAGCCGGCTTCTGCTTCGGCGTGAGAAGGGCCGTGGATACGGTCATTAAGCTTACGGAGGAAGGAAACGGACCGGTTTATACCTTCGGACCGATCATCCATAACGAAACCGTTGTGAACGATCTGAAAGCGCGCGGCGTTGTCACGCTCTCGGGCATCGAGGACCTGCAGTCGGTCACGGAAGGAACCGTCGTGATCCGTTCCCACGGAGTATCCCGCGCGATTCACGAAGCGATGCACAAAAGGGAAGAGGAAACCGGCGGCAAAGTCCGCATCACGGACGCCACCTGTCCCTTCGTGAAGAAGATCCACGGAATCGTGGAAAAGGCCGGTCTTTCCGGGAAGCATGTGGTCATCTGCGGAGACCGCGAACACCCCGAAGTCATGGGCATTACGGGGTGGTGCACGGGGCCGGTTTCGGTCATTGCCTCGCTTGAGGAAGCGAAGCAGATCATCGGGACGCTTCCGAAGGCTTTGTGCATTGTGGCGCAGACCACTTTTGATTACAAGAAATTCAAATCCATTATTGCATTTTTCAACGATTTTGGGTATAATAGCAACGATAGTGTGGTAAATACTATCTGCAATGCCACGGAGGAGCGACAGACGGAGGCTCGTCTTCTTGCCGGGGAGTGCGATGCGATGCTCGTTATCGGGAGTGAAAACAGCTCGAATACGAGGAAGCTTTACGAAATTTGCAAAGCGGTTTGTCCGTCCACTTTCTATGTGCAGTCGGCTGATTATCCGGATTACAAAGCCTTGAAATCTTTTCGTTGCATAGGTATTACAGCCGGGGCATCCACCCCGAGCATCATTATTGAGGAGGTTCAAAATCGAATGTCGGAAGATAATTTTGAACAGATGTTGGAAGAATCATTTAAGACAATACATAACGGAGAGGTAGTGGAAGGCACGGTAATTCGTGTTAAGGAAGACGAGATTGCCCTGAACATCGGCTATAAGGCGGACGGCATCCTGACGAAGAGTGAATACTCCGGCCAGCCCGTTGCAGACCTTCGTGAGGTTGTTAAGGAAGGCGACAAGCTTTCCGTTAAGGTTGTGAAAGTAAACGACGGAGACGGACAGGTTCTTCTGAGCCGCAGACGTCTTGCCCAGGACCGCAGCAGTCAGGTACTTCAGGACGCTTTTGAGAACAAGACCGTTATCACCGCTAAGGTTACGGATGTTGTAAAGGGCGGACTCAGCGTACTCGTTGACGAGTGCCGCGTATTCATCCCGGCAAGCCTCGTATCCGACGTATTTGAGAGAGATCTTACGAAGTATCAGGGCCAGGAGATTTCCTTCCTGATTACGGACTACGATCCGAAGAAGCGCTCGATCATCGGTAACCGCAAGGTGCTCGTTGCTGAGGAGCGTAAGGCCGCTTTGGAAGCAGCACTTGCCCGCATTAAGGTCGGCGATGTTGTGGAAGGTACCGTTAAGAACGTAACGGACTTCGGCGCATTCATCGATATCGGCGGCGTTGACGGCCTGCTTCACATTTCCGAGATGTCCTGGGGACGGATCGGCAACCCGAAGAAGCATTATAAGCCCGGCGATACCGTTCGGGTATTTATCAAGGATATCAACAACGACAAGATTGCACTCAGCAAGCGTTTCGACGATGAGAATCCCTGGGCAGGCGCTGAAGAGCGTTTCGCTCCCGGAACAATCGTTACCGGACGTGTTGCCCGCATGACCGATTTCGGCGCATTCGTTGAAATCGCACCCGGAGTTGACGCTCTGCTTCATGTATCCCAGATTTCCAGAAAGCGCGTTGAGAAGCCTGCTGACGTTTTGAAGATCGGTCAGGAAATCGAAGCTTTGATTCTGGAGCTGAGACCCGAAGAGAAGAAGATCAGCATCAGCATGAGAGCACTCAGTGAGGAGAGAGGCGAGGAAATTCCCGAAGAGGAAGCTCCCGTCGAAGAGGCACCCGTAGAGGAAGCACCTGCTGCGGAGGAGACCCCTGTCGATCCCGAATAATTGGTTGATTCAAATGGGAACATACAGCACAATGGGGATTTTCCCATTGTGCTGTTTTAATTATTTGTACTATCGGAGGACGATGATATGGCGGAAACGGTACGCGTAGCGCTTGACGCTATGGGCGGTGACAACGCACCGGGAGAGATTGTTAAGGGAGCGCTTGAGGCTTTGGAGGCTTCTGGGCAGCTACACATTATTCTGGTCGGCAGGGAAGAGGCGATTCAGAAGGAGCTTGCAGGCAAAACCTATCCGGCAGACCGTCTTCGCATTGTCAACGCAACCGAGGAGATTTCCTGTGACGAAGCTCCGGTTTATGCCGTCAGAACAAAGCGCGATTCCTCCCTTGTGGTTGCCATGAACCTGGTCCATAAAGGAGAAGCGGACGCATTTGTCTCGGCCGGAAGCACCGGCGCCATCCTTGTCGGCAGCGTCATTTACATCAAGCGTATCCGCGGCGTGGAGAGAACCCCGCTTGCTCCTTTGATTCCGACGGAGAAAGGCGTATCGCTTTTGATTGACTGCGGCGCCAACGTGGACGCCAAGCCTTCCCAGCTTGTGCAGTTTGCGAGAATGGGTTCCATCTACATGGAGCACGTCATCGGCGTGAAGAATCCGACCGTCGGACTCGTAAACATCGGTGTCGAGGAGGAGAAGGGCAACCAGCTTGTCAAGGATACCTACCCGCTTCTTAAGGAATGTAAGGAAATCAACTTCGTCGGCAGCGTGGAAGCAAGAGAGATTCCGCACGGCGCAGCGGACGTCATCGTCTGCGAGGCATTTGTCGGCAATGTCATCCTGAAGCTTTATGAGGGACTTGCCAAGACGCTTGTCAGCAAGATCAAGGAAGGCATGATGAGCTCCTTCCGCGGAAAAGTCGGCGGCGCACTTTGTAAGCCGGCACTCAAGAAGACACTGAAGTCGTTCGATTCTTCCGAATACGGCGGCGCGCCGATGCTCGGACTGAACGGACTTGTCGTGAAGACGCACGGAAGCGCGAAGGCGAAGGAAGTAAAGAATTCCCTTCTGCAGTGCATCACGTTTGTGGACCAGCATATCGAAGAGAAGATTCGCGAACAGCTCGGAGGTAAGGAACATGGAATGGGAGAAGATTCGTAATATCGTTTCGGAAATGTTGGAAATCCGTCCCGAAGACATTCATATGGACTCTTCATTTTTCGAGGACTTCGGCGCGGACTCCTTAGACGTTTACCGGATCATTACGGCGATTGAGGATGTGTTTTCCGTAGAGATCAGCGATCTTTCAAGCGGCTACATGCCTCAGACCGTCGGTGCGTTATATAATCGGGTATCCGAATTACTGGGATTGTCATCCTGAGGGAAATGACACCGGCTCTGCCGGAATCGAGGTGATCATATGGAACTTGGTGAACTGGAAGCGAAAGCAGGGTATGCCTTTAAAAACCGGGAGCTTCTCCTGACGGCATTGACCCACAGTTCCTATTCGAACGAATACAGCAAAAAACGGGGCGATATCGGCTTTAACGAGCGCCTGGAGTTTCTCGGTGACGCCGTTTTGGAGTTGGTAACAAGCCAGTTTTTGTTTGAAAACAATCCGGACATGCCGGAAGGCAGCATGAGTAAGATGAGAGCAGCCATGGTCTGTGAACCGTCTCTCGCATTTTGCGCAAGAGAGCTCGGGCTCGGTGGTTTTCTCCGCCTTGGCAAAGGTGAAGACATGACCGGGGGCAGAAACCGGGATTCGATTCTTTCGGATGCCTTCGAGGCACTGATCGGCGCAATCTATCTGGACGGCGGACTCGGGGAAGCGCAGCAGTTCATCCATACAAGAGCATTAAGCAAGCTGAACGAAGCCCGCATGTTCAAGGACAGCAAGACAATGCTGCAGGAGATTACGCAGGAACGTTTCCACTGCATGCCGGACTATGTTTTGCTGAAGGAAGAAGGACCCGCCCATATGCGGCGGTTTACGGTAGAAGTTCACATCGCGGGGAAGCCTTTCGCCGTCGGTGTGGGAACCTCCAAGAAGGGTGCCGAGCAGGAAGCGGCCAGAAAGGCCGTGAAACAGTTACAGGAAGGGAGCGGCGACCATGTACCTGAAAAGCATTGAGGTCCACGGATTCAAAGCATTTGCCAACAAAATCGTCTTCAACTTTCAGCCGGGCATTACGGGCATCGTGGGTCCGAACGGAAGCGGAAAGAGTAATGTCGCCGACGCCGTACGCTGGGTACTCGGAGAGCAGAGTGCCAAGCAGCTTCGCGGAAGCAGCATGCAGGACGTCATATTTGCCGGAACCGAGACGAGAAAACCGCTCGGTTTCGCTTATGTTGCGCTGACTCTTGACAACAGCGACCACTGGCTTCCGATTGAGTATGACGAAGTAACGGTCGGCCGCCGTGTATACCGATCCGGCGAGAGTGAATACCTGATCAACGGAGCGGAATGCCGCTTAAGAGACGTGCAGGAGCTCTTCTACGATACCGGTGTCGGCAAGGAAGGCTATTCCATCATCGGACAGGGCCAGATTGATAAGATCCTTTCGGGTAAGCCCGAGGAACGCCGTGAGATTTTCGACGAAGCTGCCGGAATCACGAAGGTTAAGAAGAGAAAAGCATCAACCGAGAAGAATCTCGAGGCGGAGCGGCAGAACCTTGCCCGCGTCACCGATGTCATCCGTGAGATTGAGACCCGCATCGGACCGCTTGAAAAGCAGAGTGAAAAAGCCAGAATCTATCTCGGCTATAAGGATGAGCTGAAGCGCATGGAGGTTAACCAGTTCCTGCTCGAGTATGAGCGGAGCGCTTCCGTGAAGGCAGAGCTTGACGAGAAGATCCGCATTGCAACGGCGGACTTTGAAAAGTCCAAGGCCGATTTTGCAGAGGCAAAGGACGAGTATGACCGTCTTCTTGAAGAGCTGGAGCGGTATCAGGACAGTCTGCGGGATGCGAAGGAGCGCCATGCCGATGCTTCGTTAAGAAGAGAGAAGGCAGCCGGTGAGCAGAACCTTTTAACCGAGCAGATTGCAGGTCTTAAAACGTCCCTGTCGGAGTATGAGCTTCGGGCAGAGAGGATTTCTTCCCAGATTGCGGAACGGAACGAAGCCATCCGCAAGCACGAAGAAGAAATGAAGGAGCAGGATAAGACGCTTTCTTCTTTGATGGAGGAGCGTACGAAGGCAGAGGCCCTTCTCGGCGAGATGAAGGCCGGCATCGATGCCATCCTTGCAAAAGAAAAAGAATGTAACGACGCCCATGTCGAGCTGCTTCGCGAGAATACAGAGCTGAAGACCGAGCTTGAGCGTTACAATACAATCCTTGAGCAGTCCAATATCCGTAAGGCCGAGCTGAACGGAAAGCTTCTCACCTTAAAGAGCGAGGCGGATGCCGCTTCCGCACAGGTGGAGGAAGCCGAGAAACTGTTAAAGGAAGCCTGCGACCGCGTGATTGCAGGTACCGAAACGGTGAAGAAGCAGGAGGAGCAGATCCGCACGCTTAATGACGCCGTAACGGAGCAGAAGCATGTCTATGAGCGCAGACAGGAACGCGTCATTCAGAAGACATCCCATATGGAAACACTGCGGGATCTGGTGGAGCACTATGACGGTTACGGCAACGCCGTAAAGAAGGTCATGGAGCGCAAGAACGAGATTCCCGGCATCTACGGCGTTATGGCGGACATCATCCGTGTGGCGCCCGAATATGAAACCGCTGTGGAAACAGCACTCGGCGGCAATGTCCAGAACATCGTGACGGATTCCGCGGAAACCGCCAAGAAGCTGATAGCCTATCTGAAGGAAAACCGTCTCGGAAGGGCAACGTTCGTGCCGCTTTCGGATATCCGCGCGAAGAAGGAGGATTTTCCGGAGGACGTCATGAAGGAAAAGGGCGTTCTCGGTACGGCCGCAAGCCTTGTCGAGACCGAAGAAACCTTCCGTGAGGCCGTGCAGTACCTTTTGGGCCGTTTCCTCGTTGTCGAGAACATCGATCTCGCCATTAAGCTTCAGAAGAAGAACCGTTATTCGCTTCGCCTTGTCACAAAAGAAGGCGAGCTGTTCCAGCCGGGCGGTGCCATCGCCGGCGGTTCGTTCCGTTCGGGAAGCAACCTGCTCGGAAAGCGAAGAGAGGCAGAAGAGCTTGAGAATTCCCTCGTTTCCGAGAAGAAGGAACTGAAGGAAGCCGAGGCAAAGCTTGCCAAGCTTCGTGAAGACCGCGAGAACCTGAGGAATGCTTATGAGGAATCGAGAAAGCGCCTGCAGGAGGACTTCGTCGCACAGAATACCGCCAAGCTTAATCTGAACCATATCATGGAACAGAACGGCGACATTCTTTCAAAGAGAGATTCGCTCCGCCATGACCTTGCCGAAGCAGAAGAGGCTCTGAAGTCCAACGAAGAAGCCGTCCGCATGGTAACGGAGAAGATCCGCGTCAATACCGAAGCAGCGGAACAGCAGAAGAAACAGGCGGAAGAGCTTCATGCGGAAATGGAGCAGACCCGTCTTAAGGAGGACAGCGCCGGAGCGGAAGCCATGCGCGTTCTGTCCGAGTATTCCGGATTACAGCAGAATATCGCATACCGTAAGGACAATGCGAGAAGAATCGAGCGCGAGAAGGAAGAACTGCTCACGGAGCAGAAGAACCTTAAGGACCGCACCGCGGCTGCTCAGACGGAGATTGCCGCAAGGGAAGAATCCGTAACGCGCATTGTCGAGGAACAGAAATCGTTAGAAGAAGAGCTTGCCGAGCTGTCCTCATTTATCAAAGACCGTGAGAGCAAGGCCGAAGAGATTACGAAGCAGAACAAGGGCTTCTTCGAAAGACGTGAGGCACTGAGCGAGGATATCGCCAGACTTGACCGCGAGCTTTTGCGTCTTGACAACCAGCGCGAGAAGCTGACCGAGTCGCTTGATTACCAGAAGACTTACATTTCCGACGAGTACGGGCTCAATTACGACGAAGCCGTACAGCTTCGCGACGAAACGATTGACAATCCGGTATTGAACCGCCGCGCCGTTTACGAGATGAAGGGCAAGATCCGGGCGCTCGGCGATGTCAACGTTAACGCGATTGAGGACTACCGTGAGACGAAGGAACGTTACGATTTCCTGACCGGACAGCGTGACGACATCGTCAATGCGGAGAAATCCCTGACCGAGATCATCACCACGCTCGATGCCGAGATGCGCAAGCAGTTCACCGAGACGTTCGGCCTGATCCAGGACCGTTTCGACCGTGTCTTCAGGGAACTGTTCGGCGGCGGCAAGGGAACGCTTAAGCTGCAGGAGGATGCGGATGTGCTCGAGGCGGACATTTCCGTCATCGCGCAGCCGCCCGGAAAGAAGCTGCAGAACATGATGCAGCTGTCCGGTGGTGAGAAGGCGCTTACGGCAATTTCGCTGCTGTTCGCGATTCTCGACCTGAAGCCGTCACCGTTCTGTCTGCTCGACGAGATTGAGGCAGCGCTTGATGACAGCAACGTTTCGCGTTTTGCGAAATATCTCCATAAGCTGACAAAGGATACGCAGTTCATCGTCATCACGCACAGACGCGGCACGATGGCAGCAGCGGACGCCTTGTACGGCATCACGATGCAGGAGAAGGGTGTTTCGACTCTTGTTTCCGTGAACCTGATTGAACATGAACTGGATAAGTAAGGAGCAAAATCCGAATGAGTAAGGATTATGATGAAGAACTGAACGAAGAGCTTACAGAAGAGTTCTCCGAAGAGACTTTGGAAGAGGAACCGAAAAAGAAAGGGTTCTTCCGCCGCCTGCGCGAGGGCATGGCCAAGACCAGAAGCAGCATTGCAAGCGGGCTGAACTCAATCTTCCACGGCTTTTCCAAAATCGATGAGGACTTCTACGAGGAGCTTGAGGAAGTGCTGATTATGGCGGATATCGGCGTGACGACCACGGACGAGATTCTGACCAATCTCCGCGAGAAGGTGAAGGAGCAGCACATCAAGGAGCCGGAAGCCTGCCGCGAGCTTTTGATGGAATCCATCCGCGAGCAGATGGAGGTTCCGGAGGACGCTTACGACTTTGAAAAAGGTCCTTCCGTTGTCCTCGTTGTCGGTGTTAACGGCGTCGGCAAGACGACCACGACCGGCAAGATTGCCTGGCTTTTGAAGAACGACGGCCGCAAGGTTTTAATGGCAGCCGCCGATACGTTCCGTGCCGCTGCGACCGAGCAGCTGGTGGAATGGTCCCACCGCGCAGGCTGTGACATCATCGCGGCCAAGGAAGGTGCAGACCCGGCAGCGGTCGTATTTGACGCGGTCAGCGCCGCCAAGGCGAGAAAGACCGACGTTTTGATCTGCGACACGGCGGGACGTCTTCACAACAAGAAGAACCTGATGGACGAGCTCGGCAAGATTAACCGTGTCATCGACCGCGAGTATCCCGGCGCGAAGCGCGAAACGCTTGTCGTGCTTGACGGAACAACCGGCCAGAACGCGCTGATGCAGGCGAAGCAGTTCAACGAAATCTGCAACATCACCGGCATCGTCATCACGAAGCTCGACGGCACCGCAAAGGGCGGCATCGCCATCGCCATCCAGAAGGAACTCGGCATTCCGGTGAAATACATCGGTGTCGGCGAGGGTGTCCGCGACATGCAGAAGTTCGATCCCGAGGCTTTCGTAAGCGCGCTGTTTGACGTGGCAGAGTAAAAGTAATAACCGTGACATTTGTCAAAGAGGGAAGCAAAGGCTTCCCTTTTTTGATGCTTTTGCTTTCCTTCGGGGCGCAAATATGGTATTCTGAAGCTTAGGAAAATGACACACGGAGGTTCATTATGGTTAAACATGTTATTCTTTGGAATCTGAAGGCAGAATATACGGAAGAAGAGAAGAAAGCCGTTAAGGCCGGCATCAAAGCAGGGCTTGAGGGGCTTCAGGGACAGATTCCCGGGCTTCTTTCCATTAAGGTTTATACGGAGCCGCTCGCGTCCGCAAACTGTGACGTGATGCTTGACTCGACATTCACCGATGAGGCGGCTTTGAACGGTTATACGGTTCACCCCGCACATGTCGCGGTGGCAACGACGAAGGTCAGACCGTTCACGGCAAGCCGCACCTGCATGGACTATGAGGTTTCGGGGGAACAGGCATGAGGCGCTTTAAGGTAAGCGGGCTGTTGTGCCTGCTGCTATGTATCTGCATGGCATTTGCCGCGTGCGGGAAGGATGACACGAAGGAAAATGCCACGAAAACCCCTGCAAAACAGGTGACGGAGGCTGCTGCGCCGAGCACCGAGCCGACCGGGGCCGTGACGCCGACACCGGAAATCCCTGTTTCATTTGATTTCAGCTCGGTGGATTCCGAAATCAGCCGCATGATCAAAGAAGCGGTGGAGCAGTATGAAAACGAAGACTATACGCCCCTTGCGGAGCCGGTAAAGTATTATGTGCTCTGGATCGGCTTCACGCATGTGACGTTCGGCGACCTGGATTTTCAGATGACCGCATTCGACCGCGAGTATCTGGAGGCCGTGACGCTTAATTATGAGAAGACGGTTGAAAGCATTGCAAACCACAATGTGGACATTACGGTTTACCTGCATTTCGTCGATGACGCGGTGCCGCTCACGCAGTACCCCGGAGAGGACTGGCTGTATCTTGATAAGAAGACCGTCATGCCGTATATCGACAGGTTCGCGGAAGGCGCAGAGGTCGACACGGTACTGACGACCGTTCAGACAGCCGGTGAGGAGAACCGGGCACGGAATGAGGGTAAGGAAGGCTACGGCGTTCACGACGTGATTCTCGGACTGAAAACGGACGGCATTGACACGCCGCTTGGATATTCCACATTTAATCTGGTAACGCCTGCGGAAGGCACGTATCCCCTTACGGACCCGGAGGTCCCGTCTTTGTACGCGACCGCGGTTGCGGTCCATGAGTGGATGCACCAGCTCGAATACCTGAAGACGCTTCTCGGCGTTGAGTATCCGGACACCCATGCTTACGCGGGAGGGGATTCGTTCCCCGGGTATCAGAAGTATACCGCGGACCTCAATGATTACGATTTCTTTGAGTTTTACAGACAGGTGCTTTCCGGCAAATGCCCGTACACCGGTGACGGAGATGTAAAGCATGTCGGCATGTATCCGAAGATGTGGCCCCTGATCAAACGAAACGTTTTCAACCTCGGGGAGTTCACCATTAAGGCGGCTGACGGCAGCGGATATCTGCTGGGGCAGGAGGCCGAGATCGGGTTAACGCTGTCGGACCTTGCGTGCGTATGGACCATTACATATTCCGGAAACGACCGTTTCATCCTTTCACCGAAGGAACTCCCGAACCTGCGGATTGACCTCGGTAATGCCTGGGACATAGAGGATAACACAGTCGGGATCTGGGTATATACCGGCTACGACGATGCGCAAAGCTGGAAACTTCGAAAGAATGCGGACGGCACATGGTCCATTCAGACGCCGTATGAAAGCGGCCGTCTCGTCACGGCGAGAAAGGACGAGAAATGTCTTTTGTGCAGCGACGGCGCTGAGGGCGTCCAGAAGTGGATCATCGAAGGAAAATGACACGAAAATCGATACCGTGACGGTCACGGAGAAAAGAGGATAAGTCATGAAGGATTTTACGAGAATGGACAATCTGTTGAAGCGGTTTGTTGAGGAAGGCACGAATCCCGGCTGCGCGGTAGCGGTCATGCAGGGAGACGAACTGATCTACCACGGGGAAGCCGGCTATGCGGACATCGAAGCCGGAAAGAAGGTGGATGTGCACAGCATGTTCAGCCAGGCATCCACGACGAAGCTGTTCACTTATGCCATTCTCGGCATGATCTTCGAGGAAGGCAAATTCCTTTTCAGCGACCCGCTGTATTACTATCTGCCGGAATGGAAGGACACGAAGAAATACGTGAAGCGTCCGAACGGCGAGATAGATGTGGAGCCGCTTGAAAAGCCGATTACGATCCGGGATGCGGTTGCGATGATGTGCGGCCTTCCGTACTGCATGGTTCCGGCCATCAATCCGAGCACGCCCACGCTTGCCGCGATGAGCGAGCAGATGCGCGAGCTCCTTAAGAAGGGACCGAGCACGATTCAGGAGGAAGTGAAGGCCATGTCCAACGTGCCGGTCATGTTTGAGCCCGGTTCGCACTGGCTGTACGGCTTCGGCTCGGAAATCACCGGCGTTTTAGTGGAAACCTTTGAAGGCAAGCCGCTTCGCGAAGTGTTCAAAGACCGTATCATCGATCCGCTTGAACTGAAGGATGCGGATACCTTTGCACGACCTGAGAATAAAGACCGTATCGTTACGAATTACGCGAAGAAGGGACCGGGGCAGTTCGAGAGAACGTCGGATTTTTCATCGCTTGAGGCGGACAAGGTTCCGGCAGGCGCGCGACCGAACCTTTTGATCAGCGCCCGTGACTTTGCCGTATTCATGCAGATGCTTGCAAACGGCGGCACCTACAAAGGAAAGAAGCTGCTCGGAAGCGGCACGGTGGCGATGCTTCATGAGAACCAGCTCGGTCCGGTGCAGCTTGCCGATTTCGAGAACGATTACCTGGCCGGTTACGGCTACGGCCTCGGTTTCCGAACGCTTCTCACGCAGAAATACGGGCATAACGGTCACATCGGAAACTTCGGATGGACCGGCGGTACCGGCATCTGGGTGGAGGCCGACCCGGTTGCAAAATTCGCCGTTACGTACATGCACAACATGCGTCCGAATGAAGAGCTCTACCATCATCACCGGGTGCGTGCTGTCGTGAACGGCATCATGCTGTAACGGGATTTAAAAAGATTCAGAAAAAAATAACATACCTTCCTAACCTTTTCCATATTCCCGCCACTATACAGGTGAAAGCTTTCAAAAACAGTGAGGCACACGAACAATGACGAAGGAACAGATGGAGCAGATTGTGCTCGCGAACATGCAAAAGATTTACCTGTATTGTGTGCGCAGGCTCGGAAACGCAACGGATGCGGAAGATGTGGCGTCGGACATTACCGTCGAGCTGCTTGCTTCGTATTCGAGAGTGAGAGATGAAAGTGCCGTGACGGGTTATGTGTGGGCGGTTGCGGATACGCTTTGCCGGAACTACTGGCGCAAGGCCGGGAAGACCGCGACGGTGGAAATCCCGGAGGATTACACCGGAATGTGTCAGATTACACCCGAAGAGGATTACATCCGCAGGCAGGACATCTCACTTCTCCGAAGGGAACTGGCGCTTCTTTCCGAAACATACCGCGAGGTCATGGTCGGGCATTACATCCGGGGGGAGAACTGCGGAGCAATTGCGAAAAGGCTCGGCATCTCCGAGACCAATGTGAAGCAATATCTGTTCGAAGGAAGAAAGAAGGTTAAGAAGGGTATGGACAAACAGAGAGAGTACGGCGTGTACAGCTACGCGCCCGAGAAATTCAGCTTTAACTTCTGGGGAGACAACTCCTCCGGATACTGGGAACTGTTCGAAAGAAAGCTCCCGGGAAGCATCATGCTGTCGGTATTTGACAGCCCGAAGACGATGGAGGAACTCAGCACGGATGTCGGTGTGGCCGTTCCGTATCTTGAGGAAGACGTCGCAAAGCTTGAGGAATTCAAACTTCTGATTAAGAAGGGCGGAAAATACCATTGCGGCCTTGTCATCTACGACAAGACTTTTACGGACGGGGTCCGCGAGTCGGCAAGAGCGGCGATTAAGGACAATTTCGGTCTGATCCGCGACGCGGTGGAAAAGGGCAAGAGCCTTCTTCCCGGGACCGATTACAAATGTTATCTGGACGATGAGAACACGAGAGGCTGGTTCATCCTCATGCTTCTGTTCTGGGAAGCAGTGCAGGAGTCGGAGGCCAAGATGAAGACGCACCTTACATTTCCTCTTTTGGCGAACGGCTATAAGGGTTATGTGATGGGTCTTCGCGGCGAGAATCAGCTGGCGATGAACGGCATCTACGGTCGTTATGCACTGCAGAAGGGATACCTTCGCGCTTTGAATTATAAGGATCTGACCGACAAGGTCATGAATCCTTTTGAAAGAGGCGCAAGAGATGTTCTTCTGGCATGCGAGGCACGGCTCGGCGAAAGTGCGGATTTTGAGGCGCTCACGGAAATGCTTGAGAAGAAGCTTGTTCATGCGGAGGACGGGAAAGTCTGCCCGAACTTCGCGGAGATTTCCGACAGCGGTTATGAAGCCCTTACGAAGAAGCTTGCGGGAGAAATCGATGCGCTTGCCGTGCTTGCGGCAAAGGTTCGCGATGAGGCTGCCGACACGCTTGAGAGAAGCGTCTCCAAAGAGTATGCGGATGCCCGCGAGATCGGCGGAATCGTTTCGATGTGGAGCCTTCTTGAGAATGTGGCTTCGGCGGTTCTTGAGACGGGGTATCTCACAAAGGGCAGTAATGAGCAGAACCTGACTACGTTCTATTTCAGGACGGAATGACATGAGAATCAAAGGGTAACGAAAAACCGGCGGGTTTGTCCGCCGGTTTTTATGTTTCGGCAAAGTGCCCAAACCTTCGCCGCAACCGTGTGCAGACTGCCGAAGAATGCTTCGCCGGTCCGCTTTCACTTTGTCTTTCTGCTGTATCTTTTTCTTGGAAAATGTGACTTCTGCCGATAGCATTCCGCGGTATAATGGAGTATCATAAAAGCCGGTCAAAAAAGTTTGAAATGTTTCCATTTTCCTGTTGACAAAAGAGGAGAAAGGGGATAATATAAAAACAGAACATTTGTTCGCTTTTGAGAAAGGATTATACGATATGGCTACAGAAGACAACAAGAAGAAAGCATTGGAATCCGCACTTGCGCAGATTGAGAAAGCATTCGGTAAGGGTTCCGTCATGAAACTCGGTGATTCGGAGGCCAACCTCAATGTTGAGGCGGTTACAAGCGGCTCCTTAAGCCTTGATGCGGCACTCGGTGTCGGCGGTTTCCCGAAAGGCCGTGTGATTGAGATTTACGGACCTGAATCCAGCGGTAAGACGACCGTTGCCCTCCATGCAATTGCTGAGGTGCAGAAGAGAGGCGGCATCGCCGGCTTCATTGATGCCGAGCATGCATTGGATCCCGTTTATGCAGCCAATATCGGTGTTGATATCGATAACCTTTACATTTCCCAGCCGGATGACGGAGAGCAGGCGCTTGAGATTGCCGAGACACTCGTCCGTTCCGGTGCGGTTGACATCATTGTCGTGGACTCCGTTGCGGCACTTGTGCCGAAGGCTGAGATTGAGGGCGACATGGGCGATTCCCATGTAGGCCAGCAGGCAAGACTGATGTCCCAGGCACTCCGTAAGCTTGCTCCGGTCATCAGCAAGAACAACTGTATTGTGATTTTCATCAACCAGCTCCGTGAGAAGATCGGTGTCATGTTCGGTAACCCCGAGACGACGACCGGCGGCCGCGCATTGAAGTTCTTCGCGTCCATCCGTCTTGACGTTCGTCGCGTGGAATCCCTGAAGCAGAACGGTGAGGTTGTCGGTAACCACGTTCGCGTCAAGGTTGTTAAGAACAAAGTAGCTCCGCCCTTCAAGGAAGCCGAGTTTGATATCATGTTCGGCGAAGGCATTTCCAAGGAAGGCGATGTGCTTGACCTTGCCGTAAGCTGTGACATCATTCAGAAGAGCGGTGCATGGTTTGCTTACGAAGGCGAGAAGATCGGACAGGGCCGTGAGAATGCGAAGCAGTACCTGAAGCAGAATCCCGACGTTACCGAGGAGATCGCCGAGAAGGTCAGAAAGGCGCTTCATGTCGGTGAGAGCCATGCCGTCTTGAATGACGACGAGGAAGAGCCCGAGGATTTCTGATCCCTGATTTTATAAGATTCCCCGACACTCCGGAAGCGGAGTGTCGGCTTTTATGAGAGCATGACATATGGCAACAGTGCGGCTTGTGCCGAAAGGCAAGACACAATCGATTCTCTTTTTAGACGGAGAGACGGCCGGTCCGGTGAAGAACAGTGACATGGCATTTCTAAGCGTCACGGACGGAGCGGACATCAACGAGGAGAAGACCGAAGAGATTCTTCTCAATTGCATCCTTCCCGCAGGCAAGCGGAAAGCGCTTGATCTGTTGGGCGTTGCCGACCGGACGGAGAAGGAGCTTTCTGACCGTTTGGCGGAAGCCGGTTACGGGGAAGCCGTCATCGTCCATATCATGGATTACGTGAAGCAGTTCCCGTATCTGAATGACAGCCGCTACGCGTACAACTATCTGTACTCCTTCGGCGGGAAGAAGAGCCTTCGTGAGATCCGCCAGAAGCTCATGGAGAAGGGAATTACCGACGAGCTTTACGAGGATGCGCTGGCACGGTATCTCGAAGACCGGAAGCTTGCGGCCGAAGCCCGCGGAGAGGATTACGATCCGGATGAGGATCCCGAACTGTTTGCAGCCCGAAAGCTTGCATACCGGAAGGTTGCCGAGGGCACGCCGCTCAGTCGTGAGCAGCGCGAGAAGCTGAGTGCCTCGCTTCTTCGAAAGGGTTTTCCGTACGGGACGGTTCGCCGTGTTGTATCCGAATATCCGAAGGCAGAACGCTCCGATGAAGGAGCAGAAGATTGCTTTGACTGAGTTTTGTACCGAACTCTTCATGAGTTCGGTATTTTTTTTTGTGTAAAACACGTCAAAACGGCATATTTCCATTTGCATTTTTGGGGGTTATATGTATAATGGTATTTGGTGTAAGTTGGGTCTTTCCGGGTTGGATGGGCTCTTTACGAATATATAAATGGAGGGCTGAACATGAGTGGTACAGCAAAATTGTCGGCAAAGGATCGTATCTACACCTTGCTTGACGACAACAGTTTTGTTGAGATCGGTGCGCTCGTAACGAAGCGGAATACCGATTTTAACATGCAGCAGATGAGCGCTCCGGGTGACGGCATTGTTACCGGTTACGGCGTGATCAATGACAATCTGGTTTATGTATACAGCCAGGATGCCTCTGCTCTTTCCGGAACTATCGGCGAAATGCATGCGAAGAAGATTATCAATCTTTATCGTCTTGCAATGAAGACCGGTGCTCCCGTAATCGGTTTAATCGATTGCGCGGGTATCCGTCTTCAGGAAGCATCCGATGCTCTTGCAAGCTTCGGACGTCTTTACAAGGCCGAGGCAATGGCTTCCGGTGTCATTCCGCAGATTACGGCGGTATTCGGTGAGTGCGGCGGCGGACTTGCAGTCCTTGCCGAGATGAGTGACTTTGTCCTCATGTCGAAGGATGCAAAGCTTTTCGTTACGGCTCCGAACGCTATCGCAGGCAACAACGAAGGAAAGCTTGATACGGCTTCCGCTTCTTACATGGCTGCCTCCGGTGCTGTTGATTATGTGGGCGAGGACGAGGTTGCGGTTCTCAATAAGATCCGTGACATGGTGAACATTCTTCCCGTGAACAACGAGGATGAGTGTGTAGACGAGTGCACCGACGATTTGAACCGTCCGATCATGTTCGCCGATGATGACTGTGCTGATCCGGCCCTGACGCTTTCCAATCTTTCCGACAACGGAGAGTTTGTTGAGATCAAGGCTGATTATGCCAAGGAGATGGTTACCGGCTTCATCAAGTTGAACGGTGCCACCATCGGTGCAATCGGAAACCGTACGGCTCTTAAGAACGGTAAGGACAAAGAAAAATTCGATGCTGTTCTGACCGCGGCAGGCTGCCGTAAGGTTACAGCATTCGTAAACTACTGTGATGCTTTCGGAATCCCGGTTCTGACGCTCTCCAATGTTACCGGATACAGTGCCTGCGCATGTGATGCAAAGGCAGTTGCCACGGAAGCAGCAAAGATGACGTTCGCATTTGCCGGCGCAACGGTTCCGAAGATCAACGTTGTTACCGGAAAGGCTTACGGCACTGCTTATGCGGCATTCAACTCCAAGTCCCTCGGCGCCGATATGGAATTTGCCCTTGAGGGCGCTGAAATCGGTACGATGGATGCCAAGCTTGCTGCACAGATTGTGTACGCCGGCGAGGTTAACACCGAAGAAGCTTTGAACGAGAAGGCTGCAGAGTACAGAAAAGAGTACAACAGCGCTGAGAACGCTGCAAAGAGAGGATATGTAGACTCCATCATCGCTGCCGGCGATATGCGTGCGCAGATCATCTATGCATTTGAAATGCTCAGCACTAAGAAGGAGCTTCGCCCGAATAAGAAGCACGGCACGGTTTAATCGGAGGTAGGGATTATGGATTTACTTAGTTTCTGTCTTTCCGCAAAGACGATGGAACGGGCCGGCCTTAATACAGCCCTCGGTATCGGCATCGTATTTTTGATGCTGATTCTGATCAGCTGTATTATCGCACTTCTGAAGCTCGCGAATCGTCCCGCCAAGGCAGCTCCCGCAGCGAAGGAACCTGTTAAGCAGGCTGCTCCCGCAGCGGATGAGGCCGATGACACGGAACTGGTTGCGGTTATCGCGGCTGCCATCTGTGCGTATGAAGCGGCGCAGGGCAATGCGGTTTCTCCGGACAGCCTGGTTGTCCGCTCGATTCGTAAAGTCAATAAATCAAAATGGCAGAACGCCTGATTAGGAGGATACAATGAAGAATTATACGATCACGGTAAATGGTAATGTTTATGATGTAGTTGTCGAGGAAGCTGACGGCGCAGTAAGCGCTCCGGCTGCCGCAAAGGCCGCTCCCAAGGCTGCCCCGAAGGCTGCTCCGAAGGCTGCAGCAGGTGCAGCAGGCAGCGTTAAGATTTCCGCTCCCATGCCCGGCAAGGTTTTGAAGGTTAACACCTCTGCAGGCGCTGCTGTTAAGAAGGGTGACGTTCTCCTCGTATTCGAGGCCATGAAGATGGAAAATGACATCACTGCTCCTCAGGACGGAACCATTGCCAGCGTTAACGTAAGCGTAGGCCAGAGCTTCGAGCCCGGTGAATTGCTTGTTTCTTTGAACTAATCGAAAGCATTCAAAGAAGAGTGCTTCTTTGCGGCCGTTAAGCCGCGAAGAGATGATATTAACCGGGAGGTAAAACAATGCAATACATTTTGGATACATTGGGGAACCTGTTGCACGCCACTGCATTTGCCTCTCTTTCCTGGGGCAACCTGCTGATGATCGGCGTCGCCTTGTTCTTCCTGTACCTGGCAATTGCCAAGGATTATGAGCCTCTCCTGTTGGTTCCGATTTCATTCGGCATGCTTCTTGTAAACCTGTACCCGTCCATCATGGCGGAGCCTGTAGACAAGATTTATACGTTCTACAAGGACGATGTACAGATTGTAAGCGTGGCCGACGGAATCGTAGAGTTCTATCAGGGCGAAGGCGCAGTTTATGATGAGAAAGACATTTCCGTTGCATATAAGTACAAGGGAAGCAATCTGACAATTCCCGAAGACGTGGATGCAACGAGCCAGGAAGCGGTTCTTGAATACTTCAACGAGAAGTATTTCATGGATACCGTAACCTACGAGTTTTACTGCAAAGGCGAGACTGTTCTGAAGTACGATTTGCACGAAGGACAGCTTTCCAATTTTGATGTAAAGGATTGCACGAAGACCGAACAGAGCAAGCGTGCAGGCGGAATCCTTCGTTACTTCTTCCAGCTGGATGAGTGGGCGATTCTTCCGTGCCTGATCTTCATGGGCGTAGGCGCCATGACCGACTTCGGTCCGCTGATTGCCAATCCGAGAAGCTTCCTTCTCGGTGCAGCTGCCCAGCTTGGTATTTTCTTCGCATACCTTTCCGCAATATTCCTCGGGTTCAGCGACAAGGCTGCCGCCGCGATTTCCATCATCGGCGGTGCGGACGGACCTACCAGTATCTTCCTTGCCGGTAAGCTCGGCCAGACGGCATATATGGGTGCCATTGCGGTTGCCGCATACTCCTATATGTCCCTCGTTCCGATCATCCAGCCTCCGATCATGAAGCTTTTCACGACGGAAGAGGAGCGGAAGATTAAGATGGAACAGCTTCGTCCGGTAAGTAAGCTGGAGAAGATTCTGTTCCCTGTCATCGTAACCATCGTTGTTGTGGCACTTCTGCCGGATACCGCTCCGTTGATCGGATGCCTGATGCTCGGTAACCTGTTCCGTGAGTCCGGTGTTGTCCGTCAGCTGCAGGAGACCGCAAGCAACGCTATGATGTACATCGTAGTTATCATGCTCGGTACTTCCGTAGGCGCTACGACGAGTGCGGAAGCATTCCTGAAGCTTGATACCCTTAAGATCGTTGCCCTCGGTCTGATTGCATTTGCTGTCGGTACCGCAGGCGGCGTGCTGTTCGGTAAGCTGATGTGCAAGCTTTCCGGCGGCAAGATCAATCCGCTCATCGGTTCCGCGGGTGTATCCGCAGTTCCCATGGCGGCCCGTGTATCCCAGAAGGTAGGCGCGGAAGCCGATCCGTCCAACTTCCTTCTCATGCATGCCATGGGACCGAACGTTGCAGGTGTTATCGGAACCGCTGTTGCGGCCGGTGTATTCATGGCCGTCTTCGGAGTATAAGCTGACTTCATTCCGGTGACCGTGTAGGCGCTGCTACAGGGCACCGGGTTACATGAAGCAGCGCAGAAAGAGGTATTGATTATGGCAGATATTACAGCAAAGCCTGTAAAGATTACCGAAACGATATTGCGTGACGCCCATCAGTCTTTGATCGCCACGAGAATGCCTACCGAGTTGATGCTTCCCATCGTGGAGAAGATGGACCAGGTCGGCTACCATTCCGTAGAGTGCTGGGGCGGTGCCACATTTGACGCCTGCCTCCGCTTCCTGAAGGAAGATCCTTGGGAGAGACTCCGCAAGCTTCGTGCCGGATTTAAGAATTCCAAGCTGCAGATGCTGTTCCGCGGACAGAACATTCTCGGTTACAACCACTATGCAGACGACGTAGTAGAGTACTTCGTACAGAAGTCCATTGCGAACGGTATTGATATCATTCGTATTTTCGACTGTCTGAATGACCTTAGAAACCTTGAGACCGCTGTTAAGGCGACCAAGAAGGAAGGCGGCCATGCACAGATTGCCCTTTCCTACACGCTCGGCGATGCTTATACGCTTGAGTACTGGGAGAAGACCGCAAAGGCCATCGAGGAGATGGGTGCGGATTCCATCTGTATCAAGGATATGGCAGGTCTTCTGGTTCCTTACAAGGCAACCGAGCTTGTTACCGCGCTGAAGGCAGGTTCTTCCCTTCCGATTCAGCTGCATACCCACTATACGTCCGGTGTTGCTTCGATGACCTACATGAAGGCCGTAGAAGCAGGCTGCGACATCATCGACTGCGCAATGTCTCCTCTGGCTCTCGGTACCAGCCAGCCTGCTACCGAAGTTATGGTTGAGACGTTCCGCGGAACGCCTTACGATTCCGGCCTCGACCAGAACCTTCTCGCTGAGATTGCGGAGTACTTCCGTCCTTACCGTGAAGAGTGCCTGAAGAACGGTCTTCTGAATCCGAAGGTTCTCGGTGTTAACATCAAGACGCTTATGTATCAGGTTCCCGGCGGTATGCTTTCTAACCTTGTTTCCCAGCTTAAGGAAGCAGGCGCAGAAGACAAATTCGAAGCAGTTCTCGAGGAAGTTCCGAGAGTACGGAAAGACTTCGGTGAGCCCCCGTTGGTTACTCCTTCTTCCCAGATTGTAGGTACCCAGGCCGTTCTTAACGTTCTGCAGGGCGAGCGCTACAAGATGGTTACGAAGGAAAGTAAGAAGATTCTTTCCGGTGAGTTCGGCCAGACGATTAAGCCGTTCGATCCCGAAGTTCAGAAGAAGTGCATCGGAGATGTAACGCCGATCACCTGCAGACCTGCAGACCTGATCGAGCCCCAGCTTCCGAAGTTCAGAGAAGAGTGCAAGCAGTGGATTCAGCAGGAAGAGGATGTTCTTTCCTACGCGCTGTTCCCGCAGGTTGCTACCGACTTCTTCAAGTACCGTCAGGCGCAGCAGACCGGTGTTGACGTAACGAAGGCCGATGCTGCAACCAAGGCTTATCCGGTATAATCGACAATCAAAATGATACCAAGACAGCCGTCCGATTTTCCTTCGGGCGGCTGTTTTTTTCGTGACAGAAAAGACGGAATATGCTATAATAACCCAAATAGGCATTTTTCTGACACGGGGGAATACGAAGCATGAAGATTGAACTTAAGGAGATTACGGACGAGAACCGGGAGCAGGTCTTCGCCTTAAAGGTCTCAAAGGAACAGTCACCGTATATCGACTCGAACGAGGCCTCAATGAATGCGGCGAAGGAAAATGAGGACGTTGCCCGTCCGTTCGCGGTTTATGCCGACGGGAAGCTCGTGGGATTTACCATGTTCGCCTTTGACGAGGAATATGAGGATCCGAACGACCGGTACTGGCTGTGGCGGTTCATGATTGACGAAAACCTGCAGGGACAGGGATACGGAAGGACGGCGCTTCAGGAGATCATCCGGTATTTCAAGGAGCACGGGGCGAACAACATCCGCCTCTCCACCAAGGAAACGAACGAGCATGCGCTGCGGATGTACCGTAAGGCGGGCTTTCGCGATACCGGCGAGATGAACGACGAAGAAATCGTGCTGCAGCTTGACTGGGAATGAAATGGTTTTAACGGAGAGTGAGATGGTTTTCAGGGAGCTTTTTGCAGACGATGCCGAAGGAATCAAAGCCATGTCCGAAATGGCAACAGAAATCGTAAGGGAGCATTACGATTCCATCATCGGAAAGGAACAGAATGACTACATGCTGTCGCTGTTTCAGACCGAGGATGCAATAAAAGAGCAGCTTGCGCACGGGTACCGCTATTTCTTCATCCGAAAGGACGAAGAGAACATCGGGTTCATCGCATTTTTCCCGCGTGGTAATGCGATGTACATCAGTAAGTTTTACCTGTACAAATCTGCGCGAAGGCAGGGGTACTCGAGGGCGATGATGGCATTTGCCATCGAAGAGGCGAAGAAGGCCGGGCTTTCGGGAATCGAGCTGAATGTAAACAAGAACAACGATGCCATTCAGGCATATGAGCATCTCGGAATGCGGGTCATCCGTTCCGAGAAGAACGATATCGGCAACGGCTTTTATATGGACGATTATGTTTACCGTCTGGACTTCTGATCCGGGACGGAAAAAATAAAATGACGAGGGGAATACGATGAAAAAACTGGTTCTTTTGATGAGTGTAGCGGCAGTTATGCTGATGCTTGCCGGATGCGGCAGCTGTAAGCATGACTGGGTGGAAGCAACCTGCAGTGAACCGAAGCACTGCTCGAAGTGCGGAAAGACGGAAGGCTTTGCGCTCCAGCATAAATGGAAGGAAGCCAGCTGCACGGAACCGAAGACGTGTGAGCTTTGCGGCGTAACCGAAGGGAATCCGAAGGGGCATGTCTGGAAGGAACGCACCATGACCGAGCCGAAGACCTGCACGGAGTGCGGCGCGACGGAAGGGGAGAAGATTACCTGTACGGAAGTGTGCGTGCAGGATATTATCGAAATGCATCTGGGTTCCATCAATAAACTGAACTGTTTTGAAGATACCATGGGAGTCGGTTTTGTTGATTCGGGCGAAATCATTTTTTACGATTATGATAAGAAGAAGGTTGCCACCGTTGACATAGTTCCGGAGGGAGAGACGTATCGGTATGACTTCGAATTCATATCTCCTCCGTTACTCGGACAGGACATTGCGCTTCTGACCATTCTCTACGGCCCTGGCAAGGATACGACGATTCGCTTTTATGACCAGTTCGGCAAAGAGCTGAATCATGTGGTTGTGGATACCGGTTTGCCGGAGGGGCAGAGGATTTATGCCAGAAACTGTGCCGCAGAGCGTTATGTCCGGTTTAATAAAAGAGGTGTCACGGACGGCTTTAACGCCATCCTCGTCATTGATACCGTAACGATGACTGTTGTCGATAACGGCACAGGCTATGAGGACGTCGGCAAATACAGCAAAGACGAGTACAGCGCCTGTTACGTGCAGCCGACGATTAAAGATAAATATGCGCTTGTCATAGGTAAGGACGGTTCCTACAAGGGATATGTCGATCAATACTACAACAAGGTTGCAATATACAAGGATGCGAGCTGCTTCAATTACTACGGATTTGCACTTGTCTCCGAAGACGGCAAGTCATACGACCTGGTAAATGATAATCTTGAAGTGGTCGGGGAAGACGTGCTTAAGGGCAGCGACGTATTCTGGATCGGCGGTGCTGTCTTTGGGCTTGAACAGAACGGAAAGCAGCACTACTATTGCATTAAATAACGGAGAAGCGGTTTGTGATGGGCTATGGGGAAGCATTAGCGGCAATCTGCCGGCAATTTACGGACGCTCCGGTGACGGGCATCGAAGCAGTGTCGGAGGGACATATCAATGATACGTTCTTTGTGAAGACTCCGGCGGTTCGCTATGTCCTGCAGCGGCTGCAAAGAAAGACGGACCCCGTGAAGCTCCTATATAATTACGAGCTGTATTCGGAGGTTTGCGAGGCAAACCGCCTTTTGTATCCGAAGTGGATGCGCAACGTAAACGGCACGTATTTTTACACCGATGCGGAGGGGCAGCTGTGGCGGATGTATCCGTATATCGATGCGGAAACGTTACAGGCACCGCTTACGAAGGAGCAGCTTTTCGCGTGCGGGCAGGGGCTCGGAAAGCTGCATCAGGCACTTACGGGGCTTGCTGCGGAACCGAAGCCGGTTTATCCGATATTACATAACCTGGAAGCATATTATGAAAAGTATGTAACGCTGCTTTCAGACGGACCGCTTCACGCGGAGAACCGAAAAGCGGCAATCGAGGAGCAGATTCATGAAAGAATCGGGCTTTTCCTTGCGGAAAATGTAACAGCAGCCATTGAGCGCGGTGAACAGCCTCCCGCACAGGTGAAGGATTCGGACAGCAGTGATATCCGTGTCATCCACGGCGATGCGAAGCTTTCCAATATTCTGTTTCGAGACGGCAGCGTCGTCGGCATGCTTGACTGGGATACGGTCATGACCGGATCGGCATCCGAAGAACTTGCGGACTGCATCCGGTCGTGCTGCGTGAACCGCGGAAGCTTTGACAGGGCGGCGGCAGACGAACTGGCAGCAGGCTATCAAAGCGGGATGCCGGGTGCTGAGGCTGTGCTGTCACATTTGCCAAAGGCATTTGATAAGATCAATTTTGAATTGGCGCTCCGTTACTATACGGACGCGATTTCCAAAGTAAAGGTATTTAAAGAAAGATACCCCGGCTACCGGCTCGAGCGGGTGCGCGAGCTTCTCGGGGTTACGTGGAGGTAATATATGGCAGACAGAC
This sequence comes from Lachnospiraceae bacterium, assembly GCA_017546025.1. GTDB lineage: Bacteria > Bacillota > Clostridia > Lachnospirales > Lachnospiraceae > ISDg. The sequence continues at coordinate 46,389 of JAFYYS010000018.1, read as the reverse complement.
CGACGACGCCGTGGGCGGATCAGATCCCCGAGGGCAGCTTCATTTCTTGTGCGCCGACGTATCAGGTCGGAAAGCTTTTTGACCGGTTTCAAAAGGACTGGTTCACGGCATCTGACGGGACGAAGATGAAATACTGGTTCTTCGATCCGACGGAGCACGGTTTCCCGCAGGGAAAGGTTTATCCGGTGCTGGTATTCTTTCACGGCGCAAGCAATGCGCTTGAGGGTGATATCTGTATCAATTACACGGGTGCGGAGCTGTATGCCTCGGATGCTTATCAAAAGACTATGGGCGGCGCTTATATTCTGATTCCGGTTGCGAACGAATACCGCAACGAAGAGGGGCGTACGCAGGGCACGTGGTCGACGGATTATGTCGAGCCGGCGCATGAGCTGATTCAGGCTGTTCTTCGGACGCATGGTGCCGATAAGGGGCTTCGTTTTCTGTTCGGCAATTCCGCAGGAGCGCGTTTTGTCTTTCGGATTGCGGATGTTTATCCGGAATCCTATGACGTACTGATTCCGGTCGGCACGACCGACGTTTCGACCGATGAGCGGCTTGCCGAATTTGACCGGTGCGGCATCCGGCTCTTTTATGCAATCGGCAGGCGCGACGAGTTCAACAAATACGAGGAGAAGATTGCGCCGCAGCTTGCGCGGATTGCTTCCATGAAACATTGTTTCACATTTGTCCCGGATTGGGTTTATAACGGCGACGGCGGCATTGCATCAATCATCGGCGGCATCGAGATGGGACAGCACTGCCTGATGAATGAGGTGCAGGCAAATCTGACGTTTGACGACGGGACGCCGATGGACGAAAGGCTTCCGCGCGGCATGACCGGCTGGATTGCGGATGTTCTGAAGGAGCGCGGGAATGAGCGGTAAAAAGCCGACAATCTATTTGGATCACGCGGCGACATCGAAGGTTCGCGAGCAGGCGCTTGCGGCGATGCTTCCGTATCTTTCGGAGGAGTTCGGCAATCCGTCGAGCCTTCACGGTCCGGGGCTTTCCGCGAAGAAGGCCATGCAGCAGGCGAGAGCGCGGATAGCGGAGCTTCTCGGCTGCGAGACCAATGAAATCCTGTTCACGTCGGGCGGTACCGAGGCGGATAATTGGGCAATTACAGGATATCTTTTCGGAAATCCGAATGCCGGAAAGCATATTATTACTTCTGCTGTTGAGCATCCGGCCGTTTTGAAAACATGTGAATTCATGAAACGGTTCGGTTACGAGGTAACGGTGCTTCCGGTTACCGGGGACGGCAGGGTCACACCGGAGTCAGTGCAGCGCGCCTTAAGAAGCGACACCGCGCTGATTACCATACAGACAGCCAACAACGAAATCGGAACGATTCAGCCGATTGAAGAAATCGGGCGCATCGCCGCGGAGCGGGGCGTCGCATTTCACACGGATGCCGTGCAGGCGGTCGGAACGTTGCCGATGTGCCTTCGCGACATGCCGGTGACCATGCTTTCCGCAAGCGGGCACAAATTCGGCGGGCCGAAGGGAATCGGATTCTTATACGTGAAGAACGGAACGAAGCTGGAGCCCCTTCTTCACGGCGGACCGCAGGAGAAGCGCATGCGCGCCGGGACAGAGAATGTTCCGGGCATTGTCTCAATGGCAGCAGCGCTTTCGGAGGCGCTTAAGCAGGATTATGAGGCAGTCAGAAAACTGCGGGATTACACTGAGCAAAGGATTGTATCGGAGATTCCGGACGTCAGAATCAACGGCGCGGGAGAAAACCGTCTTCCCGGCTCGTTAAGCGTCAGCATCGGCGGTGTGGAAGCCGTTTCGGTGCTCGTGTTTTTGGATCTTGCGGGCATAGCGGCATCGGGCGGTTCGGCATGCACGTCGGCGGAGAACAAGCCGTCGGAGGTGCTGCGCGCGATCGGAGCGGAAGAGCCTTATCTGTCCGGGACGGTGCGTTTCACATTTTCCGCGGATAATATGAAGGAAGAGGCAGATTATGTGATTCAGGCATTAAAAGAAAGTATAGGGAAACTCAGAGGATAAATGTGTGGCATTTTTCGAAATGCGGGAAGGGGAATTTATGAAAGCGAAAATGAAGTGGATCATCCCGGCTGTTTCGGCAGCGGTTCTTGCCACGGTCGGGGGTATTCTTGCGTTGACCGGTGTGTTCGGGAAGAGAGCAACGGATGAAGAAAAGAAGGATAAGTTTGTCCTCGCTGCGGCAGTTTATCCGGAATTCAAACAAAAGCCTGTGCTTCCCGATGTAGATTGGGAGGATGAGGAGTACCTCGAAGAGCACTACGAAGAACTGGAAGCGATTCTTGAGGAATATGAGGAGACTTCGGAAGCCTATGCGGAAGAACTCGCGGAGCTCCGAAAGGACCTTGAGGAATACGGTAGCGAGAAGGCTGTCGGTGCTGTCACGGAGTTCACCGGAAAGAGCATGCAGGTGCTGCTTTCAGACCGAAACGGCGAGAACCGCGTGTATTCCCCGATTAACATTTATCTGATGCTCGGCATGCTTTCGGAGGTGACCGACGGCAACACCTGTCAGCAGATTCTTTCTCTTGCGGATGCGGAAAGCACGGAAGACCTTCGCGCCCGTTCGAAGGCACTTTGGAACAGCCTGTACCGGAACGACAACGTCGGCAAATGCGTTCTCGCTTCCTCATTCTGGCTTTCGGATGCCCTCAGTGATTCTTATAAGAAAAAGACGCTTGATATCCTCGCGAAGGAACATCGCGCGTCCGCTTTCTCAGGGAAAATGGGAAGCGAAGCCTACAATGAAGAGCTCCGCAAGTGGGTGAACAGTCAGACCGGAAACCTTCTCGAGGACGCGGCCGGCAATCTGGAATTTAATGATGATACGGTTGCCGCACTCGTCACGACGATTCTTTATGAGGCGCGTTGGAATGACCCGTTTTATGCGGAAAGAACAGAATCGGAAACGTTCCATGCACAGTCGGGCGATGTGACGGTGGATTTCATGCATGAAACGAAATTCGGGCGCTACTATTACGGAGACCGATTCAAAGCCGTTACGAAGGAGATGGGATACGATTACGCCGGAGGCCTCGGAGAAATGTGGTTCATTCTTCCGGACGAGGGCACAAGCGTTGACGAACTTCTTTCCGACCCGCAGGTGCAGCAGCTCATTTCACGGGGAGAATGGTATGAAAACGCTGCATCCGCGAAGATTTATCTTGCGGTTCCGAAGTTTGACATTTCCTATGATGCGAGCATTATCAAACCTTTGAAACAAATGGGAGTGACGGACATATTTGTTCCCGGCGCGGATTTTTCGCCTCTTATGGATGACGATTCGCTTTTCGTCGACCAGGCGGAGCATGCCGCACGGCTCATGATTGACGAAGACGGCGTGAAGGCAGCGGCGTTCACATTTTTCAGCCTCGGTAAATCAGCGATGCCGATGGATGAAGAAGAACTGTATTTTACACTAGACCGCCCGTTCCTGTTCGCGTTATGTTCCGAGACGGGAATCCCGCTTTTCGTCGGCGTGGTGGAGAATCCTTAAGATGCTTCAGGCAGAACTGACAGTGTAAACAAAGAACGGCAGGTTGCAGGGGTACTGCAATCTGCCGTTCTTTTTATGAAAACTGTCTTGAAAAGAAAGGAGACATGAGAGTTAATCGGGTTTTTTGCCGGTGCCGCCGCAGGCAGGACACTGCTTTGTGCCGTGGCACTGTTCGCATTCACATCTGCCGGCGCCGTTACAGTCCGGACATGTACCTTCGGGTGATTTTCCGGTTCCGTTACAGCGCATGCAGTCAACCACTCCGGTTCCGTCGCACCGCTCACATACGCCGGTTCCGCAGCATACCGAGCAGCCCTCGTCGTCTTTTCTGGGCTCATGGTATTCATTCGGATCATTCGGATCTCCGGGATCATTCGGATTTCCGGGTTCATTCGGGTCTCCCGGCTCACCGGGCTGCGGTTCCGGGGCAAATACGACCTCGGTCTCTATATGGATCTCGGGCTTAACCGAAACATTGCATTCCTGTGCGGTCCGTTCCACGGTGTGGAAAGCACGGTCAAGCACTTCGTCGGCTTCGGATTTTGCACAGTTCGCGCTGACGATTGTCAGGTTGACAGCGCCGCCGTCCTTCAAAAAGCCGTCCTGGTGAGATGCCCTCACAATGTCCTCTACCGCGCCCTCAATGCCTCTTCCTACCAGCGCGCAGTGGTCTTCAATCTGCTTTGCGTCATCGTTTAATGCCTGATAGCCGATGACCTCGTTGCCCGAAACGAAGAGAAGAAATGCCGGATTGATGCTGACCTCCACGGCAAAGTCATAATGTTCAGGGGCCTTTTTGAGCGCGTCGTCAATCACATCGCCCGGTTCCGCCGGATTGTTGTCTGCCGGTTGATCAGGCGTTTCGGTTGTTCCGCCCGGATTATCAGGTGTTGCCTGTTCCGTCGGGGCATCTGCCTTCGGTTCATCCTTCTTCCCGCAGCCTGCAAGGGAAAGAATCATTGCCAGGCAGAGCAAATATGTGAAAAGCTTTTTCATCCGTCTCATAAGGAGTACCTCCTTTATATTACTGAAAAAAGCGTACCATATCATTTATCACTTGCGCAAGCGGTACGGAAAAGGGAAATCTATAGTAGAAGGCATAAAAAGAAAAACATAATGAAAAATGACACGAAGGGTGTCATTCGGTTCATTTTTTGAAAAAAACTGAAAGCTCAACAAAAGTTGATTTTCATTTTTGACTTAAATCTGATATATTGGATTTGTGGGATTATTGTGGAGAGATTGCATGAAAGATGGGGGAGTAGTGGATTTTTTTTGCCGTTTTTCAGGGAAACTCTGTAATAGTTCTAACAAAAACTATATTATGGAGGAACAAAAATGAAACATTTCAGAAGCATTCTGAAAACGATTACTGCATTTGTTCTGGTAATCGCTATGGCTGCAGGGATGGCAGCTTCAATGGGAGGAAAAGCATCCGCCCAAGACCCCGGCACTTACATTATTACATATGATTTGAATGGTGGAATTGTTGCACCGAATAACAGCGCAACAACAGTTACACAAACAGTCGGAGCCGGACAGAAAGCATCCGTCAAAGGAGCAATATTTTATTATCCCGGTAAGATTCTTTACGGGTGGTCACTGTCAAAAGGCGGTACGGTGAAATATAAACCCGGAGAGGGAAATATCACGTTCAATGGTAATACGAAGCTTTACGCTGTTTGGGGTATTACGTTATACTTTGACTCTTTTGAGAAAAACAAGTCGACGAAACTGAATTCGTTTTCAATTGAGACATCAAACGGTCAGACGACGTTTAAGAAGATTAAGGAAAAGCTTCCCGGTGTCCCTGCAGGTTGTTATTCTCAGGAATGGTATGAGTATTATTCCGGCAAGAAGATGAAGGACAGTGATGTTGTCGGTTCCTCGGGAAGATATTACAGAAAGGTTTTTGTCAAAATTACATACAGGGGAGTGAAAAGCGTTATTGTAGAGAGAAATACTCCTACGCTTGTGCCCGGAAGAGGCGGACTCAGTGCAAACTTTTTCGCCTGGGGCGAAGTTTGCGGCAATGAGGCACAGTTGTTTTTCCCAGGCGAGTATATTTCCGCCAGTGCGAATGTGACCTTAGAGCCGTTTTTCGAGGAATAACCGTATTGCTTTATAGGGGAAAGACGTAAAGAATATTTTGTTCTGTTTTCGGAATAAAAAATGAAACTGTTTGATTAAACAAACGGCCGAAGAGGGGGGTCCTTTTCGGCCGTTTCTGTTCTGTTAAAGCCTTCGGAAGCTCGGCTTGCCTTTTCGGAAGACGGTGTATTCTTTGAAACCGAGTTCCTTCAGGATGGCTTCGGCTTCGGCGAAAGCGCCGGCAATCCGGTCGGGGCGGTGCGCATCCGAACCGATGGTGAGGATAGTGCCGCCGAGTTCGCGGTAGCGGGCGAGGATTTTGGGGCTCGGGTTCATGACCGAGCCGCGGGCCAGGCGGGAGGTGTTGACTTCGATGCCTTTGCCGCGTGCAATCAGTTCCGTAAGAATCTGATCGATTAACGGCTCAAACTTCGTGATGTCGACGGTTACGCCCTCCGGAAGGTACCGGAGAATATAATCGAGGTGCCCGTAAACGTGGAAGCAGTCATAGTGGCAGACGCTGTAAAGCACCGACTCAAAATACATCCGCACGATGTCCTCGGCACTCCGGTCCTTCCAGTATTCGCGGTTATAAGGGTCGAAGTGGGCAATCACGTGCGTGGAACCGATGACGAAGTCGAAGGGGTTGTTGTCCGTCAGGTCTTTGCAAAGCCTCTGTGCTTCATCCCGGATGTCCGGCTCGTCACGAAGCCCGAGCTCGACACCGATCCGGATGTCAATCTGCCCGCGGTATTTGCGGCGAAGCGCGGTAAGCGTCTCAAAATACTCCTTCGGGTCGAAGAGGAATTCCTCGCCCTCCGGAAAAACATAGTCCATATGGTCGGTGAAACAGTAGGTCTTCAGTCCGAGCGCGATGGCCTGCTGAATCATGCTTTCCGGTTCAGCCTCACTGTCCGTTGAAAACGAGCTGTGCGTGTGAAAATCCGCATTGATCATGGTTGTTCTCCTAAATCGTTCAGTCTTTCAGTTCTCTCAGTGTCCCGTCGATTCCCGGCGTTGCGACAAGAGAGTAGTTCGTGTAATAGACGACAAAGCCGGGCTTTGCGCCGTTCGGCTTCTTCACATTCTTTCGCTGCAGGTAATCGATTTCAATCTTTCCGCCTGCATCCCTTCCGGACGAATAATACGCAGCCAGGCTTCCCGCTACGGCGAACAGCTCGTCCGGCACCTCGCGGCCGCCGGTTTTAAGCACGACGTGCGAGCCCGGGATTCCCTTTGCGTGGAACCACCAGTCGTTATTTCCGGCAATGGAAAATGTGACCTCGTCGTTTTGGTAATTGTTCTTTCCGACATAAAGCTCAAATCCGTCGGCGGTTTCGTAATGAAGCGGTTTACTCTTCGGAATCTTAGCCTTCTTCGTACCGGTCTCACGGTGGAACTTCAGGTATCCGGTGTCGGTGAGCTCAGTTTTAATCTGGTTTAAATCGGCCTCGTTTGCGGCAAAGGAAAGTGATTCCCGTACGCTTGTCAGGTGCTCGAGTTCGGCCTCGCCTTCCGTCAGCAGCTTCGCAACAGCTTCTCCCGTGCGGCGGAGCTTCGCATAACGGTCGAAATACTTCTTCGCATTCTGCAGCGCCGTAAGCGTCGGGTCAAGCGGAATCGTGATTTCCGTATTGTCGTAATAGTTTGTGCAGGTGAGGGACCTGCTTCCGGGCTCAGCGGAGTAGCCGTAGGTCGTCAGAAGCTCGCCGTAGATGCGGTATTTGTCCTTCTTTTCGGTGTCGGCCATCTGCTTTCTTTGCAGATCCAGCTTCTTAGCGGTACGCTCGATGGCATTTTGCACGGTCTTACGAAGATCGGCTGACTTCGCCCGCATTCTCGTTACGGCATCCTTTTCCTGATAGTAGCTCAGGATGACCTCGCTCATCGATGCCTTTTCGCTGACGTCATATTCCGGATAATCCGAGAAGGTCCGAAGCGGAACCGGGGCAAATTCCACGGGGACGCCGTCCTTCTTATAGATGACCGGGGTATAGGCTTCCGTCTCAATCTGTTTTCTGAGCCAGAAGAGGATTTCGGAAAGGGTATTCAGTTCTTCTTCGGAAAGCTCCGATGCCGGCTGCTCGGGATTGACCCCGGAACGGTAGCAGAGTTCGTTCGCGATGACAGGGCTTAAGCCGGTAATCATCTGATATAATGCGGTCGAAACAGGACCCGGACGGTCCTTCAGAAGCTTGCAGAGATCTGCCGGCGTTTCTGCGGTGAGAGAGTGCTTGCCGTCGGTCTTCGGAATGAACCACGGCTTCCCCGGAAGCACCTCGCGGACGGAGCTCACAAAGGAATTGACCCGTTTGATGCTGTCGATGATTTTGAACTCTTCATTCGTGAAAATGATGTTCGAGTATTTGCCCATCAGCTCGACAATCAGGTACTTCTCGCACAGATCGCCCATTTCATTTAGATGCTGAAGCTTAAAACGGACGACGCGTTCGAGGTCGGGTTGCTCTATCTCAAGGATTCTGGCACCGCCGAGATGCTTTCTTAGGAGCATGCAGAAAGCGGGCGCCGTAAGCGGTGCGGGCTTAGCCTCGTTTCGTAAGCAGGCAAGCGGCAGCGAGGCGCTCGAAGAGAGCTGCAGATAATAGGTTGAATCATTCTTCACGGTCAGGATCAGTTCGTCCGATTCGGGCTGGCTGATCTTCTGAATCCGTCCGCCCGTAAGTGCCTGTTTCCATTCGGAAACGAGGGCGGAAAGGGTAATGCCGTCAAATGCCATGGCTGGTGTTTCCCCCGTATATTTTGTTCTTTCTTCTAACATAATATACCACATAATGTTTGACATTGCTATGGAAAATCCTTATAATATAATAGAATATCTTTCGGAATCTTTTTCGCCGCGCGGCGCGGATTCCGGACAGGAGAGAGTAACGGATGATTTACCGGCTTGAAAAGAAATTCGGCAAATACGCGATCAAAAACCTGATGAAATATGTCACCGCGATGTATATCGTCGGCTGGGTAATCAGCTTCGTCAGCCCGGATTTTTATAAAACCTGGCTGATGCTTGATATTGACAAGGTTCTGAAGGGACAGGTGTGGAGATTCTTCACCTTCGTCATCCAGCCCGTTCAGCAGGATTCACAGGGCGCGATTGACATCCTGTTCACCATCATTACGTTATATCTGTACTATTTTGTCGGAACAATGCTCGAGCGGCTCTGGGGCAGCTTCCGGTTTAACGTATACTTTTTCTCGGGAGTCTTTTTCAACATCCTTGCGGTTGTATGCCTGTACATCGCACATTATCTGTATTTCGGGTTCGGGACTTCCTACATGATTACCCTCGAGTATATCAATCTGTCGCTGTTCCTCGCGTTTGCGACGGAATTCCCGGATATCAGCGTTTTGCTGTTCTTCGTTGTTCCCATCAAGGTGAAATACATCGGCATTGCACTGGCTGTGATAGAAATATTCTCAATCCTGTCGGTTCTGTCGTTTGATACGTACTCGGGAATCTGCATGGGCGTGGCATTTGTCGTCGCGATGCTGAACTTCATCCTGTTCTTCGTGAATACGAAGAGCTACCGGAAGATGCCGAACCCGATGCGGTTCAAGCGAAGGGTCGAGTATGCGGGCGCGGTAAAGCGCGGCGAGCGGGAAGCCCGCGTTGAGAGTACCCATCAGGGCAAGACGGTATTGACGAGACACCGCTGCGTGGTCTGCGGAAGAACGGAGCTTGACGACCCCGAGCTCGAATTCCGCTTCTGCTCCAAATGCGAGGGCAATTACGAATACTGTATGGATCATCTTTACACGCACGTGCATGTGGTAAGAGAACAGAAATCCGACAGTGAAAAGGAAGAAAACGAATGAAATCTGAGAAAAATGCCATAGGGCAGTTACAAAAAGCCTACGATTCCCTTGCCTGGATGAATCTGACGGCGCACCTTTACGATCTGACGGAAGGGGTACGCGACGGCAGATTCGGCATGGACGGCAATCTGCTTGATAAGGATACCGATGACTGCTACGGGCAGCTGCTTAGTCATATCAGGGATTATGCGGAGGCAGGAGAGAGCGCGAAGGAACGCATCTTAAAGGCGCTTCCGAAGCTTCGTGAGCACGTGACGGACCGCGCCGAGCAGGTGCAGGTGTTCAGTGATGCCCTGATGATTTACGAATATCTGTTTAACCGTGCGGAGTATTCGTTCCGCACATACGATAAGCCCTTTGACAACGAAGAGGAGGCGAAGGAGATTCTCCGCGCGGTATTCCGTTCGGAGGATTCGGCGGAGACCAACCTGCGGATTCAGATCATGCTGTCGCAGCTGCCGATCCGCCTTACGAAATCCCGCTTCTTCGATTTGGTCCGCGGCGCATTTACCATCTACGGAAATTCCGATACCGAGGCGCTTGCCGGTTTCCGGTACCGCATCGTATCCGCTGCGGCGCTTTTGAAGCAGTCGGAGGACAGAGCTTTTTCGGAATACCGGAAGTTGACGGAACGGCTTTCGCAGGTATCCTTTGACGAACTGACCGAAGATGCGTGCAACGAGTGGGAGGGCTTCGTTTCCGACGCAGCTGACTCCTTAAAGACTTCGACGGATTATCTGTCTGGGCTGCAGGATTGCATTAATGCTTTCTATACGGTTGTTCTTCTGGACGGCGAGTATGAGGATGCGGAAACGAAGGGCTACATGCTTCCCGCTGTCGGCGCAATTGCCGATTTCGGATTTGCCCTTCTTGCAGGACGAAACGAGGCACTTTCGGAGGAAAGCCTCGGTCCGGCATTTGCTTACATGGAAGGAAAGCTTGAGCCGCTTTCGGAGCGCGTCTTAAAGGACGAGGCGAAGATTGACGCTTACTGCGAGAATGACGCGGAGTTCAAGAACAGCGAAGAAGGAAAGACCGTGCTTTTGACGAAGCGCCTGATGTCCACGTCGTCATTTGCCCCGCTTACCGAGCAGGAGACGGTGATGGTTGACGAGGACGTTCTGAACCGCGAAACCAACGGAGTGATTGCGCTTTTAGAGGAGAGCCTTAAGGGACGCTCCAAGACATACAACCGCGCCGTGATGGCAGCGGTATTAAAGGAACTGCCGGTGTTCTTCAATTCCCACACCGAGGTTATGAATTACGTGCTGCATTCCCTGAAGAACTGCAGCGCCGAATGGGAGAAGCGGGGCGCCGTTGACATGTTCCGCAGAATGCTTGAGGGAGCAGAACAGGACTGATCTTTCGAGGAGGTTTTTCATGATTACCATCAGTAAGAACCTGATTATTCCCGCAGATCAGGAAGAAAACAGAAAGAAACTGACCGCCGCAATCAACAAAAAGAAGACAGGTGACCGCACGATTTTCTGCGTGATTCTTCCGACAACGGATGGCGGCATTTTAGAGGTGATTCCGGCATTTGCCCTCCGCTTTGAAGCCAAGGAGCATGACATCACGGTTGTCGGCGCCTGTGAGGGCCGGAAAAATGCCATGGCGCTTGTTGAGCAGATGATCGGAGAGCTTTACGAAAAGACCGGCGGATTTGACGCAAAGGCTTATTATTTGCAGTAACCAGGTTCCCGTAATCGGAACGTGGAAGGGAGGAAAGGATGCATATCGTTCTTCTGGTATTGAAAATCATCGGAATCGTATTGCTTTGCATTCTCGGGCTTGTCCTGCTGATCCTTGCCGCCCTTTTGTTCGCGCCGTTCCGCTATGAAGCGGACATTGCGGGAGACCTGCAGGAGAAGGCATTAACCGGAAAAGCATATGTCCGATGGCTTTTGCGGATTGTATCCTTTAAAACCGACATCCGGTCGCCGAAGGATATCCGTTATACACTGCGGGTGTTCGGCATTCCGGTGAAACGCGGCACGTTCGCGGGCGAGGAAGAGGAAAGCACTTCCGGGGAGACCGCGGAGACGACCGAAGAGAAGCCCGAAGGTAAGACCGAAGAAGCCGCAAAGCCTGAAACGGCCGAAGATAAGACCGAGGGTTCGGGAAAGACCGAAGAAGCCGAAAAGCCCAAGACAGAAGAGCCCAAGGCCGAAAAGCCCAAGGCAGAAGAGAATCCGGAGGCAGCTGAAAAGCCTGCCGAAAAGCCTGAGGCGGCTGCGGAAAGCGTTTCGCAGGATTCGGCAGAGGAAACGGTCACATTTTCCGAAGAGCAGGGCGAAGAGGCAGGGGCTTCCGAGGGAAGTGAACCGGAGGAAGAAAAGAAAAACGGCATCCGGAAACGGATTCAGGATAAGGTTGATCAGCTGAAAGCGAAAGGGGCTTCGCTTCTCGATTCCGTTCGCGCACTGTTTGAGCTTTTGAAACGGAAGAAAGGACTTCTTGCCAAATACATCCGCAAGAAATCCACGAAGAGGGCGTTAAAGACCGCGTGGGTAAATGCCAAATGGATCCTTCTTCACATCGCGCCGAAGAAGTATTCCGGAGAGCTTTCCTTCGGCATGAAGGACCCGTCCTTAACCGGCACCGTATGCGGCCTGATTTCACCGGTTTATGTACAGATTGCGGATAAGCTGCAGCTGTACCCGGATTTTGAGGGAGAGCTCAAGGTAAGCGGACACGGTTACATTAAGGGACGCATCAGGCTGTGGGGCATTCTGATCCGCGCATGGAGGCTCTACCGTGACAAGAACATCCGCAAGGTCATTGCGGAAGCACAGAAGGTAAAAGAAACAATCGTCGCAACACCGGACGAAGCAAAAGAAATATTTGAAAACGCAGCATAAAAGGGAGGAAGAGGTTATGGCAAATGTAAACGAGACTGTTCAGGGACTTTTGAAAGGGATGGAAGGCTTTGTCACCACGAAGAGCGTGGTCGGACAGGCAATTACCATGGAGGACGGCACCGTGCTTCTGCCTCTCGTGGACGTGACCTTCGGCGTTGCGGCAGGCGCTTTCAACAAGGATTCGAAGAGAGACGATGACAGCAAGAGCAAGAAGTTAAGCGACCGCGTTGCAGGCGGACTCGGCGGAAAGATGTCTCCGTTCGCCATTCTCGTCATCAAGGACGGCAACACCCGTCTGATTACGGTTAAGGACAACGACACCCTTACGAGAATCGTCGATATGGCTCCCGAGGTTCTGAACCGCATCCGCGCGATGTTCAAGAAGAAGGACCAGGATCTGAACATCGATGACAGTAAGGTTGACGAGGCTGCGCAGGAGCTTCTGAAGGAAGAAAAATAGGCTTTCAAAAGGGGTTGAAAATCTCTTAAAAAAGTTCTTGCATTTGAAACCTGTTTCTGTTATTATGTGAATGTTCGGGTTATTGCAACCAATTCACAAGTGAAGGAGGTGCTTGTATTATGGCAAAATGTGAGATTTGTGATAAGGGCGCACTTTTCGGCAGACAGATCAGTATTACGCGTAGTCAGGTTTCCGGAAGAGCTAACAAGATGTGGAAATCCAATGTTAAGACTGTTCGCGTTAAGGTGAACGGCGGAACGCAGAAGATGCACGTTTGTACTTCCTGCCTCCGTTCCGGTAAAGTGGAAAGAGCATAAAATGACTGAGGGCATTCCCAAAAGGGAGTGCCCTTTTTATTGTTTTTCGGCATGACATTTTTCTGTATACGGATTGGAAAATGACACATTTTTTGAAAAATGTGTTTCTTTTTTTGTCATTTAATGGTAAAATGGAAAGCGGCTATGATTTCATAGCGGAGGTGTCCCGTTCTTTGGGGGACGGAACCGCTTTTTAATACGGTTTACGAGGAGGCAATTTATGGACGGAACAATAGCAACCGTGAACGGCGACGTTTATGTAGATCTTGACGTAATCGCAAAGTACGCAGGTTCCGCTGCCACCGAGTGTTTCGGTGTTGTGGGAATGGCAGCTGTCAGCATGAAGGACGGCCTTTCGAAACTCCTTCGGAAGGATTCTCTGAATCACGGCGTTAAGGTTCGTGTCAATGAGAACCGCATCACCATCGATTTGCATATTATCGTTTCTTACGGCATCAGCATTATGGCGGTATGCTCCAATCTTTATGAGAATGTGAAGTACCGTGTTGAGGATTTCTCCGGTTTGAACGTTGAGAAGCTGAATATTCACGTGGACGGCGTCCGCGTTATCGATTAATGAATTGCGCCGGCCAGACTTACGGCCGGAAGGAGGATATAGAGAAGTGGCAGTGAACTCGATCGATGCTTCCCTTTTGAAGAGGATGTTCCTCGCGGGAGCAAAGAATCTGGAAGTACAAAAGGAAGTCATCAACGAACTGAACGTATTCCCTGTTCCCGACGGGGATACCGGAACGAATATGACGCTTACGATTCTGTCCGCCGTCAAGGAAATCGGACAGATTACGGATCTGAACATGCAGACGCTTGCTAAGGCGATTTCCTCAGGCTCCTTAAAGGGCGCGAGAGGAAACTCCGGCGTTATCCTGTCCCAGCTGTTCCGTGGTTTCTGTAAGGGCGTGAACGGCTATGACAAGCTGACGGTTCCGCTTGCGGCAGAAGCCTTCGACAAGGCAGTCGATACCGCTTACAAGGCGGTTATGAAGCCGAAGGAAGGCACGATTCTGACGGTAGCAAGAGCAGGCGCGGAGGCGGCGGCCGAGATTGCCGATTTCACGGACGATGTAGAGGATTTCCTTGATAAGGTCATCGAGCGGATGCAGCAGGCACTTGACAATACGCCTGAGCTGCTGCCCGTTTTGAAGGAAGCCGGCGTGGTAGACTCCGGCGGCACCGGACTTTTGGCAGTCATGACCGGTGCGAGAAAGGGCCTTCGCGGCGAGGAAGTGGATCTGAATGCGCTTGTAAGCGGCGGTGCCAAGCCTGCCGAGAAGAAGGGCGGCGCAGGTTCCAACGATATCTCAACGGCGGATATCCGGTTCGGTTACTGTACCGAGTTCATCATTTTACTTGAGAAAGATTTTACGCAGAAGGAAGAAACGGATTTCAAGACCTACCTTTCCTCCATCGGCGATTCCATCGTATGTGTTGCGGATGACGACGTCGTGAAGGTTCATGTTCATACGAACGACCCCGGTCTTGCCATCCAGAAGGCTTTGACATACGGACAGCTTTCCCGCATGAAGATTGACAACATGCGCGAAGAGCATAACGAGCGTGTCATTCAGAGCGAAGAAGCAGCTGCAGCGGAAACAAAGCCCGTTAAGCCCGAAGAGCCCGCAAAGGAGATGGGCTTCATCGCGGTTTCGGTCGGCGAAGGCATGAATGAGATCTTCCGCGGTCTCGGTGTCGATTATGTCATCGAGGGCGGCCAGACCATGAACCCGAGCACCGAAGACATGCTGACGGCAATTGATCAGGTCAATGCCGAGAACATCTTCATCCTGCCCAACAACGGCAATGTCATTCTTGCCGCAACGCAGGCCAAGAGCCTTGTTGAGGACAAGAAGATTTTCGTCATCCCGTCGAAGACGGCACCGCAGGGAATCAGCGCAATGGTAAGCTTCCTTGCCGATAAGAGCGCCGAGGAGAACGAGGCGATGATGACGGAAGCACTCGGATATGTAAAGAGCGGCGAGGTTACATACGCCGTAAGAGATACAAGCTTTGAAGGCAAGGAGATTCGCGAAGGCGACATCATGGGTATCTCCGACAAGGGCATTCAGACGGTCGGACAGGATATCGCAGAGGTTACCGTACAGCTTGCAAACGAGCTTGTGGATGAGGATTCCGGACTGGTGAGCATCTATTTCGGCGCAGACGCGACCGAAGAGGATGCGCAGGCAATTGCGGATACAATCGGAGAACAGCATCCGGATCTGGATGTAGAGGTT
Source organism: Lachnospiraceae bacterium (assembly GCA_017546025.1). Taxonomy (GTDB): domain Bacteria; phylum Bacillota; class Clostridia; order Lachnospirales; family Lachnospiraceae; genus ISDg. The sequence continues at coordinate 31,063 of JAFYYS010000018.1, read as the reverse complement.
CATTTCGGCGGACAGCCGGTGTACTATTATCTGCTTTCCGTAGAGTGACGGATACAGGGGCTGAAGGCATTCAGCCCCTTTTTTATTTTGAGGGCGCCATGAAAATAACGGACTCGGTAATCAAAGTGAAGGGAATCGGACAGAAGTCCGCGAAGCTGTACGAAAAGCTTGATATTCGTACGGTCGGGGATTTGCTGTGCCATTTTCCGCGGGGCTATGAGCGGTATGACATGCCCGTGCTCGTGTCACAGACCGAGGACGGAACCGTTCGGACCGTGGAGGGCATTCTGACGGCTGCAGCCAAGCCCGTTGCAGCGGGCAGCCGCCGCATGATTGTCGCGAGAATCCGCGACATCTCCGGTGAGATGGACCTTCGCTGGTTCAACAGCCCGTTCGTTTTAAAGCAGCTTCCGCTCGGCAGAAAGCTTCTGTTCCGCGGTAAGATTTCCCGGAAGGGCCGCAGCGTTTCGATGGTGCAGCCGGAGATTTATACCGAGGATGCGTACCGCGCGAGAATGCGGTCATTGCGGCCGGTTTACTCGCTGACGGCAGGGCTTTCCCACAATGCGATTGCGAAGGCGGTTTCCGAGGCGCTTGCCGTGACGGAGATCCCCGATTCCATGCCGCAGAGCATCCGCAGGAAACGCGGTTTTTTAAAGCTTGAGGACGCCTACCGGGCCATTCACTGTCCGGAGGACGAGTCAGTCACCAAAGAGGCAATTAAACGCCTTTCTTATGACGAATTCACCCGTTTTCTGCTGTCCATGCGGCACTTAAAAGCCGGAATCCTCAGAGAGCCGAACAGCTTTCTGATGGAAAAGCACACGGTTGCCGACGGCATTCTTGCAGCGCTTCCGTATGAATTAACCGCCGCGCAGAAGCGGGTACTTGCAGAAATCATTAAGGACCTCTGCGGAGCGTACCCGATGCAGCGCCTGCTGCAGGGAGACGTAGGTTCCGGTAAGACGGTCATTGCCCTTTTGGCACTTGCAATGTGCGCCGAAGAGGGCATTTCCGGATGCCTGATGGCGCCTACCGAGGTACTGGCAAGGCAGCACTTCGCATTTTTCACGAAGATGCTTGCTCCGTTCGGCATCGGTGTCGCACTGCTTGTCGGTTCCCAGACGAAGACCGAGCGCAAGCGGATGGAGGAAGGCATTGTTTCGGGCGAATACCCGATTGTCATCGGCACGCATGCGCTTTTTCAGGACAGCGTGGAGTTTCCGAAGCTCGGCCTTGTCATTGTGGACGAGCAGCACCGTTTCGGCGTGAAGCAGCGTGAGCAGCTGATGCGTAAGGGCGAGATGCCGCACCTGCTCATCATGAGCGCAACACCGATTCCGAGAACGCTTGCGATGATGCTGTACGGCGACATGGATATTTCGCTTCTTGACGAACAGCCCGCGGAGCGGCTTCCCGTCAAAACCTGCGTGGTTGACCGGTCCTACCGCCCGACGGCGTACCGCTTCATTAAGGAGCACGCCGCGAAGGGCGAGCAGACCTACGTCATCTGCCCCCTGATCGAGGAGAGTGAGGATTCGGAAGGGGAAAATGTGACGGATTACGCCCGCAAGCTCCGGGAGGAGTTCGGCGATGAGATCACGGTCGGAACCCTTCACGGGCAGATGAACGGCAAGGATAAAAACGCGATTCTTTCCGACTTTGCGGAAGGAAAGATTTCGGTTCTTGTCAGCACGACTGTAGTTGAGGTCGGCATTAATGTGCCGAACGCAACAATCATCATGGTGGAGAACGCGGAGCGGTTCGGTCTTTCGGCGCTTCATCAGTTGAGGGGGCGTGTCGGCCGCGGCGCGAAGCAGTCGTACTGCATTCTGATGCAGGGCAACGAAAGCGAAGAGACGAAGGAACGGCTGTCGGTGCTTCTTCGGGCACGGAACGGCTTTGCCATCGCGGAGGAGGATCTGAAGCTTCGCGGACCCGGCGATTTCTTCGGAATCCGACAGAGCGGCGACATGGATTTTGCCGTTGCGGACATCATCCGTGACGCGGATATGCTGGCTGCGGCGAAGGAAGATACGGCGCTTCTTTCCGACGAAGAGGCGGAGGAGCGGTTCCATCTTTTGGTTGCAGAACGGGATTCGCTTGTGGTATACTGAACTTTGAATGACGCGAGAGGACAGGTTGTATGCTCGGACTGATTTACATCATTTTGTGCTTTGCATTGGGCGCGGGAATCACGCTTTTCTGCTTCCCGAATCTGATGCAATACGGAAAGCTTACCTACAGGGGAAAGGAAATCAACCTTTCGCCTGCTTTTGTATGCATTCCGGCATGGTTCCTTTTCGGTGCGGTTCCGACGACTTGGCTTACGTATCTTCTCGGATATCTTTTCAGAGACCGGAGACATCCCCTGTATCCGGCCAATCTGATTGTCATGCCGCTCATCGCTTTTATCGCGAGCCTGCTGCTTTCCCTTGCATTCAGACGGCGTAATGTGAAGGATGATGAACCGGCGGACGATGCACCGAAGGGCCTTAAGAAGCTGTTTGGCGGCATTACGACAGGGGAGACCGTGCTGTTTGCTTTTGTAACAGCTTTATGCACGTTTCTGATGTTCTGGACTTTCTTTTATATCAACGGCCGTTACTATGTCGGCTGGACGGTTATGAGCGATTTCTCGCCGCATATCGGCATGATCCGGTCGTTCGCCGTCGGCAACAATTTCCCGACACAGTACTCGCATTTCGCGGGCGAAGACATCCGTTATCATTTCATGTTCCAGTTTTTTGTCGGCAACCTGAATTATCTCGGCATGCGTCTTGATCTTGCTTTCAACATTCCGAGCGTTTTGTGCCTGATCATGGTATATGCGCTTCTGTATTTCTATGCCGTGAAGCTTTCCGGTAAGAGAGCCATCGGCGTGATTACGACACTGCTGTTTACCTTCCGAAGCTCCCGCGCCTTCTTCGATTTTGCGGGAACGATTCCGAAGAAGACCGGCCTTTTGAAAGGGCTTCTTGATAACTATACGTTCATCGGTACGACACAGCATGAAGACTGGGGTCTTTGGAACCTGAACGTATACTGCAACCAGCGCCATCTGGCACTCGGTTTTTGCGTTGTTTTATTCCTGCTGATTTATTTCACGCAGTTCCTGTTTGAAGGAACGGCGCGCTGCGCGAAGGAAGCGGACGAAAGGCTGTATCAGTTCCTGCAGGAGAATCCGGAAGAGACGCTTCTTCCCGGAGAACGCGCGGAGTACTGCGTCAAGGCATCTCTTTTCCGCAAGGACGGCTGGTATCAGCCCGGAACGACGGCAATCGTTGCCTGCGGCCTGCTGCTCGGACTTTCGAGCTTCTTCAACGGCGCCTGCGTCATCGGGTGTCTCAGTGTTCTGTTCATCATGGCATTTGCCTCGGACAACCGTCTGTCGTTTGCGCTGACGGCGGCGATTACGGTTGTGCTTTCTTCGCTTTCCGCGAACTTCTTCATCGACGGAAAAGCGATTGCACCGAAGTATCAGTTCGGTTTCCTGGCGGAACAGCAGACGCTAGTGTCGGTCATCAAATATCTGATTGCGTTGCTCGGCGTATTGCCGTTTGCACTGCTTGCATCGATGCTTTTCATCAAATGGACGGAGAAATACCTGACATTTGCTTTCGTTGCGCCGATCATCGTGGCATTTACCCTTTCGCTGACGCCTGATATCGCCGTAAACCATAAGTATATCATGCTCGGCGTCATGCTCATCAACATTCCGGTTGCGAGCCTTGTATGCCGGCTGTGGGACTTCAGAGGGGCATTTGCGAGGGTGCTTTGCTGCTTCCTGGTAACCTGTCTGATCATCACCGGATTGTATGATTTCACGCTTGTCGTGAAGAAGAACGCGCAGGTGTCCGGCTACACAAGCTACATCAGCGATGAATCCGCGATATGCCGCTTCGTCATGGAGCATTCGGACTCCCATGATATCTGGCTGACAAGCTGGTACTCGCTGAACGATTTCGTTTTGGGCGGAGCAATGTTATATTTCGGCTGGCCGTATTACGCATGGTCTGCCGGTTACGATACGAACGGGCGTGAGCCTTCCGTTTATGCCATGTATACGGCGGAGACGCCGGAAGAACTGCGGGCGCTTGTTGAGCAGTACGGAATCCGCTACATTGTGGTGGATACAGATGTCCGGCTCCGGGAAGAATTTGTTGTTAACGAACAGAATATCATCAATACATTCGGCCTCGTATTCAACGACGGGGAAACGTGGATTTTCGATACGCGCATCGATGCAGGCGCGTGGATCGAAGATGAGGAAGGAGAGAAGTAAGCTATGAATACCGGAAAAAGACCTTATCAGGGAATCGAGAAAGCCATCATACCGTTTGGCTTCTTTTTGGGGTTCCTGTATTTCGGCATGCGCTTCATGGGGACGGTTGATTTCACCTATGTTCTGACGTGGTGGCTCAGCCTGATTCTGCTTGGCGTAGTCATGCAGCCGCTTTGCATCGTGCTGTTCCCGAAATTCCACGACGGGGGCTGGCTGTTCTCCAAGGCACTCGGAATCGCCGTATGCAGCTTTGTCATGTGGTATCTGAGCTCATTAAGGCTCGTGAAGTTTACAAGAACCGGAAGCATTGTGCTTTCGATTCTGGTACTTCTTTGCGGCAGCATTATGTTCTATTTCCTGAAGATGAAGAGGGAGCGGAAATACCGCATCAGTGAGTTCTATACGACGGAGCGGCTCGTTTCGATGCTGTCCTCCGAAATCATCTTTTTCTGTGCCTTCGTTGTCTGGTGCTACTTAAGAGGCAAGAATCCGGATGCATTCGGCACGGAGCGTTTCATGGACTACGGTTTCATGATGTCCATGAACAAGTCGGAATACATGGCGCCCGTCGACATGTGGTTCTCCGGAAACGGAATCAACTATTACTACTACGGCCAGTATCTCTGCACCTTCATTTGCAAGCTGACCGAAGTGCCGGTTACACACGGTTATAACATCAGCATGGCCATGCTTGCCGCTTTCGGCTTCAGCATGCCTTATTCCATTGTGTCGAACCTTCTTCGCGTGAGACTTAAAGACCGTTCGTCGGAAAGACTGACGAACGCCGGCAAAGCCCGCGCCGCAAGACTCGGCGAGATCATCGACGAGAACGCCGAACCGTATTACCGTCCTGCCTTCGCCGGCATGCTGGCAGGTATTGCCGTTTCCGTTTCCTCAACGATGCATTATCCGATTTACAAGCACATTCTTCCGTGGTTCCAGCGTTTGCACGGAGATGAAGAGTATAAGTACTGGTTTTCCAACCCGACCCGTTACATCGGTTACTACTATGAGCGCGGCGACAAGACGATTCATGAGTTCCCGTCGTACTCCTACGTGCTCGGCGATCTGCACGCGCACGTGGTAAATACCATACTGGTCATGACGGTTCTCGCGGTGCTGTTTTCCTGGCTCCTTTCAAGAAAGGAGAAGATGGATCTGGTCCGTGAGGGCGGCAGCGTGTTCGGCCCGGATCAGACGGTCGTTGACGCAATGAAGTTCCCGTGGAAGGAAGCCCTTCATCCGGCCGTATTCACCTGCTCGTTTTTGATCGGTCTGTTCCATATGACGAACTATTGGGATTTCCCGATTTACTTTGTCGTATCCGGCGCCATCATCCTGTTCTCGAACATCATCATTTACGGTTACAAAAAGTATCATGCATGGGCACTGACGGGCTGTGAGGCGGTTGTATTCATCGTTGTCGGCTTCATCGTGAGCCTTCCGTTCACGCTTTCGTTCAAGAGCATGTCGATGGGTATCGGCATCACCTTAAAGCATACACTGTTTAAGGAGTTCCTTGTTGTATGGGGACTTCCGTTCATCTGTCTGATTGTATTCCTTCTGGCGCTTCTTCGCGAGAAGGCGGAGCAGGTTACCAAGCGGATTCCGAAGGACAGAATCAAAAGACCGCCGTTCCTTACCTCGCTTTCGATATCCGATCTGTACGTGCTGACGGTTGCGCTTTGCGCGGGAGGACTCGTGCTCATCCCCGAGGTGATATTTGTCAGAGATATCTACGGCGGCGACTACGAGCGCGCCAATACGATGTTCAAGCTTTCCTACCAGGCATTCATCATGTTCGGTATCAGCATGGCTTACATCATCGGCAGACTGATGTTCATGCCGAAGTCGGTATTCCAGAAGGCATTCGCCATGACCGGCGTTTTGTGCATCTTCGCCTGCAACGCTTATATGAACCAGTGCTATCGCGACTGGATGTCCGGCAAATACCGCGGTCTTGACGCTTCGGCATTCATGAAGAACCAGAATTCCGATGACGCCGAGATGGTGGAATTCATCAACAACAACATCGAGGGTCAGCCTGTCATTTTGGAGCGGGCGGGTCTCAGCTACACCTATTATAACCGCATTTCCGTATTCACCGGATGCCCGACCGTTGTCGGCTGGAAGACGCATGAATGGCTGTGGCGCTGCAACGGAAAGATTGACAAATGCCCTGAAGAAGTAGATGAGCGTATCTGCGACATCGAGACGGTCTTCACCTCGGACAGCGCGGATGAGGTTATGGCAATCCTCAGAAAGTACAATGTCGATTATCTGTACATCGGCGAGTGCGAGCGGTATTACGGTTACGACCATGTGAACGTGGACCAGACGAATGCTTCAAGCGGTGTGAAGTATATCGGCGGATACTATTACCGTCCGAGCACGCCGAACATCAATATGCTGCTGTCTCTCGGAACGCCCGTGAAGACAATCGGACCGACCGACAAAAAGCCGTACACCACGTATCTGATCAAGATCCGGAAATAACCGGACACTTTACAAAACAAGCAGAAACAAAATGAGCTGTCCTTTTTATAGGACAGCTCATAGTTTATTTTTGCCTCAAGAAACCAAACGGGAGGCAGGATATGAAACAGGTATTAAGATGGATCAGAACCAATCGTGAAACCGCGGAGGATGCAGTCGGCATCATGGCATTTTCCGTATGGCTTTTGCTGTTATTCTTCGGAACCGGGATTGCGCTTTTAATCGCCGGCGCAGGTGCCGTGCTGGCAATCGCAGCCAACGTCAGAGCTTAGCTGTCGGACTCTGCTTCGGCTTTTTCGGGAAGCAGAATGCGTACCCTGACGACACGGTTTTTCGCAACCGTTTCGGCAATGTAGGTAATGTTGTCCTCGGTGATCCGCTCGCCGGTTTTCGGCAGGTGCTCGAGAAGATGAATCAGGTGGCCTGCAATCGAATCGTAGTCATCGGACTGCAAGGAGAGCCCGAGTTCTTCGTTGATGTCATCGAGACGGGCGTTGCCGTGCACGAGGTACTCGGTATCGGAAATCTTACGGATTTCGTCTTCCTCGTCCGCATCGTATTCGTCACGGATCTCGCCGACGATTTCTTCGAGAAGGTCCTCTAGGGTGATGATGCCGGCCGTCGCGCCGTACTCATCGAGAACAACGGCAATCGTAACGGATTCCCGTCTTAATTCGGCCAGAAGGTCGGACGTTTTCTTAAAGGCAAATGTGAAGAAGGGCTTTCTCATGGCATCGGCCACGGAGAAGGCCTTTTTGTCGCCGTCAAAGCGGAAGAAATCCTTCAGAAACAGGATGCCGACGACGTTGTCCCTTGTGCCGCGGTAGACGGGCAGGCGGGAGTAGTTGTTGGCGCGGAAGGCCTCGGCCACTTCGTCGTAGCCGGCCTTTACATTGATGAAATCCACGTCGATACGGGGAACCATGACGTCCTTGGCGAGGGAATCGCCGAAGTCCACCACGTTCGCGATCATTTCCCGCTCGTCGCTTTCGATGACGCCTTCCTCATGGCTGACATCGACAGCCGTGAGCAGCTCGTCCTCGGTGATGACGGCGGCTTTGCGGGGCTTGATCCGCATTAAAAACATAAAGAAACGGGAGATTCCGTTGACCAGCCAGATGATTGGTGTCACCACAGTCATGAAGCCGTAAACCAAAGGCGCATAAAACATAGCCATGCCGTCAGCATGGTACGAAGCAACGGTTTTCGGGATAATCTCGCCGAAGATGATTACAATGAAAGTCAGGATGCCGGTCGCAACCGAAAGAAACCTGTCCCCGAACTGAATGTCCGCGAATTTCGCGGTCAGCGCGGAAGCAGAAAGATTTACGACATTGTTGCCGATCAGAATGGCAGAAAGCATTTTGGTGTTCTGCGCCTCAAGACGGAGAACAAGCTTTGCGGCCTTCTTTCCGGAATCCGCCAGGGAACGCATGCGCATTCTGTTGACGGAGGTCAGAGCCGTTTCCGCAGAGGAGAAGAACGCGGAAAGAAGAAGCAAAATCAGGATTACCGGGATAATCCATTGCGCGTCAGGGTCTAAAATAAACCATCACACTCCTTGTAAAGTAATAAACTGTATTATATATGTTTCGCTGCGGCTTGTCAAATCAGCCCCTTTCGCGGCAAATGCCACAGAATGGCTATGGATATTCTGAGGCCGATATGCTATAATGACGCCGTAATATCATCGGATTAACCGGATAGGAGTCATACATGTTAGAATTACAAAACGTCAGCTTCCGTGTGGACGACGAGTCTGCCGGAACGAAAGAGATTATAAAGAACATCAGCATGACGATTCCCGACAACCGTTTTGTCGTGTTGACGGGACCGAACGGCGGCGGAAAGTCCACTCTTGCAAGACTGATTGCGGGCATTGAGAAGCCTACCGAGGGCCGGATTCTCTATAACGGTCAGGATATCACGGACATGGGCATCACGGAGCGCGCAAAGGCCGGCATCGGCTTTGCCTTCCAGCAGCCGGTCCGTTTTAAGGGCATTACCGTCATGGACCTGATCCGCCTTGCGGCAGGCGAGAAGATTTCCACCTCGACGGCATGCGAATACCTGTCGGCAGTCGGACTGTGCGCGAGAGATTACATCAACCGTGAGGTAAATGCAAGCCTTTCGGGCGGTGAAATCAAGCGAATCGAGATTGCGACGCTGCTTGCAAGAGGAACGGAGCTTTCCATCTTTGACGAGCCCGAGGCCGGCATCGACCTTTGGAGCTTCGGCAATCTGATCCGGATCTTTGAGCGGATTCACAAGGAGCAGAAAGGGACAATCATCATCATTTCCCATCAGGAAAGAATCCTGAACATTGCCGACCGGATTGTTGTCATTGCGGACGGAAGCATTTTAAGCGAGGACGCCAGCGCGAAGATGCTGCCGAAGCTTCTCGACCGTTCCATGGAATGTCAGTACCACAAAGAATAGAAGGATGGATGAATGATGGATGCAATACAGAAAGAACTGCTCATGCAGATTGCGGATCTCCACGGGGTTCCCGCAGGTGCCTACAACTTCCGCGTAAACGGAGAGGGCGCCGGCCGCAATACGACGGAGCATATCGATATTGTTACGAAAACGGATAAGCCGGGCATTGATATCATCATTAAGCCCGGAACGAAGAACGAAAGCGTGCATATTCCGGTTGTGTTAAGCCAGACCGGCTTGAAGGAAGTCGTTTATAACGATTTTTATATCGGTGAGGACTGCGATGTGACAATCATCGCGGGCTGCGGCATTCACAATTCCGGAGATCTGGATTCCCAGCACGACGGCATCCACACATTTTTCGTCGGAAAGAATTCCCGCGTGAAGTATGTGGAGAAGCATTACGGTGAGGGCGACGGCCGCGGCTCGCGCGTGCTGAACCCGCAGACCATCGTGCATATCGAAGAGGGCGGCCGTTTGGAGATGGATACCGTACAGATTAAGGGTGTCGACTCGACGGTCCGCGTTACGAAGGCCGATCTTGCGGCAGATGCCAACCTGGTCATCCGCGAGAAGATCATGACGCACGGAACGCAGTACGCAAAGACCGATTTCACCGTAGACTTAAACGGCGAGGGCTGCGGCGCCGATGTTGTATCGAGATCGGTAGCGAAGGGTGAGTCCAGACAGGAATTCATTTCGGTCATCAACGGAAACAACCGCTGCACGGGGCACACCGAATGCGACGCGATTCTGATGGACAACGGCAAAGTACTTGCAACGCCTGCGCTTTCCGCAAACCATCTCGATGCTTCGCTCATTCACGAGGCAGCCATCGGCAAGATTGCCGGCGAGCAGATCATCAAACTGATGACGCTCGGACTGACCGAAGAGGAAGCCGAGCAGCAGATTGTAAGCGGTTTCTTAAAGTAAGCCACATGTGTGACAGGGAGATTTCATGAAAAGACTGATACTGTTGATGCTTATCGCGCTTGTGCTTCTTTCGGGCTGTGAAGATAAGAAGCCGACGCCGACGGAGGAGCCCCCCGTTCCCGTTAAGGAAGTACTTGAAATCCACGTGATTTCCCTTGGAAAAGCGGACGGAATCCTTCTGATCTGCGACGGGGAGACGATGTTGATCGACGCCGGACTGACGGAGCACGGAAGCGTCATTACCGAATACCTGAAAAACCATAACGTGACCAAACTCAATTACGCGGTTGTCACGCACGGCGACAAAGACCATGTCGGCGGCATGGCGGAGATACTGAAGAATTTTCCGGTCGGGAAGATGATTCTTTCCCCGAAGAAGGAGAATTCTCCCGAATATGTTTCGATGACGAAAGCGGTAAATGACACGAATACCCCCTGGGAGTATGCAACGCTTCTTACAGAGTATAAGCTCGGCGGCGCGAAGCTGACGGTTCTTGCGCCCGGCAAGAAGGCTCTTGAAAAGGGCGACGACAATGATTCGTCGATTGTATTCCGCTTAGAGTACAAGGGTCGGACGGCTCTCTTGATGGGCGATGCACTGACAAGGACCGAGAAGGAGATGCGTGACAACGGTTATACGCTGAAGGCCGAGGTCATCAAGATCGGACATCACGGAAAGAACGACGCGACGACGAAGAAGTTCATCAAGGAGGTTGCGCCGCAGTACGCGGTCATCACCTGCTCAAGCGAGGAACCGGCGGAAGCGGATGCGCTTAACGTGCTTCGGGCTTTCTCTGTAGAGGTATACAGGACCGATGAACGGGGAACGGTCACATTTTTCACGGACGGGACCAAATGGGAGGTCGGTACGGAACGATGAATGAGAAGACGAAGAAGAAACTGATCAAAGAGGCGCTTGAGGCGAGAAAGAACAGCTACTGCCCGTATTCCGGCTTTGCCGTCGGCGCGGCGCTTCTTTGTAAGGACGGAACAATTTTTCGGGGCTGCAACATCGAGAATGCTTCTTACGGGCTGACGAACTGCGCGGAGCGTTCGGCGATTTTTGCTGCCGTATCCGCGGGATTCCGCGATTTCACGGCGATTGCAATTGTCGGGGCGCCGAAGGAGGAGAAGGCGGAGAGCATCTGCCCGCCGTGCGGAAGCTGCCGCCAGGTGATGGCGGAGTTCGGAAATCCGGAGAAGTTTACCGTTCTTCTCGGAACCGAAAGCGGCGCTTATCAGGAGTATCTCTTAAAGGAACTGCTCCCGCTTTCGTTTGAACTGTAAACTGTGCGCATTTGCGTATTTTCTTCTTGACAAAGGTGTAGATTCTGCATATAATGCAAAAGTACGGTTTATCCGTGCCTGTGGCGAAGTAGCTCAGTTGGCTAGAGCATACGGTTCATACCCGTAGTGTCGAGGGTTCGAATCCCCCCTTCGCTATACAAAATAAAGCCTCTTTTGCCGGTCGGCAGAAGAGGCTTTTCGTTTTAGATGCTGTCCTCGGTGTAGAAGAGGTTTCCGTTTACACGGACCGCATCCTGAATCGTGTCGAGAATGCGCTGGCCGTAAGGACCGAGATTTAAGAGCAGCTTCTTTTTGTTGTAAATCACAAGCGTGCGCGGTTCACACGGTTCCGTTAAAAGGTCGTAAAGCGCATCGAGATTCTTGCCGAAATACGAAGGAAAATCCAGCCGCTTCGCAAGGTATGCATAACTTGTGCCGCGCTCCGTCATATAAGCGCCGTCGATGACGATGGTTTTCATGTCTGTCATTCCTCCCCGTACAAAAGCGTAAACGTTTCGTAGTGGTCGTCGGTGTAGTAAATCAGGCCGTCGTTGGAATAGATGATGCGCTTCGCGCCGCGGGAATTCTTACCCTTGGTGTCGATGTCGCATTCGTAATACTTGCGTCCCTGTTTCGTGGGAAGCTTCTTTTCATAGTTGCCGAAATAGGTTCCGCCGAAGGCGGCGCCTTTTTTATACTTTTCAACGGATCCGCCGGTCCAGCCGAGCTTTTCCGCTTCGTCTTTGGTAATGTAATTGTTCGGAAGCTTGCCGTATGTGTGGATGTAAAGGGCAACCTCATCCTTTGAGTAGTACGAACCGTTCCTGTCGATTGCCGGAGCCTCGGTCGGCTTCGGTGTTGCCGTGGGCTTCGGTGTTGCCGTCGGCTTCACGGTCGGCGTCGGCGTGGGGTCACCGGGCTTTACGGTCGGCGTCGGTTCGTCGGTAGGCTGTGCCGCTTCTGTCGGAGTCGGCGTATCCGGGACTTCCGCAGTCGGTGTCGGCGTCTCCACGGAGCCTGTCGGATCGGGACCCGGCCCGTCCGGTTCCGGAGCGCGCATGAATTTCCAATAAATGAAGATAAATGCGACCATTAACAGGACGGTCGCTATCGTTCGAAGCAGTTTTTTCGTTTCCGGTTTCATACGTTTCGAACCCACCTTTCTTTGCTACGGATAATGTACCATTTTCCGAAGAAAAAAGCAACACATTGACAAGAACAGAGTCCTTTTGTAAAATAAAAAAGACTGAGGCCGAAGCCTCGGAAATGACGGAGGAAGCTATGAAAACGATAGAAGAGTGCAGGCTGGAAATCGAGAAGCTTGACAGCCGGATTGTCGATCTTTTGGTACGCCGGGTTTTCACGACCAACGAGATGGCGGAAGCCAAGAAAAAGCAGGGGCTGCCGATCTACGATCAGATGCGCGAGGACCTTTTGCGCCGCAGAGTCCGTCAGCTCGCGGGAACGGAATACGAGGATATCGTTTCCGTCATTTACGAGACAATCATTACGGAAAGCAAGAAGCTGCAGATGCAGCGTTTCTTTGAATGAGGTGAACCATGGATTACGGTTCAATTAGAATCGGAACGGGGTATGACGTGCACCGCCTGACGGAGGGCAGAAAGCTGATTCTCGGCGGCGATGAAATCCCGTTTGACAAAGGACTTTTGGGGCATTCCGATGCGGACGTTTTATTGCATGCCGTGATGGATGCGATTCTCGGGGCCGCGGGGCTCGGGGACATCGGAAGGCATTTTCCGGATACGGACGATGCGTATCTCGGCGCGGACAGCAGGGTGCTGCTTCGAAAGGTCCGTGAGTTAATCGCGGAGAAGTGCTTCGTCGTCGGCAATGTGGATGCGACAGTCATCGCGCAGAAGCCGAAGCTGATGCCGTATATCGACACAATGAAGGCCAATATCGCGGAGGACCTCGGCATCGAGCCGGAGGCCGTCAACGTGAAGGCTACGACCGAGGAAGGACTCGGCTTTACCGGAACAATGGAAGGCATGGCCGCACAGGCGGTCTGCACGATTGTCAGACCGGAGTTTCCGGAATATGAAGGCATGCCCGGGTGTGCGGGATGTCGGGGATGTGTTAAAGGGGAGAGATGATGACTGCAGAAAGACTTGCCAAAGAACTGAATATCGGCCGGGGACAGGCGGAAGCCGCCGTCCGCCTCCTTGACGAGGGCAATACCGTGCCGTTTATCGCCAGATACCGTAAGGAAGCCACCGGCGGCCTTACGGATGAACAGTTACGTAATCTTTATGAGCGCCTGGGTTACCTTCGGAATCTCGATGAGAAGAAGGAACAGGTGCTTTCTTCAATTGAGGAGCAGGGTCTTCTGACCGAAGACCTTAAAAAGAGCATTCTTGCGGCGGAGACGCTTGCGCAGGTGGAAGACTTGTACCGCCCGTACCGTCCGAAGAGAAAGACCCGTGCCGGCGAGGCAAGGGCAAAGGGACTCGGGGAGCTTGCCGAGATCCTCAAAAAGGAAGAGAGCCGGGATCCTTTAGGGGATGCCATGGCATTTGTCAGCGGGGAAAAGGGCGTTGCGACAGCGGAAGAGGCTTTGCAGGGCGCGATGGACATCGTGGCGGAGGAACTTAGCGACACGGCCGAAATCCGCGCGCATATCCGCAAGCTGACGACGGAAAAGGGAATGCTGATCTCTTCAGGCAAGAGTGACGAGACAACGGTTTACGACATGTACAAGAATTTCTCCTCGCCGATTCAGTCAATTCCGGGGCACCGGATTCTGGCAATCAACCGCGGCGAGAAGGAGAAGGTGTTAAGCGTCAAAACCGAGGCGCCGGAGGAGGATATCCTTCGGTATCTGGAGAAGAAAACCGTTACGAAACCCGATGCGGCAACGGCCGAATATCTGAAGAAGGCATGCGAGGACGCCTATCGCAGACTGATTGCGCCTTCGATTGAGCGCGAGATCCGAAATGCGCTTACCGAGAAGGCCGAGGAGGGCGCCATCCGCGTATTCGGCAAGAACCTGGAGCAGCTTCTGATGCAGCCGCCGCTTGCCGGCAGAACGGTGCTCGGCTGGGATCCGGCGTTTCGTACCGGCTGCAAGCTTGCGGTCGTCGACCCGACCGGCAAGGTGCGCCATACGGTTGTCATCTATCCGACCGCGCCGCAAAACCGCGTGGAGGAAGCCAAGAAGACATTAAAGGAGATTATCCGCAAATACGGCGTAAGCGTGATTTCGCTCGGAAACGGAACGGCGTCACGCGAATCGGAGCAGGTCATTGCCGAGCTGTTCCGGGAGATGCCGGAGCAGTTACATTACGTGATTGTCAACGAGGCCGGTGCGTCCGTTTATTCCGCAAGCAAGCTCGCCTCGGAGGAGTTCCCGAATTTCGATGTCGGCCAGAGAAGCGCGGCTTCGATTGCAAGAAGACTGCAGGATCCGCTTGCGGAGCTTGTCAAGATTGAGCCGAAATCCATCGGCGTCGGGCAGTACCAGCATGACATGAACCAGAAGAAGCTTGAGGAAAGTCTTTCGGGCGTTGTCGAGGACTGCGTGAACCGCGTCGGCGTCGATCTGAACACGGCTTCCGCGCCGCTTCTTTCCTATATCGCCGGCATCAGCAAGCCGATTGCGTCGGGCATCGTTTCGTACAGAGAAGAGAACGGCCGGTTCAAAAACCGCCGCCAGCTTTTGAAGGTACCGAAGCTCGGACCGAAGGCTTTTGAGCAGTGCGCGGGATTTTTAAGGATCCGCGGCGGCGACAATTTCCTTGATAACACCGGCGTGCATCCGGAAAGCTACGAGGCCGCGGAGAAACTTCTTAAAACGCTCGGCTACAGCGAAGAGGAGGTCGGTAAGACCGGCGCCCTCGGACTTCGAAAGAAGGCCGGAGATTTGAAAAAACTGTCGCAGACGCTCGGCATCGGCGAGATGACGTTATCGGATATCATTTCCGAACTGGAAAAGCCCGGCCGCGACCCGAGAGAGGATGCGCCGAAGCCCGTGCTTCGAAGCGACGTCATGAGTCTTGAGGACTTAAAGCCCGGCATGATTCTGAAGGGAACCGTGAGAAATATCATGGATTTCGGCGTTTTCGTGGACATCGGCGTGCACCAGGACGGACTCGTTCACATCAGCGAACTGTCCGACCGTTACGTGAAGCATCCGCTTGATGTGGCGAAGGTCGGCGATGTAATTTCGGTACGGGTACTTTCCGTCGATATCGCAAGAAAGCGGATTCAGCTTTCCTGTAAGGCTCTTGATGCGAAGTGAGCCGAAAACTTGATATTTACGGGAAAATGTGATATAGTGTAGGTTGGTTTAGAATTATCTGATGTCAGGAGGAACGCTTTTCGTGAAAGGTAAGCAAATTAGGGCATTGTTGCTGCTTTCTGTGGTGCTTTTGCTTACTTCGTGCGGTTCTCCGAAACCGGATACGAAGAGCGGCGCCCGGCCGGTTGTCATCGGACTCGGAAAAGGCGACGGAGACAGTACCCCGTATGTGGATACGGACGAACCTCCGGCAACGCCCACACCGACACCGACGCCTAGCCCGTCCCCGACTCCTTCGCCGACACCTGAGCCTACTGTGGATGTGAAGCCTTCGGTTACGCCCGAGGCGCTCGGCACATTTTCCGCAGAGGATTGCATGATCATTGCTGCGGGCGTGGAGATCCGGACCGGCATGGATTTCACGGGAAAGGAGAATCTTCTCGGCGAAATCACGGACAAGCTTGAGGGTGTTGCCTGTTTGGAAGCCGGCAACGACATCAACTACTATTACAAGGACTATCATATCGATACCGTCGTCAAGGACGGGAAGCAGATTATCTACAGCGCCGACTTTACGGGCGGCGGGGCGGTTACGTCAAAGAAGATCGGAATCGGCAGCACGGAGGAGGAACTGTTAAAGACATACGGGGAGCCGTATTCGCATACGCTGACGGGTATGATTTACCAGGACGGCGTAAGACACCTGACATTCTACCTGGCCAAGGGAAAGGTCACGGAGATGGTGCTGTCGGATTCGAGTTTTCACTAAGGGATTTCGGAATCCCGGATAAGGGGTGAGAGAATGAGCGTTAGGGAACGCAAAAGAAAGAAACTGATTCGTTCGCTGATCTACGGGTCGATTGCGCTTGTGATCACGGCGGTTCTGGTTGCGCTTTTGGTGAATAAGGTTTCGAAGATTTTCGGCGAGAAGCCGGTCAACGAAGCCGATCAGACGAAGAAAAAGGTGTTCAATACGCCGACGACGGAGCCATGGGATCCGAACGGCGTTCCGAACATCGAGCATATCATCGCATCGAGCGAAATCCTTTCGGTTCATTACGAGCGGGTAAAGGGTGTCGCCGGTTACGAAATCGATTACCGGAGTGAGGCCGGAGAATGGCAGCAGGCGTCGTCCAAGGAGACGTCCTGTCAGATTCCGATCAATTCCGGCTTTACGTATCATGTGAGAATCCGTTCCGTGAGCCCGCAGGGGCAGTACGGACCGTATTGCGAGGAGGCGGTTGTTTCCGCAGAAGCTGTGATTCCGGTCATCAAGGCAACCGCTTCGACCTCCTATAACATCACATTTTCCTGGCCCCTTACGAGGGAAAATGCGACCTACGTCTTTTGGTACCACATAAAGGGCGAGACGGAGTGGCATGAATTCCCGCTTGAGAAGCCGGAAATCTGTGTCGGCGGTCTTCGTAAGGGCGAGACCTATGAGGCTGTTGTTGCCGCCTATAAGGACGGCTTTGCCACGCTTAAGTCGGAGGTTACCGAGTTTACGCCGGGCGGCACCGGTTATGGCGATCCTTTCTACTGTGTAAACGCTTTCCTGAATGTCGGCACGGATATCAAGTCCGTCAGCTATACCGCGGAGCAGGGATGTCTCGGGGTCCATTGCTGGGCACAGTTTGAAACGCCTCTTTTCTCGGATGTCGATCTTTCCGAAGAGATTGTGAAGCTTCCCGGCGGCACCGCGATGACCATCGTCAAGGATGCCGACGGAAACTATGTCTGTGAGAAGGACGGCAACCGTTTCAGCATTTACGTGAGCGCGAAGGTGAATGAGGAGACGAAGGAAGGCTGGGTTCTCGGAAACGCTTTGTTTGTTGACCTTGCCATGATTTATCCGGATTCCAATCCGTACTCGATCCACTATAACCGGACCAATGCATACAGTTCCCTTTTCACCTGCGGCGGTAACGGTAAAAAGGTGGATGTGAAGAGCGAGGAGAAGACCCGCTACAATCCTTTGAAGGCTAAAAACGGCAAGGAATCGCTTACCGTTTCCGGATATAACAAGATTAAGGACGTAACCGGAAAGGCTCTTCCGAACTACGGTCCGAAGGAGCAGATGCCGGCTGTATGGGATGTCGCCCTGACGCTTCTCACGGCGCAGCGGAATGCCTTGGGCAAAGGCTACGCGCTTCTGATTTACGAGTCCTACCGTCCGAACTCCACCTCGAAGAAGGTGTATGCCGCGATGACGGAGAACAAGTACTTCAAGGAAGAGGTTGAGAAGGATAAGAAAAAGCGTACGCTTGCCAACGGATTCCTTGACAAGAACTATACGGAAGCTTATTTCATCGCAAACAATTCCAACCACAATAAGGGTATTGCCTTAGACCTGACGATCATGAAGTTCAATTCCGTCACGGAACTCGGCAAGGAAGTGGAAATGCAGACCAAGATGCATACCCTGGACTATCGTTGCGATATGACCTATAACACGAACGGTGCCAACACCCTTTATTCCATCATGACCACCAATACCGGACTCATTCCGCTCGTGGCCAAGCAGGAATGGTGGCACTTCGAATTGACGAAGGATCCTTTGCAGTTCCCTTGCGTGAAGGAATACATTTTCGCCAATTACAAGATCTGACGGAGCATGCATGAGTGACGAGTTAAATAAAACCGAAGAGGGCGAAGAATTCGCACAGGTTGCCGACGGGTCCGTTTCCGTTTCGGAGACGGATGCGGGACTTCGTGCGGATTTTTTGGATGAAATCCCCGGCTCTGCGGACGCGGAAGTCATTGCGAAGCTTGAGGCGGAAGAGGAACTTCCGGAGATCTTCGACGATATCGAGGAGGAGGCCGAGGAGATGTTTCTCTGGGGGCTTCGCAAGGAAAAACGCCGCAGAATGAGAACGATTCTCATTTCGCTTTTCGTTGTCGGCGCACTGGTTGTAGGGTTCTTCCTTCGGCATTACATCACGATGTCGGAAGGCTGGCACCGAGGCTCCGCGAGCACCTATTATGTCAGTGACGGGGAACGGGTGACCGGACTTCAGCTGATTGACGGCACAGTTTATCTGTTTGACGAGAAGGGCAACATTCTCGAGGGTCCCGCGGAGGCAGACGGAAAGATTTACTATGCCACGAAGGAAGGCATCGTAAAGGGCGTCGCGGAAATCAACGGGGAGCCGTACTATTTTTCAGAGGAAGACGGCGTATTGCGCCGCGGATTCTATACGGAAAAGGGCATCGCCTATTTCCGCAATTCCCACGGCTTTGCCGAGCCCGGTGTGCGGACAATCGATGACCGTATCTATTACTGCGCGGAAGACGGCGAGCTGATTTTCGGATGGACGGAGTTCGACGAGGGCATCCGGTATTTCCGCCCTGCCGATTATACGATGGCAACCGGAATTGAGCCGATTGAAGAAGAAAGCTATCTGTTTGACTGGAACGGCTACCTGCAGACCGGTTTCATCCGGGATGATGAGCACTGTTATTATGCGGATGAGAACGGCGTTCTGGCGTTCGGAAGAACGAAGATTGACGGCAAGGATTATTACCTGGCGAGTGACGGTGCGGCTTTAAACGGCGTTACCGAGGCCGACAATTCGGCATGGTATTTTAAGGATAACCAGTACTGCTTCGGCTGGATTGAAGATGAGAGCGGACGGTACTACGGCGGTGTGACCGGTCTTTATACCGGTACCCATACATTGGACGGCCGCGAGTATTACTTCGAAGAAGACTATCACCTGGCACGCGGCTGGATCACGCGCGGCGAGAGCAAGTATTACTATGACATGGAAGGCATCATGCTGACCGGCTGGCAGACGATTGACGACAATCGGTACTGCTTTGCCGAATCCGGCGAGCTGTATACCGGCGAGCGTGAGATTGAAGGCGTTACCTATCTGTTCCGGGAAGACGGTGTTTATTACGACGGCTTCGTGGATACGGAAATCGGGCACCAGTACTTTGTGCGCGGTTATCTGCAGACGGGCGTGACCAAGATTGAGGACAAGTATTATTACCTGAACAAAGACGGCATTCCGACCGGCGGCATGCAGAAGGTGGACGGCCTTCTTGCGTGGTACCGTGAGGACGGAAGCGCCGAGACAGGCTGGAAGACCTACGAAAACAAGAAGTATTACCTCGGTGACAACGGTGTCATGCGGGTCGGCAATAACCTCATCGGCGGAAAGCATTATTATCTGTCGAGGGAGGGCGGCTTCTTAGCGGCCGGATGGCATACCGACGGCGGTAAGTTCTACTCATACCAGGACGGCACGATGGCAGTCGGCGCCGTAAGGATTGACGGCGTGTTGTACGGCTTCACGGACAACGGTTATCTGTATGCTGAGGCCGGTCTTAAGAAAATCGGCGGCAAGCTCCGTTACGTATACGCAGACGGTAAGATTGCGGTCAATACGGAGATGACAATCAGCGGCAGACCTTACAAGATCGATGCAAACGGCATTGCCACGGTGAAGTTCGGCCAGATTACGGAAGCCAATCTTGATGAGTATCTGAAGTACATTGTCGAGACGGAAGTCGGCACGAAGGATATCCGTTCGCTTTATAACTGGGTAAGAAGAAAGATTCCGGTATATTCGTACTATTCTTCGGATACGAAGAGCACGAGAACGCTTGCCATTGAAGCTTTGAACCGCGGAAACGGCGCATGCTGGCACTATGCAGCTCTGATGACGCTTGTGCTGCAGGCGGCAGGCTACGATGCCAGAGTCGTCAAGGGCGGCGGCCATTCCTATGCCGTTCACCACTGGACCATCGTGAAGCAGAACGGACAGTGGCTCCATATTGATGCGATGCGCTTTGACGCATCGGTCTTCCTCGTTACGGATGCCAACCTGAAGAACTTCAAGCACTGGTATACGAAGTCCACCATCGGCCCGCAGAAGGGCAAATCCGGTTACACGGATAACTATTATTACGGCTACACGCTTCCTTAGCAGGAGATAACATGGTTTTCAGTTCCGTCGTATTTTTGTGTATTTTCTTTCCGATTGTGTTTCTTCTGCACACCGTTTTACCGAACGGACACATAAGAAACGGGATACTGGTCATCGCGAGCATATTGTTTTATGCATTCGGAGAGCCGATCTACGTGACGCTTCTTCTGATATCCGCGCTGGCCAACTATCTGTTCGGACTGTTTGTAACGGGAAAGCACCCGAAAGCGGTGCTTTCCCTTGCTGTTATTCTGAATATCGGAATGCTGCTGGTATTCAAGTACGCAGGCTTCTTCGCCGAAACGCTGAACCGGGTTCTTCCCGGCGGTCTTTCGGTTCCGGTTCCGAAGCTTGCGCTCCCAATCGGCATATCCTTTTACACCTTCCAGGCGCTTTCCTACGTCGTGGACGTGTACCGCGGGCATACGGAAAAGCAGAAGAGCTTCTTCAAGCTTCTCCTGTATATTTCCTTCTTTCCGCAGCTGATTGCAGGCCCCATTGTCAAATACCATGACATCGCCGCCGAAATCACGGACCGCAAGGTTACCGTGGATGGCGTGTACAGCGGTATCATCCGTTTCAGTGTCGGCCTCGGCAAGAAGGTTTTGATCGCCAATGCGATGGCAGTGCTTGCGGACAGTATTTTTGCGCTTCCGAAATCGTATATCGGGCTTTTAGCAGCCTGGGTCGGCGCAATCGCCTATGTGCTGCAGATTTATTTCGACTTTTCCGGCTATTCCGATATGGCAATCGGTCTCGGCCTCATGTTCGGATTCCATTTCCATGAGAACTTCAATTATCCGTACATCGCGGGCAGCATCACCGAGTTCTGGAGACGCTGGCACATTTCGCTGTCGTCGTGGTTCCGGGATTATCTGTACATCCCGCTCGGCGGCAACCGCAAGGGTAAGGCACGCACAATCTGGAACAAGTTCGTCGTATTTTTCTGTACCGGCTTCTGGCACGGTGCAAACTGGACGTTTTTAATCTGGGGACTTTATCACGGGTTCCTCGAAATGTTGGAAGAGAAGCGCTGGATTCCGGTTCACTGGGGAATCAAAGTGCTGAATCATATTTACACGCTGCTTGCGGTGACCGTCGGATTTGTCATCTTCCGTGCGGACAATATGTCGCAGGCGTGGTACATGATCAAGAGCATGTTCGGCTTCGGTGCATCGAGCGGCTACGGGTATGTGAAAACCCTCGCGATGCTGTCGCCGTACATTCTAGTCATGATGCTTTTGGGAATCGTGGCCTCGACGCCCGTGTGGAAGCTTCTTTCCGCGAAATTTGCCGCCACCAAATGCGGCAAATACATGCACGAGCCCGCCGCCATGCTGTTCTCGCTCGCTGTTTTAGTGCTTGCCCTGATGGCAATCGCCTCCGACAGCTATAATCCGTTTATTTATTTCCGTTTCTGATCCGGGGAGTTTATGAAGAAGAAAATCATCTTTATAATCGTATATATGGTCGTCTGCGTCGTTCCGTTCGCAACGCTCTGGTTCATGAAAAATGACACGTCAGAGCAGGAGAAGCGTGAACTTGCCGCTTTCCCGAAGTTTACGGAAGAGGGCGTTCCGAATACGCAGTTCTTCACGCAGTTCGACGACTGGTTCGCGGACCATCTGGGCATGCGGTCCTATCTGATCACCGCCCAGACGGCGCTTAAAGAGTATGCCTTCGGGGAATCCGCGGAATCGTCGATTGTTCTCGGAAAGAACGGCTGGCTGTTCTATGAGAAGACGGTTGATGATTACTGTCATGTGGCAACGCTTTCCGAGCGGAATGCCGACAACGTTGCATATAGCATGAAACTGCTTGAGGAATACTGTAACGGGCAGGGCGCGGATTTCGTATTTACCGTTGCGCCGAATAAAAATACGCTGTATCCCGACAATATGCCGGACCGCTATGTGCAGCTTTCTGAAGACTCGAACCTTCGAAGACTCGAGCTTTCGCTCGGCCGCTACAATGTAACGTATGCGGATCTGAAGGATGCCTTCATGAAGGACGGCCGTGTGCTGTACCAGCCGAGAGATTCGCACTGGACGTATGAGGGCGCCATGCTTGCCTACCGGACGATTGTCGGAAAGCTTTCGTCGGAGCATGACATTTTCCGGGGGGTTACTTATACGGAGCGACGCGACTGGGATGCCGATCTGGTGAACATGCTGTATCCCGGTGCCGCTGACGATGACCCGCAGGTATATCCGAATATTGAGTGGTCGTTCGTCGTAAAGGGCGATACCGTTTACGATGAGGCGCTTGTCATTGAGACGCTTGCCGGAAGCGGAGAGGGAAGTCTTCTGATGTTCCGTGATTCCTTCGGCAATACGATGTGGAATTACTTTGCGGAAAGCTTTGAAAAAGCCGATTTCGAGCGTGTTTTTCCGTACCGTATGAGCTTTGTCGACCGAATCGGAGCAGATGCGGTCGTCATCGAAATCGTTGAGAGAAACCTGATTAATCTGGCCGATAAGGCGCCGGTCATGAAGGCACCGAAGCGGGACATTCAGATTACGGACGCTTATGACATGAGCGGGCATCCGAACTGTATGAAGACCGGGGAATCCGCCGGAATGCTGCACGTTTACGGTGCAATCGATCCGGAGCTTCTCGGTGAGAGATATCGGGTTTACCTGGTCGTTGAGGGCGAAGACGGAAAGACCTTTTATGAGGCTTTCCCGATATTTGAAAAGGAATTATTGGACGAAACCGAGACGGGCGATAACGGATTTTCCGCGTATCTGCCCGCGGAGCTTAACGGCTCCTCAATCGGAGTTCTCGTCTTAACGGACGGCAGATATTATTACCAGCAGTTCCGTTAGAAAGGAACAGGAGATAACATGGAGAACAGATTACAATTATACAATACACTGACAAAGCGTGTGGAACAGTTCGTTCCGAATGTCGACGGAAAGGTCAACATGTACACCTGCGGACCGACTGTGTACCATTTTGCACATATCGGAAACCTCAGAAGCTACATCCAGGAGGATGTGCTTGAGAAGACGCTTCGTTACCTCGGCTACGACGTGAAGCGTGTCATGAACATTACCGACGTGGGACATCTTTCAAGCGATGCCGACACCGGCGAGGATAAGATGTTAAAGGGTGCGCAGCGCGAGCATAAGACCGTCATGGAGATTGCGCAGTTTTATACCGACGCGTTCTTCTCGGATTGCGCGAAACTGAATATCAAGACACCCGACGTGGTAGAGCCCGCAACGCACTGCATCCCCGAATTCATTCATATGATTGAAGTCCTTCTTGAAAAAGGCTACGCCTATCAGGCCGGGGAAAATGTGTACTTTGACACCTCGAAGCTGAAGGAGTATTTTGTCCTCACGAACCACAGTGAGGAGTCGCTTCTTGAGGGCGTAAGAGACGACGTGGATGTCGATCCGAATAAGAAGAATAAGAACGATTTCGTGCTCTGGTTCACGAAGTCCAAATTCGAGGATCAGGCCCTCAAATGGGACAGCCCGTGGGGCGTCGGATATCCCGGCTGGCACATTGAGTGCTCGTGCATCAGCATGAAGCATCTCGGTGAGTACATGGACATCCACTGCGGCGGCGTGGATAACATTTTCCCGCATCATACGAACGAGATTGCCCAGTCAGAGTCGTATCTCGGCCACAAATGGTGCAATTACTGGTTCCATGTGCATCATCTGAACGATAAGAGCGGCAAGATGAGCAAGTCGAAGGGCGATTTTCTGACGGTTTCGCTCATTGAGAGCAAGGGCTACAACCCGCTTGTATACCGTTTCTTCTGCCTGCAGAGCCATTACCGCAAACCGCTTGAGTTCTCGTATGAGGTACTCGACCAGATGACGGCTGCGTACGATAAGCTCGTGAAGAGAATTGCCGGTCTTAAGAAGGATACGCCGGTGGATCAGGCTGCGTTTGCCGCATACAGAAAGCAGTTTGAGGACTGCCTGTGCAACGATATCAACACCGCTTCGGCCATTACGGTCCTGTACGATGTTCTGAAGGCCGATATCAGTGACGGAACGAAGTACGCTTTGGCAGAGAGCTTTGATACCGTACTGAGTCTCGGACTGACGGCTGCACCTGCGGAAGCGCCCGAAGCGGAGGCCGACGACGAGCTGACCGCTTTCGTAAATGCCAAGATTGCCGAGCGCGCCGAGGCCAAGAAGGCCAAGGATTTCGCCAAGGCTGACGCCATCCGTGCGGAGCTTCTTGAAAAAGGCATCCAGATTAAGGATACAAGAGAAGGAGTCGTATGGGAGAAGATCTGACTTCGCTGATTCGGGAACGGTTCGGATATGCCGACACCGACCCTAAGCAATACTCGCCGTTAGCGCTCGCATTTGTCGGAGACGCCGTCTATTCTTTATTGATTCGGACGAAGCTTCTGTGCGAGCGGGAGCTGACGGTGAATCATCTTCATAAGCACGCTGCCGATTCCGTCAAGGCGGAGGCGCAGAAGGATCTGATGAATGCGATGCTGCCGAGGCTGACGGAGGAGGAAATGACCGTCTTTAAGCGCGGCAGGAACGCCAATTCGCATTCGGTTGCCAAGCATGCATCGGTCACGGATTACCGCATCGCGACCGGGTTTGAGACGCTGCTCGGATACCTGTATCTGAACGGGCGCACGGACCGGATCGTGGAGCTTGTATTCCCGAAAGAGCAGGAGACCTGCTGAAAGGAACGTTATGGAAGAAAATGAAACCCTGATTGAAGGCAGAAACGCCGTTTTGGAGGCTTTCCGCTCGGGGAAGACAATCGATAAGCTGTTTGTGCAGAAGGACTGTAAGGACGGCCCGATCCGGAGCATCCTCAGAGAGGCTGAAAAATGTGACACCATCGTCAACTTTGTCACAAAGGAGCGTCTGGACCAACTGAGCACCACGGGAAAGCACCAGGGTGTCATCGCGCAGGCAGCTGCCTATAAGTATGCCGAGGTGGAGGATATTCTGCAGAAGGCCGCCGAGAAGGGCGAAGCCCCCTTCATCATTCTTCTTGACGGAATTGAGGACCCGCATAATTTCGGGGCCATGATCAGAACAGCAAATCTTGCCGGCGCGCACGGTGTCATCATTCCGAAGAACCGTGCCGTCGGGCTCACCGCTACGGTTGCGAGAACGTCCGCAGGCGCTTTGAACTATACGCCTGTTGCGAAGGTAACGAACCTCACCAGAACGATGGAAGAGCTGAAAAAGCAGGGCGTCTGGTTCGTGTGTGCGGATATGAACGGCGAGCCGATGTACCGGATGAACCTGACCGGACCGATCGGGCTTGTCATCGGAAACGAGGGAAGCGGCGTTTCGCATCTCGTGAAGGAGCATTGCGACATGACGGCGTCCATTCCGATGAAGGGGGACATCGATTCCCTGAATGCATCGGTTGCAATGGGTGTGCTGGCGTATGAAATCGTTCGGCAGAGAATGGGTGGCAAATGACGAATTATTCGATTTACGGGGATGAAGAACTGTGCCGCATGGCAGCAGAGGATCCGAAGGCAGAAGAGTACCTCCTTGTCAAATACAAGGAACTCGTGCGTCTTCTGGCAAGGAATTACTTTCTTCCCTGGGGCGAATGGGACGATCTGCTGCAGGAGGGCATGATCGGGCTGCTGCAGGCAATCCGCGATTACCGTCCGGACGCAGGCACCGGGTTTGAAACCTTCGCCGGCCTGTGTATCCGCCGCAAGATGATGAATGCCGTAACGGCTTCGAAGCGCAGAAAGCACAGCGCGATGGAAGACTTTGTCTCGTTAGACTCCCCGGCGTTTCAGAATGAGGACGGAACGGGGCTTTACGGTGTCGGTTTATATGACAATCCGGAGAGCCAGCTGATTTCAAAAGAGGATGCCGGAGCGCTTCGCAAAAGAATCCTTGATTCCCTCAGCAAAACCGAGCATACCGTCTTCACGGAATACATGCGCGGCCTTGATTACCGCGAGATTGCCGCCAAACTCGGCAAGACTCCGAAATCGGTTGACAACACCCTTCAGCGGATTCGGAAAAAGGTCCGCACAATCCTCAACGAATAAGGATCTAAAGCCTGAAAAAACTTCTTGAAATAAGGCTTGCAAAACCATATTTGTTGTGGTATTATAGCATTCGTGATTGCTGATGTGGCTCAGGGGTAGAGCGTTTCCTTGGTAAGGAAGAGGTCGCGGGTTCAATTCCCGCCATCAGCTTACTGTAAAGAGTGCGGAAAGCTAAAGAGATTTGGCTTTCCGCTTTTTCTTGTTTTCATGCAAAATGAGTACACTTGAGTACAGATAAACCATTATTGCATGAAAGAGCGTTTCTTATTGCATTCTTTTTTCTTTCCTTGTTCAGATTGTCCAGAATATACCCTTGTGTGGTCTGAATGTCCGAATGCCCCAAGTAATCCCGAATAATCGAGATTGGAACATTGTTGTTGAACAAATCTGAGGCAACCGTTCTGCGGATATCGTGAGATGATTTTTCATCAATCCCTGCCAAATCACAACAACGTCGGAGATATCGGTCGATATTATGGCTTTTGATCCGTCCGGATTCATTAGTGAAAATATATCCGTCAGTTTCCGATTGATCGGCACTGCTGAATGAGCCAACGGAGTGAAGCAGCTCGATGTCATACATGTCAAGGTCAAGAAATCTGTCACCATAAATACTTTTCTTCTTTGTGTGCTCGACAACAACATACTGAGCTTTTCCACTTGCGACATTTACAACTTTGGTCTCTGTACGATGGATATGAATTGTCATCTCTCTTTCATCAACGTCCGCCCATTTTAGCGCAACCAGCTCACCCAATCGAATTCCGAGTTTGAACATGAGGAAAATCGCATACACTCTTACGTCCGGTGCAGAGGATAGCTTTTGATTGAGAACGGAGAAGAGTTTTTCCTTCTCGTCACTAAGATACACGCTGCTGGAAGAGTTTCTCTTTGCGGCCGGCCTGCAACCTTTAAGCTTAATCTCGACCAGATCCCACGGATTCTCCGAAATCAGTTTTCTCCTGGTGGCATATTTCAGCATGTCTTTCAGAATAAAGGACATATTTCGATATGCCTTAATCGTCAGTTGGTACTCATTGATATTTCCGTAAAGAAATGACTCTATCTCTTCGAATGTCAGCGTGTGAAGAGGAGCAGAAATCAAATTGCTATGGGAATAATACTTATTCCAGTCATTAACATTTCTCCTGAGCGTTCTGGAACTGGTTCCCTCCTCATTACGTTTTGACAGCCATTTCGGAAAGAGAGAGTCCAGGGTGATAACATCATCATCAAAATAGTGCTTTTTCAACATAAGCATTAATTCGGATTCTGTTTTCGCAACAAGTTTCTTACGCTTTCCGTCCGGACACTTGACATAGGTCATCCAACGACTGGAACTATCCTTCGGGGGTGTGATGGTATACGGATGAACGGATAATACTTTGGATTTTATCATATCGGATTCAATCATATCCAGCATTTCCGTTGCTATTGTACCATTAGCATAGGCTTTTTGTATATCAGAAAAAGAAATAATAACAAACACCTCTTTCTAACCAAAAAGTCCGGCAGCGGATTTGGCAGAATCAAAGCGTATGCATATTGTATTGTACTCCTCATACATGATAAGGCTCCCTTCCGCTGTAAATGTATGTTCCTTAACAATTACAGAGGAGTATGCGAGAATCTCATACCTATTCGAAATAACCCCGCTATTACTTTGTCAAGGAACATAGAATTATTCTGAAACGCTAGTTTGTATTTCTGTCATTTATAATACAGCAACAAATGCAATATGTCAATATGTTGTTTGCTAAAAAGCAAATGTATATAAAAAAGCAAATAAAATAGCGAAAAGCAATTGTGTATTGACAAATAGATGAGCTTTTACTAAGATGAAGATGTGGCAAGATAATCTAAGATATACGAAGATATGTCTTTCTTTGATGAACCCAGTGAAGACCGGAAAGGATGGTAGTAATGGCAAGAAGATTTAACAAACCGGAGAAGGAATTTGACGCACAGGCTTTTTCCGAACTGGTAAATAAAGCTATCGGCAATCGAACAAAGACGCAATTCTCTGAAGACACCGGACTGTCACTATACTATATCAGCAGGATAACGAACGGGAAAATATATAATGCACCCCGACCCAATACAATATCTGTTATTGCAGCCGTTGCTCAGAATGGTGTCACTTATGCTCAATTATTGAACGCAGCAGGGTATTCAGATTCTGTAGCGCTTGTCTTTGATGCGGAAGAGGAATGTAATAATCGGACAAGGTTGACATCGCAAGCACGGGAGCAATTTGTTCGTATGGGAATTGCAACGGTTTCCGTAGCACTTGCAAGGAGTAAGTATAAGTATTATGCGGACAGTGGAGCTATAGGTGAGCACTATGATTTTGTGGTTCATGTACAAGTGGATGAAGAAATGATCAAGTGGCGTTTTCAATTCCTGATTGAGATGCTGCCTAAGAAATCAAACAACACAAGAGTCATAGAAGAGGTATACTATATCTATAACAGGAAATTAGGAGCGGTAATTCCCAAAAAGTTAGCTGTTCTTCAAACATTTGTTACTGAATCTGAAGATTTGTATAATCAAATCGTGGAATATAACCCACCGGCGTTTGCTCGTTATTCATCCGTAATGCTTATTGACACAGCAACACTGTCGGTAATTAAATCTCAGATACTTAGGGGCCCGGAAAACGGGGCATTGAAACTTCCGGTGTTAGAAAGTACAAAACGAGAGACACAATAGAGCCACTACTGAAAAGGGGTGAAAATGGATGATAATTGATGATATTATTTGCGGTGAATCGAAGGGTGTTGAGTTTAAGGAATCTCTGCCAAATCGATCTGAGAACTATACTAAAACAGTTGTGGCCTATTCCAATTCCCAGGGAGGCAGGATTGTGTTCGGCGTGGTTGATGGTACGCGAGAAATTGTAGGAATCGATGATTCAGTTTTGTTTCAAACGATGGATGCAATTGCCAATGCTGTTTCCGATTCCTGTGAACCACAGATTATTCCTGAAATTGAACCGTATTCCTTAGGCGGGAAGACGGTTATCGTAGTGACAGTTGCACCGGGAACGCAACGGCCATATTATTTGAAGTCTAAAGGTAAGGATGTTGGAACTTTTGTGAGAGTCGGCGGAACCACCAGACCGGCCTCGCCTGAGAAGATAAAAGAACTGGAAATGGAGGGGGCCAGGATTTCCTGGGATGAACTTACCTGCATCGGATATAAGGTCAC
Source organism: Lachnospiraceae bacterium (assembly GCA_017546025.1). GTDB lineage: Bacteria > Bacillota > Clostridia > Lachnospirales > Lachnospiraceae > ISDg. The sequence continues at coordinate 1,196 of JAFYYS010000018.1, read as the reverse complement.
AGATAAGGCAATAAAGACACTGTGCAGTGATATGAATGTCAGAAGAAGGGCAATGCAGAAAGCAAAGGATTTACCCAAACCGCTCCCGACTGTGACAAGGACTAATCTGGAGAATTGGAAAGTGATAAGAAAGGTGGGAGAAGAGGTTCTTGCTTCCAATGCATTTGTTCTGCTGACGTCGGACTATTTCCCGTTTTCAAAGACACAGTGCGCGGTTTTTAAAGGAAATGATCGCGCAGTCTTTTTAGATAAGAGGGAGTACACCGGACCGATTTATGAACAGATAGAAGAGTCTGTAGATTTTGTACTTCGGAATATTCGGCTGGGTGTAAAGATTAAAGGCTTGCAGCGGGAAGAATCGTATGAGTTACCGCCGGAAGCTATACGTGAGATGATTGTAAATGCGCATTGCCATCGAAATTATACGGGCGAATCCTGTGTACAGGTGGCAATATATGATGACAGGCTTGAGGTTACTTCGCCGGGTGGGCTGTATAATGGATTAACGTTCGAAGAAGCCTTGCAAGGGCATTCGAAGTTGCGAAATCGTGCAATTGCCAATGTCTTCAGCCAGATGGGGCTGGTGGAAGCTTGGGGAACCGGCTTGCAGAGAATCCGTAGTGCAGCACGCGAGTACGGACTTCCTGATCCGGAATTCATTGAGACGGCAGAGATGTTCCGGGTGAATTTGTTTCGAAAGAATGAAGCTAATCGTGACGCTAATGATGCTAATCGTGACGCTAATGATGCCAATCCAAAGGTTAGAAAAAAAGAGGAAAATGAAGAGACAAGAGTTCAAAACGAGATAATTCAACTATTAAAGGAGAATTCCGCATTCACACAAGCAGAATTAGCGAAGAGAGTCGGCTTGTCAAGGTCTACAATTCAAAGAATCATGAAGAAAATGGTTGAGAATGCTCAGGTTGTCAGAATCGGGAAAACCAAGGGAATATGGAAAGTAAATTGACTAATTCATTATTGTATAAGGGCTGGTTATGAGATAGTACGAAAGCGATATACATAAATGGGAGATGGAGGAGAGCGAAAAGATTGGCTTGATGCTATCATAAAAGTGGACACGGAACGGTAGAAAAATGTTGCTACGAGATGTATGATAAGAGCAACTGATCTGCCAGGAAGGAGTCTACTTTTATTATGTCAAAGCATAAGAATCCACTGGAGAAAGAATTCCTCAT